>NZ_JAYSPC010000014.1:0-35402 GCF_043722275.1 Flavobacterium sp. | reverse complement strand
TAAATTCTATATGAAAATCTGCGAAAATCTGCGTTTTTGCAAAGCAAATCTGTTTTATCCGCGTTCTAATTTATACAGTTTGTATTTTTAACTTAATTGTACCCAATGGGTTAATTTTTATTCTTAGCAATATATTCAGAAGGTGTCATAGAAAAGTGTTTTTGAAAGTTTCTTCCAAAACTCGTCTGTGATTTATAACCAATTTTTTCGGCAATTTCATACATTTTATAATTCTCATTCAAAAGTAGTTCTGCGGCTCTTTTTAAACGAACGATATTGATTAATTCATTCGGACTTAAATTCGAAATATCCTTGATTTTTCTATACAAAGTCGAACGGCTCATATTCATTATTTCTGCAAGAGATTCTACACTTAATTCAGGATCTGTAATATTTTTTAGAATTTCGTCATCCAACTTTTTCAAAAACTTCTCGTCGGTTTTATTGTGTGCAATACTTTTAATGTGCGAAAGAGGCGAACTCGCATAATAATTCATAATCTGTTTCCTGTTTTCGATAAGATTATTAGCCTGAACTTTTAAATAATCCATCGAAAAAGGTTTTGCTATATACGCATCTGCGCCCGCACCAAGACCATCAATTTGAGATTTTAGCGAGTTTTTAGCCGTAAGCAGAATCACCGGAATATGACTCGTTTCAAGATTTGCCTTGATTTCTTTACACAACGTAATTCCGTCCATAACAGGCATCGAAACATCACTTATTACCAATTGAATATTTTCGTTGTGAATGATTTTCAGCGCATTTTCGCCATTATATGCTTTTAAAACAGTGTAAACCGAAGACAATTCTGTAGCAATAAAATTCAATAAATCTTCATTGTCTTCTACAATTAAAAGCTGTGGTTTCTCTTGTTTATTTTCGATTTCGATAGGTTCAGATTCAGTTTCAATTTCTTCATTTTCAGGTTCGTTATAAAACATAAATTCTTCTTCCTGACGCAGCGGAACCACAAGTTCAAAAATATTGACTTCTAAATCAGGAATTACCTGAAGATTTCCGTGATGTAATTGCGTTAGCGAATGCGCCAGCGAAAGCCCAATTCCCGTTCCGGAAGTTGTATCCATATTATCCACCCTGAAAAACGGTTCGAAAATTTTATCCTTTAGATGAAACGGAATTATATTGCCGTCATTTTTCACTATTAAAGTCAGTTTTTTTTCGTCCCTGAAAAGTGTAATCGAGGCTTTGTCTTTGGCATATTTAATGGCATTGCTCATCAAATTGCTCAGGATTTTTTTGAAAGCCTCTTTATCCACAAAAGCAAAAATATCTTTATCGCCCAGTTCCAGTTCAAATTCAATTCCTCTTTCCTCAATCAACTGGCTGAATCTTAAATGAAAATTCCTGACCATTGATGAAATATTTGCTTCAACAAAAGTCAGTTTCAAACCTCCAATTTCCGACTTTCTAAAATCCAGTAATTCATTTACTAATTTCAATAATCGTGAGGTATTTTTTTTCATTATAGAAAGATTCTGAGGGACTTCCGGCAATTGATGTTCCATCACCAAAAGTTTTTCAAGAGGTCCTTTTATCAACGTCAATGGCGTTCTGATTTCGTGTGCAACATTGGTAAAAAAATCAATTTTTGCCTGATAGATTTCTTTCTCTTTTTCGTCGTTGAGATGTTTTATTTTGCGATTATTCTTAATCTGGGTTAAATTTTGCGAATACCGAATTATATAATAAAACGAACCACAAATTAGCAGAAAATAGAAGAAGTAAGCATAAGAACTTGCCCAAAACGGTGGCAGAATCCTGATTTTTAATTCGACTTCTTTACTCCAAACGCCAAAACTATTCAATGATTTTACTTTAAAAACATAATCGCCCGGCGCCAGTTCTGTAAAGAAAACTTTATGGTTGCGTTCCAGATAAACCCAGTCGTTATTTACGTTTTCAAGTTTATACCAATATTCTGTAAGTTCCGGAGCTGTGTAATTTAAAGATGCAAATTCAAGATTAAACGACGATTGATTGCTGTCGAGTTCCAGTTCATCAATATGAGAAATTGATTGTTTTATAGGAGAATCATCGCCGTTCGCATCAATATCTTTATTATTAATCTGTAAATTGGTAATAAAAATCGAAGGCGTGTATTTGTTTTTGGTAAAATTCTTTGGGTTGAAACTAATCATTCCGTTAAGATTTCCAAAATACATATCGCCATTATCATCTTTAAAAGCCGATGCATAATTGAACTGATCGCTCAATAAACCATTTGCCGTTGTATAAATTTTAATGGTTTTATGGTCCTTGCCAAATTTCACTAAACCTTTAGAAGTCGTGAGCCATAAATTTTTGGCATCATCTTCTAAAATCGAATACACAACATTACTTGGGAATCCGTTTTTTGTGGTGAATTTTTTAAAAGTCCTTGTTTTTTTATCCAATAAATCCAGTCCGTTTTCAGTGGCAAACCATAAATTTTTTGCACTGTCTTCAAATATATAATTGATTGAATTATTACTAATACCATTTGGATTTTTATAATCATAAATAAAAACCTCTTTCTTTTTAGTCTTCGGATTATAATAAAACAGACCATCACGATAACTTCCTGCCCACAAATTGCCATCGCTGTCTTCTTTATAATTAGTGTAATGTGTCGTTTCAGGAAATATTTTTAAGGTTTCGAAAGTATCGCTTTGCTCATTATATTTATAAAGTCCCATTGTGGTAATCACGATCAATTCGTCTTTTTTGGTTTCATAAAACGAAAAAATAAAATTACTTCGCAACCCACATGACGGATTATTGGCACTATAATGTTTGATAACTGCACCTGAATTTCGATCTAAAACATCCAAACCATGCTCAAAAGTTCCCACCCAAATCTTGTCTTTTCTGGGCATCAAAGCATGTATATTATAATAAGAAACACTGCTTTTGCTTCCGTTTGGTAAATACGAAGTAAATTGTTGCGTTTTTGGGTTAAATCGGTTTAAGCCCGCATCTTCTGTTCCGATCCAGAGATCACCTTTGTCATCTTTATGAATTTCACGAACCGCGCTTCCGCTAATCGAGTTTTGTCCTTTTTGCGGGAAATATTTCTTGAATTGCGTGTATTGTTTTTGATGGTAATTAATTCCCCCAAAATAAGTTCCAATCCAAATTCCGTTTTCCTTATCAATAGTAATAGAATAAGCCGCATTATCTGAAATCGCATACGGATCATTGTAATTTTTTTTCAGATTTACATTCACTTTTGTTTTCAAATTATAGACATAAACGCCTGATTCGCTGGCAATCCAGAGTTCATTATTGTCTTTCTTTTTAAATTGACGCACATAAACCGGATTTTTGGTTGAAAATTGTAAATTCAAAGTGGTTTTTTCATGAATATTATAAACCAAAACTCCATCGTCTTGTGTGCCAATCGCAATATTGTATTTATCCAAAGCATAAATAACCGTAATCCTAAAATTTGTAGAACCTGCGGGAGGAGTAATCGGAATGTTTTCAAACGAAAGGTTTTCTTCAGAATAACGGTAGATTTTATTTAATGAAGATGCCCAGATTTGTCCATTTACATCTCGTGAAATCGAAGTTGCAACAAAATATTTATTGGGATTAAATGTCTTGGTTTCTTTTTTTACCGTAGAATATTTGTACAGGATATTTCCCGAAATAAACCAGATGTTTCCATTCTTATCGTGGTTAATATCGTTTATCCTGTCATTAATAGCTTCGTTTAAAACCGTAAATTCATCGGTTTTTTTATTGTATTGGTATAAACCTTTATCGGTACCAACCCAAATTACACCTTTATATTCATGAAGAGACTGAATATAATTGCTTCCTAAACTGTGAATTGGGTCTGCATTGCTTCGATACGTTTTAAAACGATAACCATCAAACCGGTTCAGACCATCTTTAGTTCCAAACCACATAAAACCATCTTCGTCCTGCAAAGAAGTTAAAACGGTATTGTTTGAAAGTCCTTCTTCAACCTGAAAATGTTTAAAATAATATTCTTGCGCCTGAATAAGATTTATCGATAAAATCGAAAAAAATACAATAAGAAAGAATTTACGCATAGTTGTGTTTTTTATGATAAAACCAGAACATATTCAAATCGTGTCAATATTCGACATAATGTTGCAAGTCTTTGTTTTTCTGGTCTGTTTTATACAATTTGACTCATTTGAGAGAGATATTGACACAAATAAATCATTTTATTTTGAATTAAAATCATCTACTTTGACTTTTTAAATAAATGATATTGATAATTTTTAAGCCTAAAAAATACAGCATCAATAAAATAAACTTTAAAAAATAACGTCATTAATACTTTTGAATTAAAATGAACACATTATTAACAGAAGCCAATTTAAAATGGAACACCGCTCGAATAAAAGACGGCTAAACTTTACAAATTAAGTACAAAACCAACCAAAATGAAAACTATCTAAAATGAAAAATCAATGAAAACAAAGTTCACTCAAATTTTAAAGCAGAGATATTACCTCTTGTTTTTCTTTAGTTTATTAGTGCAGCAAACGTATGCACAACAGCAAATAACCATAAGCGGAAGAGTGGCCTCAATAACAGGAGAGCCAATTCCGTTTGCAAATGTTGTCATCAAGAATACCAAAAACGGAGCAGTTACTGATTTCGACGGAAGGTATAAAATTGAAGCAGCTTCAAATCAAACACTGATTTTTAGTTCGCAGGGATATAAAACAATCGAAATTGCGATTAACAATAAAACAACCGTAGATGCTTCTTTAGCAGAAGACGCAACGAAACTGGACGAAATTGTGGTTGTAGGGTATGGATCTCAACAGAAAAAAGACCTTACAGGAGCAGTTTCTCTTGTTAAAGCCGAAGAAATTCAAAAACGTCAGATTACAACCGTTGCAGACGGACTTCAGGGTTTAGTTACCGGAGTAAAAGTACGTGGTGGCGGTCGTCCGGGACAAGAAGCGAATATTGAAATTCGTGGTTTAAAAAATCTTCAAAATACAAACCCATTATACGTAATTGATGGTTTGGTTACATCTGCAAACCGAGATTTTAACCCAAATGATATTGAAACTATTCAGGTTTTAAAAGATGCATCGGCAGCTGCAATTTACGGTTCAAGAGCTGCAAATGGTGTCATTATTATTACCACTAAAAAAGGAAAAAAAGGTCCGCTTAAAGTCGAGGTTTCCACAAAAACCAGCTTTACAACAATGCCAAGATATGATTTAGCAGGAACTGAAGAGTTCGCAAAATTAAATAATATGGCATATGATAATGCCGGATATCCCAGACAAAATCTTAACATGGCAGTAAATACAGACTGGCAGGATGCGGTTTTTAAAACTGGAATGATTCAGGATTATAACGCCAGCGTTTCCGGAGGAGGAGATAATTCAACGTTTTTTATGTCAGGAAATTATTTTGGAAACGAAGGAACTGTTATTGGAACTGATTTTGACAGAATTTCATTCCGTGTAAATTCAAGTGGTTCTAAAGGAATTTTCAGTATTGGAGAAAACATTGCCATCAGTAATTCAAAAACAGATGAAATGGCCGGAAATCCAATTATTGATGTCTATAGAATGACACCAACAATTCCGCTTTATGATGCTGCAAATCCTGGAGGATATGGTTATGGAAAACAAGGAGTTGCAGATACTTTTGGTACAAATCCATTAGCAATTTCTGATTTTGCAAATACAATAAATGAAAATTTTAGAATCAGAGGAAACGTCTGGTCAGAATTAAAATTGACTTCATGGTTAAAATACCGTTTCAACTTTGGATATGAAACTAGTTTTGATTCGTATAAATTTTTAAGAAAAGTAGGGAATTGGAGCTTAAATCAGCCAATAGATCCTTCTATTATTGATCAAAACAAAGGAAGATCTGAAACGACATTATTTGAAAATACATTGAATTTCAAAAAACAATTTGGAAAACATGATTTGACAATTTTAGTGGGGCAGACTTTTCAAAAAGACAAATATGAGCAAATTTACGGAACAAAGAGAAATATTCCAATAAACTCAGGAACAGGTCAATACTATGAGGTTTTAAATCAGGGAGATTCACCGGTAGTTGGAGGTTATATCAACGAAGCTTCTTTAGCCTCTTATTTAGGAAGATTAGAATATAATTATGATAATCGTTATTTATTTAATGCTGTTTTAAGACGCGACGGATCATCAAGATTTAGTGATGAAAACAAATGGGGAAATTTCCCTTCTCTTTCTGCCGGATGGAGAATTAACAACGAATCTTTCTTTAAATCTGAATTTATTAAAGATTTGAAATTAAGAGCAAGTTATGGAGAATTAGGTTCTGGAAATATTAAAGAGTATGAATCTAAAAGTTTTATTAATAATTTCGGACAAATTGTTTTAGGAAATGGACAAATTTTATATCCATCTGCAGCTCAGGTAAAACTTTCAAATTCTCAATTGCGTTGGGAAAAACTAAAACAAACCAATTTTGGATTAGATCTGGGAGTTTTGAATAATGATTTACGTCTTACGGCAGATTATTTTATTGCCCGTACAGAAGATGTATTATTTGGTTTCCCAATTTTATTAACAACAGGAAATGATGGAGGAAACCCAATTTCGAATGCAGCTACTGTTGAAAACAAAGGTTTTGAATTAGAATTAGCTTATAGCAAAAAAATCAACGATTTCTCGTTTAACGCTTCTGTAAACTTTACAAAAGTAAATAACAAATTGGTTTCTTTAGGGAACGGGCAAAATGAAAACATCGTTGGAAATACAATGACCAGAGCAGGATCTCCTGTTGGAATGTGGTATGTTTTGCAAACAGATGGATTGTTTCAAAATCAAGAAGAAATCAGCGCCTATAAAAATGCTGACGGAAAAGTAATTATGCCAAATGCTGTACCCGGAGATATTCGTTTTAAAGACGTTAACGGTGACGGACAAATTACAAGTGATGATAAAGCTATTGTGGGAAGCCCGTGGCCTGAATTTGAAATGGGTTTAAATGCAGGAGCAGAATACAAAGGTTTTGATTTTTCTATGAACTGGATTGCTTCTCATGGAGCAACTGTTTACAACGGATTTAGAAGTGTTGTGGATCGTTTTGATGACAATAGCAACTACAGAGCAGGAATACAGCCCTGGACACCTGAAAATCCAAATACTGATTTTCCAAGAGTTACAAAAGGTTCAACTTTAAACTCAAGAGGAGATAGTGACCGTTTCTTAGAAAACGGCAATTTTATCAGACTTAAATACATTGGGTTTGGCTATAATCTGCCAGAAAGTGTCTTGAATAAATCTGGAATTACCAGAGCAAGATTAACATTATCAGCACAAAATATTATTACAATTACAAAATACAAAGGCTTAGATCCTGAATTTACAAACAGTAATATTTTTGAAAGAGGTGTTGATAACGGAGCATTCCCAAATCTTCAGACATATTCTTTTGGTGTTGAGTTTAGCTTTTAATTTTTTAAAAAATAGTATAATGAAAAAAATAATCATAATAACCGTAGTTTTTCTAGGTCTGTTTTTTGCATCCTCCTGTGAAAACGAATTGGATCTGAGCAGCCCAAATGATATAACAGTAGATCAATATTGGAAAACTGAAAGTGATGCACAAGCAGGTGTTAATTCTATTTACGCCATGTTTTATAAAGATGGATTATGGGCAAGATGGATGTATTTCCGTCTGGACCTAACATCTGATGAAGGATTTAGTAACAGCCCCTGGACAGAATTAGCAGACTGGACAAGATTCAATTATATCAATTATAATTTTTGGGAAGGAAATGCAGTAACATGGAGAGATACGTACAAAGCCGTTTTTAGATGTAATCAGGTTTTGGCAAATGTTCCTAATATTACCTTTCAAAATGAAGATGATAAAAAGAAAATTTTGGCTCAGGCTAAATTTTTCAGAGCCTTACATTACTATTACGCCGCAATTCTTTGGGAAAACATTCCGCTTGTTTTAACGCCGTCTACACCAGCAGATTTGCCGGAACAAAAAAATGTAACCGAAGTTTGGACACAAGTTGAAAAAGATTTAAATGAGGCTTTCACCGATTTGCCTGCTTCATGGTCAGGTGACCAAACCGGACGTCCTGATAAAGGTGCAGCAAAAGCATTTTTAGCAAAAGTATACATGCAACAGCATAAATGGACTGAGGCAAAAGGTGCTTTAGAATATTTAATTAATGGTGCCGGAGCAAAGTACAATCTAGCTGCAAATTACAGAGACAACTTTACAGATGTAAATGAAAACAACAGCGAATCTGTATTTGAAATTCAGTTTGGAGATCAAAGAAAAGGAGGAACAGGAGAAGATCAAAACGCTGCAGTTTCTAGTAATCGCAGTCAGTTTTTTGCACCAAGAGGAATTGGATGGTCAGATGGACAAGCTCGTTTCTGGTTAGTAAATGCATTTAAACAAGAAAAAAATAAAGACGGAAATCTGGATGCGAGACTAAGATATACTTTATACTATCCTGATTTACTAGCAGATTTTGGAGACAAAACATATGGTAAAAACTGGGAGTGGGGCAATGACGAAGCCTGGTTTAGAAAAGGAAGCCGTGATTATTACCGAAACAACGAAGATTATTACAATCAGGTAAATTACAGATTGGTTCGTTACGCCGATATCTTATTGCGCTACGCCGAAGTTTTGAATGAATTAGGAAATACTGCAGATGCTTACCAATATGTGGATTTAGTAAGAGCACGTTCAAACATGAATACTCTGGCGTTGGCTCATCCTGAAATAGGAAACGATCACGATAAATTTTTGGAAAGATTAAAAACAGAACGAGTTTTAGAATTAGCCGGAGAAAGTGTTCGATGGGAAGATTTAAAACGTTGGGGAGATTTAAATTCCCAGGCTTCTGTTGATAAAATTGCGGTTCGTGATCCTGATTTCAAAAACTTTAAAGTAGGTAAAAATCAAAGATTACCAATTCCGCAGGTTGAAGTGGATAATAATCCAAACTTAGATCAAAACGACCAATATTAAATATTTTAAAGGGAATCAGATCAAATAAATCTGATTCCCTTATTAAAGAACGATCGTTCATAACAACAAAATTTATAATGAAAAAAATAAAATTGTGTCTGACATTAATGTTGGCAGGACTTGTATTGTTGAGCTGCAACAATAAAAAAAATACTACCGAAGAAAATAAAAATGAAACAACTGCGGTTGAAAAAAGAGAAATCTGGACAAAAGATCAGGCCAATAAATGGTATGCAGAACAACCTTGGTTAGTAGGCGCAAATTATTATCCTAGCACAGCTATAAATCAGTTAGAGATGTGGCAGGAAGATACATTTGATCCCAAAAGAATTGATCAGGAACTGGGTTGGGCAGAAGGTATTGGCATGAATGTTATGCGCGTTTACCTCCACGATTTATTACATCAGCAAGATGCCGAAGGTTTCTACAAACGCATGGACAAATTTCTTGAAATTGCAGATAAACATCATATCAAAACACTATTTGTTTTATTTGATTCCTGCTGGGATCCTTTTCCTGCTTTAGGAAAACAACGTGCGCCAAAACCATTTACACACAATTCAGGGTGGGTACAAAGTCCGGGGCAAAAAGTTTTGCAGGATTCAACACAATATCCTCGTTTAGAGAAATATGTAAAAGAAACCGTTGCCAAGTTCAAAGATGATAAACGTATTTTAGGTTGGGATGTATGGAACGAACCGGATAATATGACGGGACCATCTTACGAAAAAATCGAAATAAAAAACAAAGTCGATTTGATTTTGCCACTTTTAAAAAATGTTTTTGTTTGGGCAAGAGAAAGCAATCCTTCTCAGCCATTAACTTCCGGAGTTTGGGTTGGTGATTGGAGCGATGAAACAAAGATGAAACCAATGCACAAAATGCAGATCGAACAATCTGATGTGGTTTCTTTTCACAATTATAACACGCCAGCAGATTTTGAAAAAGTAATCAAACAATTACAGCGTTACGGAAAACCTTTATTGTGTACAGAATATATGGCACGACCAAACGGAAGCACTTTTGAAGGTTTTTTACCAATCGCAAAAAAGTACAATGTTGGAATGATCAACTGGGGTTTTGTTGACGGAAAAACACAAACCAAATATGCTTGGGACAGCTGGACGAAAAAATACGATGCTGAACCGAAACTTTGGTTTCACGAAGTACTTAAAAATGACGGAACGCCTTACATAAAAGCAGAAACAGATTTGATTAAGAAAATGACGTCTGAAGCGAATAAGAAGTAGATAACTTATTTGCCCACGGATTGTACGGATTAAACTGATTATCACAGATTAATTTTATGATTATTTAAAAAATGAAGATTTTAATTAAAACCATTAAAAAAAACCAGTGAAAACCCGTCTAATCCGTTACACCAGCGGGCAATAAATTTTACGGATTTACCAATAATCACAATTAAAATGCATAAAAAAAATCAGCGAAAACCCGTTTCGTTCGTAAAATCCGTGGGCAATAAATAAAAACCTAATAGCAATGAAAAAACATACGTTAAAACAGCTTTTTTTTCTAGTAGTAATTCTTGTAGGATTTTCTGCGAATGCGCAACAGCCAGATCCGCCGGGACAAGTCAAAGGAAATGAAAAACCTAAAAACGAAGCCTATCTTTTTGCGCACATGACGCACAACGATTACGGAAGATTGTATTATTCCGTAAGTCTTGACGGTTTGCATTGGGAAAATTTAAACAGCGGAAAAAGAGTTTTTGAAGATTATAAAGGACATCCGGATATCTGCAAAGGACCGGACGGAAAATATTACATCGCAGGAAATACCGACGACGATGCAAAAACAATCAACATTTGGGTTTCGGATGATTTAATTACCTGGAAAAAACACTCTGATTATACGCCGGATTTAAAAAGTACACCCGATTATTCGAATGCTTTACAGCGAATTGGTGCGCCAAAATTATATTACGACAAAGATTCAGAAAAGTTTATCATGACCTGGCATACGCCACATCTTGATGGCACAAAAGAAGATCCGGAACGATATTGGGCAAGTCAGCGAACGTTGTATGTTTTGTCTAAAGATTTAAAAACTTTCGAAGGAACACCAAAACGATTATTCGATTGGGATATGGGAACCATTGATGTTTTCATTCGTAAAGTTGGCGATTCGTATTACGCCGTAATCAAAGATGAAACTTATCCAACTTTATATTGGACAACCGGAAAAACCATCCGAATTGCAAAATCAAAATCACTTTTAGGACCTTATTCTTTGCCCCAGCAATCTATCAGTCCCAACTTTAGAGAAGCGCCAATGCTGATTCCTTCTCCTGATGATAAAATATGGTACATGTATTACGAACAATATCCGGGCGTTTCCTACGGATTATCCATCACAGATAATCTCAACGGACCTTGGTTTCAAGCCTCAGGTTACACCTTTTTTGCCGATTGGGACAAATACAGTTTCCCTGAAAAAGTACGTCATGGATGCATGATTACCATTTCAAAAAAAGAATATGACGGCTTGGTGAAGAAATTTGGTTTGACAAAAAAGTGATAAAAATTAATGGTTGATTATCAATTATTAATTGTTAATGATTAACTATAAGTGATTAGTTAAAGTTTACAGATTCTATAGTGAATTTATAACTCACAATTAACAATTCATAATTAAAAAAATATGGTTAGTTAAGTTAGTGATTGAAATTACCAGACTATGTGGAAATAGTCTGGTAATTTATTTAGTAAAGAAGAAAATGAAATGGCAATAATCTATAGAAATATTGCGCAAAACAAGATATAATGAATAAAAAAATAACTGTTTTACTGGCGCTTTTTTTAAGCTGTCTGGTTCATGCACAATGGAAACCTCAGGGAGATAAAATCAAAACAAACTGGGCGACACAGGTTGATCCTGCTAAAACATTACCAGAATATCCCCGTCCGATTATGGAGCGCAGCCAATGGAAAAATTTGAATGGTTTATGGAATTATGCCATTCAGGAATTTGGAAAAACAGCGCCGTCAAAATATGATGGGCAAATTTTGGTTCCGTTTGCGGTCGAATCTAGTTTGTCCGGCGTGATGAAAGAAGTTGGGGCAAAAAATGAACTTTGGTACGAAACTCATTTTTCGATTGAATCCAACTGGAATAATAAAAATATTCTCCTGCATTTTGGTGCTGTAGACTGGAAAACAGAAGTTTTTATAAATGATATAAAAGTTGGTTCGCATACTGGCGGTTATACACCATTTTCATTTGATATTACGCCTTTTGTCCAAAAAGGAAAAACTCAAAAACTAGTCGTAAAAGTTTGGGACCCATCAAACGAAGGACCTCAGCCAAGAGGCAAACAAGTTAAAAATCCCGAAGGAATCTGGTATACGCCCGTAACCGGAATCTGGCAAACCGTTTGGATAGAACCCGTAAATGCAAAAAACATTACGGCATTAAAAACAACGCCCAATATTGATCAAAATACGATAAGCATTAAAGCAGATGTTATAGGCGCAACAAATGGAGATGTAGTCGAAATATCAGTTTTTGATGCAGAAAAAGAAATTGCAAAAGAAAAAGCGGTTGTTGGCGAAAGTAATGATGTCGTTTTGAATAATCCGAAATTATGGTCGCCGGAAAGCCCGTTTTTATATCAGACAAAAATTCGTTTAATCAGCAACAATAAAGTGGTTGATGAAGTAAAAAGTTATTTTGCGATGCGAAAAATTTCATCAAAAAGGGATGAAAACGGAATCATGAGAATGCAGTTGAATAACAAAGATTATTTTCAGTTTGGTCCTTTAGATCAAGGCTGGTGGCCAGACGGTTTATATACAGCACCAACCGACGAAGCTTTGAAATATGATATTATTAAAACAAAGGAATTAGGTTTTAATATGATTCGTAAACACGTAAAAGTTGAGCCGGAACGCTGGTATACACATTGCGATGAATTGGGAATTTTAGTCTGGCAGGATATGCCAAGCGGAGACGAACAACCGCTGTGGCAAAATAAAAAATACTTTGAAGGAACAGAATTACAGCGTACCGCAAAATCTGAAGAAATCTATAGAAAAGAATGGCGGGAAATTATGGATCATTTGTATTCTTACCCAAGTATTGTAGTTTGGGTTCCGTTTAACGAAGCTTGGGGACAATTTAAAACCGTAGAAATAACCGAATGGACAAAACAACACGATCCAAGTAGATTAACGAATTCATCAAGCGGTGGAAATCATTTTCAAACGGGTGATATTCTAGATTTGCACAATTATCCGGGACCCGAAATGTATTTGTACGATGCCAGAAGAGTGACTGTTTTAGGCGAATACGGCGGAATTGGTTTGCCGCTCGAAGGACATTTATGGAGAGCAAATGACAATTGGGGCTATGTTAAATTTAAGAATGAAAGTGAAGTAACAGCCGAATACATTAAATATGCTCAAATCCTGAAAAATTATGTAAAAAGCGGATTCTCAGCAGCAGTTTATACACAAACAACAGATGTTGAAGGCGAGGTAAACGGCTTCATGACTTACGACAGAAAGGTAGATAAAATGGATTTTAAAGCCGTGAATAAAATCAACACAGAAGTTATTGATGTTTTGAATCATAAATAGTTTTTTAGTCTGAAGCAACTTTGTCAAGGTTTACTTTAGAAAAGTAAATAACGGTTCCAGTTTGTCATTTCTGACGAAGGAGAAATCACACACGGGATTCGATAAAGATTGAAGATTATTTGCGCGGAGTTTCTAGTGTGATCTCTCCTTCGTCGAGATGACAAAATTGTTTGTATTCTATGTGTTTATATCAAGTGAAACGCCTTTACAGAGAAAGATTGGTCTGCGCATTTTTGTTATCCCGAGGAACGAGGGATCTCCGTAAGTAGCTCGACAATTTAGGAAATATGCTTTGGGTTAGTTTCTTGCGGAGATTCCTCGTTCCTCGGAATGACAGTCTTTGTCAAAATAAAAATCTGCTCAATCTGCAAAATCTGCGAGAAATAAAAACAAATCTTTATAAATAAAAATGTTTTTATCATAGAAATCAGGATGACAAGATTGTCCTATTTCAATGTGTATTAAAACAAGTGAAACGCCTTTACAGACAAGGAAAAGCTATGTCTCTATGTATTTAAAAAATCACCCCAACAATAAAAAATATATGAAAAAAATTTCAATTCTCTTTTTGCTGCTATTTGTTTCGACAACATTTGCACAGCAAAAAACATTCACAAATCCTATTCTGCCTTCGGGCGCAGACCCTTACAGCACGTATTACAAAGGATATTATTATTACACGAATACATTACAAAATAGATTGGTACTTTGGAAAACAAAAGATTTATCGGATCTAAAAAATGCTGAAAGCAAAGTTATTTGGCAGGCACCAAAAGGAACTGATTATTCGGCAGATATCTGGGCGCCAGAATTTCATATCATAAACGGAAAATGGTATTGTTATTTCGCAGCAGACAATGGTGATAATAATACACACAGAATGTATGTGCTGGAAAATAAATCATCAGAACCGTTTAGAGGAAGTTTTGAATTTAAAGGAAAAATTGCTGCCAAAACCGACAAATGGGCGATTGACGGAAATATTTTTGAACACAAAAAACAATTGTACATGATCTGGGCAGGTTGGGAAGGCGACACTAACGGACAGCAGAATATTTACATCGCTAAAATGAAAAATCCGCTTGAGATTGAAGGAGATCGTGTAATGATTTCGGCACCAACAAACGATTGGGAAACCCACGGAGCTTTGCACGATGATATAAATCCGGCGCAGGTAAATGTAAACGAAGGACCTCAGTTTTTGTCCAGAAATGGGAAAGTTTTCATCGTGTTTTCGGCTAGTGGCTGTTGGACCGATTTTTACGCTTTGGGTTTATTAACGTTTAATGGCGATGATAATTTGTTAGACGCATCCGCATGGAAAAAAGCTCCTGAACCAATTTTCAAACAATCAGATAAGAATAAGGTTTATGCACCGGGACACAATTCGTTCTTTAAATCTCCTGACGGAAAAGAAGATTGGATTTTATATCACGCAAATTCAAATCCCGGAGAAGGATGCGGAAATAAAAGATCTCCAAGAATGCAGAAAATCAACTGGGACGCAAACGGATTTCCGGTTTTAGGAGAACCTGTAAACGAAGAAACCAGATTAGCGCTGCCATCAAAAAAGAGAATAGAAAAAAGAAAAGAGAGAATAGAGAATAGAGAATAGAAAAGAATAATAAATACTAACCAGAGGATGAGATTGATTTCGCTACTGCGAACAGGTCTTCCTCGCAATGACATAAAAATGAAAAATATTCAGATTGCTGGGGTTATAATGCTGGCACTTTTTCAATTTAATTGTAAAGACGGTAAAGAAGAAAATACACCATTAAAAGAAACGGCTGAAATAACAGCAGATTCTGCAAAAACAGTTTTAGAAGCGAAGAATTTTGATACCATAATTGACGGTAAAAAAGTCAACTTATATTGGATAGAAAACGAAGGAATAAAAGCGGCTTTTACGAATTACGGAGGAAGATTAATTGGACTTTGGGTTGCTGATAAAAACGGAAAACCAACAGATGTTGTAGTGGGAATGAATAGCGCAAAAGGCTTCAAAAATTCAACAGAACCTTATTTTGGCGCTACAATTGGAAGAGTTGGAAACCGAATTGCAAAAGGAAAATTCACTTTAGAAGGAAAACAATATCAGGTTCCGCTTAATAATGGTGAAAATGCTTTACACGGCGGTATAAAAGGTTTTCAGGACGTAGTTTGGGATGTTGCCAAAACAAACAAAAATACTTTGGTTTTTAGTTATGTTTCGCCAGACGGGGAACAAGGTTTTCCCGGGAATTTAACGGTAAAAGTAACCTATACAATTACAGACGATAATTCGATAAAAATGGAATATGAAGCGACAACCGATAAAACTACTATTGTCAATTTGACCAATCATGCCTTTTTTAATTTGAATGGAGAAGGAAGCGGAACCATTTTAAATCATGAATTGCAGATTTATGCCAATGAATTTACTCCGGTTGATGAAGGTTTGATTCCGAGTGGAGAATTAAAACCAGTAAAAAATACGCCTTTTGATTTTACTTCAAAACATACCATTGGAGAGCGAATTGAAACAAAAGACGAGCAGCTAAAATTTGGAAAAGGATACGATCACAATTATGTTTTAAACGGAACAAAGAAAAACGGGCTGAATAATGCGGCAACAATTTCTGGCGATAAATCCGGAATTACAATGAATATTTATACGCAAGAACCTGGATTACAGTTTTACAGCGGAAATTTTATGCAATCAAAAAACACGTTTAAATCGGGCTCAAAAGATGATTTTAGAACGGCTTTTGCGCTGGAAACACAACATTTTCCAGATGCTCCTAATCAGCCAAAATTTGCGCCAATTGTTTTGAAGCCTGGGCAAAAATATCAGACGGTTTCTTATTATCAGTTTTCTGTGAAATGAGGGAATTAGATAATGAGAGAATGAGAGAATGAGAAAGTGAAAAAAAATGAGTAGCAGAACATAAAGTAAATCGTCAAAGTTTGTCATTTCGACCGAAGGGAGAAATCACACTAGTAACTCGACAAAGATTGGCGACCCTGTATGTCATCCTGACGAAGGAAGGATCTCCGCAAGTAACTCTGCAAAGATTGTCGATTCTCTACACGGAGTTTCTTGTGGAGATTTCTCATTCCTTGGAATGAAAATTGGGTTCCGATTGCGAATGATGGATTAAAATCCATCCCTACTATATATTTTGTTCCTACGGAACTTCTTTAAAAAAATTCCAGGGGAATAATTTTTACCATAGAAATAGGAATCGCAAACGATTCGATAACAAACTAAACCTAAAAAACTAATCAAAAAATGAAAAAAATATTAACCATAATAACATCGCTCTGCATTTTCGTTGGCTGTTCTCAGGAAAAAAATGCAGACCTGCCAAAAGAAGCGAAATCCAGTACCATTTTACTGGCAGATCCTACGATATTTTACAACAACGGAACATATTATTTATACGGAACTACAAGTGGAGATATCCCTAATGGTGAAGGTTTTCAGGTATATACTTCATCAGATTTAAAAGACTGGAAAGGACCGGTTGGAGCACAGAATGGTCTGGCTTTGAAAAAAGGTGATTCTTATGGCGATAAAGGTTTTTGGGCGCCGCAGATTCTTTCGTATAAAAACAAATTTTACATGATTTATACGGCCAATGAAAACATTGCAACAGCAGTTAGTGATAGTCCGTTAGGGCCGTTTAAAAGTGAAACCAAAGAACCGATTATTAAAACCGGAAACCAGATTGACCCGTTTGTTTTTATCGACGATAATGGAAAAAAATACTTATATCACGTTAGATTAACGAACGGAAACCGAATTTTTGTTGCCGAAATAAACGACGATCTTCAAAGCATTAAACAGGAAACTTTAACCGAATGTATTTCCGGAACATTGCCTTGGGAAAATACTGAAAACACAAACTGGCCAGTTACAGAAGGGCCGACGGTTTTAAAGCACGACGGTTTGTATTACCTTATTTATTCGGCAAATGATTTTAGAAATATTGATTATGCTGTTGGTTACGCCACTAGCAAAAGCCCATTAGGTCCGTGGGAAAAATCAAAAGATAGTCCGATCATCAGTCGAAAAAATACCAGTCAAAACGGAATTGGTCACGGAGATGTTTTTTGGGATCAAAATCAAAAAATGCATTATGTTTTGCATACGCATTTTAATGAGAGTGCCGTTTCTCCCAGAAAATCTGCTATAATTGATCTTGAATTTGTTGGCGATGAATTAAAAGCAGTCAATAACAGTTTTAGGTTTTGTCGCATCGGCGAATAACTTTCATCTTTTGACTTTAAACCCAATGGATTTAATCAGCATTATATGGGGACGTCTTGTGCTTAAAATGGAAAATTATTGTTGAGAGAATCATAAGACACCGCTCAAACCATTAAAGCATTTGATATTAAAAGTACTGTTTCAGGATTTTAAATTCACTTTATTAAAAAAGCAGATTAATATTATATTGATCTGTTTTTTTTATAAAAATAATTTCCAAACTCAGACTTAAATTAAATTTATCCAAAAATTTGCATTAATAATGAATCATTAAATGCAGGAACATAATGGCAATTTTTTATTTATAAATTTTACCAGATCTTTTATAAATAGATAAAAAATATAAATGTTTAGAACGGGATTTCACTAAGTTATAAAAGGAGATTTAACATACTACTGTTTATATTTTATTAAAAATCATGTTTTAGCTCATTTTGGAGTGTAATTTTGTTAATTTAATTATTTCATATGTTAATTTAATTACTACATTTGAGTAAGTAATACTCTTAATTATGGTTAATGACTGAGGTAATTGCGATAAAGAATTTACCTTTTTAACGTGTTTAATTTGTTATTATTTAAAATTAAGAGAATATGATATATACAAATATTTTGCAGATCGATGATGACTCAGATGACTGTGAATTATTTATGGAGGCATTACAGGCAGTGTCCAGTGCAGTTTACATGGGTATAAATGATCCTGTAGAAGCTCTGAGTAAATTAAATGCTAAGGATATTAACCCGGATATAATTTTTCTTGATCTTAATATGCCAGTCATGTCCGGTATTGAATTATTGGTAGAATTAAAAAAGCAAAAGCAGTTAAAAGATATCCCAGTTGTTATTTTTTCGACTTCACAGCTGGAAGAAATTGAACGGGCTACTAAAGATTTAGGAGCGCACGACTATATTTCAAAGCCTAATAATTTCAATGAACTAAAAGCGATACTTAGAAAATATACTCAGGAATAAATATTTTTATCTAAAATGAAAACTTTATAATTTAATGAATTTGAAATTATCTGCTGCATATTTTTTATTATTTTTATTTGGAAGTAAAAATGTAATACTCTGGCTCTAATTTTTGACAATGAAATTATCTACTCAAATTCTTTTAGCTTTTTCGCTTATAATTTTATTGTCTGTTGCAGACTCTTATACTAATTATATGCTGTCTAAAAAAGTACAGCGCAACTCGCAATTTCTTGCCAGATCAGAAGAGATTATCCGTAATTCTAATAAAACCCACAGAACGATTATTGAAATGCAAAGTGCGTTCCGCGGTTATTTGCTTACGAACGATAGAACCTTTCTGCATTCTTACTTTATAGGAATGAAGATGGTTCCTGTTTTGTTAAAAGAGCAGCAGGAAAGAATTGGAACTCATAACATACAGCGGTCAATTCTGGATTCAATTGTAGTACTTCATAACAATTGGCTCGATTATTCTGAAGAGATAATTGAATCACAAAAGTTGGAGCCTGAAAACTATCAGAATCTTTTCAATAATTCGTTAAAAAAATATGTTGGAAAAAAGATTAACGATGATATTGCAGACAGGTTTTCCAGATTTAATAAAATAGAATATATCCGAAGAAAGCACCATACTGATATGCTGCTTAATTCCTTGAGTTATGCGCGCAATTTTTCGCTTTTATTCCTTTCCATGACCGTTACTGTAGGTATCCTCAGCATTGTATTTATAATGTATATAACAAACAAGCGAATAAATTCGATGATTCGTCTTGCTGAAAATATCTCAAAAGGAAATTTTACAATCGTTCAAGACATTCGAAAAGATGAATTGAGTCCGTTAACAACTTCATTAAATACCATGTCAGCAAAACTGGCTAAAAATATTCATGAACTCAAAAGCCGAAATGCGGAGTTAAATAAGTTCGCTTATGTAGTTTCACATGATCTTAAAGCTCCTATACGCGGAATTCATAATGTGGTAAGCTGGATCGAAGAAGATTATGATAAAGAATTATCTCCCGAACTAAAAAGGTATTTAAATATAATTCCGCAGAAAACAAGACGAATGGAAGCCCTGATTAATGGTTTACTCGATTATGCGAGATTAAACATAAAAGCTCCTTCAGAAAAAATCAATACTAATACACTCGTTCGTGAAATCACAGATTCAATAGTAACCAGAAATATAAGTTTAGAAATTGATGATTTACCTTATTTATATACGGAGAGAATTAAATTAGAACAGGTTTTTGCTAATTTAATCAGTAATGCAGTTAAATATACCCCGCAGGAAGGCGGAAAAATTAAAATAAGCTGCAGGATATTTACTGATTTTTATGAGTTTTCTGTTAAAGATAACGGGATTGGAATTGCTTCTGAATACCATCAGAAAATATTTGAAATATTTCAGACACTGCGGGAACAAAATGAGCCGCAGAGTACCGGAGTAGGGCTTGCTATTGTAAAAAAAATTATCGACGATCAACAGGAAAGTATTTCTGTTAAATCAGCATTGGGAAAAGGTGCCCAGTTTATTTTCACCTGGAGAAATAATTAAAACTTATGAAAAGACCAACCATTTTATTAATCGAAGATGATGAACTTGATATTATAAGTGTTGAGCGATCTTTAAAAAAATTAGAAAGTGACTATGTGCTTCACGCTGCATATAACGGTATTGAAGCACTAAAAATGCTGAAAGACCCAATTTTAAAACTGGTTCCGGATGTAGTTCTTCTGGATATTAATATGCCAAAAATGAATGGAATAGAATTTTTGAAAGTTATAAGGGAAGATGAAATTTTCAAAGATTTAAAAGTTTTTATCATGACCACTTCTTCTGAAGCAGAGGACAGGCTGGAAGCAGAAAAATTAGGAATATCAGGTTATATTATTAAGCCCTTAAACTATACTGAAAATACAAAAAGATCAGATTCAATGGATGCTTTTGTGCACTTTCATCTCAGGAAAATATTACTTGGCGAAAACATTTAAAAGAGCAGATCAGAATTTTAATCATTCTATAAGAATTGATAATATGAAAAAAACAGCAGCAAATAAAAATGAAAATACAGAAGTGATTCTTGAACTTCCAATTGTTTCAGGTGAAAAAATATCAAAGCATAAAAGAGAACATTCAGACGAATCTATTTTGACAGATGCTGAGTTTTTAAAGATTTTACTTAAGGTAAAAAACGGGAATTTTACCCAGCGTTTTCCAACAGATCAAAGTGGCGTTAAAAGATCGATCTGCGATACGTTAAACGAAATTATTGACCTGAACGAAAGAATGGTTTTTGAATTTCAGAAAGTAGGGAAAAGCATTGGTAAACAAGGAAAACTGACCAACAGGGTAGCCCTTGATGGTGCAAGAGGTTCCTGGAGTTCCTGCGTAGATTCGGTAAACACCTTAATTTCTGATCTTGTGCATCCTACAATTGAAATTGCACACGTAATTACATCCGTAGCAAAAGGGAATTTATCTCAGGAAATGCCACTTTCTATTGAAGGAAATCCGCTTCAGGGAGAATTCCTCAGGATTGCAAAAGAGGTAAACGGAATGGTAAAACAGCTGAATTTGTTTTCGATGGAAGTTACCCGTGTGGCGCGTGAGGTAGGAACAGAAGGAAAACTGGGAGGTCAGGCAAAAGTGCGAGGCGTTGGTGGAGTTTGGAAAGATTTAACCGACTCGGTAAATAAAATGGCTTCGAACTTAACAGGTCAGGTACGTAATATTGCCGATGTAACAACAGCGGTTGCAAAAGGAGATTTATCTAAAAAAATTACCGTTGACGTAAAAGGAGAAATCCTCGAACTTAAAAATACCATTAATACAATGGTGGATCAGCTGAATTCGTTTTCATCTGAAGTTACGCGTGTGGCGCGTGAGGTTGGTACTGAAGGAAAACTGGGAGGTCAGGCGCAGGTAAAAGGAGTTGGAGGAACCTGGAAAGATCTAACAGACTCGGTGAACCAGATGGCATCGAACTTAACCGGACAAGTAAGAAATATTGCCGATGTAACAACGGCGGTAGCAAAAGGAGATCTTTCGAAAAAAATTACCGTTGACGTAAAAGGAGAAATATTAGAACTTAAAAATACCATTAATACGATGGTGGATCAGCTGAATTCTTTTTCATCAGAAGTTACGCGTGTGGCTGTAGAAGTAGGTTCTGAAGGAAAACTTGGAGGTCAGGCAAAAGTACGAGGCGTTGGTGGAGTTTGGAAAGATTTAACTGACTCGGTAAACCAAATGGCATCAAACTTAACAGGTCAGGTGCGTAATATTGCCGAGGTAACAACGGCGGTGGCAAAAGGAGATTTGTCTAAAAAAATTACAGTAAACGTTGCAGGAGAAATCCTTGAACTTAAAAATACGATCAACACGATGGTGGATCAGCTGAACTCTTTTGGTGCCGAGGTAACTCGTGTGGCGCGTGAAGTAGGTTCAGAAGGAAAACTGGGAGGTCAGGCAAAAGTAAAAGGAGTTGGGGGAACCTGGAAAGATTTAACGGATTCGGTGAACCAAATGGCATCAAACTTAACGGGTCAGGTACGTAATATTGCCGAAGTTACAACCGCCGTGGCAAACGGCGATTTATCTAAAAAGATTACCGCTGTTGCCGAAGGAGAAATTCTTGAATTAAAGAAAACCATTAATACGATGGTGGATCAGCTAAATTCCTTTTCATCAGAAGTTACGCGTGTGGCACTTGAAGTTGGTACAGAAGGAAAACTGGGAGGTCAGGCAAAAGTAAAAGGAGTAGGAGGAACCTGGAAAGATTTAACCGATTCGGTAAACCAAATGGCATCAAATTTAACCGGTCAGGTTCGTAATATTGCCGAAGTAACAACAGCCGTAGCAAAAGGCGATTTATCGCGCCAGATTACCGTTGATACAAAAGGGGAAATTCTGGAATTGAAAAATACCATTAATACGATGGTGGGTCAGCTGAATTCATTTGCATCCGAGGTAACTCGTGTGGCGCGTGAGGTTGGTACCGAAGGAAAATTGGGAGGTCAGGCGCAAGTTGAAGGAGTTGGAGGAACCTGGAAAGATTTAACTGACTCGGTAAACCAAATGGCATCGAATTTAACGGGGCAGGTTCGTAATATTGCCGAAGTTACAACGGCGGTAGCAAAAGGCGATTTATCGCTCCAGATTACCGTTGACGTAAAAGGAGAAATCTTAGAGTTAAAAAATACGATTAATACGATGGTGGATCAGCTGCGAGGATTTGCATCTGAAGTAACCAGGGTATCGAGAGAAGTAGGAACCGAAGGAAAACTTGGAGGTCAGGCGAATGTGCCTGGAGTTGCGGGAACGTGGAAAGATTTAACCGATTCGGTGAACCAAATGGCGGGGAACTTAACCGCTCAGGTACGTAATATTGCCGATGTGGCGATTGCCGTAGCAAATGGCGATATGTCCCGAAAAATTACGGTTGACGTTCGCGGAGAAATTCTTCAGTTAAAAGAAACTTTGAATACGATGGTGGATCAGCTTCGTGAATTTGCATCAGAGGTAACTCGTGTGGCGCGTGAAGTAGGTACAGAGGGAAAACTGGGAGGTCAGGCGAATGTTCCCGGAGTTGCAGGAACGTGGAAAGATTTAACAGATTCTGTGAATCAGATGGCGGGTAACTTAACGACTCAGGTACGTAATATTGCCGAGGTAACAATTGCCGTGGCGAACGGAGATATGTCGAAAAAAATTACTGCCGACGTTCGTGGAGAAATATTGCAGTTAAAAGAAACTGTAAATACGATGGTGGATCAGCTTCGAAGTTTTGCTTCGGAAGTAACAAGGGTGTCACGAGAAGTAGGAACTGAAGGTAAACTGGGCGGACAAGCATTTGTTCCCGGAGTTGCCGGAACGTGGAAAGATTTAACGGATTCTGTAAACCAAATGGCATCAAACTTAACGGGTCAGGTACGTAATATTGCCGATGTTACTAAAGCGGTGGCAAATGGTGACCTTTCTAAACAAATTACCGTAGACGTAAAAGGAGAGATTTTAGACTTGAAAAATACCTTTAATACGATGGTGGAACAACTGAACTCGTTTTCATCAGAAGTAACCCGTGTGGCGCGTGAAGTTGGTACGGAAGGAAAATTGGGAGGACAATCTGAAGTAAAAGGAGTTGCGGGAACTTGGAAAGATTTAACAGATTCGGTGAATTTAATGGCTTCGAATTTAACGTCTCAGGTACGTGGAATTGCGAAAGTTGTAACATCTGTAGCAAAAGGAAACCTGAAACAAAAATTATCAATTGATGCCAAAGGAGAAGTGGCACAATTGACAGATACGATCAACGAAATGATTGATACGCTGGCAACTTTCTCAGATCAGGTAACAACTGTGGCGCGTGAGGTTGGGGCAGAAGGTAAATTGGGAGGTCAGGCAAATGTACCGGGAGCATCAGGAACCTGGAAAAACTTAACAGAAAACGTAAATCAGCTGGCGGCGAATTTAACAACACAGGTACGTGCGATTTCTGAGGTAGCATCGGCGGTAACGCAGGGAGATTTAACACGAACAATTGGTGTTGAAGCAAAAGGTGAAGTAGAAGCGCTTAAAGATACTATTAACCAAATGATTTCGAACCTTAAAGCAACAACTTTAAGGAATCAGGAACAAGACTGGCTGAAATCGAATTTAGCTAAATTTACCCAAATGCTTCAGGGACAAAAAGAATTGAATTCGGTTACCAAAAAAATCCTTTCGGAGTTGGCGACGGTTGTAACCGCACAACACGGATTATTTTATATTTTGCAGGAAGATGAAAATTTTGATGATTCAAAACTGAATCTGATTGCATCATACGCTTATATCAAAAGAAAAGATTCACCTACGCAATATGCGATGGGAGAAGGATTGATTGGTCAGGTTGCGGTCGAAAAAGAAAGAATTATATTGAGTAATGTTCCTAAAGATTATATCAGAATTAATTCAGGACTTGGAGATGCAAAACCAAAAGACGTTATCATTTTGCCGGTATTGTTTGAAGGACAATTAAAAGCGGTTATCGAACTCGCATCGCTGGATACTTTTAGCGAAACGCACTTGGATTTCCTTGAAGGACTAACAGAAAGTATTGGTATTGTGCTAAACACAATCGAATCGAATTCAAGAACCGAAGAATTATTGGTACAATCACAATCATTGGCAGGTGAGCTTAAAAGTCAGCAGGAAGTATTGAAAAATACGAATGAAGAACTGGAAGAAAAAGCCTTTTTATTAGCGAATCAGAAAGAAGAAGTAGAGCTTAAAAACCAAGAAGTTGAAGTCGCCAGAAAAGCATTGGAAGAAAAAGCCGATCAGCTGACTTTAACCTCTAAATATAAATCGGAGTTTTTGGCGAATATGTCGCATGAGTTAAGAACGCCGCTTAATAGTCTGCAGATTTTGGCGAATGAATTAATTGCGAATCGTGACGGGAATTTATCCGAAAAACAAATTCAGTTTGCCAAAACGATCAACTCTTGCGGAGATGACCTTATTCAGCTAATTAACGACATTCTGGATTTATCAAAAATCGAATCCGGATATATTTCTGTGGATTATAATCCGATTACTTTTGAGGAAATCAGCCGATTTGTGGCATCTACTTTTAATCCGATTTCAGAGGCAAAACATCTTCGTTTCACCATAACGATGGATAATAATCTTCCTGAACTGATGGAAACCGATTCACAACGATTGAATCAAATTTTGAAAAACCTTCTTTCAAACTCCTTTAAGTTTACGGAAAAAGGAGAAGTAAAACTTAAAATATACAAAGCCACTAACAATTGGAAAACTAACAACCTGAGTCTTGAAAATGCAGAAGCTGTTGTAGCTTTTGAAATCTCTGATACCGGAATTGGTATTTCCAAAGAAAAGCAAAACATCATATTTGAAGCTTTTCAACAGGCAGAAGGTTCAACATCGCGTAAATATGGCGGAACTGGTTTAGGTTTGTCTATTAGCCGTGGACTTTCTGATTTATTAGGCGGAAGCATCGAACTGGAAAGTGAAAACAATGTGGGAAGTAAATTCACTTTATTTTTACCTCTTAAATATGTTCACATTGCAGAAATCGAAAATATTGATGTAACTGAAGAAGCAGATGTAAAAGGGCGCATTAAGTCATTACCGTCTGAAAGATTCAACAGATCTGATATTGATTTGTTTTTTGTGGATGAAGTTGGCGATGACAGAACCGATATTAAACCAAATGATAAGGTTTTACTGATTGCAGAAGACAATTTGACTTTTGCCAAAATAATGTTAGACCAGGCACATAATAATGGTATTAAAGCAATCGTTACTACAAAAGGAAACGATGTAATTGATTTTATTAATCAGTTTCATCCGCACGCGATAACGATGGATCTTAATATGCCGGATACCAGCGGCTGGAAAATTCTGGACAGACTGAAAACAGATTTCAATTTAAGACATATTCCGGTTTATATTATTTCCGGTGAAGATGAACGAAATAAAGGATTAAAACGCGGCGCAAGAAACTTTTTACTAAAACCGGTGAAAAATGATTCATTGACTTATCTTTTTAATGATATCCATGATTTTAAAAACAAGAAAATCAAAAATTTACTGGTAGTAGATGACAATGAATCAGATTTAAAAAGAATATTAGAAGCTGTTACCGGTGATGACATTGTTGTTTCGGCAGCAAAAACAGCCAAAGAAGCAGTAGCTTTATTAAAGGAAAAATCATTTGATTGTATTATTTTAGATTTGGTTTTACCGGATGCTGACGGAATGGATCTTATAAGTGATCTGGAAAACAATATTGCAGGACAGGAAACCGCTATTATTGTGCATTCGGCGGGAGATCTCAATAAACAGCAAAAAGCCAGATTAAACAGGTTTGCTCATAGCATTATTGTAAAAAGTATTGATTCAATAGAAGAACTGGTAGATCAAACGGCTTTATTTATGCACCGTGTTCATAAAGAACTTCCGGAAATAATGCGAGAACGTATTGAATCTTTCTATTTAAAAGAAGATGTATTACAAGGTAAAAAGGTACTTTTAGTAGATGATGATGTTCGAAATTTATTTGCCTTAACTACTGCTTTAGAACGTTACGGACTTGACGTTGTCAGTGCCGAAAGCGGTCAGGAAGCGATTGATATACTGCACGAAGATAAAGCAATAGATATTGTTTTAATGGATATCATGATGCCTGAAATGGATGGTTATGAAACGATGAAACATATCAGGAAAGATCCTGAGCACAAGGATCTTACTATTATTGCCGTAACGGCAAAAGCCATGAAAGGAGACAGACAAAGATGTATTGAATCCGGAGCTTCAGATTATATGACAAAGCCTGTAAATGTTGAACAGTTATCCACGCTAATGCGTGTTTGGCTTAAATAATTAAATATTCCATGAAAAGTATAAATGCAGATACTCCAATCAAAATACTGATTGTGGACGATAAGAAAGAAAATCTGCTTTCTTTACAGGTGATCCTGGCGGAAAGAGGGTATGAATTTGTGGAGGCATCTTCCGGAAAAGATGCCTTGCGAATCCTCCTGAAAAATCAGGATTTTGCAATCATATTAATGGATGTCCAAATGCCTTTAATGGATGGTTTTGAAACCGCTGAACTTATTCGCCAAAGCGAAAAGCTAAAACACGTCCCAATTATATTTCTTACGGCAAACATGAATACCACTGAGTATATTTTTAAGGGATATCAGTCTGGCGCTGTTGACTATATGATTAAGCCTTTGTCACCTGCGATATTACAGGCAAAAGTGATGGTTTTTACTGATTTGTTTAAAAAGAACCAGGAATTACGTATCAGGGAAGAAGAAACAGCGCGATTAAATTATATAATTTTAAAGGCAAATAGCAAACTTGAAACTCAATATGCTGCAATAGAAAAGCATGCACAGGAGCTTAAAAGAAAGAACATGGAACTGGATGCTTTTACCTATATTTCAAGTCATGATTTACAGGAACCTTTACGAAAAATACAAACTTTTGCAAATGTTATATTGTCTAATGAATATCCAAATTTATCAGAAGATGGGAAATTAAAATTTGACAGGATTTTATATTCTACAACGCGCATGAGAGAACTTATTAACAGTTTGCTTACATTTTCACGAACTAATATTGCAGACCGTAAGTTTGAAAATACAGATCTAAATGTAATTATTGCCAACGTTAAGGAAGCTTTAATCGAAAATATTCAGCAAAAAAATGTCACTATAGATACAGAAATTCATGGCGCATTAAATATTATCCCTTTTCAATTTGTTCAGTTAATGGAAAATTTACTTACCAATTCTATTAAATTTTCAAAAAAAGACACGCCTTTGGAAATAAAAATTAAAAGTCTAATTGATGACGGAGCAACATTACGAAATGAAAAATTGGCTCCTTTGCAAAAATACTGCTATTTAACCTTTGAAGATAACGGAATAGGATTTGACCCTCAGCATAGTGAGAAAATATTTGGGGTTTTTCAAAGACTCCACGGACGTGATCTTTATGAAGGTACAGGAATTGGGCTTGCAATTGTAAAGAGAATCGTTGAAAATCACAATGGGTTTATTACAGCATCAAGTATCCCTATGCAGGGCGTAAAATTCGATATCTATATTCCGGTTCATAATTAATAGTTTATTTTTAAGTGAAGTCAGTTCAAGTGAGACGCAGTGATTTAAGAAATTTACTGTATGAATAATTTTACAAATCGGTAGCTCTTAGAATTTCAATGTATTATTTTTAAATAATCCGTTCAAGAAATTCTTTGGAGATTGGTTTTACATGAAAGGAAACAACATTTGTATTATTGTTTGATCTCGCAATGTCTTCGCTGTCAATTGTTGAGGAAATAATATAAACTTTACAATAATTTTTTAAAGAATCTGATAACTTGTCAAATTCCTCCAGAAATTCAAATCCCGACATTAAAGGCATATAAATGTCAACAAATATTATCTGAGGTAATTCAGAAATATCATGCTGATTATCCTCGAGATATTTCAAAGCTTCTTGTGCCGCGGTATATTGTAACACACTTTTACCAAAATTATTTTTAGTGATCATACGTGATGTAATATAAATATCTATAATGTTATCATCAATGATCATTACCTTATCAAATTTAGGTGTTTGCTCTGTTATCATGGCTTTAAATTTTTAAGTGTGATAATAAATGTTGTTCCGGTCCCTTTTCCTGACTCAATTTCTATAGAACCTTGCAATATTTCTATAGCATCCTTTACAATGTATAAACCAATGCCGGACCCGTCTTTTTTTCCTGAAAGCCGAAAGAACATCTCATATATTTTTTTATGATATGAAGGATCTATTCCAATACCGTTGTCGGCTATTGTAAAATGGAGTTTTTCGTGATCTGAATATCCAATTATTTTTATATATCTGCCAGATTCATCTTTGTTATGGTACTTTATTGCATTTGAAATTAGATTTTCCACAATGGTATTAAAGCGGAGACTATCTGTATAAAACGGCTGCTGTTCTTTGATTTCAATTTCATATCGAATTCCCTTTGCCTCGCTCATGCTTTGAAGCGAATCTATTATATCAAATACTGTTTCGTTAATCGAAATTTTTTCCACTTCAAGTCCGGTACGTTTGTTTCGCGAGTAGCTTAGAATATTTTTAATAAAATCATCTAAACGATTGACGCTGCTACGGATCATTTCAGCATGTTTAAGAGTATCCTTATCCTGACTTTCGGTTTCAATAAAAGAAAGCAGACCAAGAATGGAGGTTAGGGGCGACCGTAAATCGTGTGATACACTATATACAAATCGGTCGAGTTCTGAATTAGTTTTGATAAGCTGGCTATTTCTTTTTTCCAGATTTGCTTCCGCTTTTGTACGATCAGTGATGTCGTTTGAAAGAATTAATCTCGCCGGAAATCCTTCATACATAATATCATGCGCAATAATTTCTACCGGAACAATAGTTCCATCTTTTTTTAGATGATTCCATTTTCCTCTATTGTAATTTGTTTTGTTAATTTTTGAAGTATTGCTTGATTGTATGAAATTATTTTTATCATTCTCTGGACGTATGTCCAAAGCAGTCATAGAAAGGAATTCCTCGCGACTGTATCCATATTGCAGAATTGACATTTTATTTACGTCGAGAAATTTAAAAGTTACTAAATCGATAACCCACATTGACATTGGATTATTATCAAATAGATACCTATATTTTTTTTCACTTTTCTTAAGCTCTTTTTGTGCCAGTTTCATTTCGGTAATATCAGCAAGTACAATAACTGCTCCTGTAATCTGCCCTTCGGCATCAAGAAAAGGAACAGGATATGGCAGGACATTGCGTTTATCTCCATTGGGGCGTTCAATAATTATTTCCTTGCTAATGATTGGCTCGCCTTTTTTTAGTGTCGTGGCCAGCGAGCATAAATTAGGAGGCGAAGCGTTATTTTTGTGTATATTCCACGAATCGTACCATAAATCTTTTCCTATTTCCGGTTCTCTTCCCCATAAAGCAACTGCCGCCTTATTATATATTATTATTCGTCCTTCAACATCGCAGGAATAGGTTGCAACAGGTAATTTGTGAATTAAATCTCTATACATTTTTTCACTTTCTTCAACTTTTTGTCGGGATAAAACCTGTTCTGTTACGTCATTGCCAAAAAAAAGAATACCATCAATATTGTTGTCCGCATCTCTATTCGCCTGATAAATAAAATTTAAATAAGCATCTACTAGTTTTCCGTTTCCGTAACGGTCAAATTTTAGCAGCATTTCATTAGCCGAAAAAGTTTCACCCGTTTTATAAACAGTATCTAAAATTTCAAAAATTCCTTGCGCTCCAAGTTCGGGTAATACTTCCTTCACTGTTTTCCCGATAATATCCTTTCTATCAATTAATTGCAAATAAAGTTCATTTGCCAGTTCATACACATGGTTGGGACCTTTTAGAATTCCCATGCATGAAGGTGCTTGAGAATATAAATTATAGAACCGTTGTCTTTCCATTTCAAACGCTTTTTCTATATTTTTTTTCTCCGTAGTATCTTTGCCTATACTATAAATCAATTTATGCTCATCATCCCATAAAGCCGACCAAAGTAAATAAACGATGCTTCCGTTTTTATGTATAAACCTTTTCTCAGACCTGACTAACTGCGTCTCATTTTTAATATTGAAATCTGCCTTTATTGTTGTGTATTCATTATCATGAAATACGAAATCCATATATTTTTTGCCAATTAATTCCTCTGGCTGATAGCCTAATATTCTTTCTGAGGCCTTATTTACAGATACAAACCTTCCTTTTTCATCACAAGAACAAATTAAGTCCATTGAAAAATCCAAGATTTGGACAAGATTATGCGATGGTTCATGAAATAAACTAATAGGATCAATTTTTTCTTGTTTTTCTTCCGTTTCAATTAATTGGGAATCTTCAAATTTGCCATTACTGAATTTTGGTTCAGTTGTGCCAGCTTTCGCAGGATCTTTTCGTATTTCCTTAATTTTAGTTGATAAAGTACTAAGATTTTCTTTTAATACTACATCGCTTACGCCCATTTTTATGAGCTTTATGGCTTGTTCTACATCAATGCTTTTAACAATAAAAACAAAAGGTGTTTGAGGCATCACTTTTTGGCACAAATTAAAAAGTGCCATCCCGTCAAAGGAAGGAAAAGTATAATTTGAAAGAATAATGTCAGGTTTAAAATGATGAAGCGACACTTTATAGTCCTCTTCCGAGTGCGCAATTTCAACAATACAATTAATATTACCGATTTTCAACTCTTGCTGAATCGAATTAATTGCTGCAGGATCTTGCTCAACTATTAATATTTTTGTTTCCATAAACTTTATACGGTCTGTATTAGTAGGAATAATTTAAAATGAAGTAGGTTCTGAATGTCTTTATTTGACTTTTTTGGCAAATAGATATCCTAAAAACTATTGGGTATGATTAATATTTATTTTAGAATGTGACACTTTAAAGAAATATTTTCATCCAAAATAGTAGTTTTTTCACCGAGTATTTTAAAGCATCTTACTTTCAAATATATAATTTTTTCTCGTAAATTCTTTTATACGATTTACAATAATATTTATACATTTCATACATAAAACAGTAGATAAAAATGGGAATTTTATAAATGAAAAAACCCGTCAGATACAGATGTATAAGACGGGCGTCCATAATAAACATAATCTTCCATTTTATGTCTACTAGCAAACTCTTTCGGAACTCAATGAAATTTCAGTCTACCAATGATCAGTTTTAAGATATGAAATATACATTCCGTTTTTATGGATATAATCGAATGTAAGTATTTGATTTCTCCATTCTCAAAGATGGATTAATGCAGAAAAGCATTTTTACATATTCACAGCCAAATGTTATAAAATTAACATGTGTTTTAGATTTTAAAAATAGCACTTAAAATAAAAAATATTAAATAATTCAACTTTTTTATTTATATATGTAACAAACTACGTAAATTTAAACATAATTTATATGCTATGGAAAATAAGATAACAATTAAGGATTTAAACAATTTACATTCAAAAGCCATTCTGGATCTTATTTTACCAATCCAGCAAATTGAATTTAATGTTCCCGTTACTCTCAAAGACCAACCGGATCTATTAGATGTTGAGCGTTACTATATAAATAATGGCGGCGGATTTTGGGGTGCTTTTTTAAATGAGAATTTAGTAGGCACAATTGCTTTAATCAATGTAGGTCACAGAGCAGGAGCCATTAGAAAAATGTTTGTTAAGAAAGAATTTAGAGGTAATGAACTTTGTATTTCCCAGCAACTTTTTGCCACGCTAAGAAAATATTGCATCAAAAATGAAATTGATGACCTTTATTTAGGTACTGTTGATATGTTAAAAGCCGCACATCGGTTTTATGAAAAAAATGGGTTTGAGCGACTTACAAAAGAGCAATTGCCAGATTATTTTCCAAATATGACTGGAGAAAATGTATATTATCACTTACAAATAAAGAAGCATGAATATAATTGATGAAGCTGGAATTTTGGCAATTGCTACCAGATTACAGCGACTTAGCGATAACATCAGAAAAGATGGGATGGCAATTTATAAGAGTTTTGCAATTGACTTTGAGCCTAAATGGTTTCCGGTCATATACACTCTTTACAAAAGAAAATCGATGAATGTTGTTGAACTGGCAAACGAAATAGGATACTCGCACCCGTCAACGATTATTTTATTGAAAGAATTGGAGAAAAATAAGTTGATAAAGTCAAAAAAAGATAAGGCAGATGAACGAAAAAGAATATTGACACTTTCAACTAAAGGAAATGATCTGGTAGAAAAACTTCAACCCATTTGGCAGCTCTTTATAAAAGCTATGAGTGAGGCAATAAATACTGAAAACAATTTGATGAAAGCAATTGCGGAAGTGGAAACTGAACTGGAAAAAGAAAGTTTTATTCAGCGGGTTACAAGACTGCAAGCACAAAAATAACGTAACATGAAAGTCTGTACAGTTTAAATAATAAATAAAAAGAACTATAATACAGCCTGAATATTCATTTTAAAAAAGTTAAATATGAAAACAATTGGATTAATTGGAGGACTATCCTGGGAGAGTTCTGCGATATATTACAAAATATTAAATCAAAGAGCAAATGCGATTCTGGGTGGCGTTCACTCCTGTAAAAGCCTAATGATATCTGTAGATTTTGGCGAAATTGCAAAATTACAACATGAAGAAAATTGGGATAAGCTGGCTGAAATAATGATTGATTCAGCACAAAAATTAGAAAAAGGTGGTGCAGATTTCATAGTTTTATGCACAAATACAATGCATAAACTGTCGGAAATCATAGAAAACAGTATTAATATCCCATTTTTACATATTGCCGATGCAACGGCTGAAGTGATTAAAGAAACTGAAATCAGAAAAGTTGGACTTTTGGGTACAAAGTTTACAATGGAGCAGGGATTCATTAGTGACAGACTTATAAATAAACATGGAATTCAAACCATAATTCCTAATGAGAAGCAAAGAAATGATATTCATAACATAATTTATAATGAATTAGTTAAAGGTATAATCAATGACGATTCAAGAAAAATTTACTTTGAAATCATGGAGGATTTAAAACAACGAGGTGCAGAAGGAATAATTTTAGGCTGTACAGAAATTATGCTGCTTGTCAATAAAAACAATACAAATGATGTTATTTTCGATACCACTGAAATCCATGCTTTAAAAGCAATTCAATATGCAAATGTTTAAAATTGAAAACCTGCATGAATAAGAGGAGAAAATGTAAATTCAGATATGCGTTTTAGATTCCAACTAAAATGAAAATAGCATCTGCTAACAGTTGCTACAACGGATTTGGGCAAATGGTTTAATGGAAAGTTGGGTTCGTATTTGGAATGATTTGGAAATCTGAAAAACGAGATTAATTTAGTTTTCAATCCACGGTAGTCCCAAAACGTTATGTTGGTTTACTACATTAACAATAAATAAATGTCTATATTCTGACTTTTATATTAGTGCTGCTAACAAAAGCTTTAGAATTAAAAACTGAATTCGTATATTGTTCTGCTAAAATTAACTATGCTGGCATATACATTTTAATATATTTACTTTTTAAACGTTTTTAAGTTCATTTTAATAGAAATCATCTAGTTATGAAAAATTCATTAATGCTCTTTATTGCATTCTTAGCTTTTACAGCTTGTTCAAAACATCAAGAAAAAAAAGATATTGCTATCACTGGAATAGATTCTACATTGCGACCTGGGAACGATTTTTTTAAATATGTAAATGGCAAATGGTATGATTCTGTAGCAATACCTGCATCTCAAGCCGGAGTTGGTACCTATATGTTTATGAATTACCCGCAACGAATACGCCTGCAGGGAATTTTGGACAGTATTTCGCAAAGCAAAAATCCAAAAGGAAGTATAGCCCAAAAGGTAGGTGACTTTTATGCATCAGGCATGGACACTATAACCATTGACAAACGCGGTTATACGCCTATAAAACCTTTACTTGCAAAAATTGAAGCAATTAGCGATTTAGCGTCCTTAATGAACTTTGTAGTTAATGAAGTAAAAGTGAACAATCCTTCCATTATAGGTTTTGGAGTGTCACCCGATCAAAAAAACAGCAGTATGAATATTGCCCAAATCTATCAAACGGGTATTGGTTTGCCTGACAGGGACTATTATTTCAAATCAGATTCATCAACTGTTGCCATACAGAAATCGTACAAAAAATACCTTGCTACATTATTTCAACAAACAGGAAGCAATGCCAAAGAGGCTAAAAAGAATGCTGATTTGGTTTATGATATTGACAAACAACTCGCCGTTTCGCATAAAACAAAAGTTGAACTTCGCGATGTGCAGGCAAATTATAATAAAATGGCTGTGACAGATCTTGTAAAAAGACATCCCAACATAAACTGGACTACTTTTTTAAATACTTTAGGTGCTCAAACCGATTCTGTTGATGTAGGCCAGCCTGCCTATTATGATGCCCTCAATAAGCTCTTAAAAACCATTCCCATAAG
>NZ_JAYSPC010000013.1:0-134215 GCF_043722275.1 Flavobacterium sp. | reverse complement strand
TACAGAGATACCTACGTTAATTGCAGGACGAACTCCAGAGTTGAACAAATCTCCATCAAGGAAAATCTGACCATCTGTAATCGAAATTACGTTTGTTGGGATATATGCAGATACGTCACCAGCCTGAGTTTCAATAATTGGCAATGCAGTTAATGAACCTCCACCTTTTACGATAGACTTGATTGAATCTGGTAAATCGTTCATGTTTTTAGCAATTCCATCATCTGCAATTACTTTACAAGCACGCTCTAATAAACGAGAGTGTAAGTAGAAAACGTCTCCAGGATATGCCTCACGTCCCGGTGGTCTTCTTAATAAAAGAGAAACCTCACGGTAAGCAACAGCTTGTTTAGATAAATCATCATACACAATAAGTGCAGGACGACCTGAATCTCTAAAGTATTCTCCAATTGCAGCACCTGCGAAAGGAGCATAAACTTGCATTGGAGCCGGATCAGAAGCATTAGCTGCAACAATAACTGTATAAGCCATTGCACCTTTTTCTTCTAACATTTTAGCAATTCCTGCTACAGTTGAAGCTTTTTGCCCAATTGCAACATATATACAAAATACAGGTTTCCCTGCATCGTAAAATTCTTTTTGATTTAAGATTGTATCGATACAAACAGTTGATTTACCTGTTTGACGGTCACCAATTACAAGCTCACGTTGTCCACGACCAACCGGGATCATAGCATCTACTGCCTTAATACCTGTTTGTAATGGCTCAGTTACTGGCTGACGGAAGATAACACCAGGTGCTTTTCTTTCTAACGGCATTTCGTATAAGTCTCCACCAATTGGTCCTTTTCCATCAATTGGAAAACCAAGAGTGTTAACAACACGTCCTACCATTTGCTCACCTACTTTAAGAGATGCAATACGTTGTGTTCTTTTTGCTGTTGAACCTTCTTTGATTCCTGTTGATGGTCCTAAAAGTACCACACCAACATTGTCTTCTTCAAGATTCAATACAATAGCTTCAAGTCCGTTGTCAAATTCAACTAACTCACCGTATTGTACATTCGATAGCCCGTAAATACGAGCAATACCATCTCCAACCTGAAGTACTGTTCCTACTTCTTCTAGCGTAGCACCAGATTCAAAACCTTCTACTTGCTTTCTTAATATTGCTGAAATTTCAGCAGGTTTGATTTCCGCCATCTTAATTTATAATTTAGACACTTTTATGTGTAATAAAACTAATTACTTAACTCTCTTTTTAATACCTGCAGTCTGTTTGCAACAGATGCATTGTATTGTTGATCACCTATTCTTAAAATAAATCCTCCAATGATTGATGGATCTACGATATTTTCTATTGTTATTTTCTTATCTGATAATGTAGCAACTTTAGCTAAAACTTTAGCTTCCAGATCTGCATCCATAGCAATTGCTGTTGTAACTTTTGCTACTTCAACTCCATTACTTTCATCAAATAATTTTTTGTATTCCAGAGCAATTGCTTCCAGAATTTCGAATCTTTTGTTTTCAAATAATAAATGAAACAAACCTTTAGTTACTCCATTTACATTTGCAAAAACTTCTAAAAGAGCCCTTTCCTTAACTTCAACTTTTGTAGTTGGGTTTTGAATAAAGGTACTCAATTCTGCATTGGTGTCAATTACTGTAGCAATCGACTTCATATCGTCATTCACAGCTTCAGCAACTCCTTTAGAGTTTGCTAAGTCCAGAATTGCTTTTGCATAACGAATTGCTGCTCTTGTACTTGCCATAATCTTAGTTTAACTTTACGTCACCTAACATTTTCTCAACTAATTTAGTTTGAGATTCTTTGTTAGATAATTCATCTTTCAACAATTTTTCAGCAATGCTTAATGATAAAGTTGAAACTTGTAATTTCAATTCAGCCATAGCAGCATTTTTTTCACTTTCGATAGCTGCTTTCGCCTGCTCGATCATTTTTTGACCTTGCACTTGTGCTTCGTTTTTAGAATCAGCAATCATTTTCTCTCTCATTTCACGAGCTTCTTTAAGCATCGCGTCACGTTCTGCACGAGCTTCATTCAAAATTCTTTGATTGTCAGCTTGCAAATTTTCCATTTCTCGCTTTGCATTTTCAGCAGAAAGTAATGCATTTTTAATACCTTCTTCTCTTGCTGTGATAGATTCCATAATTGGTTTCCATGCAAATTTCACTAAAAGTAAAATCAAAACCAACAAGATTAAAGCTTGCCAAAAGAATAAACCGAATGAAAAATCGTTAATTAACTTATCCATTTTATAACTATATTAAAATATTTAATTTCTTTTTTTAAAAGTAACAACACCTTTAACCAACCGTTAAAGATGTTGTTATTTTTTTCTTTATTATTTTCCTAAGATCAAAGCAGCAAATGCTAAACCTTCTAATAAAGCCGCGATAATAATCATCGCAGTTTGAATTTTACCTGCAGCTTCTGGCTGACGAGCAATAGCGTCCATAGCAGATCCACCGATTTTACCTAAACCTAAACCTGCTCCGATTACTACTAATCCAGCACCTACTAAAGTTGGAATTGTTCCCATAACTATTTATATATATAAAATTAAACTTCTAAATTAGATAATTACATTTTCATCAGCGTGGTGATGATCATGCTCCTGAACAGCCATACCAATAAACAATGATGATAACATTGTGAAAATGAACGCCTGTAAAAATGCAACTAAAACTTCGATAACCGAAATAAATAATGTTAATCCCATAGAGATTGGCAAATCTGCAGCTAAATTTTTACCTACAAAGATCATTGCGATTAAACTCATAATTACTACGTGACCTGCAGTAATATTTGCATACAAACGAATTAATAATGCAAATGGTTTTGTTAATGTTCCTAAGATTTCAATTGGTGCTAAAATAATTTTCATTAGTACTGGAACTCCCGGCATCCAGAAAATGTGTCCCCAATATTCTTTGTTTGCACTAAATTGAGTAATGATGAAAGTAAATGCAGCCAAACAAACTGTGATTGCAATATTTCCTGTAACGTTAATTCCTAGTGGTGTCATACCTAATAAGTTTAACAACCAAATAAAGAAAAATACCGTTAACAAGTAACCCATATATTTTCTGTATTTTTTTTCACCAATATTAGGAATAGCGATTTCGTCTCTGATGAAAATAATAAGCGGTTCTAATACTCTTCCAAATCCTGTTGGGATTGGTCCTTTTTTATATGATTTTGCTAATCCGGTAAACATTAAAAATAATAGTACCGAAACAAAAAGCATTGATACAACATTTTTTGTAATAGAGAAATCTAATGGCTTAACATTCTCAGGATGTCCGTGCTCATTAAAAGTAATGGTTCCGGCAGCATCTGTTTTGTAAATTTTACCATGAACTAATTTGTAGAAGTTTCCATCAACTGCTGCAACTTCTTCACCGTGGTGTAATTTTGCAGACGAGAAAATTTTCAAACCTCCGTCAATAAGAATAACCGGTAATGGAAAACCATAATGTTTGTTTTCCTTTTCATCTGAAAAGAAAACAAAATCATGAGAATCTTGTAAGTGATGATCAATAAAAGCATCCACTTTTGCTTTTGGATCAAGAGCTTCATGCTCTGCTTCCAAAGGTGCGTTATGCGAAATTACTTTCTCTTCATGAGCGGTCTCGATCTGTACGTGCGTTGAGTCATTCTCTGAATTTGCAAAACTCATTACTGGAGAACAAGCTACTAAAGCTGCAAGAATAAATTTGAGCGGTTTGTTGGAAATCACCATATCTGTTAAAAATCTTATTTTTTTTACGTTTCTAAAATTTGGTGCAAAGGTACATTTTTTATTAATATTCAAAAGGATATGAAAAATTATTTTTGAACCTTGTTTTACAGAATTGCTATTTTAATGCTTTTCATTTAATAATCGGACAGTTAAAAGCGTCTCAAATAACAAAAATAAAATAAATGTTACAAAAAAATTGATTTTTTCAACCATGACCTCTGCGTTATGGTTTTCTAAAATCGGTCTCAAAATTAAATATCCTATTAACATTTGAGTAAAAGTTCCAAATAAAAAAGCCATCCCGACAATCTCAAAATTCTTCTTTTTTACTATTAATAATATAAGGTATAGTAAAGCGGAAATTCCCAAAAAAATCAAATACAAAAATTCTATGCTATAATAAAAGTTTTGAGTATTTACCCCGAAAACTAAAAATGCCGCTTTGTGCAAAATAAAAGCAGCCAAAGCAAATAAGAATAAATGTAAGATGGATTTGTAATTTTTTAAAAGCATTGAAATATTTTTCTGCAAAGATGCAACATTTATTTAAAGTGCTTTAAAACATAAATTACTTTGTTTTATTGATTTCGTTAACCTGACGGATAACGTTATATAGGGCAAGGCCAACGCCTAACATTACAAAAATAGTATTATAATATATTTTTGGGCTTGGATGATTTTCATCTAACCATGTTCCAAAATACGAAAACACAAAAATAATGATTCCCATTTGAACAGGAATATTAATAAGCGGCAACCATTTATTCCTTCTGTTTTTGTTCGGCTCCTTTTCCATCTTTTAAAGTTACATCTTTATTATTTGTCAGCATTGTACATGTCGCTGTGAAATCAGCTCCTGGTTCGATAGAAAGTTTCCCTACCGCAACTTCGCCGTGAATTTTTGCCGATGCTTTTATATTAAGGATTTCTAAAACTTTTATTTTTCCCTGAAACAAACCTTCAATATCTGCATTATTGCAAATAATTTCACCTTTTACAACGCCTGATGCTCCTATAACTAATTTTCCCTGCGAAGTGAAGTTTCCTATCAATTCACCATCTAATCTAAAATCAGCTTTAGAAACAATATCACCTATAATAGATGTTCCTTCAACGATTCTGTTTGTTTTTCCTAAAAGTTCTGTTCCGTTTTTTTTGACTTTATCAAACATGCTTATTATGGGTTTTTAGGAGCTAAATAAGCTTCAAGATTTTTTTTAATTTGTACTACTTTATAATTTTCATTCGAAATAATAATTGACGGATGTGTGATTATATATTTTTTATCTTCTCTTAAAATTCCTGCAACATCTCTGGCATATGCCTCTGATTTTATACCATGAATAACTATAAAACTTTCTGTTTTATTATACTTGTCGAAAGAAGTTGTTAGTCTTTCAAAATTTTCAACTAAGAAAAATACTCTGATTGCTTCTTCAATTTTTTTAAGCGTTTTAGTATCATTATTAGGAATCAAATATAAAATTTTCCAACTTTTAGTATCAACTGATGTAAAGTCAAGTTTTTCTAAACCCGGAATTTGTTTCTCTAAAATTTCTCGCGCATTTTTTCCTTCATCACTATTCGGATAATCATCAGCAACTGTTTCTAAACCTTTTTTATAAGCTGCCAGACCGTATACTTTTCCTGAAGTATTCGCTTTTAGCAATTCATATTTAGAAACAATTTCATCGCCGGCGTATTGATTGATCAAATTATCAATATTATCCAGCACAGTATCAAACTGTTCTTCCTGAAATAATTTATACCATTTTTGATATTCTTTATCAGGCGAAGCTAAATCCTCTGCATTTGTATTATTTAAAATTTGGGCATATCTGGAATTTGGATATTTTGTCGTGATATCGAACTTAACAGATTCGGCTTTGGCAGGATTTGTAATTTGATATATTTTATACAAATTATACATCGTTGGCAAAATCAATTTCTCTTCAGGATTATTTCGTAAAAGTTGTTCTAATTTTGCACTGGCTAAATTATATTCCTTAAATTTCTCCTTATAAATAAGTCCTAATTGATAATACGCAAAATTGCGTTCTACCCCGATACTATCAATTGCCAACTGTGTTTTTGGAAGTTGCTTTTCGTAAAAATCAGTTGTATATTTTTCAACAACAACCGAGTCTTTTAACGCATTTGCCAAATCCTGATCGTTGTTTATTGTATCATTCATTGCTGCATTATTAGCAGATTTTATTGAGGCTAATCTCCAGTTTCCGCCCACAGTTCTATTACCCCACATTTTCTTGAATTGCAATTTTCCGTAAGCAACCGTTGTTGGATTATAAAAATAAAAAGTACTTGTGCTCGCCGTTTCATTTCCTGATGGAGGATTAAAAGCTCCTACGCCAGAATCACTTTTCCCAACCGAATTTGGGTTTATAGCTGTTGGTCCGTTATTACCATTTGTGTTACGATCAATAATCGCTAATCTTTCCTTTTCTTTTTCTTCTAAAATTCGTTTTGCTTCGTCTTTCTTTTTAAGCTCAGCAATATAACTTTCAAAGTATAATTTTCTATCGGGCGCAGGTAAACCGTAAACCTTAATTATACTGTCGTTACGTTTTGCAATTCCTTCGTATTTAATTACGTTATCTAAATTTTTTCTGTTTTTTTGAATAAAAGCAAACTCTCTCGTTTTAGGATCTAATTTTACTAATGTACTGTCGTAATATTTTGCAGCCATTGTATAATCTGTATCTTTAAAATACATGTCTCCAATATTTCGATAAGCCGAAGCAACTAAATACGGATCTTTAGATTTTCTGCCTAATGATTTATTATAAAACATCAGCGCACTATCCTGTACCTTATAGTTATCGTAGAAAACACCCATTTCATAAAAAAGAACATCATAATAAGGTCGGTTTTCTCGATCTGCAACCAACTTATTATACATTTTAAGAAACAATTTTTTATCACCATTTTCATAGTCAAACATTTGTGCTTTTTTAGCATAAGCATGCATCATGTATTTTCTATCTGCTTTTCGATTCATATCAATTACTCCGTCATAAAAATAACTGGCGCTATCTTTTTTTCCGGCTTCCTGATACATCTGACCTAAAATAAAACGATATCTTGCTTTGTCTTCATTTATTCTGCTAAATTGTTCTGCAATTCTAAGTCTTGAAACAGCACTGTCTTTTTCTTCTAAATTTAAAAATGCTTCTGCTAATAATGCATTTGCATCAGAAAAAGTCTGTTTGTTTAAATCTGTCTTTTTTAATAAAAGCTTGATGTTTTTTAAAGCAATAGCATCATTTCCTAAACGCATATTTGTTTTTTCGCGCCAGATTTTTGCTGTATAAATATTACTGCTGTTTGGATATTTATATAAAATATAATTGAATGCTTCAAGGGCCGGAATAAAGCGCTGATCATAATATCTGGCTTTTCCCAACATTAAATAAGCTTCGTCAATTTGAGAATTTCGTTCTCTTCCGCCAATATTCATGGAGTGTTTTTGAATGGCTTTTGTAGCTTTAGTTTCTGCCTTTTCAAAATCCGGGTTTTTTGCTTTGTCAACCTCCGAAAAACTTTCATCGATTTGCATTTTTTCTATTGGAAGCATTTTCCAGAAATTATCCTGATTATTCGCCTGAATAGATTTTAATCCTTTATCAAGGCCAATTCCTCCATTGTACAAAATGTTATATTTTGTACTTAGAGCATGTGAATTTCTGGCCAAAAATGTGTTTTTCTTGGTAGAACACGCTATCAAAAGAAACAAAAAGACAAGAAAAAGACTATATTTAAGTGTATTGTTTTTCAATAGAAAGAGTTTAAATCAATTAACTTCTAAAATAGATTTTTAGTATAATGACGGGTAAAAATACGCTTCTTTTTGAAATTATAAGGGTTTAAACTGCAAAAAACAATTCCAGTTCTTGTAAGGTTTCTTCTGAAGTTTGAATATCTTTCACAACTTCGCCTTTATTAAGTGCTACAATTCTATCGCAAACCTCTACCGTATGTTGCAAATCATGACTGGAAACAAGGACTGTAACATTTGGATTTTCGGCAAGATCCTTTATTATTTTTTTTAATCTGCTCACGGTTGTCGGATCTAAATTTGCAAACGGCTCATCTAAAATAATAACTTCCGGATTACCAATAAGTGTGGCAATAATACCCACTTTCTTCTGATTTCCTTTTGATAAATCTCTTAAATACTTTTTGTTGTTCAGGATTTCTCCATTAAAAAACTCTTCATGTTGTGCTAAAAGTGAATCGATATCGGCTTTGTTCTGATGGCGTAAATCTCCAATAAAATAAAAGTATTCCTCAGGAGTTAAATACCCAATCAAAAAACTTTCATCGAGAAAAGATCCCGTAAAAGATTTCCATTTTTCACTGGTATTTACCTGAATATTATTGCTAATAATATTTCCTGTCGATGGCTGAATCAAATCTAATAATAAACTGAAAAAAGTAGTTTTTCCCGCTCCGTTATTGCCCACTAGTCCAAAACTCTGACCTCTTGGAATTTCAAGATTATTAATATTTAAAACTGTAGTTTCGTTATATATTTTTGAAAGTTTATTTACTTGTATCATTGTAATTGGTTTAATTGTTGATTTGTTTTAATTGTTAATTCGTTTGTTTTCAATTCGATAAAAATTATCTCATGATCAAATTGGCAAATTCTCTAATTTAATTCTTTTGTTTATAAGCACTTATCGTACTGTATTTTTCGATTTTATATCTTTTTTCGATTAAGGAAAAAACCTTGTCTCTTAAGATAAAACCTAAAACTCCTGCTCCGGCAACTAATGCTAAACCAATTGTTTTATTTCCTAAATAAAGACCAATTGCATAGAGTCCTAATGGCAATAATATCTTTGGTAATGTCAATAACATTGCACTTACATTAAAGGCTTTTTTATCTCCAAAAGCTCCTCCGGCCGAACTTAAATCGATTGGCGTTTTTGTAAATGCTCCGCCTAAAAGTACTAAATGCGAATTGACTCCAATGTTATAAATTGCTCCAACAACGATAGTTAGATAAATTTCCCATCCGTAAAAAAGATAAAACGAAGCAATGATTGTCGAAATAAAAGTGGCAATAACAATTAGCCACCATTTTGATGTGATATAACCGCGATACGGAATATTTTGTGTCATCATTAATTGATAATACGAACTATCCCAACTTGGAACAAACTGACCAAAAACAAATAAAAATCCTCCCGAAACAAATATTCCGGCAAAAATATGCATCACTTCCGGTTGATGTGTGTTTCCGAAAAAGATGAATCCGTAAAACAAAAAGAAAATACTCATTACAATAGTCGTTTTTGACCTTTTGTTTCTTTTTATTAATTTGATATCATTTTTAAGAAAAGTTCCTAATGTCCCAAATTGGTTGAGCCAGGAAAGGTTTTCGGTTGTAGCAATATCTTCTTTTTTAGAAAGTCCGGCATCTAAAAACAGATTGTTTTTGAAATAATTAAAAGTAAAAATATACAATCCCGCCAACACCAGAATTGGAATTAAAAACAATCCTTTTGTTTCATAAAAGCCTTGAAAAACTGGCGTTGTAAAAGCCGTAATGTCAAATACTTTATAATATTGTGCTGTTGCCAAAGCAAGAATTATTGCAATAAAAACAAAAAATAATTTGTCAATATTACTTAGTATAATATTCAGGAAATTGTTGATGTATATTAGGGAGAAAGCTGCTAAAAGCCAAAAAGTAATTCCTATAATATCGTAACCTTCCAGAGCTAACACAATCGAAAACGGAATAAAGAAAAGTGCGTGAACCCAGTTAAAAAAAGACAAAGCTGTTTTGCCCAATGAAAAATGAACAATTGTTGGTTTTTTGAAAGGTAAAATTAATAATGGTTTGATATTCAATACCGGAATTGCCTGCATTAACAAGCGAATCACAAGATCTAGCAGAAAATAATAAATCAGGAATTTATTGATAGTTGATAATGGTTCGAGATTCATTTTTCTAAGTACATAAAATGCTCCAACGCCCAATCCGATAAAAATTAACGAAAAATAGACCATCAAAAAGCCTATTAAAATTTTCATTGCCACATTTGCACCAAATGATGCAGATCTGGTAAAGGCTTTCCATTCTAGATAAATAAACTTTTTAATCATGGTTATTTGGTTTTCAGTTTTGTAGTAAGAGCTCAAATGTAAGTAAACGTTACAAAAAAAGTTAAAAATAATAATTTCGTACCTGACATTTAATCTCCGTTTGCTACTTTTGCATAAAATATACAACCATGCCTTCATTCTTAAAACTTATAATTAAAGAGGTAAAACGCGAAACAACCGACGCCGTTTCTATACTTTTTAATGTTCCCGAAGAACTTAAACCAGACTATAAATTTATAGCCGGACAATACATAAATTTAAAATTAACTCTTGATAATCAAGAAATTCGTCGTGCTTATTCTATTTGTTCCGCACCGGAAAGCGGCGAATTGCGAATTGCAGTAAAAGCCGTGAAAAATGGTTTATTCTCTCAATTTGCAAATACCAGACTTAAAGCAGGCGATGTTCTTGAAGTAGGTCATCCGGAAGGAAAATTTACTTTTGAGCCTGATGCAGAAAGACAAAAAAATTACGCAGCTTTTGTTGCCGGAAGCGGAATTACGCCAGTTCTTTCGATCATAAAATCGGTTTTGAAAAGTGAACCAAAAAGTTCATTTGTATTAGTTTACGGAAACAGAACTCCTGAAGAAACTATTTTTCACCAGGAATTACATGATTTGCAATTGCAATATGTAGGTCGTTTTTTCGTGCATTATGTTTTTAGTCAGGCTAAAGCCGAAAATGCATTGTTTGGAAGAATCGAAAAATCGGCGGTGAATTTTGTTTTGAATAACAAACATAAAGAACTACAATTTGATAAGTTTTTCTTGTGCGGACCGGAAGAAATGATCAATATTGTTTCCGGAATTTTGAAAGAGAAAAACGTAAAAGAATCAGCTATTAAGTTTGAACTTTTTACGTCTTCATCTCAGGAACACGAAATCAAAACTTCGTTAGAAGGACATACAAAAATCACCGTTTTAGTTGATGATGATGAAGTTACATTCGAAATGTCTCAGAAACAAACCATACTAGATGCCGCTTTAAAACAAGGAATCGACGCTCCATATTCTTGCCAGGGCGGAATTTGCAGCAGCTGTCTTGCTCGTGTAACTTCTGGAACTGCCGAAATGACTAAAAACTCCATTTTGACGGATAAAGAAATTGCTTCAGGATTGATTTTAACTTGTCAGGCACATCCAACATCTGAGTCTGTTTATATAGATTATGACGATGTTTAGTTTTTAAAATTCCAATGATGGGATAAATTCCAATAAAAAAATTCCAAATTCCAACTTTACAATTGGAGTTTGGAATTTTTTTGTTTAATTACGCTATTCTAATCTTTGTCAAAGTTTAAAAACTTTGACAAAGATGAAACTCCAATTTACATCTTCAGAAAAATTGGAATTTGGGATTTAAAAATTGTAATTTAATTGAATATGAAATCTGTACGAGAAATTTTTAAAAGTAAAGAATATCTTTTAGATGAACCTGAAGTTGAGAAACTTATAGAATATTGTGAAGAACTACAAGATGAAATTGTGGAGTTTAAATTTCAGAAAAACGACAATAAAGAACTCGCGATGTTGGATATGCTGAAAGAAGTTATAAAAGGATGCAGTGCCATAGAAAAAGAACAAATGGAGTGTGAACGATTTGGTTATGAAGCACCAAATTATGAAGCTATGATTTCGAATCTTAAAAATTATATTTATAGTAGATGTCGCGACGAGAAAATATGGCTTTGATTTCAATAAAAAATTCCAAATCCAACTTTAAAATTGGAGTTTGGAATTTTTTTGTGCACTATTTTCTTTGCCAAAGTTTATAAAATTAACAAAAATTAATTCAGCTTAATAAAATGTCTTATAAATAATACATAAAAATGTATATAAAAATTTACAGATTTTTTAAAAAACAAGCCAAAAATTTACTATATTAGTATAATTAAAATTATATAAGCTTTAAATAAAGTTTGTATATCTAATTGTCAACAAGTTTAAACATTAAATATTATGGCAATGCATCACTACCTTCGTCTGTCTTTTATATTACTTTTTGTAATAACATCTTTTATTTCTATCTATTTTATAATTAAAAAAAGAAGGAACAAAAAAGCACCTAAATTACTTTCAAAAGAAAAATATAGCTTATCAACTTTTGATGAAATGGCAGAAATATCAATTTCTAATGATAGCTTTTTTAACATTTGGCCTTATGTAAGTGAATTAAAAGCAGCCAAAATTTTATCGAATAAAGTTAAAGAATCTGAATTAATACATAAAGTTTACAGAAATTCGACCAAAGATTTTGAACACGTTTTACTAGCTACTGAAAAAGAAAATCATTTCGTTGAAGTCGTAATTGATAGAAACAAAAAGAAAGCAATGGGCTATTTTTTTCTTAATTTATGAGAAATAATTAAATATAATCCGTTGGGTGCAATTAAGTTAAAAATACAAACTGTATAAATTAGAACGCGGATAAAACAGATTTGCTTTGCAAAAACGCAGATTTTCGCAGATTTTTATATAGAATTTAAAAAAGATCCGTGTAAATCCGTGTCTTCGTGATAACGAATCCGTCAAATCCGCGTCGAAATATATGTTTTTTTAATTACACCCAACGGGTTAAATATATTTTTCAATAATCTGTTTCGGATCAACACTAAAAGTTATGGAGTAACATGAAACATTTTTGTATTATAAATAATTTTTAACGCAAAGCGCGCTAAGATTTAATTTTACTTTACGCATAGAAAACACAAAGTTCACAAAGGTTGGATCGACACAAAGCTTTGCGAACTTTGTGTTTTTTAAACATATTATTAGATAAAATCTTAGAGCACTTTGCGTTAAAATCATACCTAATTTATAGCTCCACAAGTTTTTGCATTGATCTTTTTTTCGCAAACTATGGGATACTTCGAAATTATTTATTGATTAGTTTTTCAAACCTTGACATCATTTCATCTTTCTCTTTCAACATACGCTCGTATAAAGCTATTTTCTCTTCATGAAGTTGATCAATTTTGTCGATCGGATTATTATTATGACTGAATACTGGAAACTACTTTTTCTGGCGAGATACTTCTCATCGCATCTTCATAACCTTCAACAATTCTATTTCCATAAACGGATGTTGGTAATTTTGGATATTGATTTCTGTCTGAAACTAAAGCGTTTTCCATAGTTTGATTAAAAGGCAAAAATCCTGCATAAGGATGCGTTGCGCCCCAAAGTGTAATAACCTTTACGCCTAACATTGCTGCGATATGTGCGTTTCCGGAATCCATAGAAAGCATAACATCAAGATTGCTAATCAATTGTAATTCTTGCTGAAATTTAATTTTTCCAGCCATATTTATTACGTTTTCAAATGGTTTTGAAAGTGAATCCAGAATTTCGATTTCTTTGTTTCCTCCACCAAAAAGCAATATTTTATATGATTTATTCTCCGCTAATTTTGCAATAACTTCTGTCATTAAATCTATCGGATAAACCTTAGAATCGTATTGTGCAAAAGGCGCAATTCCGATTAATTTTTGATTTTGATTGCCAATAATTTCTGAAATATCTGAACTCAATTTTGCCTTTTCAGGAAATGTTGGATTAGATAAATCTAAAGGAAAACCAAGCTCTTCAAACACTTTTGCGTGTCTTGAAAACATGGTTGGTAATTGTTTGAAAATTTTATTTTCGGCGCGGGTTAACTCTTTTTTTCCTTCTCTTCCTTTGTCAACTGTGGCTCTTTTTTTTCCGCTTAAAGCGAAAAGTAAACTCACGATTTTAGATCTTAAAACATTATGAAGATCCGCGAAAGCATCAATTTTAAGTTTTTTCACGTCTTGAAATAATCTCAAAAGTCCTGAAAAGCCTTTGTGACGTTCTTTTTCATCAAAAGCAAAAAAGTCAAGATTTGGGATTCCGTCAAAAAATGGTTTAAAAAACGGACGTGAAATCACGGTGATTTTTACCTCTGGATATTGTTTTACAAAAGCGCGTAAAACAGGAACCGTCATGGCGACATCTCCCATTGCGGAAAGTCTCATGACGGCTATATTTTTAATTTTATTGGACAATTTTTTGACTTTTAAAAATTAAATTTTAGTCTTTATCAGGTTCTTTGCTTTTAGCCCAGATTGAAATGGAAATCCCGGAGCAAAAAAAATAAAGTTTCCTGTTTAAAAAAAGCGACCAACGGAAGCTCTTTTTTGAACAATAGAAACTCTATTTTTTTGTGAGGAATTGAAATGGAAAGCTGGAAATAGCTCCAGAAATTATTTCTTATTTTGATATAAAACAGGGTTTAATTCATCGTCATTGTACATTTTCATTTGTTTGTACACTTTCATGAATTTATCTCCGTTTTCGATGTCACCTAATAAATCATCAATCGCTGTTGATAAGTCGCTTCTTTGTTCTAAAAGAATATTTAATTTATCCTTACATTTATTTCTGTGTTCTTGTGAAGCCTCAGCACGATTAGCTTCTTCGTTCATGTGATAAATTTTAAGAGCTAAAATTGACAATCTGTCAAAAGCCCAGGCTGGACTTTCAGAATTGATTTTTGCTCCGTCTTTTACTTTTACATCGCTGTATTTTTGCAAAAAGTAACTATCGATATATTCCACCATATCAGTACGTTCCTGATTTGATGCATCGATTCGTCTTTTTAAAGTTAAAGCGGCTACAGGATCAATTTGCGGATCACGAATAATATCTTCAAAATGCCATTGAACAGTGTCAATCCAGTTTTTTAAATATAATAAGTGCTCGAATTTATCTTTAGGATAAGGATTACTTATAGGTTGATCAACATTATCATATTGATGATAATCTTTGATGCTTTGTTCGAAAACAGAATATGCTAATTTTGAAAACATGTCTTTATTTGTTAGAGACACAAAGATACTTTTTATACTTTTATAGTCCGAAAAAAACATTTAATTTTTCGTTTACCATTAATAACCAATCGATTATACTAAAAATTCATTATGAAAATCCATTATATATCTGAGAATAATAGCGTGTTAAATCACTTTTTAGGTCAAATTCGAAATGTAAATGTTCAGAACGACAGTATGCGTTTTCGACGAAATATAGAGCGAATTGGCGAAATTATGGCGTATGAACTCAGCAAGGATTTGTCGTATAAAAATGTCGAAATTCAGACTCCGCTTGGCATTAAAAAAACAACCGAAATTGAAAGTGATTTGGTTTTATGTTCAATTTTAAGAGCCGGATTACCGCTTCATAATGGTTTTTTAAATTACTTCGATCATGCCGAAAACAGTTTTGTTTCGGCTTGCAGATATCACCCAAATAATGATGCTGATTTTGAAATTAGGGTTGAATATCAAGCTGTTTCTGATATAAATAACAAAACGGTTTTATTGCTTGACCCAATGTTGGCAACAGGTCAGTCTATTGTTGCTGTTCATGAAAAATTAGTTCAAAATGCAACTCCAAAAGAGATTCATATTGTTGTGGTTATTGCTGCGCCTGAAGGAATTGCTTTTCTTGAAAAAAGCCTGCCTGAAAACTGTCATTTATGGGTTGCTTCTCTGGACGAAAAACTTAATGAGAAAAACTACATTGTGCCCGGACTTGGAGATGCGGGCGATCTTGCTTACGGAAGTAAATTATAGTTGAGAGAAATACGTAAATAAACTACACAAAATCAATATATAAAAAACAATTTCGTTATTGAGTTTTTGCTGCATATATTCTACATGACTTGCAGCCATAATAGTCAAAGGAGCAATGCTGAATAACAATAAATCATTGCTTTTATCTGGCGAAACTATATAAACAATGACCGCAATAAAAAAGCAGGCAACGACTTTTTTGTATGAAGAATGTACGATTTGTGGTCTGTTTGACAACGTTGTTAACATTGAAAATATAAAAAATAAAGCTACTGCAACGTATATTGAAAGTGCTCCGTTCTCGTAATTATTCTTGAAATAGGTAATGTCAAAATCGATTACGGCACGTTTCTGGAAAAATTCGATGATATCAATATGAAAGATTAAAGAGATAAATAAAAAAATTATTGATACTGCCATAAGTGCTATAAAAGGCAAAATCCAGTTACGATAATCTCTTGAAACGTGAAAAATAATCGATATAAAAACCAATATTAAGAAAAGTATACTCCAAAATTGAAATAAAGAAGCTATTAAAATCCAAAAAGAAGCATCGAATATTTTTTCTTTTGAAGCTTTTAAGGATTGCAGCGAAATTAATCTTCGAAGCGCCAACAGCACAAAAAAGTTGGCATAGACAACATTTGCATTCGTAAATATGGTGGGGAAAAACAATATAAACAATAAGTAGAAAAATATCGCGTAGCCGTTGTCTTTGCTGAGCCCGTTCTTTTTAACGATAAAATTAATCAGGAAAAAAGACGCCAAAATAAAGCAAAGCAAACTTACTTTTTGGAACGCCAAAAAATAAGAACTCACCCATGATGGATCTTTAATTTGAAAAACAAAAAAGAAAACCAGTATTAAAATTACAACCAATGAATAATTTAATGGCGTAGATTTTTTAAAAACACTTGTTATCATAAGGATATTTTATACTTTTGTGATTGTAAATATAATACTTGTTTAAAAAGGAAAACCCAACAAGTTGAAAAAAGATTCTATTATCTCAATTTTGACTTCAATGCGTTACAAAAAAATAAATAACATATAATTTTATAAATTATGACAGCTTTTTTCGAAGGAATACAATACTTATTCGTTAACATTTTATTTGCTCCACTTGACTTTTTACGTCACTTAGAACGTATTACATGGTTTGGTGCTAATACAATTAACTGGATTTTTATGATCATTTGTGCATGCGCAATCATTTATTGGATTAAACAATTACGCATTTTTGATGCAGCAGGAACAGAAAAACAAGATACTACAGCTCACTCTTTTTTAAAGTAAGTCGAAGCCAATATCTTTTCTAAAATACATCTTATCAAAATTTAGTTTATCTATATTTTGGTAAGATTTTTTTATAGCCTGTTGAAAATCGTCTCCGTATGATGTTACCGTCAATACGCGTCCTCCATTACTAACGACATTATCGCCATCTAATTTTGTTCCCGCGTGAAAAACTATAGAATCTGTAATATTTTCTAAACCTGTAATTACTTTTCCTTTTTCAAAATCTTCAGGATATCCGCCGGAAACCACCATAATTGTAGTTGCACTTCTTGGATCAACTTCTAATTCAAAAGTATCCAATTTTTGATCTGCCACTGCTTGAAATAATTCAACCAAATCAGATTTTAATCTTGGCACCACAACTTCAGTTTCAGGATCTCCCATTCTTACGTTGTATTCAATAACAATTGGTTCGTTTTTTACATTGATTAAACCAATAAATACAAAACCTTTATATTCGATTCCGTCTTTCTGGAAACCTTCAATTGTTGGTTTTACGATACGAGTTTCAATTTTTTCCATCAAAACAGCATCTACGTAAGGAACTGGAGAAACTGCTCCCATTCCGCCTGTATTTAATCCTGTATCTCCTTCTCCTATTCGTTTGTAATCTTTTGCTGTTGGAAGAATTTTATAGCTTTTTCCGTCTGTTAAAACAAAACAGCTTAGTTCGATTCCATCAAGAAACTCTTCGATAACCACTTTTGAACTTGCTGCTCCAAATTTTTCATGAACCAGCATGTTTCTTAATTCGGTTTTAGCTTCTTCAAGATCCTGAATAATCAAAACTCCTTTTCCCGCTGCTAATCCATCAGCTTTTAAAACGTATGGAGGTTGTAATGTTTCAAGAAAATCGCATCCTTTTTCTACAGTTTCGGCAGTAAAACTGTCATAAGCAGCTGTTGGAATGTTGTGTTTTATCAAAAATTCCTTAGCAAACTCTTTACTTCCTTCAAGTTGAGCTCCTAATTTTGATGGTCCGATAACCGGAATATGTTGTAAACTCTCGTCATTTTTAAAAAAATCATAAATCCCTTTAACCAAAGGATCTTCTGGTCCTACGACCACCATTTTTACATTTTCCTGAATTACGAATGTTTTTATGGCATCAAAATCTGTTGGAGACATTGCAACGTTTGTAGCAATTGCAGCTGTTCCCGCATTTCCTGGTGCAACAAAAAGTTTTTCGCAAAGCGGACTCTGAATCATTTTCCACGCAAATGCATGTTCTCTTCCGCCTGATCCCAATAGTAAAATTGTCATGTGTAGTTGTATTTTAGTTGTGGTGCAAAAATAATTGCTTTTGTACGTAAAAAATAATTAAATCTTAAAAAGTTCGTGATTCTTCTCTGTTAGTAATGGGATAATATTATTTTTGATGAAAATTTAGTCTCAAATGATTTCTATTTTTGATCTTTCCCTAAAATTAAATGGTTTTCCGATAAAGAAAGCTAAAGCCGAATTAGATACAATTGTGAATTTATCTGAAGACGATTATGCTGTTTTTCTTCAGAATAAAAAAGAAGAAATTGTCGATTTTCATCTAAAGAATAATTCATTTTATCAGCAATTAGTCCGGAATAAAACTGATCTGAAATGGGAAGATTTACCAATTCTAAACAAGCAAAATCTACAAAAACCGCTTGAAGAAAGGCTTTCAAAAGGTTATTCCAGAAAAAATGTTTACCTCAACAAAACGTCCGGATCAAGCGGAACGCCTTTTGTTTTTGCTAAAGATAAATATTGTCATTCTTTAACCTGGACTTCGATTTTTATGCGTTTTGGCTGGTATAAAATCGATTTTAATCATTCGCTTCAAGCTCGTTTTTATGGAATTCCGATGGATTTTATTGGATATCGAAAAGAACGTTTTAAAGATTTTTTGACACATCGATTTCGGTTTCCGGTTTTTGATTTATCTGACGCGGTTCTGGAGAAATTTCTGCAGAAATTCAAAACGAAAAAATTCGATTATATCAATGGGTATACAAGTTCTATCGTTTTATTTGCCAAATATTTAGAACATAAAAATATTGTTTTAAATGAAGTTTGTCCCACATTAAAAGCGTGTTTTGTTACTTCGGAAATGCTTTTTGAATCGGATAAAAAACTGTTGGAAAAGCAATTCGGGATCGCAGTTATTAATGAATATGGAGCTTCAGAACTTGATTTGATTGCTTTTGAAAGCCCAAATGGAGATTGGCAAATAAATGCTGAAACCCTTTTTGTTGAAATTTTAGATGAAAATAATAAAATTCTCCCATACGGGGAAGAAGGTCGAATCGTGATTACTTCTCTATTTAATAAAGCGCATCCGTTTATACGATATGATATTGGCGATATCGGGATTTTAGACGAAAAAAGTACAGCTCAAAAACCGATTCTAAAAAAATTAATTGGAAGAACAAATGACGTTGCGATCTTACCAAGTGGAAAAAAATCGCCAGGTTTGACCTTTTATTATGTTACCAAAAGCATTGTTGAAGATGATGGAAATGTAAAAGAATTTATCATCAAACAAACGCAATTAGATACTTTTGAAATTGAATATGTGAGTGAAAAAGAATTAGATAAAGTTCAAATTCAAAAAATTGACGAAGCAATCGCATTATATCTTGAACCCAATTTAAACTTTACTTTTACTAAAAAATCAGTTTTAGAAAGAAGTAAGAGCGGTAAATTAAAACAATTTACATCTTACATATAATATAAATAAAATCTTACATTTGTGTTTTTTATTTAAAAACCTATGGACGATCAATCATTACTTTCTGAAGAAACAATTTCAAACAAAATATATTTTATCCGTAATCAAAAAGTGATGCTGGATAGTGATTTGGCTTTACTTTATGAAGTTGAAACTAAAAGATTAAATGAACAAGTCAAAAGAAATTTATCTAGATTTCCAGAAGATTTTATGTTTCAACTTACTGAAATTGAGCATAATTCTCTAAGGTCGCAAATTGCGACCTTAGAGAAAGGGAGAGGTAAATATCAAAAATACCTTCCATTTGCTTTTACTGAACATGGAGTTCTAATGTTATCAAGTGTTTTAAAAAGCGATAAAGCAATTCAAACCAATATTCAAATCATGCGTATTTTCATGAAAGTGAGGCAAATGCTTTTGGATACTACAGAAATTAAAGTTGATATCTTACAGATTCAGAAGAAATTGGAAAATCACGATAAAAATATTGAATTGGTTTTCTCTTATTTAGATGAACTAACTGAGAAAAAAGAGGACGAAAGTGAAAGAGTGAAAATTGGTTATAAAAAATAATTCTCTCCTTTTCAAGGTCACAAATTGTGACCTTGAAAACTTGAAGTCGCAAATTGTAACTTCAAGATTTAAGAAAGTAATTTTCAACTTACTGAAAATGAACAACATTCTTTAAGGTCACAAATTGTGACCTCTAATTTTGAAGATCGTTTTAACCATATTCTCTAAAAATTGCTTCTAAATTTTGAAGAAAACATTTCAATTTCTCTACATTCCAATTTAAACTTTACTTTTGCCAAAAGAAAGTTTTTAGAAAGAATCCAATTAACTTATGAAAATCACTATAATCGCTGGTGCAAGACCCAATTTTATAAAAATTGCACCTATTATTAATGCCATTAAAAGCAAACAAAATGAAGGTTTTGATGTTTCATTTCGATTGGTTCATACAGGTCAGCATTATGATAAAAATCTAAGCGATACTTTTTTTGAAGAATTAAATATCCCAAAACCAAATGTCAATTTAGAAGTGAAAAGTGGTTCTCAAGCAGAACAAACCGCTGCTATTATGATTGCTTTTGAAAAAGAACTAATTCAAAATCCTTGTGATTTGGTTTTAGTTGTTGGGGATGTAAATTCAACTATGGCGTGTTCGATTGTAGCTAAAAAATGCAATACTAAAGTAGCGCATGTCGAAGCCGGAATTCGTTCCGGAGATTTGACAATGCCGGAAGAAATCAACAGAATGTTGACAGATAGTATTACTGATTACTTTTTTACAACCTCAACTTCGGCTTCAGAAAATTTACTGAAATTGGGTTCAGATCCTGAAAATGTGCATTTTGTGGGAAATGTTATGATTGATACTTTATATCAGAACATCAACAGAATCTCGGCTCCGGATTTTTGGCAAGAACATCAATTACAAGAAAAAAATTATATTATTCTAACCTTACATCGTCCTGGAAATGTTGACGAAGTTTCTTCGTTAATTGAGCTTCTACACGGAATTGATGTTCTGGTGAATGACAAAAAAATACTTTTCCCTATTCATCCACGTACTCAGGCAATTTTAGGTGAAAGTGAAATTAAATTTAAAAATATCATTTTTGTTGCGCCGCAAGGCTACTTAAATTTCATGTATTTAATCAAAAATAGTTTTGCTGTTATTACCGATAGCGGAGGAATTTCTGAAGAAACAACCGTAATGGGAATTCCGTGTTTTACAATGCGAAATAATACTGAAAGACCTGAAACAGAAACTATTGGATCTAATACTATTGTGGGAACATCATTAAAGAATTTAAAAAATGTCTTTGGACTGTTCTTGAAAAATGGTGCAAGAAAAAGCGGTATTCCTGAATTATGGGACGGAAAAGCATCTGAAAGAATTATTTCAATTTTATTGGATAAAAAATAATGAGTGACATTTTAATTATATCAAATTATTATCCTCCGGAAAAAGGTGCCGCCGCAAATAGAATCGAACAATTGGCTTTGAAATTAAATCAAAACGGATATCAAGTTTCGGTTATTTCGCCATTGCCAAATTATCCAAAAGGCGAATTGTTTCCGGAATATAAAGGTCGTTTTTCGGTTACCGAAAAAATTCAGAATATTACGCTAAAACGTCTTTGGATTTATCCAAGTAATAGTTCGAATATTTTTAAACGAATCGTTTCAACACTTTCATTCTCAACTACTTTATTTTTCTATTTACTTTTTGCTAAAACGCCTAAAAAAGTAATTGTGCAATCACCGCCTTTATTGCTTTCTTTTGTCTCGGTTTTTACACTTTGGCTTAAAAGAAAAACAATAATTTTGAATGTTTCAGATCTTTGGCCAACGGCAGCAATTGAACTTCAGGTATTAAAGAAAAACAGCTTTTCGCATAAAATGTTGCTTTTTATTGAACGTTTTATTTATAAAAAAGCAACTCACATTTTTGGTCAGTCAAATGAAATAATTACACATATTCATTCAATGTTTCCTGAAAAAAAATGCTTTTTATATCGTAATTATCCGGATCATTTTGTGGAAGATTTCCTTGTAGAAAAAGACAATCTTAACGAACCTATTAAATTGTTTTATGCCGGATTATTGGGCGTAGCGCAAGGTGTTTTTGAACTTATTCAGCAATTAGATTTAGAAAATAGCAACATAGAACTGCATATTTTTGGAGATGGTGCCGAGAAAACTCAGATTGTAAATTATCTGAATCAAAATCCGAAGAAAAAAATCTTTTTTCACGGAATGTTAGAACGAAATGTTTTGCATGAAACTTTAAAGGGTTTTGATATTGCTCTTGTTCCGCTTAAAACCAGGATTTACGGTTCTGTTCCTTCTAAAATATTTGAATATAGTGCTTTAGGATTTCCGTCTCTTTATTTTGGAGGAGGCGAAGGCGAAGATATTGTGGAAGAAAATAATTTGGGATGGGTTGTTCCTGTCGAAGATTTTCAGCAATTAAATGCGACTTTAACAGAAATTTCAGCATTAGGAAAAGATGAAATTCAAAAGATGAAAAAAAATATTTTTCTTCATGCAAAAAGTCATTTTAATCTTGATCGACAAATGAAGGAACTGATTGAAAATAATGCTTTTTAAGCAACTTGATATAAATGAAAACGGGCAAATATCTATTGAATATTTGCCCGTTTTTTTATTTTATATAACTCGAAAAATCTTTATGCTCTTCTTTTGAAAGTTCTTCTTTTGATAGTGACCTAAAATAATCATAAGTAATTTTCATTCCTTCGGCGCGATCTACTTTTGCTTCCCAACCTAATAATTCTTTTGCTTTTGTGGTGTCTGGCTGACGCTGTAACGGATCATTTATTGGTAATGGATGATAGACTACTTTTTGATTGGTTCCGGTTAATTTAATAATTTCTTCTGCAAAATCTTTAATGGTGATTTCGTCCGGATTTCCAATGTTTACAGGAAAAACATAATCTGAATGTAATAATCTAAAAATACCTTCGACCTGATCGTCAACATAACAGAAAGAACGGGTTTGCATTCCGTCTCCAAAAATGGTTAAGTCTTCTCCGCGAAGTGCTTGTCCTATAAATGCCGGAATTACACGTCCGTCGTTCAGGCGCATTCTTGGTCCGTATGTATTAAAAATACGCACAATTCTGGTTTCTACGCCGTGAAATGTGTGATATGCCATTGTAATCGATTCCTGAAAACGTTTTGCTTCGTCATAAACGCCACGCGGACCAATTGTATTTACGTTTCCGTAATATTCTTCGGTTTGTGGGTGAACCAATGGATCTCCGTAAACTTCAGAAGTTGATGCAATCAAAATTCTTGCTTTTTTTACTCTGGCTAATCCTAACAAATTATGTGTTCCTAAAGATCCAACTTTCAAAGTTTGAATTGGAATTTTCAAATAATCTATCGGACTTGCCGGTGATGCAAAATGTAAAATATAATCTAAGTCACCGGGAACGTGAACAAATTTGGTGATATCGTGATGATAAAATTCGAAATGTTCTAACTTGAATAAATGCTCTATATTTTTAAGATCTCCCGTAATCAGATTATCCATTCCAATAACATAATAGCCCTCCTTAATGAATCGGTCACATAAATGTGATCCTAAAAATCCTGCAGCTCCGGTAATAAGTATTCTTTTCATAGTATTTATTTATACATCGCAAATGTAACTGATTTAGAAAATTATAGAAACTATTCTAAAAAAACTGTCTGAAATTAATTTCTCATTCTTTAAATATCATCTGTCAAACATTTTGTGAGTAACAAAAAAACAGTCATAAAAAGAGAAAGAATAATATTTTTATTTAATTCGTTTTTTTAGGTAAATGTTATGAGATTCATGTGTAGAGATTATTCTATTGAGAAATAAAGTATCATCTAATATTTCTATAGAGAAAAAACCAAGATCATTACTAATAATTAGTTTAGAACAATCCTCCGCTAGTTTATATGAAGTTGGTTTGTTATTTATTGTCACAATTCCATTTTCAGTAAAAACCCATATATCAAGATTGTTTTTTGGAGTTATTCTATATGGTAATCGTGTATAATATGTTTCCCATTTTCCATAAATTTGTTTGCATAAATCGGTCGTTTCTGTTTGTGCAGAAAGATTAAAAGTGATAAATAGAAAAAATAAACGCGTAGATTTTAAAATAATTCTATTATACGATTTACTCCAATTATTTATCATTTACTTTTAATTCAAGGAGATGATCTCTCTTATTATTTTTAATAATATAAAGTGTTAACTTCTTTTTTTCTAGCATAGCATTAATTATTGACATGATTGTTTTTATATTCTTTTTACAAACTTATTTTACGTTGAAAATTTGTTCCAAAATTTTAATAGTAATCAAATAAGTTGGTTTTACACCTGTCGTTCCTAATCCGCCTGAAGCTAATGTACTTCCGGTTTCTAATGGATTATCTGATGCATAATACGCGTAACGAACTTTGATATCGTGAGGAACACTTTTTCTGATTTTTGATGCTGACTGAATCGCTTTTTGATAATAAGAACCTTCCATTTCCAGACCAATTACTCCCCAGGTTGATTCGTGAAAGAATTTCAATAAATCTCTGTTTTGTAATGAAGTTCCTAAAACAGTAACCATTGCACCTTCAAAAACTGCAATATCATTTCCTTCGAACATTTTGCCTGTTAATTCATTTTCGAAGAAATAATTATCGGCAGTTCCTTCGTTTATATGTGCCGTAGGAATCATAATGTCACCTTTTCCGCCTTCCAGAATTCCGGCTTTACCCATTATTGAAACCGATTTTACATTTAGTAAAGTTTCTTTTTTATATGGTTTTAAAAGTTCGTCAATTGTTTCATAAGCCTGCTCACCAAAAGCGTAATCCATTACAATAATAACAGGTTTAGTTTCGTCAAGCGCAGCTTTTGGAAATGCTGTTTTTGCCCAGTCAATTTTGGCTGTGTCAAAAATCTGAACATCGATATTTGTTCCTGAACTATCAAGTACGGAAATCATACCATTTTTTAAAGCCAATTCTTCAACATGACTTCGTGTTTCTTTAGCGCCTGATTTGCTTAATTCTTCATAAATATAAAAATCAGATTTGTCCTTGAATTTCGTTTTCAACAATGGCGTTGCAAAAATAGAATTCATCACACTGTGCATATTTGCACTTATCACGTGAATTGGACGCTTTAAAAGATCATTCGCCTTTAAAACTTCCTTGATATTTGTTGCCCAGATTTCACCGTGAATATGGTGTCCTAAACGCTCTCTTAAAACAGGACTGAAAGTTATCGTGCGTTTATTATTTTCTATTACTTCTTCAATCGCTAATTTTCCTAACCAATAAATAACATGCAGGAAACGGTCCGGATTATTTTCTGATCCAAAAGCATCATAGATGTCTAAAACTTCTTCAAATGTACGTGCCAAAATATTAGCAACATGCGAAATTGCTTTTTCTTTATCAATTTGAGAAAGCTTTTTTGTTTGTAAAACAGCTTGTTCTAATTTCATCCAATCACGTGAAACTTCACCGCCATCGTCTAATAAAACTCTGTTTTTAATTTTATGGGATTCTATGAAAATAAAAGTCAAATGCGTCAAAATATCATAAATATCTGATCGACCGCGCGTGATTTCAACATTCATTTGTTCTTCATCGATTCTATAACAATTTCTTCTTCTTTTTGGAGGAACAATTGCCTGAAAATGCGATTTAGAATATCCTTCGTCTGATGTTAAATTAATAAATCGACATTGCTCAATTCCTATTGGTAAACGCTCGATAACGTATAAAAGTCCGTTAAGTTCTACTTTTTCCTCGCCTATATTTCCGTAAATTTCCGGACGTAATGCTAATAATGATTCGCGTAAACTATCGCCCGAAACTCCCATTGGTTTATAAAAACCACGGTTGAATAAGTGACGCATTGTAATGTACATTTTTTCGATTGCCGCAGATGATTCCTGCGCTCTTGATCTTGATATATTTTTGGTTTCTTTCATGCTTGTTTATTTAAAAATCTTCTTGTTTCAGAAGATGTAATGTGTATTTTTTATTAAACGAAATTAGGAATTATAAATGGCAATTTAACTGAAATCTCTTGAAGTTCTAATTTAATAACATTTATTTTAAACCCAAATTTACAATTTGAATTATCTCGCATTCCGCAACTTTATGACGTCCTTCTACGAAATAACCTTTAAGTCCAATTTTAATTCGTTCTTTATGTAGCTTTTGTAATGTTCCATTTAGAATCCACATTTTTGCTTTTCCAGAAGTTGGAACCAATATTGATTTATCGAGAATTACATTCTCATCTCCATCTAGAAATTCTGGCCAAATCATCCATAACTGTTTTAGATTTTCATCACCAGAATATAGAAAATCAGAACGATAACCTTGAGTAGGATTTGTCCTTTCGACCGCCTTCTTCTGATGAAAAAAATCGATATTGAACTATAAAATCACATTCTCGATTTCTGATATTTTCATATGGTATATGATTATTCAATTGCTTTATACTTCATTTCTACTTATAATCCTCAAAATTAACTTCTATCTTTTGGAAATTCTCATCTTGCAGTAAAATTGAATTTATTTTATTAATGCATTCCGGATTATTTTCGGACATTATAAATGCTAGATCCCAGATGTCTTTTGAAAGGGAAAAAGAACCAATATCTGAAGTAACATCAAGTAAATAATCATTATTCAACCAAAGATCATTTATTTTATCAACTACTGGATTTATGTCCGAAATAGAATTGAAAAAATCTGTGAAAAAATCTTCATTTTCAGCACCATAAAATATTTCAATTAGTAAATCCTGAGATTTATATCCGGGTCTTAAATGATATTTATACTTCATAAAAATAAAGTTTCTCTATTTCAGATTATCTGCAATCTTCCTGTCATTTGATAATCTCGGAATTTTATTCTGTCCGCCTAACTTTCCTTGCGATTTCATATAATCCTGAAAACCATTTTTTGATACTTTGGTTACAACCACTTTTCGCAGCACATTTCCGGTGATTAAATCGTCGTAATAAATATTTTGTTTTCGCATTGAATCGTCAATTGCTTCGGCGAAAGCTTCGATATTTTCAGGCTCATTTTCAAATTCAACCAGCCATTCATGATACGGTAATCCGCTTGAAGGATTAATTTGTGGCGCAACGGTAAATTCGTTAATTACAATTGTAGTTCCTGCTGTAGCTTTTTTAATGGCGCTTTCAACTTCCTTGGCAATAACATGTTCACCAAAAGCCGAAATATAATGCTTGATTCGGCCGGAAACAATAACCCGATGCGGAAACAACGATGTAAACTGAACGGTATCGCCAATATTATAACGCCAAAGTCCGGCATTTGTAGAAACTATTAAAGCATAATTAACGCCTGTTTCGACTTCGCCAATTGTGTAGCTTTTTGGATTTTCAGTAAAAAATTCGTCGGCTTTAATGAACTCGTACAAAATTCCTGAATTCAATAACAACAACATTCCTTTTGTTTTTTGAGAATCCTGATAAGCAAAAAACCCTTCCGAAGCCGGAAACAATTCAATGCTGTCTACTTTTCGCCCAATCATTTTTTCGAATTTTGCGCGATACGGTTCATAATTGACGCCGCCGTAAATAAACAGATTGAAATTTTTAAATAAATCCCCTATTTTCTTTCCGCCGCTTTTTTCCTGTAATCGCTCAAAATACATTTGTACCCAGGACGGAATTCCGGAAATTATGGTCATATCCTGATCGATGGTTTCCTCTACAATTGCATTTACTTTTGTATCCCAATCTTCGATACAATTGGTTTCCCATGAAGGCATTCGGTTTTTTTGCAGATATTTTGGAACAAAATGCGCTCCAATTCCGGATAATCTTCCAAATTTGATTCCGTATTTTTCAACAAGAACTGGACTTCCTTGCAGGAAAATCATTTTTCCATCTACAAAATCGGCATTTCCGGTTTCATATATATAATGTAAAATCGCATTTCGTGAAGCTTCAATATGATACGGCATTGATTCTTTGGTCAGCGGAATGTATTTTGCTCCGGAAGTTGTTCCTGAAGTTTTAGCAAAATAAAGCGGTTTTCCTTTCCAAAGAATATTTTTTTCGCCCATTCGAACTTTGTCGATATAAGGTTTTAAATCTTCATAATCACGAACCGGAACGCGTTTCTTAAAATCATGAACCGTTTTTATTTTATCAAAATGATGATCTTTTCCAAACTCGGTTTCTTTGGCACTATTTATTAAACTTTTAAATACTGCTTGTTGAGTTTCGACTGGTTTATTAGCCCAAGCCTGTGTTTTATAGTATATTTTGGTGGCAAATAATTTTGCTGCTACTGATTTTATAGACATTTGCTATAGTTATTTTTTGTCACTTTTGTTTTTACTTCGCGTTTTTTCGTCTGACTCTTTCTCTGTTTTCGCTACTTCTTCTCTCAATTTAATTTCTTCTTCAGAAGCTGCCATATCCACATCAGAATGTTCTTCGGTTTCTGTTAAAATAGAATCTTTATTGAATTTTGCATACTCTAATTCACCTCTTAATACTTTTTGAATGCCGTGTATATAAGCTTCATTTTTCTTTAAAGCAGTTTCTAATGAATCTGATTTAATGGCTAATTCAGTTGCATTCTTTTTTAATTCAGAAGATGAATATCCGGGAATAAACTCGCGCAAAGGCGTAAAAGCAATTATGAAAGTAGTAATTAAAATTAAAAATATTCCGCCTAAAGTGAATGTTACAAACACATTCATCAGGGTAAGTTTGAACGAAAAAATTTCTTCAAAAGTGTCTTCATTCAAAATTACCAATCGGTTTTTGATAAATAAATTTTTTCTGAAATTGAATTTTTTCTTAGCCATTATGATTGTTTAATACGAGCAAATATAATAATTAATCATCTTGTTAATGCCTGATAACAATAAAGGAATACAGTTATTTCATCATTTTATAAAATATTTAACGCTATAAGATATGAATATTTTAAACCAAATCCTGTTGTTCTTCGTATATTCTATATACATTTGCGGTTCAATTAGAAAAACAATTTGCTTCGGCATTAAATATACAAACCATGGGAAGATTAGGTCTTACAGAAATCCTCGTAATAGTAGGTATCGTGATATTACTTTTTGGAGGTAAAAAAATTCCGGAATTAATGAAAGGTTTAGGAAGCGGAATAAAGGAATTTAAAAACGCTGCTAAAGACGATCAGACTGCACCTCCTGCACCTACTGTTAAAAAAGAAGAGGAAGAAATTAAATAAGAGTTTTCAACTTATTTGAAATCCCAAACCACAATAAAGATTGTAGTTTGGGATTTTTTTTGTGCCAAATTTTAAATCTTAATTATTTCTTGTATCCGTTTTCTTAAAAAAATTTAAAAACAACGTAATATTGTAAAAATTATTGCACGTTTTAACAAATATTTATGCTTTTTTTAATGGATAATTTATGTTTTAATTACATTTGTTCTAATTCCTTACTAAAAACATGACTATGATCGATTTAACCCGTAGAAATTTTATTAAAAATGTTGGATTCGTAGGTGTTACAACCATTTTTTGCAGTTCTCTCGTTGCTCAAAATACTTTTAATTTTTCTGATCTTGATAAGGAAGAGGAAAACGTTTTATCCAGGTTTTCTAAATTAAATTCTTCGAACACTTTTCTTTTAGATCAATCACTTCTTGATTGTTATAATAGTGCCGCTTCAAATTGGGAGAAAACAGGTTATAAACCTTCCGGTGATTTTTGTTATAGTTCAAAGGATGGTCATCTAAAAATGTTTCCAATGCATCTTGACATAGATGGTGCAGGAAAATTGGATGACGTTTTATTATGTTTTGGAAAAAACACAAATGGCGAATGGAAAACATTAAAATCACTTTCCGGATTTGATTTAGAAGCGATATCCGTAGCCATGAAGGAATTAAAACTAAATAATAGTCATGTTGATTTATCACACTATTTATTTCCTGCTCCTGCACAACAATTAACTCCTTATGGTTTTATAACAAAAAAAGGAAGTGTGTTTTTAAAAACAACTTTGTCTCATAAAAGTACCTCAACAGAAATTCTTATAAAAGAAGGTCATAATATTGTATACCAGGCAGAAGTAATTTCTAAGCATAGTCTTACTGTTAATTCTATTTTGGTCTAACAAAACGATTCAAAAAAATAAACATATAAAATAGTTTCATTATGGCAGAACCATTTTTAGCTGAAACCAGAATCATGTCTTTTAACTTTGCGCCAAAAGGCTGGGCAATGTGCAATGGACAATTATTACCTATCAACCAGAACCAGGCTTTGTTCTCCTTATTGGGAACAAATTTTGGAGGAGACGGAAGGGTAAATTTTGGTCTTCCGGATTTACGCGGAAGAACGCCCATTCATGTAGGAAATACCCATATATTGGGCGAAAAAGGTGGTGAGCAAGCTCATACATTAATTATCAGTGAATTACCAGCACATAAACATGTTTTGAATAGTGCAATCCAGGCAGTAACTACAAATATTCCTGCTACTAATACTGCATTAAGCAATACGGCTCCTAATCAGGTGTATAATAGTTCTAATAAAAACCTTACGGCAATGAATAGCGGATCTATTACAAATATCGGAGGAAGTCAGTCTCACTTAAACATGCAGCCTTTTTTGTCTTTGAATTTTTGTATTGCTCTACAAGGAGTTTTTCCTAGCCCAACTTAATTTACATAATATTAAAAAATTACATATATGGCACAACCTTACATTGGTGAAATCAGAATGTTTGCCGGAAATTTTGCTCCTGCAGGATGGTTTTTTTGTGAAGGACAGTTGATTCCAATTTCTGAATATGAAACATTGTTTAATTTAATCGGAACCACTTATGGCGGTGATGGAGAAAGTACTTTTGCAATGCCTGATTTACGCGGTCGTATTCCGATACATAATGGTAATGGCTTTCAGCTTGCCCAAACAGGTGGTGTTGAAGCAGTAACACTTGATATAAATCAGATTCCGTCGCACACTCATGCTTTAGTGGCAACAACAGATATTGCTGATAGCGGAAACCCTGCGAATGCTTATTTAAGCAGTACGGCAACTGGCAGCAAAGTATATTCTTCTGCAACCCCAAGTGTGGTTTTACAAAATAGTACTATAGTCGCAGATGGTGGTGGTCAGCCACATACTAATCTTCAACCTTATTTGTGTGTTAGCTTTATAATTTCATTATTTGGAATATTTCCATCTCAAACCTAAAATTATAGGTTATTTAATTAAATTTTAATAATAAAATATATGGATCCATTTGTGGCCGAAATACGCATATTCCCTTTTAACTTTGCTCCAAAAGGCTGGACATTTTGCAATGGTCAACTTTTACCAATAAGTCAAAACACAGCTCTTTTTTCATTATTAGGTACCAATTATGGCGGTGACGGAAAATCTAGCTTTGGACTACCGGATTTGCAAGGAAGAGCACCTATGCATCCCGGCCAGGGTCCAGGATTATCCATGCATGATTTAGGAGAAATAGGTGGTGTTGAATCCGTTGCTTTACTGGATTCAGAAATACCTCCTCATACGCATTCGATAAAGGCTGCCAGTCTTAATTCGCAATCAACGATCCCAACAAATAATAGTTTAGGCCGCGGTAATCCTGTTAAGGTTTATTCTGCCGTTGCTCCAACAACTGCAATGGGAAATGATTCAATTTCAACAACAGGTGGAGATCTGCCGCATAATAATATGATGCCATATTTAACCATGAATTTTTGTATCGCGCTTCAGGGTGTTTTCCCGCCAAGAACATAATTAAACTTTTTTTTACATTGAATTTAGAAATAAAAGATATAAGTCTTCGTGACATAAAAGAAAGCGATCTGGCTATTTTGTGCCAAATATATGGCAGCACACGAACAGAAGAATTAGAAAAAGGTACAAATTGGAGCGAAGAAGAAAAAAACATATTTATTGAGCATCAGTTTGCTGCTCAACACGAATATTATCAAAAAAATTATACAGGCGCAAAGTTTTATATAATTGAAAAAGAGAATGTTGTTATTGGACGATTATATATTGATTTCTTTTTTGAAAAAAAGGGTTTTAGGATAATTGATATTACGCTATTGCCTGATTGGCGAAAAAAAAATATTGGCAGTTCTATTCTGGAAGAAATCTTAAAAAAGGCAAAAACAGTTAATCTGAATGTTAGTATTCACGTTGAAACTTTTAATCCTGCGATGAATTTATATAAGAAATTGGGGTTTACAAAAATTAGCGAAACAAATGGAGTTTACCATTTAATGGAGTGGCGTCCTTAATAAAATTGATAACACGAAAATATAATATATGGATATAGCTTTACTCTCTTTTAATGATTTTAACTCCCTCCTGAATACAATATTCAAGATTCAAATTTCTGATGAAATTCAGCTTGACGCAGAATTAACTGAAGTAACTGAGCTAAATAATTATTCTCCTTTGGAAAGAAGTCCATTTTCATTAGTTTTTCGTACTGAACAAAAAAATGAATATTACGAACAGGGTATTTTTACCATTGTACATCCTCTTAAAGGTAATTTAGATTTGTTTCTCACTCCGATAGGTTTTGATAAAGTTGGAATGACATACGAAGCTGTATTTTCTTAATAGTGCTAAATCATTAAAGTAAAAAAAATGAAAAAAAACAAACTCTTAATTGTTATAATATTAATTGGGTTTCTGACATTTGGAATGTCATATAACAACACTATTAAGGAAAATTTTGTTGCTCCGTTTATCAGGCAGGTTACCGAAATTGAGAAAAAAATTGTTACTAAAACAGCATCGCAAAAAAGTAAAACTGTTTCTGCTGAAGAACAAACAAGTGTAAATTCTATGCCTGTTGCAGCAACTTTAAGTATTACAAATGCTGTTGCGGTTAACGGAGGTGGAAATGCTGCTCCGGGATCTCAACTTGATTTTACTATTACAATCAATAATACCGGAACAGATGCAACCGGAACAACTTTTCAGGATATTTTAGACGCTAATTTGACTTTAGTGCCTAATTCTCTTAAAGTAACTCCAATTGCGGTAAATGATGCTTATAATTCTATTGGGAATGTTGGAATTACATTAAGTGCTGTCGAAGGTGTTTTAGCTAATGATGTTAGTCCTGACGGAACTGTGGTTACTGTTGCCGTTTTGGCAAATCCAGCTCATGGAGTTGTTGTTTTAGCTTCTAATGGATCTTTTACTTATAATCCAACAGCTGGTTATTCTGGTGCTGACAGCTTTACTTATACATTAACAAATGCTATTGGAAAAACAAGTACTGCTACAGTAAATATTGTCGTTTCTAGTCCAATATTCTTTATAAACAGTTCGGCTGCTACAAACGGAACCGGTACATTACAAAGCCCATTCAAATTAGTTCAAAATGCTACTTCTGTATTAACAGGCTCAAATCCTATTTTTATTTACACTGGTGCCGCAAGTAGTGGTACTGCATTAAGTTTATCAAATAATCAAAAAGTAATTGGTCAGGGAGCAACAACTAGTTTGGTCACGTTATTGAATCTTACTGTTCCGTCTTACAGTAATGTTTTACCTGCAACCGCTGGTACAAATCCAACTTTTTCTTCTATTTCCCTAAAATCTGGTAATGAAATTCAAGGAGTTATATTATCTTCAGATATGTCTGGGGTAAGCGTTGGAAATTTAAAAGTAAGAAATGTTTCTATAACAGGCGGAAATGCCGTTGCTGTAAAATTAAATGGTGGCGGAGTTTTAGATTGTATCTTTCAATCTGTTTCTGCAAGTGGCGGTACAGGAGGAATAGCTATAAATGATGCCACGGGTAGTTTTCAGGTTACCGGAATTGGTACTACTGCAGGATCTGGAGGAACAATACAAAATATACTCTCAGGATGGGTTGGTGCAAGTTTTATTTCCTGTACTAATATTTCATTAAAAAACATGAATCTTACAAATGCAGGTGTTTTTGGTATCAAAATCGATAATGTAAATAATTTTGCATTAAGTAATAGTATTTTAAGTGGTTGCGGGAATGATATTGAAAGTTCTGAAACCGGTGGTATATATGCTCTTAATTTAAAAGGCACATCTACAATAACAAACACAAATGTTAATGATTCTTGGGGACGTGGTTTTTATGCCTATAATGATAATGGATCTTCTAATATAACTATTACAGGATCTCAGTTTAAAAATGCTTTTAATAAATCTAATGGTGGCAGTAATTTTGTTTTTGAAGGTTATGGAACATCAAATAATACCTTAGTTTTAAAAACAAATGATTTTTCTAATGCTAAAGATTATGGTTTAACACTAAATTTTGGTGGTAATTCAACAAACACTATACAAGTAGGCGGAAATACTTTGGCAGATGGGAACACTATAAATGCGGCGGCTTCAACACCCGGTAGTAATGGTTTCTCACTACAATCAAACGGATCTGCAGTAGTAAATTATAATATTTTTAATAATACTATAAAATCAAGTTTCAACGGTAGTTTTACTTGTAATGTTGGAAGCCAGGATAACGCTGTGATGAATGGCAGAATAAATTTTAATACAATTAATGGCGGCGGAGTATCTTCTGTTTCTAATGGTATTTCTGTTGCTGCGTATGGAAATTCTAAACACATTTCAGAAATTTTAAATAATACGATTACCAATGCCAATAATTATGGTATTGTTTCTGAAGCTAATGATAATAATAGTGCTACTGCAAACGCCAGAATGGATGCAACTATAAAAAATAATAACATTAGTTTAGTACCAAGTTCATATGCGCATGTTGCTGTAATTTCTATTGGAAGTGCAACAAGTAGTCTAATAAGTGCGGCTAACATTGGCGGTAATACAACTAACAATGCTGTTAATCTTGGTACGGCAACTTTTGATGTCGTAGCGTCAGGAACTGGTAATAAAGTACTTTTGCAAGGTGCAACTGCTTTTGTACCTGCTACAGGAAGCCAAACTACAGCCCTTACTACTTTTTGGAATGCCAACAACGTTGCACCGGCTACAACAGCTTTAGACGAACAAGGTGGTGGAACAATACTAGCGGGAACAGTTTTAACTCCTGCTAATGCATCTGCTTCAAAATTTGCAGTTCCTAAGACCACTGAAGAAACAACTCCGGTAGTTGCTGAAAATCAAAATACCCCAACCAGTAACAATCAAACGGCAAAAAATAGTTCGGCAAAAGCCACAGCATCAACAATTACTGTTGGATCATTTACTTTACCTGCAGGAAAAAGTGCTATAATCACTTTTAGCGCAACAATAAATGCAGCAGCCACATTACCCGCTAATACATGTGCTGTAACCAATCAGGTATCTGTAAGCGGAACTAATTTTGCAACTGTAAATTCTAATATTACAACAACATCAATAAAACCTGCAAGCGCAACGTTTACAAATTCTACTGAAAATATTCCTTGCTTAGGTAGTACAGCTGTTACGCTAAATGCTACTTGTCCTCTTGGAACAACTGCAACTTGGTATACAACTCTTGCAGGAGGTGCTAGTTTTGCTACAGGATCATCAGTAAATGCAACGCCTACAGCAAATAATACTACTTATTGTGTTGCTTGTGAAGCCGCTTATTGTGCAAGCGACAGGCTATTGGTAAAAACAGTTACAGGAACTCCATCAACTTCGTCTGCTCCAGAAACTGTTGTTGCATGTGATAATTATAAATGGACTGTAAACGGTACTACTTATGCTGCCTCTGGAACTTATACTGCAGTTGTAGGTTGTGATACTAAAACTTTAAATCTTACCATTACACCATCAACTTCATCTGCTCCTGAAACAATTACAGCATGTGATTCTTATATTTGGCCAGTAAATGGTACAACTTATAACACTTCTGGAACTAAAACAGCAGTAATTGGTTGTGATACCAAAACTTTAAATCTTACCATTACACCATCAACATCATCAACAGAAACTAAAGCTGTTTGTGATACTTATACATGGGCTGTAGATGGTAATACTTATACAACATCCGGAACTTATAATTATACTTTAGGCTGTGATACCAAAACTTTGGTTTTAACCGTGACGCCTTCAACTTCTTCAACAGAAAATAAATCTGTTTGCGATAGTTATACCTGGCCAGTTAATGGAAATACTTATACAACTTCAGGAACTTATGATTATAAAGTAGGCTGTGATACTAAAACTTTAGTATTAACCATTACGCCTTCAACATCATCAACTGAAACAAAATCAGCATGCGGTAGTTATACTTGGCCTGTCGATGGCAATACTTATACAACTTCAGGAACTTATGATTATGAAGTAGGCTGCGATACTAAAACTTTAGTATTAAATATTACTCCTTCAACATCATCAACTGAAACAAAATCAGTATGCGATAGTTATACCTGGCCAATTGATGGCAACACTTATACCACGTCTGGGACTTATGATTATAAAGTAGGATGTGATACTAAAACTTTAGTATTAACTATTACGCCTTCAACTTCTTCAACAGAAACTGTTACAGCTTGCGATAGTTATACCTGGTTAGAAAATAATAATAATTATACCACTTCCGGCACATATTCATATAGTATTGGATGCGACATTAAAACTTTGGTTTTGACAATCACTCCGTCAACATCATCTACAGAAACTAAATCTGTATGTGGCAGTTACACTTGGCCAATTGATGGCAACACTTATACAACATCTGGAACTTATGATTACGAAGTAGGCTGTGATACTAAAACTTTAGTATTAACTATTACTCCTTTAACTTCGTCTACAGAAACTATTACAGCTTGCGATAGTTATACTTGGGCAGAAGATGGAACAACGTATACAGCTTCCGGAAATTACAATTACTCGGTTGGATGTAGTACTAAAACTTTAGTATTAACAATTAACAATCCATCAGCAATTGCAAGATCAGTAAGTTTAAATTCAGGAATATTAACAGCAGATCAATCAGGTGCTGTTTATAAATGGTATCTATGTCCAAATACTTTACTTACTAATGAAACAAGTCAATCTTTTACTCCTGCGAATGTGGGTGATTATAAGGTAGAAATTATAGTGGGTGGTTGTTCAGTAACTTCAAATTGTATTACTATTACAACACTTGGCACTGACCAATTTAATGCCAATGACTTTAAAATTTATCCAAATCCTAGTAAGGGAATAATTAATATTGTTACTCCATATAAAGGAAATTACAACATTGTTGACCAAACCGGAAAAATTGTAAAATCTGTGAATTTAGAAGAAAGTATAATCAATACAATTAATCTGGAAAATGTATCTGATGGAATTTATATCATCAAAAACACAAGCAATAACAAAGTAAAAGCCAAAAAAATAATTATCAAAAAATAAATAGCTTTATACTTGGTATAAGAATACTGAAAGCCCCAAACTACAAATGTAGTTTGGGGCTTTTTATTTAATCTAAAAAATCTTACTTTTATCGTCCCTAAATCAAATAACAATAATTATGAAAAACCTACTTCTGATTACTGTTGCTTTTTTGTGCTTTAAAAGTAATGCACAAAAGCAACCCTTTCCCGCAAATACAGTATTTGCCAATGGTTTAATGGCTTCAAATAAAAATAGCCAGGATGCCCAAAACAATTACAATACCTGGAAAACCAATTTTGTTGAAGCCTGTTCTAACGGTCGATACCGAATAAAATTTGACAATCCATCTGAAACTGTTTCTGAAGGTATTGGTTACGGAATGCTCCTTGCCGTTTATGCAACTGACAAAACACTTTTTGACGGTCTTTGGTTATACTATAAAGACAATGTTAATTCTAATGGCGTTATGAATTGGAAGATCAATGGCTGCTCCGGAATTAATGGTGCAAATGGTGCAACCGATGCTGAATTAGATGCTGCTTTTGCTCTAATTGTAGCCGATTATCAATGGACAAGTGTTGGAACAATTAATTATAAAAATGATGCCAAAACTTTAATTTCTGCTATTAAATCTCATGAAGTTGAAGCCAATACTTTTGTGCTAAAACCCGGAGATCAATTCGGCGGAAGCCAGATTACGAACCCTTCTTATTTTTCACCGGCGTATTACAGAGTTTTTGGAACTTTTACTAATGATACTTCTTTTTGGAATTCTGTTGCAACAAAATCGTATGCAATTATCAACAATAATTTAACTGTAAATAATGCTGTTGGAGGTTTAGTTTCTGACTGGTGTATGGAGTCAGGAGCTTATTCTGCTCAGGCGGGCGGATATAACAGAGAAGGAAAAACGTATACTTATGATGCTGCAAGAACTCCCTGGAGAATTGCTGTTGACTATGTTTGGTTTGGAACTGCAGATGCTAAAACATATTCGAAAAAATCATCTGATTTTGTTCGCGTAAATCTTGGCGGAACTGCTAATATCAAAGATGGTTATAATCAAAACGGATCTTTAAACGGACAATGGCACAATGCAACTTTTGTTGGCGCTTTTGCCTGTGCAGCGATGGGCGGAGAAAATCAAGCGCATTTAGATGCTTCATATACAGATTTAAAAAATTTAAACGAACCAAACAGTTATTTCAATCATACGTTGAAAACATTGTATTCCTTTTTATTAACAGGAAATTTTTATCTGCCTCAAAATGTTACTTTAGCAAATGAAAATTTTGATATCGAAAAATCAACGGTTACTTTATATCCGAATCCTAGTAGTGATCGATTTACTGTTTTTGCTCCGGAAAAGTCTGTGATTTCAGTAATTTCTCCACAAGGAAAAGTTATCTCAGAACAAAAAACAACCGCTGAAAATACAGAGATAAATTTAGCCAATTATTCCACCGGTTTGTATTTGATAAAAATTACAAATGAAAATAAAAGCATTACTAAAAAGGTTATTTTAAAGTAATTCATAAAAACAGAAAATCCCAAATTACAGTTGTAGTTTGGGATTTTTTTTCTTCCAAATTAGAATTTGGATTTTTTTCTTAGAATTTGATTTTAAAGTACCATCGTCAACTGAATTCTCTTTCTATCTTCATCAACTTCTGTAACCTTCACATCAACATGTTGGTGAAGCTTAACAACTTCGTTTACGTCGCTTACAAATCCTGCTTTTAATTGTGAGATATGAACCAATCCGCTTTCTTTGATTCCGATATCAACAAAACAACCAAAATTGGTAATGTTATTAACAATTCCGGGTAAAATCATTCCGGTTCTTAAATCTTTAATTGATTTTACATTCGCATCAAATTCAAAAACCTTCGCTGATTTTCTTGGATCTAATCCGGGTTTTTCAAGCTCTTTAATAATATCTTTTAAGGTTAATAAACCAATTTGAGGCGTAATATAATTTTCGGCTTTAATTAAAGCTGTTTTCTCTTTGTTCGCAATTAAATCATTTACTGAAAGTTTCAAATCTTTTGCCATTTTCTCAACAACCGGATAAGCTTCAGGATGTACTGCCGAATTATCCAGCGGATTTTTAGCATTAGAAATTCTAATAAAAGCCGCGCCTTGCTGATAAGCTTTGTCGCCTAAGCGAGGTACTTTTTTAAGCTGTTTTCTGTCTTCAAATGGACCGTTTTCTGAGCGATATTGAACGATGTTTTCAGCCAGTTTCTCCCCTATTCCACTCACATAACTCAGTAAATGTTTACTTGCCGTGTTGATATTGATTCCAACCGAGTTCACGCAACGAATTACCGTCGCATCAAGTTCTTCTTTAAGTTTGGTTTGATCAACATCATGCTGATATTGACCAACCCCAATTGCTTTTGGATCAATCTTAACCAATTCAGCCAAAGGATCTGAAAGTCTTCGACCAATAGAAATAGATCCACGAACCGTTACATCATAATTAGGAAATTCTTCTCTCGCAATTTTTGATGCTGAATATACCGAAGCTCCAGCCTCAGAAACAATAAAAACTTGAGGCGGTTTGTCAAACGCGATTTTTTTTATGAAAAATTCGGTTTCACGAGAAGCAGTTCCGTTTCCTATGGAAATTGCATCAATTTGATATGCATTTACCATCGAACGAATTTTCTTGATCGCCATTGCTTCCTCGTTTTGAGGCGCGTGCGGATAAATAGTTTCGTTGTATAATAAATCTCCTTTTTCGTCCAGACATACCACTTTACAACCACTTCTAAATCCGGGATCAATTGCCAGAATTCGTTTTTCGCCCAAAGGCGGAGCTAATAATAACTGACCTAAATTGTTCGCAAAAACCTGAATCGAATTTGCATCGGCTTTTGCTTTTGCTTCCTGCAAACTTTCATTTCCAATAGCCGGATTCAACAACCGTTTGTAACTGTCTTCTATCGCTAATTGCAAATGTGCCGTTGTGCTATTTTGTTTTTTAATGATTAATTCATCAATAATATCATACGCTTCATCGATATCAACATCTACTTTCATTTTAACAAAACCTTCATTTTCGGCACGAAGCATTGCTAATAATCTATGCGAAGGCGCTTTTGTCAAAGGTTCTTCCCAATCAAAATACTGACTGAATTTTTGAGCTCCTTCTTCCTCGCTTTTCTTTTTTACAACTTTAGTTCCTATTGTTGCTTTTCGCTGATATAATCTTCGCAATTGTTTACGAACATAAATATTCTCATTGATCCATTCGGCAATAATATCTCTTGCACCCTGAATTGCAGCTTCTTCATTAATAACATTATCATTTAAATATTGCGTCGAAATAAAATCGACGTCAACATCATTTTGCGACATGATAATTTTTGCCAATGGTTCTAATCCGAATTCACGTGCAACATCTGCTTTTGTTTTTTTCTTCTTTTTATATGGAAGATAAAAATCTTCAATTTCTTGTAAATCAAAACTTTGTTCAATTTTCTGTTTCAATTCCGGCGTAAGCGCTTTTTGTTCTTCTATAGATTTTAGAACCGCTTCTTTACGTTTTACAATAGTTTCATATTCTTTTTGAAGTTTTGCAATATTCTCTATCTGAACTTCATCCAGATTTCCGGTTGTATCTTTTCGGTAACGGGAAATAAACGGAATCGTACAATCTTCCTCTAATAATTTTACAGTGTTTTGAATGTTGATTGCTGCTGTTTGAACAATCTTGGCAATGAATTGAATATTAGTCATAGTTTTAATGAGATAATTTCTTGATTAGAAAATGAGGTAATCTGTTCTTAAAAACCATAAACAGATCAATCTATCATCCGGCTAAAATAATATCTTTGTTTTTAATTTTTAGCCAATGGAAGTTTTATTATTATCGTTTTTTATTGTAAATACTATTGAATTTATTTTAGCCGGATACGATAAATATCTGGCTGTCAAACATAAACGCCGAATTCCTGAAAATACACTATTTATAATCGCTTTTTTTGGTGGTTCAATCGGATTATTATTAGCAATGTTATTGTTCAGGCATAAAACGAGTAAATCTTCTTTTATTATAAAGTTTGGAATAATTATATTGGTTCAGATTGTATTGGCTTATCTAATATTAACTGATAAAATCTAGTTATTAACAATGTTGATAACTTCAAAATCATTATAATCATCTGAATTAAAGATATTTAAAATAAAAAACCGGATGAATTTAAAAAATCCGCCCGGTGTGTTTATTTATTTGGTGCGAAGCACCGTGATTTTTTTTGACTTATTGACAAGCAATTTTATTCACTCTGTTTTGGTGTCTTCCACCTTCAAAAGCAGTTGCTAAAAACGTTTCAACAATTTCTACCGCTTGCGGAATAGAAGTATAGCGCGCCGGAATACTCACAATGTTTGCATCATTATGTAAACGTGTTAAATAAGCAATTTCTTTAGTCCAGCATAAACCAGCCCTTACTTTTGGATGTTTGTTAACTGTCATTGCAATTCCGTTTCCGCTTCCGCAGATGACGATTCCAAAATCAGCTTTACCTTCAGATACATCGTTTGCAACTGGATGACCAAAATCAGGATAATCAACAGAATCCTCAGAATCTGTTCCGTAATTTGTTACTTCATATCCTTTTGCTTTAAGCATCTCAACGATTGCTTTTTTGTAATCTGGTCCTGCGTGGTCGTTTCCTATCGAAATTTTCATTATAATACTATTAAGTTGTGTTCTGCAAATTTACTCAATTAATAAATGTTCGCCACGAATTTCACTAATTTATTTCATTGTAACTTTAAAAGTATAATTTAGAAAATAAAAAAATAATTCATGAAATTCGTGGCAAAAAAACTTGAACATATAACCCTCTTTATATCAAAAACTTAACGTTATTAACAATTTTAATATCTTTATAAATATCTGAATATCAGTTAGAAATAAACGTAAATTTTGTTAAAATTTTATATTGTTAATAGCGAAACCTAATTCGTTGATATTCAGTTAACTTTAAGTTAACATAATTTGTTGATAAGTTGAGATAGAAAATTAGAAGTTTTTTTTGGTTGTGTCGAAAAAAAACCTAATCCAAAACCCAGATGAAATAACCTAATAAAGTTAGCTGAATTTTTAGAAAAGTTATCAATATAAAAAATACTATTTTCAACATAAATCGGGTTATGAAGTTATCTACAAAATCAATTCATTTTTGGTTGTTAACCATTGTTAACTAAAATTGAAAAAGGCTTAGAAATTAATCCTTTAACTCTATATAAGTATGTTGATAACTCTATATAACTAAGAGAAACTTCATTTCAATACATTTAAAAATAAATTTATAGCACATATTAACAAGCTATAATAACAACCAAAAATTAATTAAATTTAAATTTTTCTTTTTGTTGTATTTAATATATGTTGACAACTTTAGAAATTTGAAAAGAAAAAAAATATTGAAATTGAAAAAATAAATGAGTTTAAACAATTTTAAGTGGGTTATTAAAATTGTCAAGAATTTGCTGAACTTCTTCAAAATCGTTTGGATGAACTTTCAATTTGATTCCGCCCAAAGCTGTTGTGTACATTGGGACGACAGATAAGGTCATTTCGTTCTCAAAATAATACGGAATCTGTTCTTGCTCTAACAAGTGCTTTAGAACGACTGTTTCGTGCTGATAATTGAATATTGCAATGGTTTTAAAGCTTTCCATAAAGTGTCTTTTTATAAAGATACGAAATGAGCACTACTTAAATTTGTAGCTGATAGTAATTTAAACAAGTGAATTAAAAATGACCTTTGAAAACCAATAAACAGCTCCTTTTGAAAGTTATATTTTTAATAATTTATTTGTTAAAATCTATAATCTGATATCTTATTTGTAATTTTAACTTTTTAAGAAAAGATATATGAGTAAGAAAATTAGAAAGCCGATAAAAAATGAGACAGATCTCTCTAGTAAAATAATAAAAATTTTATCGCAAAGTCCTAATAAAGCATTTAATTACAAACAGATAGGAGCAAAGCTTGAACTTGATGATACAAAAAGCAGAAATCAGATTATAAAAGATTTAAAAATTCTGGCTGCTTCAAAGAAAATTATAGAATCTGAACCGGGTAAATATTTAGTAAAAGCCGAAAGTCAGGATTATTACGAAGGAACAATCGATATGACGAGCAGAAAAACGGCATATTTTGTTTGTCCTGATTTTAGTGAAGATGTTTTTATCCCGACCAATAATTTGAATCGTGCTTTAGACAAAGACAAAGTAAAAGTTTATGTTTATAACCGAAGAAAAGGGAAAAGACCTGAAGGTGAAGTAATTGAAGTTGTAGAAAGAAATAAAACAGAGTTTGTTGGAGTAATTGATATTCAGGCAAATTTTGCTTTTGTATCTACTGCAAATCCTAAAATGTATACGGATATTTTTATTCCAAAGGATAAAATTGGAGAAGCAGAAAATGGTGATGTTGTTTTAGTTACCATCGAAGATTGGCCAAAAAGAGCTGATAGTCCGTTTGGATCTGTGATTAGAGTTTTAGGAAAACCCGGAGAACATAATACTGAGATTCATGCAATTTTAGCCGAATACGGTTTGCCATCAGACTTTCCGGTAGAAGTAGAGGTTTTTGCACAAAAAATAGATACATCTATTCAGGAATCTGAAATTGCAAAACGTCGTGATATGCGTGATACACTTACGTTTACGATAGATCCAAAAGATGCAAAAGATTTTGATGATGCCTTGTCTTTCAAAAAGTTAGAAAACGGAAATTACGAAATAGGAATTCACATTGCCGATGTTTCGTATTATCTTGAAGAAGGAACAATCCTGGATGATGAAGCCTATCAAAGAGCAACTTCGGTTTATTTAGTGGATAGAGTTGTACCAATGCTTCCGGAAGTTTTATCTAATTTTGCATGTTCGTTACGTCCGAATGAAGAGAAATATACATTCTCGGCTATTTTTGAAGTTTCAGAAAATGCACAGGTTATCAACCAATGGTTTGGTAGAACAGTAATTTATTCTGATCAGCGTTTTGCTTATGAAGAAGCACAATATATCATTGAAACAAAAGATAGTACGATTCCAATTGATATTTCGATTACTGGAGAATCTTATGTAGTTTCTGATGAAATAACAAATGCAACTTTAAAATTAGATGAATTAGCTAAGATTTTGAGAAAGAAAAGAATGGCAAATGGCGCTATTTCTTTTGATAAAGTAGAAGTAAAATTTGACTTAAATGCTGAAGGGGAACCAGAAGGAGTGTACTTTAAAGTTTCAAAAGATGCCAATCATCTGATAGAAGAATTCATGCTTTTAGCCAACAGAAAAGTGGCTGAATACATTGGAAAACAAAAGAAAACATTTATTTACAGGATTCACGATGAACCAAACGAAGATAAATTAATTGCGATGCAAACCGTAATTGCTAAATTTGGTTATAAAATAGATTTCCGTAATAAAGGTGATATTTCGAAATCATTGAATGCTTTGATGGAAGAAGTAAACGGTAAAAAAGAGCAAAATTTAATTGATACTCTTGCTATCAGAAGTATGAGTAAAGCCAAATATTCGACAGAAAACATTGGTCATTACGGTTTAGCTTTTGATTATTACAGTCATTTTACTTCGCCAATTCGTCGTTATCCTGACGTTATGGTACATCGTTTGCTGCAATATTATCTGGATAACGGAGCATCTGTAAACGAAGAAGTGTATGAAGCAAAATGTTTACATTGTTCAAATATGGAAAGTTTAGCCACTAATGCTGAGCGAGATAGTATTAAATACATGCAGGTTAAATACATGCAGGATCATCAGGACGAAGAATTTCTTGGAGTTATTTCCGGTGTTACTGAATGGGGAATTTATGTTGAAATTGTTTCTAACAAATGCGAAGGAATGGTAAGAATCAGAGAAATAAAAGATGATTATTATACTTTTGATGAAAAACAATATGCATTAGTTGGAGCAACTTCGAACAATATATTACAATTAGGAGATGAAATTTACGTTAAAGTAAAAAATGCAGATTTAGTTAAAAAACAATTGGATTTTCATTTTTTGCGACGAGCAGAATAGAGGTTAAATTTAAAAAATAAAAGTATGAAAAAGTTAATTATAGGTGTTGCAATTTTATTTGTTCAAATGTCTTTTGGTCAGGTTACCAAAGAATTAGGTGATTTTGACACCGTTAAAGTTTACGATAAATTAAGTGTTAAGCTAGTTCAGTCATCTGAAAATAAAGTAGTAATAAAAGGCGCAAGGGAAGCAGAATTAGAAGCTGTTAATAAAAATGGTATTTTAAAAATAAGAATGCCTTTTCCAAAACTTCTTTCAGGAAATGATCTTGAAGTTACTTTGTATTATAAACATATAGAATTGATTGATGTTAATGAAGGTGCGAATGTAACAAGCAACGAAACTATAAAAGCAACTTCATTTAAAGTAAGTGCTCAGGAAGGCGGAACAATCAATGTTGATTTAGATGTTGATAAGCTTAATGTAAGTTCAGTTTCCGGAGGTTCTATTACTTTAACAGGTAAAGCTGCTAATCAGGATGCAAGTCTTGGAGCTGGTGGATATCTTCTGGCAAGTAAATTAAGTACGTCTCAGACTAAAGTAAGCGTTTCTGCGGGAGGAAAAGCAGATGTGAATGCTTCTACCTTAGTTGATGCAAAAGTAAGCGCAGGAGGCTCTATTTATATTTATGGAAAACCGAAACAAATCAATCAGAAAACGGTTTTTGGAGGTAAAATTGAAGAAGTAAAATAAGAAATTGTATTTGAATGATAAATGATATTTTAGCTGGACTGCCATGGGGACTTTTTTTAAGTTTTATGGTAGGTCCGGTATTTTTTATACTACTGGAAACCAGTATTACAAAAGGATTCAGAGCTGCTATAGTTTTTGATCTTGGTGTGGTATTAGGTGATATTTTTTTTATAGGAATTGCCTATTTAGGCAGTTACAGATTAATTCAAAGTTTAAAAGATAAACCGGCACTTTTTATTTTTGGCGGAATCATTATGCTGGCTTATGGTATAATTTCTTTCGTAAGATTAAAAAATGAAGAGATTGATGACGAAGCAATAGATCGCGATATTATAAAAAGAAACTACGGAAGTTTGTTTATAAAAGGCTTTTTACTGAACGTTATCAACATTGGAGTATTAGGTTTTTGGTTAGCCGTAATCATTTCCGTAGGACCAAAATTAGAGATGCAAAACTCAAGAATGTTTACTTTTTTTACCGCTGTCATAATAACTTATTTACTAGTCGATTGTATTAAGATATTATTAGCCAAACAGCTAAAAACAAAAATGACACCAACCAATATTATAAAAATAAAAAAAATAATTAGTATTGTTTTAATGCTTTTCGGACTTGTGTTAATAACGCAGGGATGGTTCCCAAAAGAAAAAGAAATGGTTAAAAACGCTTTTGAAAAGATTGAAAAAAAGTAGTTTCTAATAACTCAAAAATATAATTTTAAACCTCTCAATTTGAGAGGTTTTTTTATGTTCAAACGTTAAGTTTTGTCATTTCGACGTAAGGAGAAATCACACTAATAATTCCACAAACAAGGTCGTAATCTTTATCGGGTTAAGAGTGCGATTGGAATGACAAGTTTATTGAAACGTACTTAATTCCACTAAATATAAACCCGACAGGTTTTTAAAACCTGTCGGGTTTGCGTATGTTTACAACCGAATCTTTATCTAATTTTTTCTAAAAATTAAACATAAAAAAACCTCTAAATTTCTTTAGAGGTTTTAGAGGCATCGTCCGGATTCGAACCGGAGTAGGAGCTTTTGCAGAGCCCAGCCTAGCCGCTCGGCCACGACGCCGTAGTTGAACGGATGGCAAAAGTAACTAAAATCTTTAAATTTCAAAAGTTTAAAATGAAGTATTTTAAAAAATTAGTGTTTTAATTGAAAGATTTACTTTCTAACTTCAGTCATTTTTATAGTAACTGATTCAACATCACCACCAATAGGAGGATTTATTTTAGAAACCGAAACTGTAGTTTTTTCTATGCTTTCAATCTCTGCAAGTACACGAATATTGATTCTTTTGGCTACATGTTCTAATAAATGCGAACGAATTGCCATTTCCTCGGTTACAATTTTGTTCAAATGAACGTAATCAACAGTATCTAACAAGTGATCAGTTTTTGCTGATTTTTGTAAATTAGTTTTAATTTTCAGATCAACAGTATAGTCAGATCCAATTTTTCCTTCTTCAATTAAACATCCGTGGTAAGAGAAAGTGCGAATGTTTTTTAGTTTTATAATACCCATTTTTATAATTTTATTCTTGTATTGTTTGGATCTTGGTGATTTGATGTTACAGCGTATACTGAAACTGATTTTTCGTTTTCATTTACAGTGAAATGAACTGAGTAAGGAAATTTTTTTAAAGGTAAGATGCGAACAGTATTATATTTTTCTTCGAAAAAAGGAAACGTTTTTAAAGTTTCTACATAATCTTGATATTCATTGAAGAACTTTGTACCTAAGCCATTAGATAAAGATTCATAATATTCAGCGATTTCATCTGCTTCTAAATCAGCTCTTACAAGAATAATTATTTCATACATTTATTATTCCATTTAGCATTAAGTCTTTTTTTAGATTCTTCCCAACTTATAAAATCCTCTGGTTTAGCATTTTTCATACGTTCTAAAACCATTTCTTGTTGCCATAACGGAACTTCATTCGCAGTGTTTTCGTCTATAGAAACATCAGGAATATGTTTGAAAAAACTAACAAAAGTTTCGTAAAAATCGTCTGGAATTGTAACAGTTAATTGTCTCATAACCTTGAATATTTAGGCAAAAGTAGTAATAAATTTAGTTTCAAGTTTAAAGTTTCAGGTTTAATGCCAGTTAAGTAACTTTAAACCTTAAACCTTAAACCTTTTTTTTATCTTTGCTAAAATTACTATAAAATAATGGCTTCAGAAGAAAAATCACTCAATTTTATTGAACAAATCATAGAAGAAGATCTGAAATCAGGTCTGTCTCAAACTAAACTTCATTTTCGTTTTCCACCAGAACCAAATGGTTATTTACACATTGGACATGCAAGTTCTATTGCATTAAATTTTGGTTTAGGAATTGATTATCAATCTCCTGTGAATTTACGATTTGATGATACAAATCCTGAAAAAGAAGAACAGGAATTTGTTGACGCCATTAAAAAAGACGTTGAATGGTTGGGATATAACTGGTCAGAAGAACGTTATGCATCTGATTATTTTCAACAATTGTATGATTGGGCAGTTTTATTAATTAAAAAAGATAAAGCGTATGTTGATAGCCAATCTTCTGAAGATATGGCAATTCAAAAAGGAACTCCGTCTACAATTGGAACAGATAGTCCGTATAGAAATCGTTCTGTAGAAGAGAATTTAGATTTATTCGAAAGAATGAAAAAAGGTGAATTTGAAGCTGGAACTCATATTCTTCGTGCAAAAATTGACATGAAATCAACCAATATGTTGATGCGTGATCCCATCATGTACAGGATTTTACACAGACATCATCATAGAACCGGTGATGATTGGAAAATTTATCCAATGTACGATTGGGCGCATGGACAAAGTGACTATTTAGAAGGAATTTCACATTCATTTTGTACACTTGAATTTTTGCCTCACCGTGAATTATACGATTGGTTTTTAGACCAGATTTTAGAAGATAATAAACTACGTCCGAAACAAAGAGAATTTGCCAGACGTAACCTTTCGCATACCGTTGTTAGTAAGCGTAAATTACAGCAACTAGTTAAGGAAAAGCATGTTAATGGTTGGGATGATCCAAGAATGTCAACAATTTCAGGATTAAGAAGACGTGGTTATACAGCTGCATCATTGCGTAATTTTGCCAATACAATTGGTATTGCAAAACGTGATAATTTAATAAATGTATCGGTTTTAGAGTTTTGTATTCGTGAAGATCTGAACAAAATTGCACCTCGTGTAATGGCTGTTTTAGATCCTGTAAAATTGGTAGTTACAAATTATCCTGAAGGAAAAGAGGAATGGTTGGAAGCCGAAAATAATCAGGAAGATGAGAATGCAGGTTTCAGAAAAGTACCTTTTTCCCGTGAATTATATATCGAAAGAGAAGATTTTCTTGAAGAAGCTCCGGCTAAGTTTTTCCGTTTAACTTTAGGAAAAGAAGTACGTCTAAAAAATGCGTATATCATTAAAGGAGAAAGTGTTATAAAAGATGCAGAAGGAAATATCACAGAGATTCATGTAACTTATGATACAGATTCTTTGAGCGGAAGCGGGACAGAAGCAAGCCAAAGAAAAGTATCGGGAACATTACATTGGGTTTCAATTCAACATGCAGTTGAAGCAGAAGTTCGTATGTACGATCGTTTGTTTACAGATGAAGCTCCGGACAGTTATAAAGAGAAAAATTTCTTAGATTTCGTGAATCCGAATTCGTTGGAAGTAATTACCGGATTTGTTGAACCAAGTTTAGCAACAGCACAAAACGAAGATAAATTTCAGTTTCAACGTTTGGGTTATTTTACTGTTGATAAAGATTCAACGGCTTCAAAATTAGTATTTAACAAAACTGTTGGACTAAAAGATGCCTGGGAAGAAAAAGGAAAAAAAGAAGAAAACAGCATTAATAATTCTTTAAAAGAAATCAATAAATATTTTAAAGTTGAAACAAAACCGGAACGTATTGCAATTGAAAGTGCAATAGGGGAGAGTATCAAAAATGTTTCAAGTTTTTCTTTATTGCAAAATTCATTAAAAAAGAATATCAACAATAATAAAGGTTCATTGTTGTTTGCTCAATTTATTTTGAAATATTCTAATTGGAAATCGACAGATTTTGATGAAGATGATATCAAGAAATTATATACAATGTCTCTTAGAAGTGAATCGACTTATGTTCGATCAAAAGCACTTTTAAATTTAAGAGATATTGAAGATTTAAATTTAAGAAATCAGTTTGAAGATGAAATTTTGAAATTATATTCAAATCCTCCTAAAAATGCTTCGGAGCGAGAAAATGAAATTCTTGCCGAGATGGTTAAAAAATAATATCATTATAATCTATTGAAAAGCGCTTTTTATAAGCGCTTTTTTTATTATATATATTTTCTATCAATATTATTAAAATTATAAATTTTTTAAATTAAAAGTGACTTTCATAAACTAATTTTAAGCTCATTTTTTCTTTCTTTCACCTCGTAAGTCCTCTTTTAAAAAATCATTAAACAGAAGTCTTTATTTTAAATTTGAACCTCATTTTTCGTTGTATTTCTGGTTATTAACATATAATTGTTTATAACCTCAAATATCGAATTACTGTTCAATTAATTCGAAGAAATTTTTTTAGAAGCATTTTTCTTCAAATATTACTTTTTATATAATCAATTTAAACTATGATGTTTTTAATTTTAATAGATAAATCTAATTAAAAGTGACCTTCATAAATTGATTTTAAGCTCATTTTTTACTTCTTCCAACTCATTAATCATCTTTTGAATTATTGTTTATTTTTGAGCTTTATTTAAGTTTTAGACATAGTTTTTCTTAGTTTAACGGGTTATTAACATACAATTGTTTATAAAGTTGGTATTTTTATCCAAGGTCAAATCTAAAGTGTCAAATTTTAAAAACACTTGAATCAAATCTGAATTCTTCTAAATTGTAGAAATAAAATATTTTTTGCTTTTAAATTGAAATTCTAAATCAGAGTTCTGAAAATTGATTTTATGGGTCAGTTGTAATTGTGATTGTATTTTGATAATACTAAAAATTGAGAAGTATTTTTCAGGAGCATTTCATAATTTAAAAATTTCATGAAATTAATTTTATGGGTTATTTGAAATCTTGTCGTTTGTTTTGACATCAAACAATTTAATCCTTAATTTTATTATTATGAAAATTCTATTTTTTACTATGTCTATTTTATTTGCAAACATTGCAATTTCTCAAACACACCAAATTACAAAACACAATGGGGAAGAGCTTGATGTTAATTTTATCAAACTCGAAAATGATTTAGTTTATTATTCATTCAATGGAAGTTCAGAAGAACATAAAATTAGTAAATATGCTATTTCAAAAATCACCAACAAACAATCGAATCAAACTCAAAAAGTTACTGATAAAGTTATAGTAGATTCAAAATCAGATTATAAATTAGTAACTGTTTTATCGCAGGAAAAGACAATAGGTTTAAAACAAGTGGCTAATTTTTCAGGAGTTTCAATAAAGACAAAAGGAGAACCGCCAATTGCAAATCAAAATCATACCGCATTGAGAATCAAAACACAATCAGCTTTAAGCGGATATCCATTTGTAACTATTACTGATAAAGGAAATGGAATGTATGAGGCTGTAGCTTATGTGTATTAATTTTATTGTTAATATTTATTAAATTAAGATTATTCAATAATTTGTAATTCAAAAAAAGAGTACCTTTAGTAATCATTAAATTTATATATTATGTCAAAAAACGTTAATACAGTTGCAGCAATTTTAGCTGGTGCTGCAGTAGGAGCAGCAATCGGAATTTTATTTGCTCCGGATAAAGGATCAAAAACTCGTGCTAAACTTAAAGAAGGTTTAGATGATGCTAAACATAATTTGCAAGATTCACTTTCGGCTGGTTCTGAAGTTTTACGTGAAAAATTTGCTAATGCTACACAAAATCTTGATGGAACTTTTGATGATTTACTTTCAAATGTTAGCCATAAAACCGAAGAAGTAATTTCATTCCTTGAATCTAAATTATCTGATTTAAAATCACAAAACGCAAAACTTCAAAAATAATAATACAAAAGGCACAAAACTTACTTATTTTATAGGCGAGTTTTGTGCCTTTTTTTTAATAAAAATTAAATTATGGCTTTTGAAGATTTAAAAGAAAACACTGAAAATATTCAGGATCAGGCTAAAGTTTATCTGGACAGTCATTTAGCATATTATAAACTCTGGGGTTTTAAAGTTGCAATGAAATCGACAACTTTAATTTTTAAGTTTACTTTGATTTTATTGTGCTTTAGTATGGTTATGATTTTTGGATCTTTTGCAGCAGCATATGCTTTTGGATCTTTATTTGAAAGTAATGCACTTGGATTTTTGGCAGTAGGAGGGATTTATTTATTCTTTACAATTTTACTTTTCTTTTTAAAAGACAAAGTTGTTGAAGGTCCAATCCTGGAGAAATTTTCAGAAATCTTTTTTAATGACTAATTATGGAAAGTAAAAAATACGCATCGTACGCAGAAATCGAAAGGGATTTAGAAATTTTAAAACTAGAAAAAGAAATTAATTATCACAAATTGGTTTTAAGTGTTCAGAAAACTAAGCAATCTATTACACCGCAAAATATAATTGGAGGATTTTTTTCTTCTTTTACCGAATATTTTTCTCATTCATATGGACAAATTTTAAGATCAGTTTTGCCTTATGCAATCAATTGGTTTATCAATAAAAAAAGAGGCAATTAAGCCTCTTTCTTGTTTTCTATAATTATTTTGTTTCCGGCTCAATATCATCTTCATAACCATGTTGTGGTTCAATAGGTTTTGGTTTTAATAATTTTTTATTGTTTTTTTTCATCATTTCGCCAACTTGATTTGATGCACTAAACGAAGCAACCATATTATTTAGCATATCGCTTCCGGCTTGTGGAGAATTTGGTAATAATATTAAGTTCGAATTAGCATCGGCACCAATAGCCTGCAAAGTATCATAATGTTGTGTAACAACAATTAGGGCAGAAGCTTCTTGAGAATTAATTCCAACTCGGTTTAGAACTTCAACACTTTCTACCAAACCTCTTGCAATTTCACGACGTTGATCTGCAATACCTTGACCTTGTAAACGTTTACTTTCGGCTTCAGCTTTTGCTTTTGCAACGATTCTGATTCTTGAACTTTCAGCTTCAAATTCAGCAGCGGTTTTTTCTCTGTCGGCAGCGTTGATTCTGTTCATTGCATTTTTTACCTGAATGTCCGGATCAATATCTGTTACTAAAGTATTGATAATATCATATCCGTAAGTAGTCATTGCTTCATTTAGTTCTCTTTTTACTGCAATTGCGATATCATCTTTTCTTTCAAAAACATCATCTAATTTTAGTTTTGGAACTTCGGCACGAACCACATCAAAAACATAAGCAGTGATTTGATCGTGTGGATATTCCAATTTATAAAATGCATCGTACACCTTATCCTGGATTACTTTAAACTGAACTGAAACTTTCATTTTGATAAAAACGTTGTCTTTGGTTTTGGTTTCGATGATAACATCTAGCTGTTGGATTTTAAGATTTACACGTCCGGCCAATCTGTCAACCAACGGAATTTTTAATTGTAATCCTGAATTTCTCACACTGTGAAATTTTCCAAATCGTTCTATAACTACAGAAGATTGCTGCTTGACAGTGAAGAATGAAGACATTAAAATAAATAATCCTAAGACTATAATGATAATAAATGCTGTACCCATGATGATATTGATTTAGTTTTTATTAATTTTTTAAAAATACGAATAATATAAAGACATTCATTATATATTAATTTCTTTAGAAGATTTTATTTGTTAAAATTTATTCTACATTTGGTTCAAAATTTAACCCAAAAAAACAATTTCATGAAAAGAATTCTATTTTATTTTTTGCTATTAAGTTCTTTAGCTTCAAAAGCTCAGATCAATGTTAGCTTTTATGCCGATCCTGATGAATTAAAACAATTGAAAACACGCCCATTACTTGTTGAAGTTCTTGAAGAAGATGAGGATGTTTTAAAGAAGTTAAGTAAACCAAAAATGGCCGAAGAACTTGCGGACTATAAAAAGTTTATAATAGATTTTAATAGAGACTTTAAAGTTTATGCTGAAAAATATTGGACTTTTACCGATAAAATGGAATTTAAAACAGTTACAGAAATCAAAGCTTTGCAAAAAGAAAAGAATAAATCTTATGCTGTTTTAAGATTAGTGCAGTTAAATGATAAAGGTTATTGGGGAGTTAAAACAAATCAAAATGTTCCTGCAATTGCATTTACAAGAATTGAAAGCAATATTATTAAGACTGATTCGAAAATTTATTTGCCATCACGAAATTTAAATAATGATAAATCTTTATCTGAAGCAGATTATAAATATGCTTTAGCAATTTTACAAGCTAATGTAGATTGGATTATTGCCAATAATAAAGTTTTAAATTTTGACAAGTATGCTGAAAAAATGGCTAAAGAAAATGTTTCTAGATTAAAAGGGAAAACATTATTAGTTGAGGATAATATGTTAGCGAAGGGCAGAACAAAAGAAGCTGCAATAAAAAATTATGGTGGTGATTTAAAGTTCGTCTCTGAATCTGAATTAAACGATGCGCTAGTTAGTAAATCTAAAAATACAGCTGTTATATATACAGCTCCTTACGGAATTGTTAAGTCAAATGCACCATTTGTTTCTATGTCTACAATAGTATATTTTAAAATTATTATAGATTGTGAAACAAACGAAATCCTATGGTTGTATATGCCGGGAGCTATGAATTGGGGAGCAAATATGTCAAACCAATTAACGGAAGGCGAATTTAAAGTAATGGCCGAATTAAAAATTATCTAAAAAAAAGCTCCCAAATTTGGGAGCTTTTTTATTTTTATAATTTTGCAATTGCTTTCTGAATTCTCGAAATAGTTTCTTCTTTTCCTATGATTTCAACAATGTCAAATAGGTGAGGACCTTTAAGAGCTCCAACCAGACTTAAACGGAAAGGCTGCATAACTTTTCCCATTCCAATTTCGTTTTTAGTCAACCAGTCTTTTACGATTGCTTCGATATTTGCTGAATCAAAACCATCAATATATTCAAGTGTAGAAATCAATTCCTGCATTAAAGCCGGTGTTTCTTCCTTCCAGTTTTTACTTGCTTTTTCATCATAAGATGTTGGCGCCTGGAAAAAGAAATCTGTCAAATCCCAAAATTCAGAAACAAAATGTGCTCTTTCCTTAATTAATGAAACTATTCTTGTAAGTTTTTTAAATTCCAGGCTGTCTTCCTGAGCGGAGTCGAAGGAAGAGAAGCCTTTTTCAACCAAAATAGGAGTGAAGTCCTTTGCTAAATCAGCATCATTTTGTTTGATTAAATATTGGTGATTGAACCATTTGTTTTTCTCAGGATCAAATTTTGCTCCGGATTTATGAACTCTGTTCAAGTCAAAAGACTCCACTAATTCTTCTAATGAAAATAATTCTTTGTCAGTTCCGTCATTCCAACCTAATAATGCAAGGAAGTTTATAACCGCTTCAGGGAAAAATCCTTTCTCTCTATAACCGGATGAAATCCCTTCTTCGGTTTTCCATTCTAACGGAAACACAGGGAATCCTAATTTGTCACCATCTCTTTTTGATAATTTTCCGTTTCCAACTGGTTTTAAAATCAAAGGCAAATGTGCAAATTCCGGAGCATCCCAACCAAAAGCTCTGTATAATAAAACGTGAAGTGGCATTGATGGCAGCCATTCTTCACCACGAATTACGTGTGAAGTTTCCATCAAATGATCATCAACAATATTCGCTAAATGGTACGTTGGCATTCCGTCACTTTTGAACAATACTTTATCATCAAGTAAATTCGTTTCAAATTTTACATCACCACGAATAATATCTTTTAAATGTAACGTTTCATCAACCGGAGTTTTAAAACGGATCACATAATGTTCTTCATTTGCAATTCTTTTAGCAACATCTTCAGATGAAATTACTAGAGATGTATCTAGCTTTTCGCGAATAGTATGATTGTAAATAAATGTTTTTCCTTCCGCTTCTTGTTCTTTTCTCAAAGCATCAAGAGCTTCCGGAGTATCAAAAGCATAATATGCCCAACCAGAATTGATCAGTTGATCAGCATAAGTTTGGTATAATTCCTTACGATCACTTTGTCTATATGGACCAAATTTTTCATTTTTGCCAACGGTTTCTTCAGGAGCAATTCCCAACCATTCTAATGCTTCCATAATATAAGCTTCGGCACCGGGAACAAAACGAGTTTGGTCTGTATCTTCAATTCTTAAATAAAAAACACCATTGTTTTTTTTGGCAAATAAATAATTAAATAGGGCAGTACGAACTCCGCCAATATGTAAAGGTCCTGTTGGACTTGGTGCAAAACGCACACGAACTTGCTTTGACATTTGTTTAAATTTTGATGCAAAGATACGATATTAGTCAAAAGTCAAAAGTCGAAAGTCTGAAAGGTTTTGCCTCAAGAGTATAACTTTTGACTTTCGACTTTTGACTTTCAAACTTATGCTTATAATTACTACTTTTATGGGTTATAAATAAAAGAGATTCACATTGAAAACAACATCTGCGATATATCAAAAATTAGAAGCATTTATAAAGAAATATTATACCAATGAATTGATAAAAGGAGGACTTCTTTTTATTGGTTTTGGGTTATTGTATTTCCTGTTCACGCTTTTTATAGAGTATTTCCTTTGGCTAAAGCCATTAGGAAGAACAATATTATTTTGGATATTTATAGGAGTAGAAGTTTTTCTTTTGTTCAGATTCATTTTGTTTCCGATTTTCAAGTTGTTCAAACTTCAAAAAGGAATCGATTATAATCAGGCATCGACTATTATTGGAAATCATTTTACAGAGGTAAGTGATAAACTGACCAACTTTTTGCAATTGTCAGCTTCTGAGAATTCAAAAGAAAGTTCAGAGTTGATGTTGGCTTCAATAGAACAAAAAGCAAATTCATTACAGCCAATTCCATTTGGAAATGCTATCAATTTTAAAACGAATAAGAAGTATTTGCCATTGGCAATTGTTCCGGTTTTACTTTTTGCGGTGTTTTATATTTCGGGAAACAGCAATATAATTTCTCAAAGTTTAAATAGAGTAGTGCATTTTAATGCGACATTTTTACCACCGGCACCTTTTAAATTTGTGGTTCTGAATCCTAATTTGCAAACAGAACGAAACAAAGATTTCGTTATCAAAATGGAATCTGTTGGAAATGTAGTTCCGGAGAATGTAATGATTCATATTGGTAACGAAAGTTATTTTATGGAATCATCCCAGCCAGGAAAATTCGAATTCAAGATTGAAAAACCAGTTTCAAATATTGAGTTTTCTTTTGAAGGAAATTCTGTTTCATCAGGTGAATATGAATTGAAAGTTATTACAGTTCCATCAATTGCCAACTTCGAAATGGTATTGAATTTTCCATCTTATCTAAAAAAGAAATCAGAAATTATTCAAGGAACAGGAAATGCAATTGTACCGGAAGGAACTTTAGTAACCTGGAAAATGAATACACAATCGACTCAGGAGATTGTTTGGAAGGATGAAGAGACAACTTTAAAGTTCAATAAAGCCGAAAACGAGTTTAAATTGGCTAAAAATATCAGTCAAAATACAGAATATCAAATTCTTACCTCTAACAATAAGGTTAAAAACTACGAAAAACTGGATTATCAGCTATCTGTAATTAAAGATCAGCATCCAACAATCAATGTTTCGCCTGCGCCTGATAGTTTGAAGTTAGATAAAAATTATGTTTTGGGTAGGTTAGGCGATGACTATGGTTTGTCAAAATTACAAGTTGTTTACTATGAACATAACAAACCAAATACTGCAAAGCGCGGAACTATCCCTGTTAAGTCTGGAGTATTTGATCAGTTTGTTTTTAACTTTCCAAGTAATCTTGCTGTTCAGGAAGGAGTATCTTATGAATACTATTTTGAGGTTTTTGATAATGATGCACCTCATGGATTTAAGAGTACAAAGTCTTCTGTTTTTTCTGATAGAGTTTCGACTACTGATGAAGTTCATGATTTAGAATTGCAACAACAAAATGAGAATATCAATAGTTTGCAAAAGTCTTTAAAGAATCAAACCAAGCAGTTTTCTGAAATGGATAAGATTCAGAAAGCAGGAAAAGAGAAAGATAATTTAGAGTTTAAAGACCAACAAAAAGTAAATGATTTTATCAAACGTCAGAAACAACAAGACGAATTGATGAAACAATTTGCTGAGAAAATGAATAAGAATTTAGAGAAGTTTCAGTCTGAGAAAAAAGATAAAACTGCCGATGATTTACAAAAGCGATTAGACAATGCAGAGAAAGATTTAGAAAAGAATCAGAAGTTAATGGATGAGTTGAAAAACTTAAACGACAAATTAAATAGTGAAGATTTGTTTGATAAGATGGAAAAATTCAAACAGATCAGCAAGAACCAATCTCGTAATCTGGAACAATTAGTAGAACTTACAAAACGTTTTTATGTTTCTAAAAAAGCAGAACAAGTTGCTGATAAATTAAAGAAGTTAGCAGACCAACAAGAGCAACTTTCGAATAAAGACAAAGAAAACACTCAGGATAAACAAGAAGATATTAATAAAGCTTTTGATAAAATTCAGGACGATTTAAAAGATTTGAAGGAAGAGAATAAAACATTAAAGGCTCCATTGGATATTCCGGCTGATGCTTCAAAAGAGAAAGATGTAAAGGATGATTTGAAGAAAGCATCTGAAGAATTGAGTAAAAAGAATTCTTCTTCGGCTAAGCCAAAACAAAAAAGCGCTGCTAAGAAAATGAAGAGCATGGCAGAGCAAATGGACTCAAGTATGGAAGGTGGAGAACAAGAACAATTAGAAGAAGATGTTGCAATGCTTCGTCAGGTTCTTGATAATCTTTTGGCTTATTCATTATCTCAGGAAGATGTGATGAAACAATTTAAATCTATGAAATTAGGTTCTTCGGCTTTTACAAAGAATATAAAAATCCAGCAGAATTTGAAACAACAGTTTAGATATGTTGATGATAGTTTGTTTGCATTGTCACTTCGTAATCCTAAAGTTGCTGAAGATGTAACTAAGGAAATAGGAAATGTACAATACAATATAGATAAAGCTATTGAAACTTTAGGGGATGTTCAAATTCCAAAAGGAGTTTCGCACCAACAATATGCTGTTTCGTCTGCGAATAAATTAGCTGATTTTTTAAGTGACTTATTAAACAACATGCAAATGTCAATGTCTAAACCCGGATCTGGAAAACCAAAACCGGGAGACGGACAAGGAATGCAATTGCCGGATATTATTCAAAAGCAAAAAAGTTTAGCTGATAAAATGAAAGCTGGAATGAAACCCGGAGATAAACCTGGCGACAAACCGGGGGACAAACAAGGCGAAGGTCAACAAGGAAAACCCGGAGAAGGAAAACAAGGTCAGGGAAAAGATGGTCAAGCGAAAAATGGAGAAGGTAAAGATGGTAAAGACGGACAAGGAAATAAAAATGGTGGAAAAGGAAATGAAGGCAAAGACGGAAATGATGGAGAGGGAGACGCTGAAGCAATCATGGAAATTTACAAAGAACAAGTAAAACTTCGTGAAGCATTACAAAAGGAACTAGCGAAACAAGGATTAGATTCTCAGGGTAAATCTGTAATTGATCAAATGAAAGCTTCTGAAAAACAACTTTTAAATAAAGGTTTTAAAAACGAGAACTTGCAACGTATTCTTAATATTCAGCAAGAATTATTAAAACTTAACAATGCAGTTCAGCAACAAGGTCAAGATACAAAGCGCCAATCTGAAACTAATAAGGCTGAATTCTCTAACAGAACGAATGCTTTGCCTAATTCACTTTTGGATTATTTAAACAGTGTAGAGATTTTAAATAGACAATCACTACCTTTGCGCTCGAATTTTAATCAAAAGGTTCAAGAATATTTTAATACAAAATGATCAATTTTAATTACGAAACAGAATTTACTTTAGATAACGAACAAGCCTTTGCAGATTGGTTAAGTGCTGTAATAGTTTCTGAAAGCAAAAACGAAGGAGAGATAAATTATATTTTTTGTGATGATGAATATCTTCATAAGATAAATGTAGAATATCTAAATCATGATACACTTACTGATATTATCAGTTTTGATTATACAGTTGGTAACCAACTTAACGGAGATATATTTGTTTCTGTTGAAAGAGTAGAGGATAATGCAAAAGATTTTAATGTTTCTTTTGAAGAAGAATTAAAGCGTGTTCTTGCTCACGGTATATTACATTGCTGTGGATACAAAGATAAAACTGAAGCTGACGCAGACTTAATGCGTTCTAAAGAAGACGAGAAGATTGCAATGTTTCACGTGGAACAATAGAAAAGGAAGAATTCCAAATTTTCTAAATTCCAAATTCCAATTGTTTCACGTGAAACATATAGTGTTTTAATTAGAAAGAAAAACCTAACGTTTCACGTGGAACATGTACTGAAGTTTACATGTAGATTTTAAATTTTCGTATTAACGTGTTTCAAGATGGAATACAATGATTCGATTTTTAAGTTTTGAATGTAAAACATGTTTCACGTGGAACATGACAATTACTGAAAAAGTAGTGGTTTAAATTTTAAAGCAAGTTTAGTTTTATTCTGTTCCACGTGGAACAGAATAAAAACGGCTTGAATTTTTAAACTTGAAATTGAGTATTATTGCTGTTCCACGTGAAACAGTATGAGATTTCAGATTTCAAAATTGGAATTTGGAATTTAGAAATTTTGAATATTGCGCGTTAGCGCTGTTCCACGTGGAATAAAAATGAATATAAAGTTAATTCTGAGAACTGACTTAAACGGTTTCCAGAGAATAATAAAACAAAATGTTTTTAGAAGAATACGATGTTATTGTAGTTGGTGCAGGTCATGCAGGATCTGAAGCCGCGGCAGCGGCCGCAAATTTAGGATCGAAAACTTTATTGGTTACAATGAGTTTGCAGAACATTGCACAAATGTCTTGCAACCCAGCAATGGGAGGAATTGCAAAAGGACAGATCGTGCGTGAAATTGATGCGCTTGGAGGATACTCAGGAATTGTTTCTGACAGAACTGCAATTCAATTTAAGATGTTGAATAAATCGAAGGGACCTGCAATGTGGTCTCCGAGAGTTCAAAGTGATCGAATGCGTTTTGCCGAAGAATGGAGGATGATGCTGGAGGGAACTCCAAATTTGGATTTCTATCAAGAAATGGTAAAAGGTTTGATTATCGAGAACGGAAAGATAAAAGGAATCAGAACTTCGTTGGGAGTAGAGATTCGATCTAAGTCAGTTGTTTTGACAAACGGAACTTTCCTGAATGGTTTGATTCATATTGGAGAAAAACAATTTGGTGGAGGAAGAGCCGGTGAAAGTGCCGCAACCGGAATTACCGAAGATTTAGTAAAAGTAGGATTTGAATCAGGAAGAATGAAAACAGGAACACCACCACGAGTTGATGGGCGTTCTTTGGATTATTCTAAAATGAACGAAGAAAAAGGAGATGCAAAGCCGGATAAGTTTTCTTATTCTGATTTGACAACTCCTTTAACGCATCAAAGATCTTGTCATATGACATACACGTCATTGGATGTTCATGATATTCTTAGAGAAGGTTTTGATCGGTCGCCAATGTTCAACGGAAGAATCAAAAGTCTCGGACCAAGATATTGTCCTTCGATAGAAGACAAGATAAATCGTTTTGCTGATAAAGAACGTCACCAATTATTTGTTGAACCGGAAGGTTGGAATACTTGTGAAGTTTATGTGAATGGATTTTCAACTTCACTTCCTGAAGATATTCAATTTAAAGCTTTGAGTTCTGTTGCCGGATTTGAAAAGGTGAAATTCTTTCGTCCTGGATATGCAATCGAATATGATTATTTTCCGCCAACACAATTGAAGCATACTTTGGAAACTAAGTTGGTTGAAGGTTTATATTTTGCCGGACAAATTAATGGAACAACAGGATATGAAGAAGCTGCTTCGCAAGGTTTGATGGCTGGAATAAATGCACATTTAAAAGTGCATGAAAAAGCCCCGTTGATCTTGAAACGTGATGAAGCTTATATTGGTGTTTTGATTGATGACTTGATTACGAAAGGAACGGAAGAACCTTATCGTATGTTTACATCAAGAGCAGAATATAGAACATTGTTGCGTCAGGATAATGCTGATTTTAGATTGACGCCAATGTCACATGAAATTGGTTTGGCATCTGAAGCTCGTTTACGCCGAATGGAAAAGAAATTAAACGAATCTGAAAAGGTGGTTGCTTTCTTTAAAGAAACGAGTGTTTCAGTTGCGGAAACAAATCCAATTTTGGAAGCGAAAGAAACGGCTCCAATTACACAAGGAGATAAAATGTTTAAAGTTTTCTCACGTCCACAAATTGATTTGGAGGATATGATGAAATTCGAGAAAGTAAAAGAATATATAGAATCAAATGATGTTGATCAGGAAATTTTGGAACAAGCCGAAATCCAGGTGAAATATTCCGGTTATATCGAAAAGGAAAGAAACAACGCTGATAAACTAACTCGTTTAGAAGATGTGAAGATTCCAGAAAGTTTTGATTACGAGAAAATAAAATCAATGTCGATTGAGGCAAAACAAAAACTTAGCAAGATTCGTCCTGTAACCATTTCTCAAGCTTCAAGAATAAGCGGAGTGTCACCGAGTGATATTTCGGTGTTGTTGATTTATATGGGGAGATAAAAAAAATGTTTCAGGTTTCATGTTTCAGGTTATTTTGGAACGTGATTTTGATAGTGAAAGTTGTTTTCTGTAGAGATGCACAGCAGTGCATCTAACGCAAGTTATATAAAGCGGAAAATAAAATCTGTTGGAACGAAGACGCACTGCTGTGCGCCTCTAAGATTAAAATGGGGATAAAGAACAAAATGATTAAATTGTTCCACGTGAAACTATTTTTTTATGAATTTCGAATTTACGTTTTAGTTTGAATTGTTCCACGTGAAACGAATTTGAAATATAATGCATTCTTAATTAATTAAGATTTCTGACACAGTTTTGTCATTCCGAGGAACGAGGAATCTCCGTTGCGAGATCGACAAGATTAGTTCTTTTGATTACGGAGTTAATTGTGGAGATTCCTCGTTCCTCGGAATGACAAAAATGCTAAAACCTAAAATTTCCTAAACATGAAAATTATTGAAAAAGGAATTTTATCTAAAGAAGAAAAGGAAGTTTTACATAAATTATGGAATAATGAATATCCGGCAAGATTACATTTGAAAGCTATAGAAGATTTTGATTTGTATTTAATGGACTTTCAAATACAATACATTATTTGCTGCATGATGATTCAAATAAAATTAATGGTTGGGCATTTACTTTTTTGAGAGATAATGAAAATTGGTTTGCCGTAATTTTGAACAGCGAAATTCAAGGAAAAGGAAATGGTTCAGTTTTGATTAACGAATTAAAAAAGAAAAATATTAGTTTGAACGGGTGGGTTGTAGATAATGAAAATGAGGTAAAACAAAATGAAACATTCTACAGATCGCCAATGCCATTTTATATTAAAAATGGTTTTACTGTTTGTTCAGAAATAAGAATTGAAAACGAAAAAATGTCGGGTGTAAAAATAAATTGGACACGTTAAAGAAAAAAAATATTAAAAAAATAAAACCCTAAAAGTAAAACTTTCCTTTTAGGGTTTACTATGAAATTAAACCAAAATCCCTATAATTAAAAAATGGACGTTTTAAACAAAAAACATTTTCTTACTGTAAAAGACCATTCTGTATCTAAAGAAATTTTCGAATTGTATCATGATGAAACTTTGGATATGTTGATTACATCGCCGCAACCTGATTTAGAAAATCTAGGACGATATTATGAAAGCGAAGATTATATTTCGCATACTGATAATAAACGTTCGTTATTTGAAAAAGCATATCACTTTGTGAAAAATATCGCTTTAAAGAATAAACTGAATCTGATCAACTCGCAACAAATTCATAAAGGCAGAATTTTAGACATTGGCGCCGGAACTGGAGATTTTTTACTGACGGCAAAAAATGATGGTTGGGAAACTGTTGGAGTAGAACCAAGCGACAAAGCAAAAAATATTGCGATCCAAAAAGGAATTTCTTTTGTGAACGAAATTAGTGATCTTGGAAATAATTCGTTTGACGTAATTACAATGTGGCACGTTTTAGAACACGTTCCAAATTTAGAATTACAAATTCAGGAATTGAAGCGTTTGTTAAAACCAACTGGAACATTAATTGTTGCGGTTCCAAATTTTAAATCGTACGATGCAAAACATTACGATAAATTTTGGGCCGCTTATGATGTGCCAATTCACTTTTGGCATTTCTCAAAAAAAGCTATTCAATCGCTTTTTGAAAAAGTAGATATGAAGTTGGAAAAAGTACTTCCGATGAAATTTGATTCTTTTTATGTGAGCTTATTATCGGAAAAATATAAAACCGGAAAAATGAATTACATCAGTGCTTTTTTTGTTGGTTTAAAATCAAATTTAAAAGCAAGCAGCACAAAAGAGTATTCGTCGCACATTTACGTGTTAAAAAACAAGTAAAACGCAATTTAAGCGCGTTTAAGGCGTTTTCTCTATATAAGCGAAGACTTATTATATCTATTTTGAGATAGTGTCTCTAATAAAAGCTATGAAAGTCAGTTTTGATAGCGTTGAATTATTGACATTTTTCTTTCCATAAATAAAAACAATATCATAAAATTATAGCATTTTTTAAACTTTATGTTGATGCTATTTATTTTTTTATATTTTTGTCTTCTATACATTAAAAAATTAGAAATTTAAAAAATGAAAAAAGCATTAGTAATTATCGCACTTTCAATTTTGGTTGTTTCATGTGGTAAAACAGCAGAAGTTAAGGAAGTAAAAACAGCTTACGTAGATACTTCAGTTTTAATGAAAGAGTATACTGAAGCAAAAGATCTTGAAGCAAAATACAAAGGACAGGCAGAAGAAAAGGGAAGACAATTACAAGCTGAAATTGCGCGCTTTAAACAAGACGCTGCTAGTTTTCAAAGTCAGGCACAAGCAAACGGACAAGCCTGGGCGCAACAAAGAGGTGCTGAGTTACAAAAAAGAGAACAACAGTTGGGTTATGCTCAACAAGCTTTGTCTCAACAATTGCAACAGGAAAGTGGTGTTGAAATGGATTCTCTGGTAAGCGGAGTTAAAAAATTCATCAAGGATTACGGTAAGAAAAACGGATATTCTTATATCTATGGTACTGGAGATGCTGCCTCAATTTTATACGCAGAAGATAAATATGATATCACAAAAGATATTATTAAAGCTTTGAACGATAAATATAAAGCTGAGCCTAAAACAGACAAACCCGCTGTAAAAGAAGGAGAAGCTGTTAAAAAATAATACCAAAACAAACGAAATAAATTAAAAACCTAAATCTGTAAGATTTAGGTTTTTTCTTTTATAAAAATGCGATACTTTTAGTTTTTCAATACACGCACAATGCAAAACGTTACAGAAGCAGCTGCTTACACCTTACAATTCATCAATCAAACGCAAAAATCAATATTCCTGACCGGTAAAGCAGGAACAGGAAAAACTACGCTTTTGCGCGAAATCATTGCTACAACGCATAAAAGCACGGTAGTTGTGGCTCCAACAGGAATCGCGGCCTTAAATGCCGGCGGAGTTACGATACATTCGATGTTTCAATTGCCGTTTTCCGCTTTTATTCCATCGTATGAAGAAGCTTCTCAGTTTACTGAAACCGTGAAGTTTGAGAATAAGGAAACCTTGCGAAGACACTTTAAAATGAACAATGTCAAGCGTAATGTGATCAAAAACATGGAACTTTTGATTATTGATGAAGTCAGTATGTTACGCGCTGATTTACTGGATGCTATCGATTTTATGATGCAGACGGTTCGTAGAAATTCCAAACCTTTTGGAGGAGTTCAGGTGCTTTTTATTGGTGATTTATTGCAGCTTCCGCCTGTAATCAGGGACGAAGAATGGAGAACTTTGCGTAATTATTACAAAGGAAAATTCTTTTTTCATTCGCATGTAATGCAGCAATATCCGCCTTTATACATTGAATTATCTAAGATTTATCGCCAAACAGACGATTCATTTATCTCGGTTTTAAACAATCTTCGAAACAATCAGATTACAACGGAAGATATTCAGATATTAAACCAATATGTTAAGCCTGATTTTGATTTAAAAAATAATCCGGGATATATAACATTAACTACGCATAATGCTAAAGCTGATTCGATTAACGAACAGGCAATTGGTGATTTAGCAGGAAATGAATTCTCATATCAGCCATTTATTGTGGGTGATTTTCCAGAAAAAATATTTCCTGTAGAAGAAAATCTAAAATTAAAAATTGGCGCTCAGGTAATGTTTGTTAAAAACGATGCATCGTTTGAAAAGCGTTATTTTAACGGAAAAATGGGCGTTGTAAAATCCCTTTCTCCAGAGGAAATTTTTATACATTTCGCCGAAGAGAATAAAACTATTGAAGTTGAAAAATACGAATGGAAAAATATTCGCTACAAAGTAAACGAGCTTACAAAAGAGATTGAAGAAGAGGTTTTAGGCACATTTGCACATTATCCGCTTAAATTGGCTTGGGCAATTACCGTGCATAAAAGTCAGGGATTAACTTTTGAGAAAGCTGCGCTCGATGTATCCCAAGTTTTTTTGCCGGGACAAGCATATGTTGCGTTATCACGTTTAACTTCCTTAAACGGGCTTATTTTGCTTTCTCCGTTGCAAATGAATGGTATTTCGAACGATCAGGATGTAATGGATTATGCTTTGAATAAAGCGACCGAAGAAGTTCTAAAACATTCATTACATTTTGAAACAAAGAATTTTATTCATAACTATTTGATTAACAGTTTTAATTGGACAGATTTAGCTCAGGAATGGCGCAATCATCGTTTTAGTTATAATGAAAATGCGGTGGCATCAGAAAAATCAAAACATTCTGTTTGGGCGCATAAACGATTAGAAACAATAGACGCTTTGATAGATCCTTCGCAGAAATTCGTTAATCAGCTTAATAAAATTTTTAATAAGGAAACCGTCGATTTATTCTTTGTTCAGGAAAGGGTAGCGGCGGCTTATGATTATTTTTTCAAGCCAATGGACAAATTGGTGACCGACCTTTTAAATAAAATGGCTGAAATTCAGAAGTTTAAAAAAGTAAAAGAATTCTATGAAGAATTAGCTTTTCTCGACGATTTGCAAACCAAAGCAGTTTTGCGTTTAATGAAGGCCAAATTGCTTATAGAAATTGTTGTGGCAGGCGAAACCATCTGTAAAGAGAAATTGACGTCTATAGCGATTAAAAACTATAAATTAGACAAGGTTGCTAAGATTCGTGAGGATTTTAATTTGACCAATACGGATATTTTTAAATCAGATGAACCGGTAGTGCGTTACACTGCGAGAAAACTGGATAAAAACGAACCTAAAACGGCTAAGAAAACAACAGTCGAAGAAACGCATGATTTATGGCTCGAAAAAAATTCGATTCAGGATATTGCGAGAATCAGAAAACTTACGGTTCCCACTATTGAAATGCATTTTGTTAAACTAATTCAGGCTAAGAAAGTAGAAATTTCGGATATCCTGCCATATGATAAAATTCTGGCACTTCGCGATGCTTTTGAGTTCTATCAGGAGGAATCTTTGAACGGTTTAAAGGAAAAACACGGCGATACTTTTACCTGGGATGAACTTAAAATGTTCAAAGCCAGCATTAATTAATTAGATTTTGTAATTTAGAAATATTCAATTTAAAATTACTCATTAAAAACACTTTGTAAAATAGAATTATGAGAAAACTAATTTATATCACATTCATATTTTTTTCGCTTCATAACAATGCTTTTAGTCAGGACTTAAAGCCAGAGTATCAAAAGTTTATTAAAAGTTTTATTGACAATGTAAAAAACGGAAAAAGAGAGGCTGTTGCAGGGATTATTAAATATCCTCTTGAAAGAGAGTATCCAATTCCGACAATTAAAAACAAAGCCGAATTTATCAAAAGATACGATCAGATTTTTGATGCAACGCTAAAGAATAAAATAATAAAATCGAATCCTGCAAAAGATTGGTCTGAAATGGGTTGGCGCGGAATAATGCTGAATCAGGGAGATATTTGGATTGATACTGACGGGAGATTAGTCGCTATAAATTATCAATCTCAGTTTGAAATGAATTTAATAGATAAATTAATTGCGGAGGAAAAAGGGAAATTAAATCCTGTTTTAGCTAATTTTAAAGAACCTGTCACCATTTTAGAAACTTCGAAATTCAAAATTAGAATTGATGATCTTGGAAATGATAATTACAGATATGCTTCATGGTCTCTTAAACAATCCATGAGTGAAAAGCCTGATCTTATTATAACTAACGGAAAATTTATACAAGATGGAACCGGCGGAAATCATAGTTATGAATTCAAAAAAGGAAATTATATTTATACTTGTGATATTATAGTTTTGGGCGAAAAAGATTCGCCTCCGGCAAGATTAATTATTACTCAAAACGGAAAAGAAATTCTCAATCAGGACGCTGAAATTGTTCCACGTTAAACAAAAAAAAATCCTATTCGAAAGAATAGGATTTTTTGTTTATTCAGATTTAACTTTGTCCAGTTTCTTCTGTTGTTCTATTTTTTTGAGTTTAAGTTTTTGAATTTCAAGATCTTTCTCTTTGAGTTTAATTTGTTGTTTTTGCAAGTCTTCCGGAGAAATAGAACTTGAATTTATTTTTGATCCAAGTTTTTGATTATCAGTTTCTAACCTATCAATTTTTTTGTTTGTAGCATCAAGATCATTCTGTGAATTTTTAAGATCGCGTTGATGTTTATCTACTTTCTTTTGTTCTTTTTTTAATTGAGATTGATCATCTTCCAGTTTTCTACGATAATCATCTGTTGATTTTTGAGCTTCCTTGTCGGCTTTTTTCTGTAATATTTGTTGAGAAGTTTCGCTTGTTGCTGATTGTTGAGCGAAAAACGAATTTGAATTCAGAATAAGTAATAAGGCAAAAAATAATTTTAGTGTGTTCTTCATCGTGTTTTGTTCTTTAAAATTGAGAAACAAAAATAGATTTGAAGGAGAATAAGAAAGACATGTTAAAGTCTTTTTAAAGATAAAATAAGGCATAAAAAACCTATTCAATTGAATAGGTTTTTATTAATACTTAGCGCATTATTATAATTTTTCGATCAGAATCCAGGCATCTGGATTTTCACCTTTTTGTATTTCTTTTTGAGCAAGTTCGGCTTCACGCATTGTAGCATAACTTCCGTATAAAACAGGAAATAAACCATGTTTGTTTTCGTTAAGCATTCTTGCCTTATAACCATCTTTAATTAATTGATTATAAGCTTTTCGTGCATTTTGTTCACTTCTAAAAGCTCCAGCCATAATATGATACGGCATGACTTTTTCTTCAACAGTTTCTACTTTTGCAGAATCAACTGAAAGTGTTACAGCCGGCAATGGGTTTTGGATCAAAAATGTAGCTTCTTGTATTTTGTTTTGTACTTTTTTCTGTACTTCACTTTCTACAATAAGCGTTTTTGTTGCAATTTGATTTTGGTACAAAGGATATCCAATACTTCCTGTAATTCCCAATCCAAGAACAAAAATTGCTGCATATTTTAAGAATGAATTAGATGATCTTCCATCTTCTTCAAATAGTGCAATAGGTGCTTTTTCCTCAATATTTTGGATTTTTTTCTCAAAAAGTTCTTTTTTCACAAGAGGCGAAACAAAAGGACTTAATCCGTAAGAACTAGTCAGGAAATTTGTTTGGTCGTTTGGTGTAAAGATTATATTTTGCTCAGAATTGTAACGTATTTCTCCAATATTCTTAAGACTTATAACGCCATTTTCTTCTAATGTTTTTTTCCAGCTTAAAACTTCAAAAGCAATAGAACTTACAGCAAAACCGTAAGATGTTTTTTCTGCATTTGCAATATGATTTGCTAATAATCCGTCATTATTTTTCAAATGGCTGTTAAAAGAAATCATTTTTTTGGGTGGAAAAAACGAATTAGTGCTTTCATTTAGCTGAGCCGATTGAATTTCGGTTAAAAATGCTCCAAATCCTGGAACCGTTACACACTGATAACGATACAATAATTGTGCTATGTAAGTTTCGATTTTCATAGTAACAAAGTTAGGCAAGGAATATAGTTATCAAAATTTTATTCACAATTTTTATTAACAATCCGAATAAATTTACAGACTGTTTATATTCAATTAGTTACAAATATATTCCTTTTTAGTTAAATTGAACCAACATATTTATTAATATTTTTTTAAGAAGAATTTACTTCTAATTTATATCTTTACCAATCTTAATTCTGCTTAAGATCTATTTTTTTTAACTTATTTTCCACGCCATTTAATTTTATTTACATTCATGTCAGATCAAGATTTATTTTATTTATTAGCCTTATTAAAAGTGGATGGAGTAGGAGATATAATGGCAAAAAAGCTCCTGACGCATTGCGGAAATGCTGAAGCAATTTTCAAAACAAAAATGAATCAAATCGCTGCAATTGATGGAGTTGGAAGTGTTTTATTAAGGAATTTTAAAGATAAATCTATTTTCGAAAAAGCTAATAATGAACTTGAATTTATTAAAGCCAATAATATAAATGTATCCTTTTTTCAGGACGAAAATTACCCCGAACGATTGAAACATTGTATAGATTCCCCAGTCCTGATTTTTTCTATCGGAAATATAAATTTAAAAAGCAAAAAAATAATAAGTATTGTGGGAACACGTCAGATTACATCTTACGGGATGGAATTTTGCAAAAAACTTATAGAAGATTTAGCGCCGCTTGATCCTGTAATAGTTAGTGGTTTTGCTTACGGAGTTGATATTGTGGCACATCAATTAGCGGTGGATTATAATCTTCAAACCATCGGAGTTTTAGCGCATGGTTTAAACCAAATTTATCCAAAAACGCACAAAAAATATGTTGCCAAAATGGAGGAAAACGGTGGGTTTATTACTGAATTTTGGAGCACATCTAATCCGGATAAGGAAAATTTTGTACGCCGAAATCGTATCGTTGCCGGCATGACCGAAGCTACAATTGTCATAGAATCTGCTGAAAAAGGAGGTTCATTGATTACTGCAAATCTTGCAAATGATTATAACAGGGATGTTTTTGCCGTTCCAGGCAGAGTTACGGATAAATACAGTCAGGGTTGTAACAATTTGATTAAAACGCAAAAAGCAAATGTCTTGACCAGCGCTGCGGATTTAGTTTATATTCTGAATTGGGATATCGAAAATAAAGTAAAACCCATTCAGAAACTGTTGTTTGTTGAATTGGATACGGAAGAACAAAAAGTGTATGATTTTCTTTTAAAAAATGGCAAAGAATTACTGGATACTATTGCGCTCAAATGTGATTTTCCTATTTATAAAATCTCTGGATTGTTATTGAATATGGAACTTAAAGGTTTAATAAGACCTTTGCCTGGGAAATTATTTGAGGCGATTTAAATTCAAATTTAAACCCGACAGGTTTTAAAAACCTGTCGGGTTTGAAATGTTATTTTCCGAAGCCAAGTACTTCGCGAACTTTTGCTAAAACACCGTCAGCAACAACTGAAGCTTTTGCTGCGCCTTTTTTCAATAAAGCGTCAACTTCTTCAAGGTTATTTATGTAGTAATTGTATTTTTCTCTTTCGGTTTTAAATTTTTCGGTAATCAATTCAAACAAAGCTTGTTTCGCATGACCATAACCGTAGTTTCCACCTAAATAATTGGCTCTCATTTCGGCGATTTGGATCTCGGTTCCTAACAATGAATAGATTGCAAAAGCATTACAAGTATCCGGATTTTTAGGATCTTCAAGTGGTGTACTATCTGTTTCAATGCTCATTACCTGCTTACGAAGCGTTTTATCGTCAAGGAAAATATTGATGATATTATTCGCAGATTTACTCATTTTTCCGCCGTTTGTTCCGGGAATCAACTTACTGTCTTCTTGAATTTTAGCTTCAGGAATTACAAAAGTTTCGCCCATTTGGTGGTTAAATCGAGAAGCGACATCACGTGTAATTTCTACATGCTGCAATTGATCTTTTCCAACAGGAACAAATTCAGCATCATACAATAAAATATCTGCCGCCATTAACATCGGATAAGTAAAAAGACCGGCGTTAACATCATCTAAACGATCTGCTTTATCTTTGAAAGAATGCGCTAAAGTCAAACGTTGGAACGGAAAAAAGCAACTTAAATACCACGTTAATTCAGCAGTTTGAGTCACATCAGATTGTCTGTAAAAAGTAACTTTATCAGGATTTAAACCACAAGCAAGCCAAGCCGCTGCGGTGCTATATGTATTTTCTCTTAATGTTTTACCATCTTTAATTTGTGTAATCGAATGTAAATCAGCGATAAACAAAAATGATTCATTTACAGGATTATTTGATAATTCGATCGCGGGAATAATTGCTCCCAATAAATTGCCTAAGTGTGGCGTTCCAGTACTCTGAACACCAGTAAGTATTTTTGCCATTCCAGTTTTTTTCTTAATTGCAAATTTCGTTTTTTTACCGCAAAGTGCACAAAGTTTTTTGCGCAAAGTTTATGAAGGTTATTTTGAAACGAAAAAAGGTAGAAAGTTTTTCTTTGCAATGGTATTATTTACCGCAGAGTTCACAAAGTTTTTTGCAAAGTTTGCTAAGTTTTTTAAGAAGTTTTTGAAGTTCACTAAGCTTAATTTTATAAATTATTAACAACTCTTCTAATCCCATTCTTTAAAAGAACTTCATTGAAGTTTATAAGTAAGCCAAGTTTGTAATTTCCAAGTTTTAAATAGGTTAATGTTTGCGCTAACTGTTTTACAGTAAGTGATTCTACACTTTTTATTTCGATAATGAATTTATTTTCCACGAGCAGATCAATCCGATAACCACAATCTAAGTGCACTTCTTCAAAAATCAGCGGCATAGCTTTTTCTTTTTCTACAAGAAATCCACGTTGTTTGATTTTATAAAATAAGCACTCTTGATATGCATTTTCTAATAAACCAGGTCCTAGAACTTTATGAATTTCAATTGCCAGTCCAATTACTATATTTGATATTTCGTTTTCTGTCATAAATTTAAAATGATCAAATTTAATAATTATTTTCTTATAATAAATATTATTTAGTAATATAGTTTTCAAAACTTTATCTATCCATACAACTTTGTGAACTTATGCCTGCAATTATACATTTAAATATTTTCTTCTTGCCTTTGCGAAAAAACTTTGTGTTCTCTGCAGTAAAAAACATTTCATAATTTTGAACAATAAATTATTTTGTAAAATTCACTTCTGTTTTCTTACATTTGAAACCATGAAAGGATTAAAGATTATTTTTTGGGTTTTATGGCGAATTTGGTTTTATATTTTAATGGCCATTCCGATATTGATTATGCTGCCGTTTTTACTGGTTTCTATTATATCGGAAAGCGGATATCCCTATTTCTTTAAAATGGCCCGCATTTGGGCTAAATTTATCCTTTTCGGGATGGGTTTCTATTATAAAGTAGAACGCGAACAAAAGCTAATCAAAAATACCAGCTACATGATCGTGGCAAATCATACGTCAATGACAGATATTATGCTGATGCTGGCCGTGGTTCGCAATCCTTTTGTTTTTGTTGGAAAAAAAGAACTCTCTAAGATTCCGTTGTTCGGATTTTTTTACAAAAGAACTTGTATTTTAGTCGACAGAAATTCTTCAAGAAGTAAAAATGAAGTTTTTAAGATGGCGCAAGACAGATTACATCAAGGACTTAGTATTTGTATTTTTCCTGAAGGCGGAGTTCCGGATGATGAAACAATTTTGCTGGATGAGTTTAAAGATGGTGCCTTTCGTTTAGCGATCGATCATCAAATTCCAATTGTTCCAATAGTTTTTGCAGATAATAAAGAACGATTTTCATATACTTTTTTAAGCGGAAGTCCCGGTAAAATGCGAATTAAGATCCTGCCTTTTATAGAAACAAAAGGATTAACAATTGAAAATAGAAAATCTCTTCGTGATGAAGTAAGACAATTGATTTATAAAGGATTACTTGAATTTAAAAAGAAGAAGAATCAAAATTTATAAAATTAGAAAACCCGACAACTCATTAAAGTTGTCGGGTTTTCTTTTGAATTAAATTCCCCAGTTTATATTCAAATAATACTATCGATGTATGATTTTTTCTGAAATAAAACGTAATACTTTTTTAAATCTCAATTTGGTTTTTCTACGGTTTTTACTGTACAACACTTCTATCTTCTCTTTCATGGTTAAAAATATTTATGGTTGATAATAAAGAGTTTATATTAAAACTCAAGTTAATGTCATAATAGTATAGAGAGTAAAAAATGAAAAAGGTTGCGTGGATAGTAAAAAATTCTTTTGAATAAAGAATAAAAAACCCGTTAGCACCAAAAAACTAACGGATTTTTATCGAACAAACAACCAAATTTATTCTAAAAAAAACCTTCGAAATGCCGTATTAATATACCATCAAATCTCATGTCTTCTTAGTAGATGGTGATATATTAGAATGGTTGCGTCATTTTTATAATTATTTTTAAATAAAAAAACCCGACAAATATTAATATCTGTCGGGTTTGAAATAAATCAGTAGTAAGTTACTGGCTGTTATTGTTTTAATAGTTTTCCAATTGTTTTATTTTTTAATAAATGTATTGTTTGAAGTACCTTTTTCTGTAAATAATATTAATAATCCGAAACTATCTAAAAATACTATTATTAAAATAGATAATTTTTTTAAAATCGAATAGCTATCATAGTTTGAAAAAATTATCATAAGGATACTATTATCAAATGAAAGGCTTAATGAAGCCATTAATAGAATAGCAAAGCAGAGATACTTTTGATTTTGATTAAATTTAATATCACTTTTTGAATCTTTATAATAATTATACATAGTTTGATTATTATTTTTTATTGCGTGCTCTAGTAGTTCATGGTAAGTATGGTATTCTGTAGGTGTATCATATTCCTCATTATTGGGTAAAATTTTAGATAAAAAGAATCTAAGAAGTATTATTGCTTTGAAAATAACTACAGAGGTAAGGATAAATATAATTTGAGATATAAAAATAATTAATAAGTCACTAATATTTATTTTTATGAAAATATCATTTATTGATTTATTTAAAAATAAATTTCCAACTATATCTGCTGTTAATAACCAGCTTGTTAATATTGATAACCAATAAAAAAGCTTATTGAAATCATCAAAAAATTTGTGAATATTATTCATTAGTTTTATTTAATATTAATTAGTAATTTGAATTGAAATAAAAAACCCGACAGATTTTAAAATCGGTCGGGTTTGAAATAAATCAGCAAGTAAGTTACTGAATGTTATTGTTTTAAGCGTTTGCCAATTCCTTGATATGCGCTTTAATTTTAACTTCTAATTCATCAGCTAATTCCGGATTATCTTTAATTAGCGATTTTACGGCATCACGACCTTGTCCTAATTTTGTATCTCCGTAGCTAAACCAAGATCCTGCTTTTTTAACGATCTCAAATTCAACCGCTAGATCAAGAATTTCTCCTGTTTTAGAAACTCCTTCTCCGTACATAATGTCGAATTCGGCAGTTTTAAACGGCGGAGCCACTTTGTTTTTCACTACTTTAACTTTAGTTCTGTTTCCAATAACATTGTCACCGTCTTTAATTTGAGAAGAACGACGAATATCTAAACGAACAGAAGCGTAAAATTTCAAGGCGTTACCACCGGTTGTAGTTTCAGGATTCCCGAACATTACACCAATTTTCTCTCTCAACTGGTTGATGAAGAAAACAGTACAATTTGTTTTACTAATAGTTCCGGTTAATTTTCTTAACGCCTGAGACATCAAACGTGCGTGAAGACCCATTTTAGAATCTCCCATTTCACCTTCGATTTCACTTTTTGGAGTCAATGCAGCAACAGAGTCAATTACAACGATATCAATTGCACCTGAACGAATTAAATTCTCAGCAATTTCTAAAGCTTGTTCCCCATTATCTGGTTGAGAGATGATCAGGTTTTCGATATCTACGCCTAATTTTTCAGCATAATTTCTATCAAAAGCATGTTCAGCATCTATAAATGCAGCAATTCCACCAGCTTTTTGAGCCTCGGCAATTGCATGTAATGTTAATGTCGTTTTACCAGAAGATTCCGGACCGTATATTTCGATAATTCTTCCTCTTGGATATCCATTTACTCCAAGGGCTAAATCTATACCAAGAGAACCTGAAGAAATAGTTTCAACTTCTACAATGGCTTTGTCGCCCATTTTCATTACAGTTCCTTTTCCGTAAGTCTTATCTAGTTTGTCAAGCGTAAGTTGGAGCGCTTTTAATTTGGCTTCTTTTTCTGAACTCATCTCTTTTTTTTCTTTTACTTCTTTTACTTTTTCTTTCATCTAAATTTTTATAATTCTTTCATTTTCAAAAACAAATCCGAAAATTTAAATAACTTCCTGACTTAGATTTCTATGGGCTTATATTTTTTTGTAAAATTAGTTCTTTTTTTTGGAGTTTGATTGTCTCAAATTGTTACAAATTGTCACAAATTGTACTACAAAAATAAAGCCTTTAATTCTGTTGCTTCGGATGGTTTTATTTTACCTGCAAGCAATAAACTCAATTGTTTACGACGAAGTGCAGCTTCAAAACGTTGTATTTCAAGGTCTGTTTCCGGAGCAATTGGCGGAACTTCAACAGGTCTTCCGCTATCATCTACTGCAACAAAAGTATAAATGGCTTCGTTGGCTTTGGTTCTGCTTCCGGATTCACGGTCTTCTACCCAAACATCAATAAAAACTTCCATAGAACTTTTAAAAGATCTAGAAACCTTTGCTTCTATTGTTACTACAGCTCCAAGGGGAATGGCTCTGTTAAAAGCAACGTGATTTACAGATGCCGTAACCACAATTCGGCGTGAATGTCTGCGAGCCGCAATACTTGCCGCGCGATCCATTCTGGCTAATAATTCGCCACCAAAAAGGTTATTTAAAGGATTTGTTTCGCTCGGTAAAACTAAATCGGTTAAAATAGTTAGTGATTCTGAAGGATGTTTTGGATTCATTTTTTTAATATAAAATTTTGTTTTGCTGTCCGCTTAAAGCGAACTATTTTTTTTGCCACAGATTTCATAGATTAAAATGATTTTTCAGTTATTCTACTTTTTAATCGGTAAGAATCTGTGAAATCTGTGGCTTTTTTTTTAAATTTAATTCAGCCAGTAAACCGCCATTACAGCAGGGATGAAATAAATGACAATGGTTCTTGCGCCATCATAATCTTTTGCTAATCGTTGTCCGAAAAGCATCATTAACAAAGAAATGCATGAAAATATTGCGCCGTAAAAACCAAATTCACGTCCGCTATTTGTTAACAATTGTATGGCACCAACTACACATAAAATCCCGGAAATTAATTCCAAAATTAAAAGATGAAATAAGGCAAGAGGAACTTGATTTTTTAATGGTGTTTGAGCAAAATGTCCTTTAAGCCAATCGACATTATCTTGCCAATAAAATATTTTTTCATATCCTGATTGTAAGAACGTTAAGGCTAAAAATGCTAATAATAAAATGGAAGCAACATTATTCATTTGAAAATTATTTTTTATGAATTAAACGAGTCAGTTTTATAGATAAATCGGTTAGGATTATTTTTGCATTTCCGTTTCTTTCAATGTGATACATCGCATCTGAAAGTTCTTTGAAAATTTCGTGAATATTATTTCCGTTTACGAAAGGAGCAAAATTTTCCAGTTTGAATTTATCGACTTTCGGTTCAATATAAACCAAAGTTGGAGTCTGATAATTGAGCAAAAGTGCCTGACGAAACATTTCGATACAAAACTGAATAAATTTTTTCTGGCTTTCGCGACCCAAACCTGCAATTTCTTCACTCCAGGAAATTAAATCCTGAATTGCGGCTGCATTTCCTTTTGCCCTGAAAGCGGCACGAACCCAATTGACGAACCATTGTTCAAAGGGATATTCAGAATCATCATCTTTTAAAAGATGTAAAGCTTTACTGAAATTTCCCTGTGCCTGATGCGCAATTTTATAAGCTGCTTTTTCGTCGATATTTTCTTTTGAAATTAAAGCTTCGGCAATCACCTTTTCCGGTAATCCATTAAAGTGAATTACCTGACAACGAGAACGTATGGTTTGAATAATATCTTCTTCATTTTCAGAAATCAGAATAAAAATTGTTTTATCGGATGGTTCTTCCAGCAGTTTTAATAATTTATTTGAAGCGGCGATATTCATTTTATCGGCCATCCAGATAATCATAATTTTGTAACCTCCTTCGTACGATTTCAGCGAAAGCGATTTTAAAACTTCTATTGCATCTTCAACCCTAATTTCTCCTTGTTTGTTTTGAACGCCCAGAATTTTGTACCAGTCAAATAAACCTCCATAAGGCATTTCGTGTATAAATGTGCGCCAATCCTGAATAAAATCTAAGCTTTTGGGTTTAGTTTTTACGTCTTCGGTTGTAACCGTGGGATAAATAAAATGTAAATCGGGATGAGAAAGGTTTTGAAACTTCAAATTGCAGGAATCGTTTCCGTTTGAGTTTTCGTTTCCTGTATTGTTACACAAAATATATTGCGCGTAAGCAATTGCCGTTGATAATGTACCGCTTCCTTCTGGCCCAATGAATAATTGTGCGTGCGGAATTCGTCCGGAAGCTGCACTTTTTATCAAGTGGCTTTTGATGTAATCTTGACCTAAAATTTGAGAAAATTGCATGAAGCAAAGATAGAAGAAAATGATGTAGTCAAAAATTTTCAACTAAAAGTTTATCACTTACATTTTATTTTGTGTTGTTATATGATTTTTTTTTATAACTTTTTGAAGTTTGTTAACCAACTTTTGTTAATAACGAGCATAAATCGAGCAGATATCAATAGTTTTTTGTTAATAGTTTTTTCGTTAAACCGATAAACGTAAGGTTTTTTTTGTTATTAATTTAAAGGAATTGATTTTTTTTATGGCGAATATCTTACGGTTTAAATTTTAACAAATTTAACAAAAACCTCGTTAAAACGCAGATTTTCTCGACATAGGACGACTTTTTAGGGTTTCTTTAAGCTTTTTTTTTGAAAAAAGAAATCAATAAAGTTGCAATTTAAGTTAATTTATATATTTTTGTTTTCATCAAGAACCATTTATAAAAAGAATCTATGAAAGGGAAAATTATTTTATTAAGCGCAGTTTTTTTCATGACAACCGGAGCTATTTCGGCTCAGGCAAAAAAATGCTCCAAGAAGTATTATTAGCACAACGGCTCTTATTCGTAAATACCATGATCAAAAAGAATTGAGTGGTATGCAGAAAGGGGAACTTTTGGAATTATACATTGAGCGTATTAAAGTTTTGGTTAAAACCCTTCCTTACATTGCTTTGGTTACTAAACCAGGTGTTACAATGGCAGACTTAGGTATTCCGGACGATGGTGAACACAAAAAAGTATTAGATGCTCAGGCTGTTGGTACAACTACGTTTTTAGATACTACAGTTGAGTTTCAAAGAAAGATGATGCCATATTCTGACAAAGGAAATTTAATTGCTGCAATTTTATTTTACGAAAACACATTGAAATCTTTACATGAGTTCAACGAATTGAACGAAATGTAATAAAGTATAATTTTTTTAAAACCTTTTTTGAAGTGTTTACGTAAATGAGTTAAATTTTTTACGCCATGTTTGAGAAAGATATAAAAAACAACTCGTTCTCGATGTGTTCTGATTTTTATCAGAAAAGTCGAGATGAGTTTTTTCATTTACGCATACGATTACGCATACCCAAATTTATTATTAACCGTAATACCCCCCTTATCATGAAAAAAATTACTCAAATGATCTGCGTTCTTTTGACAGTTACTGCTATGAGTGCTCAACAAGAAAAAGGAATTATGGGCTACAACAATTGGTTGAACAACTGGACCGAATTTAAGCCTCACAAAGTAGAATATGGAGAAGCAAACCAAATTTTAGCAGGAAACATTTCTGTTAATACTAAATTGCTGAAAAGGAATATTTATGTTTTGCAAGGGAACGTTTATGTTACTAACAATGCTGTTTTAACAATTGAACCAGGAACTTTAATTATTGGTGATTTTGAAACTAAAGGAACATTGGTAGTTACAAAAGGTGCTCAACTTGTTGCAGACGGATTAGAAACTGACCCAATTGTATTTACATCAAACCGCAGCCAGAAAAAAGCTGGTGACTGGGGAGGAATTGTAATGCTTGGTGATGCGCCAATCAATAAATTTGGAAATGTAGGTTCTTATAACTTAGATCTTGACCCAACTCTTACTACCTACGGTGGAGACAATGCGGCTTCAAACTCTGGAGTTTTAAGATATGTAAGAATCGAATTTGCAGGAAAAAAAGTAAAAGGACTTGATACTTTCAACGGTTTAACTTTAGCTGGTGTTGGTAACAAAACAGTTCTTGAAAACATTATGGTTAGCTACGCTGGTGGAGATTCATTTGGATTTTTAGGTGGTGATATCAATGCTACAAAATTTGTTTCTTACAAATCAATCAACGACGATTATAAATTCACTCAAGGAGTTCAATGTCGTTTTTATAACTCTTTAGCTGTTAGATCTTCATACTTTTCAAGTACTAAAGACGGTTCTCGTTGTATGGAAGTAAAATCTTACGAAAAGAAAAGCGAAACTGATTTTACTAAAAAACAGACTTTCGTAGTTGCAACTAATATTACTATGCTTAATGACAGTGAAAACATCAAAGCAGATATTCAGGCTGGTTTAGTAAAAGAAGCTGTTTATGTAGCTGAAAATGCTTCTCTTGAAATGAAAAGAAGTGTAATCTCCGGATTTAATCCTGCGGTATTACTAGACAGCAAAACAGAAATCAATGATGCTAATCTTAAGAAAATCAAAATTGAAGAAATGTATTTAAACCTATGTAATGGAAACATCTTTACAGAATACAATTCTAACAATGAAGATTTAGAAAGCTGGTACGGAAACCCTGTGTTTTTCAATGTTATGTCACAAAGTGATAACAAAGAAACATTCATTGACATCTACAATGCTAAAAAACCTGATTTCAGACTTCAATTAGGAAAAATCACAGCTTCAAGCGGAAACAGATAAATAGATTTAGATTTTTATTTCAAAGCGTAAATTTTATTAATAAAGTCCCCAGACACAATTTATGTATTCGTCTTAAACCGGACCAAATAAAGATCAAAACATAATGGCTCAATCTAGAAAAAGATATTTTTTAAATATAATATTTTTGGTTTCACCTATTACGTTAAGTCTGTTTGCACAAAGTTCAGTAGAGAAGCCTACGGTTTCTATTGAATCTAGCTGTGTAATGGCTGCGTCTAATAACCAAGAAAATAGTTCAGCTGATAAAGTTATCGGCAAATTAGATACTAATTCTAATCAGTTTATAGTAGGGCTATCCAACCCCAAGGATAGCCTTGTTATGGCGACTGAAATGAATAATGATCAGACTTTAAATTGTGATGAAAACATATCAGTAACAGCTTTTCATTCTGTTCTTGCAAAAGACATTATAGAAAACTATAAGTATGATTTTTCAGAAACATTTATAGATATTTTGTTTTTTGAGAATATAGATTTGGCCAGAAAACGCACTATATGATTCGAAAAATTACTCTATCTTTAACTAATTGCTTTCTTTTTTTGAGTGTCTTTTTCGTTGTAAATTCAAAAATGCAAGCGCAAACTATTGTACCACAAACACTTGATGGTCTGGAAAAGTTATGCGCGGGTAATAATTTCAACGAATTTTACGCCACATTTAGTTATATAGATTTTCCTGCGGGAACTACCTTCGTGATTGAACTTTCAGACAGTCAGGGTAATTTTACATCTCCTATAGCTACTACTAAACTTTTAGCTACAGATGTTTCTGCTACTTCACAAACTATAAAATTTGCTGTACCAACTACATTAGTTGGTGCAGACACTTATAGTTTTAGGGTTAAAAGTTCTCTTGCAAGTGCACAACCAAGTGCGAGATTCAAAAACACGTTAGGAAACACCTCTTTCCCGGTATATTTTAAAGAATACGAAGGATCTTTTATTATTAATAATAAAAATGATACTGCATTGATATGCGCAGGCGGAAGCCTGACACTTTCTATCAATAATGATACACCAACTGATATCAGCTCATCACCAGTTAATTATTCAAAAATTAAATACAAATGGTATAAAGATGATGTTGCAATTGCAGGACAAAGTTCTAAAGAGTTAGTAATAACTACTCCTGGAAAATACTACGCAGAAATTGATTACGGTTCATGTTCAGATGTGAATTTTAGTTCTAATCGTGTTACTGTAACCACATCAGGTTCTGGAGGATCAGCAGTTACAATTACTTCAAGTTTAGGAAATCCTTATTGTGCAAGTGTTGACGGTACTGTTTTAACAGCCACCAGCGGTAATCACTATGTTTGGAAAAAAGATGGTGTTGCGTTTGCAGGTGATACGCGTACAGTTACTGCAAAAGAATCCGGAGTTTATACCGTTGCTGTTGATTTTGGAGGATGTAGCGCTACAGGAACTATCGATCTTAAAAGCAATAGTTTTAATGCCAGTATTGACGTAGCAGAGGAATTTGAACTTAATGAAGGTGAAACTATAAACGTTACTGTAACAACGGATGCTTCAATCCCAAGTTTTGAGTGGTATTTAAACAATAATCTAATTTCGACAGCAACAACAGATTCTTTTTCTGTTACAGCTATCGGAACTTATAAAGTAAAGATTTCACAGGTTTCAGGATGTTTGTCTTCAAGAGAATTTATTTTTAAAGCTACAGGAAAAGCAGGTCCTTCGTCAGTTATACCTAATATAATTAATTTAAGTGGTACAAGTCCATATTGGAATATACCAGATGAATACAAAAATGCAAGCACCAAGGTTATGATAATAAGTTCAAATGGAGATATGGTGCTCGATGTCAGCGATTATCAGGGAGATTGGCCTCAGACCGCAATAGATTTTAAAAATGTAAATCCAGTATATTACTATGTCATTCAATCCGACACAGGTGAAAAAAAAGGATCAATAACTGTGATAAGATAATATGAAGAAAATTTTACTATTCATAACTTTATTTTACGGTTTTTCAAATGCACTCTATTCACAGGAAACTCCTGAGAATGGAGTTGTTTCGTTTTCGTTACCTATCAGAAATTCTTTAAAGTTTAATAGATATTTAATTAACCCAACATTCAGTTTTGTTCGTGAAACTAATGCCTATGCAAGTTTTTATAATAAAAGACAATGGGTTCAATTTGAAGATGCACCAAACACATATTTAGCTAATTATTCAAGTCGTTTTAGAGAAAATGAAGCGTTTGCTTTTGGCTTATTCCAGCAAAATTATGGTCTTATGACCGTTTTTGGCGGAATAGGAAACTTTGCACACAACATCGTTTTAGAACAAGATAGTAATTTAACTTTTGGTATGAACGTTGGTGTTTATCAAAGTGGTTTAAACAAAGGAAAAATTATATCTGATGATCCAACTTTATTAACAGGCGATTATCCTTCGAATACATTATTGACCGTTAATCCCGGGATCAACTACGGAACAGCGTTTCTTGATTTTGGAGCTTCGGTAAACAATTTGATTCTGTATAATTTTGGCGGCGGAATCGTTAAAAAAGATCCGGAAAGAGCAATCGAACTGCATGCTATGTATACAGGATATATTGATAGTTTCGGATTTTTTGACAGAAGTAAATTCTCAGGAATCTTAAAAACTGAAGTAAAACAAGATAAAACGATAATTTCAGGTCTTGCCATGATTGCTATTCCAAAAGGAGTTTGGGCACAAGCAGGATACAATACTTTATATGGAGTTTCAGCAGGATTAGGATTAAACATTTCTCCTAGTATCGCAATCGAGTACAACTACGAAAGAGGAATGGGCAATTTCACTAATCTGGGAGGTTCACACGAATTTGCAATTGCCTATAAATTCAAAAACAGAAACTACTATTATGGTGATGACGAAGAAGGTTCATTAATAGATCCATCTAAACCAAAAGCTGTATTGGCAAAACCATCCGCAGCTACAACAGCAGCCAGAGCCGATGGTGCAGAAAAAGCTAGATTAGCCGCAGAAGCAAAAGCTGTAGCAGATGCCGAAGCAAAAGCCACAAGACTTGCCGCATCAGAAAAAGTGAAGGCTGATGCCGAAGCTGCTGCAAAAGCAAAATTAGAAGCAAGTAATAAAGCTAAAGCAGATGCTGAAGCCATTAAAATAAAATTAGCCGCCGATGCTAAAGCTAAAGCCGATGCCGCAGCCGCAGCAAGAGCGCAAACAGCAACAACAAACAGAGCAGTTGGTGCAGAACAAAGAACACAAGCGCAGTTAACTGCAGATAAAGTAAGAGCTGATGCCGAAGCACGCAGAATAAAATTAGCTGCTGATAACAAAGCAAGAGTTGATGCTGCTGCTGCTGCGAGAGCACAAGCTGCTGCGAATAAACCAAGCGCAGGAGCTACGCAAAAAACACCGGCGCAATTAGCTGCTGATAAATCAAGAGCTGATGCTGAAGCATTGAGAATTAAGTTAGCCGCAGATAAATCTAAGGCCGATGCCGAGGCTGCTGCAAAAGCAAAAGCTGCTGCAACTGTAACACCACAAAAAACAGCTGCGCAATTAGCTGCTGATAAAGCTAAAGCTGATGCTGAAGCAATGAGAAATAAGTTAGCTGCAGATAAATCTAAAGCAGATGCTGAAACTGCTGCAAAAGAAAAAGCTGCTGCAACGGTAACACCACAAACAACAGCGGCACAATTAGCTGCTGAAAAAGCTAAAGCTGATGCCGAAAATGCTGCAAAAGCAAAATTAGCAGCCGATGAAAAAGCAAAAGCCGATGCTGAAGCATTGAAGATTAAATTAGCTGCAGATGCAAAAGTAAAAGCAGACGCTGCCGAAGCAAAACGTAAAGCTGACATGAAAGCAAAAGCTGAAGCTGCAGATTTACAATCTATTTTAGCTGCTGATGCAAAAGCAAAAGCAGATTCTGATGCTTACCAGGCAAGATTAGCTGCTGAAGCTAAAGCTGCTGCTGCACTTTCTGCAAACACTAAAGCAAATGTTGATGCTGCTGCAAAAGCAAAATTAGCTGCTGCTGCAAAAGCAAAAGCTGCCGAAGATGCTGCATTAAAAGAGAAACTAGCCGCTGATGCAAAAGCGAAAGCTGACGCAGAAGCCAGAAATGCAAGAATAGCTGCAGATGCAAAAGCAAAAGTTGATGGAGAAGCTGCTGCGAAAGCGAAATTAGAAGCAGATGCAAAAGCCAAAGCTGATGCAGAAGCATTGAAAATAAAATTAGCTGCTGATGCAAAAGCGAAAGCAGACGCAGACGCAATACAAGCAAAATTAGCTGCCGATGCTAAAACAAAAGCTGATGCAGACGCGATACAAGCGAAACTAGCTGCAGATGCAAAAGCGAAAGCAGACGCAGAAGCATTACAAGCAAAATTGGCTGCAGATGCAAAAGCAAAAGCTGACGCAGATGCAATACAAGCAAAATTAGCTGCCGATGCTAAAACAAAAGCTGACGCAGATGCAATACAAGCAAAATTAGCTGCTGACACAAAAGCAAAAGCTGATGCACAAGCTTTACAAGCGAAACTAGCTGCAGATGCAATACAAGCAAAATTAGCTGCTGACACAAAAGCGAAAGCAGACGCAGATGCAATACAAGCAAAATTAGCTGCTGACACAAAAGCGAAAGCTGATGCAGACGCAATACAAGCAAAACTAGCTGCCGATGCAAAAGCTAAGGCAGATGCACAAGCATTACAAGCAAAATTAGCTGCAGATACAAAAGCAAAAGCTGATGCAGACGCAATACAAGCAAAATTAGCTGCAGATGCAAAAGCAAAAGCTGACATGGAAGCATTACAAGCTAAGTTAATTGCTGACGCAAGAGTAAAAGCAGATGCTGAAGCAACGGAAAAAGCAAAAGCTGATGCAGAAGCACAGAAATTACAAGAAGCAGAAGACGCCCGTCTGGCAAAATTAGCTGCTGATAAAACCAAAGCTGATGCAGAAGCACAGAAAGTAAAACAGGCTACTGATGCAAAAGCGAAAGCTGATGCAGATGCACTTCAGGCAAAATTAGCTGCTGATGCAAAAGCGAAAGCAGACGCTGACGCAATACAAGCGAAACTTGCAGCAGATGCAAAAGTGAAGGCTGACGCAGATGCTCAACAAGCTAAGTTAGCTGCTGACGCAAAAGCGAAAGCAGATGCAATGCAAGGAAAATTAGCTGCCGATACAAAAGCGAAGGCTGATGCACAAGCTTTACAAGCGAAACTTGCAGCAGATACAAAAGCAAAAGCTGATGCTCAAGCTTTACAAGCAAAACTAGCTGCTGATGCAAAAGCGAAAGCAGATGCAGACGCAATACAAGCAAAACTAGCTGCTGACGCAAAAGCAAAAGCTGATGCAGAAGCGCAACAAGCGAAACTTGCAGCAGATACAAAAGCAAAAGCTGATGCAGACGCTTTAAAAGCAAAATTAGCTGCCGATACAAAAGCTAAGGTTGACGCAGCTGCACTTCAGGCTAAATTAGCTGCAGATGCAAAAGTAAAAGCAGATGCTGACGCAAAACAAGCTAAACTAGATGCTGATACAAAAGCTAAGGCTGATGCAGATGCAATAAAAGCAAAACTAGCTGCTGATGCAAAAGCGAAAGTTGATGCAGCTGCACTTCAGGCGAAATTAGCTGCCGATGCAAAAGTAAAAGCAGATGCTGACGCAAAACAAGCCAAACTAGATGCTGATGCAAAAGCAAAAGCGGATATGCAAGCGGAACAAGCAAGATTATTAGCAGATCAAAAAGCGAAAGCTGATGCAGAAGCTAATGAAAAATTAAAGGCTGAAGAAGAATCAAGATTATTGAGAGTAGCTGAAGAAGCACGTGAAGCAAAATTATTAGCAGATGCAAAAGCAAAAGCTGATGCGGCTGCAGATGCTCTTGCAAAAGCGGCTTCGGCTCCAAGAGATGATACAGCGAAAGCTATTGAGGATTTAACTCAATCTATTGAGAATTCAACTAAAAATCAAAAAGATTTATTGTCTCAGTTCAATACAACAGTAGCTAATAAACAAAGAGATTTGAATGACTTGAGAGAAGAGAATGACTTAAGTGAAAAAGGAATTTATAAAGAACCAAAACCATTTAAAAGTGTTGCGGCAGAAAATAGTCAGTTAGAGGCTTTAAAATTACAACTTGCTGAAGCAAACAGAGCTCAGAAAGATGAAATCAATAAGCTGACTAATTTATATAACGAAAGACTTAAAAAATTCCCGAATAAAAATGATGCTTTGAACAAGGCTTATCTTGAAAAGATCAACCAGTTGAAAGCAGCACAATTAAAAATGGAAGAAGACAGTGCTACATTACTTTCGAATTTAGAACGTATTAAAGCAGAAACTGAAATAGAGAAAAAACGTAGAATTAAACGTGCAGCTTACGAAAATGATCAGGGAAGATATGCACAGGACGTTGCCGCTCTTAAACGTATAAAAGAGACAACAAAACCAAGTAGTACTCCATTAACTGCAAGTGATTTTGATTTTGGTGAAGACCAGTCAAATATGCAGATTATCAAGAATATTAAAAATTCTGATAGTGGTTATTATTTAATTATTGCTGTTCACAGCAGTGTTGAAAAAAGAGATCAATTCTTAACTAAAGCGGTTGCAGCAGGACGTTCAGATGTTAATTTCTTTTACAATGTAACAACAAGTAAATATTACATCTATTACGAGAAGTTTGAAGGTTTATCTGAAGCAACTAAGGCATTAGAAGCAAAAGGAAATAAACCATACAACGGGAAAATGGCTATCGTAAAAGTGGAGAATTAATAAGAATAAGATTGAGTCGGTCCTTCTTAAGAAATTAAGAAGGGCATAATAATAAATGTTATAGAATACTAATTGTTTTATTCACTAGTGCCCCTTAGAGGATGAGATGTAAGTAAACAAAAAAATGATTATGAAAAAACCTACTAACCTAAGATTGATTTTAATAGCTTTGATTTTCTTTCAAAGTTACTTTGTAATTTCTCAAAATCTTAAGTCATTTTCGCCAAGATTTGACAAGAGATTAAAAGGAGATATGTTGCTTATTGGTAACAATATCTTAAACAGAGAAACCAATAACAGGAGTCCAAAAGACGCTTATAATGGTGCTGGATACAATTCTGATTTCACTATGAAATATATTGATGTCGACAGTGATAATACTACTTTCAGTTCTAGTAGTGCTACATTGACTGTGCCTAAACCTGCCTGTTATAAAATCGTCTACGCCGGTTTGTATTGGGGAGCCATTCTTCAGCAAAATGATCGTACAGATATAGAAAAAGTAAAACTTAAGTTGCCTACAGGTGGCTATAATGACATTACTGGTCAGATTATTCATGATGCAAGTGCAGCGCCAATTGGTGGTGATAATAACAAAGCATATGCCTGTTATGCAGACATTACTTCGTTAGTTGCGGGACAAACAAATGCTCAGGGATTGTATACTGTTGCAAATGTTAAGTCGAGTGAAGGAACAAATGGTGGAACAGGATTATCTGCTGGTTGGTCCATTTTTGTTGTTTATGAAGATCCAACATTACCTGCAAAATTTATTACTTCGTTTGACGGTTTTAGCGGAATTGGAGGGGCTACAACTTTAGATATTGCGGTTTCCGGATTTAAGACCATTCCTACTGGTCCTGTTCGTGTGAAATTTGCTTTTGCAGCTTTAGAGGGAGATCAACCAATTTCTGGAGATTATTTAGAGATTAACAGTACAAGAATTACTGCTACAAATGCAGCAAATGTAATTATCAGACCCTCAAATAACTTCTTTAATAGTAGTGTAACTTATGTTGATCCGGCTACGGATAAAACAGAAGATTTCTTAAATCGAAATCCCGCAAGTACGAATACATTAGGGTATGATGCAGGTATTTTAAATATTAATAATCCGGGAACACTCTTAAGACCCGGGGGTATAGTAATTGATAATAATGAAACTTCGGCAAATATTAGGTTAGGAAGTACGCAGGACGTTTATTTTTATTATTTTAATGCCTTTGCTGTTGACATTATTGAACCGCATATTGTACTTACAAAAATTGTAAAAAATTCTGCGGGTGTAGATATTGGAAACCAGGATGTAACATTAGGCCAACAATTAAATTATGAAATAGGTTTTAAAAATACTGGTAATGATGATGCTAAATCTTTAACGATTAGAGATCAGTTGCCTATTAATATTATTTTTAATTATCCTACTGATATAAATCCTTTACCAGCTGGTGTATCTATTCAAAGTTATAATCCTGCGACCAGAAGTATTGTATTTAAAATTGATGATTCGGTAGTTAAAGCAAATACGCTAACGGATAAAGTTATCAGTTTTAAAGTTAAGGTTGTCCCTGATTGTAATTCATTGAGTGAAGCATGTTCTAATAGTATTGATAACTCGGCATATGCAACTTACAAAGGAACTTTAAATCCTGATTTTCAAATTTCAGATGATCCAAGTGTTAATACAAATACAGGATGTATATTAACTCCTAAAGCTACTAACTTTTTAGTAGGTGTTGATGGTTGTAAATATACTGCAACTGCTACTTTGTGTAAAGACGATGTGGATTTGGTTGCTGCTAATGGATATACTTCTTATACCTGGTATAGTGACGAAGCTCGTACTAAACAAATAGGAACAGGACAAATTCTTAAAGTAAAAGATCCTGGAGTATATTATGTTTATAATTTAGCTGCCGCGCCATGTAGATCAATTTATCAGGCTTTTACGGTAACCAGATTTGGTACAACAACTACTAATCCGGTTCTTCCATATGCAAAAGCTCCTTATAAAGGTGAAGTATTAATTTGCCCTAATAACGGAAAAGAATTACCTAATCTTTTCTTGTGTGGTGCAAATGATTCCAGATTAATTGAAACTCATGTATCTGATGGTTCTACTCTTGTTTGGGAAAAACTCGATGAGGCAAGTTGTGCTGCTCCAATTAGTGCAAGTTGTGCTAATGAAGGTACTTCATGTTCATGGACTCAGGTTGCGACCGGACCAAATTATGAAGCTAAAATAGCAGGACAATATAGGTTAACATTAAATTATGCAGGTGGTTGTTTTAACCGTTTCTACTTTAATGTATTTACCAATTCATTAAATCCTACCGAAAAACATACAGATATTATTTGTGGAAAACCTGGAACGATTACAGTTGGCGGTGTTCCTGCAGGATATGAGTACAGTATTAATGGTACAACTTATCAGGCAAGTAATATTTTTAATGTAACTACAGCAGGATTTTACACGGTATATATTAGATTAACCGGTGTAACAGGAAACACTTGTATTTTTACTGTTCCTAATATTCAAATCAGACAAAGAAATTTTGCTGTTGTTTCAGAAGTAACGCAACCATTGTGTTATGGAGAAAAAGGTAAAATTAAAGTTGCAGTAAATGATGCTAATGCTCAATATTATTATAAACTATATAATAATGGATTATTATTATCTAATGTTGGACCGGTTCCTGAATCTGAATATACTTTTGATAATTTAACTACAGATCAGAATTATGTTGTAGAAGTTTCTACAGATGATGGTTGTAAAGACACTAAATATATATATGTAGGAAAGGTTTGGAATGAGTTCAAAGCAACTGTTGCTTTAATCGAACCTCTAACTGCTTGTAGTACCGGAAAGATCAGAATAACTACAGAAGGTGGTAATTCACCTTATAATTATTTTATAAATAGTGATACTGTTTTTCAATTAGAAAATGAATTTGTTGTTACAACTCCCGGAGTCTATAACATTAAAATCGTTGATAAAAATAACTGTACAATAACAAGAACGATTACAGTTGCAGATAACGCAAAACCAACTTATACTATTGATCATACTAATAGTACTTGTTATAATGATAATTCTCAAATAAAAATAAATCTTATTAATGCTAATGGATATTCAATGTCATATAGTATTAATAATGGTGGAACATATGTAACTAATCCTGTTTTTTCAAATTTACAAGCAGGTACGTATAATGTAATTGTACGATATGGTATGACTTATACACCGCTTAATGGGCAACCAACTGTTAAGTATTGTATGGACACTGCTGTAAAAGTTGTTATAACAGGGCCAACTTCTGCTGTGACTGCATCTGCTGGTGTTGCTGAATTAGCAGGATGTACCTTAGCAGGATTAGGTGGAAAATTAAGAATTAATAATGCACAAGGAGGAACCGCTCCTTATCAATATAGTTTTGATGGTGGAGCAAATTGGCAAAATTTAAATGAAAAAGATGTATTGCCAGGAAGCTACATATTAAAAATTAGAGATGCCTTAGGTTGTGAGTACACTATTCCTTATAATATTATTCTGGACCAAAAACCGGCTGATCCTACTATAAAAGTCGAAGATCCTATTTTTAGTTGTAATGGTTCTGCAAGTACTACTGTAACAGTAACAAACGGTACTTCTAACAACTATACTTATGAATATTACATAGACGGTGTTGCAAATACTCCAATTACAAATAATGTATTTACAAACGTTACTTCTGGAACACATACGATTTCTGTAAAGTACAATGTAACTACGGTATCTACTTATAGTAATTTATTGCAAGAAGATTTTGGTAAAGGTGGTTACACAACAACTCCTGGAATTAGCCCGGTTTATTGTTTCGAAGATGAATCAACACCGCATCCTACAAGTTGGTCACCGTTATGTGGCAGCATTACAGATTATCAAATTAATGATGGAAAGTATGCAGTAGCAAGTTCAATTAAAACTAATTTTGGTAATACATGGATAGTCGCTAAGGATCACACTACACCTTCTGATCCATTAGGAAGATTTTTATGTGTTAATATTGGAAGTTCCGCAGGTGTGGGAGGTATTATATACAGTAAACCAATTAAAGATGTTATTGTAAACCAACCGGTAATTATTTCATTGTGGGCAGAAAATTTAATGAAGAGTACTACTGGAGCCAGTTATTTTGATCCGGAATTAACAATTCAGTTAGTAAACAACCTGAATGGAGTAGGAGGAACAGAAACTATTGTTGCGACAACAGATACTGCAAATCCTTGGAGAGTTCCAAGAAATGAAAAATGGGAATATAAAGAGTTATCCTTAAATCCGGGAGCTTATAATAATCTTAGCTTTGTTATTCGTTCTTATAATACAAAATTTAGTGGAAACGATTTACTTGTAGATGATATTTGGGTTCGTCAGATTCCAAAATCATGTATTGCTCAAAAAGATTTCAAAGTTATCGTTGATAGCAATAAAGCCTTCACGGTTTCAGAACCAATTATTGACAACGCAAGTTGTAGTGATATAACAGATGGTCGTATTACTGTTGCTGTTTCTAATTTTGACACAGTAAAAGGTTTCCAATACTCTATTAATGGTGGAACAACATGGACAACTTCAATGACTTCTCCTGTTATCATTACCGGATTAGCAGCTGGAAGTTATAAAGTTATTGTTAAAAGTGATGATGCAGGAACTTGTTCAAAATCTTTTGATAAAATTATAGGAGCTCCAACAGCTGTTACCACTACAGCTACAATGACTACACCGCCAACATGTACTACAGGGGCTTCAATCACAGCGGTAGCTAAGGGCGGAAAACCTAATTATCAATATGAGCTTCGTCTGGCTGATGGTATAACAGTAGTTGTTGCGTTTCAAAATTTAGCGGTATTTACAAATGTACCGGCAGGAACATATAAAGTAGTAGTGAAAGACCAAGGTCCTTGTTCTTCTCCGGCTTCAGATGTTGTAACAATAGTTGCGCCAACTGCGCCAACTGCATCATTAGATCTTGTAAATTCAGATTTATGCTATGACGCGGCTAACAAAGCGACTTTAGTAGTTACTGTTACCGGAGGAAAAGCACCTTATAATTATAGTCTTGATGGTCAACCTAGCCAAACTACTAATAAATTTATAAATGTTGCACCAGGAACACACAATATTGTTGTTACTGATGCCAATAATTGTACAGCAACAGCGATTACCGGAATTATAATTGCACCAGAATTAACGGCAGTTCCTGAAGTAACTAAAATTATAGATTGTACTACAAGCCCAGATGCTGAAATTACAATTACTGCCTCACAAGGTACTGCTCCATATACTTATGAAGTATCTAGTAATGGAGGAACAACTTATACTTCAATGCCTACTAATATTTATAAAACATCAACTGCAGGTAATTATGTGTTTAAAGTTACTGATGCAAAAGGATGTTCTGTAGTAACTGCTGCTGCAACTGTCAATGCTAAAGTAAATCCAACAGCTACTGTTGATTCAAAAGATCCAAGTTGTAATAATGGTACAAACGGTCAATTTACAGTTATACCGGCCGGAGGTGCAGGAGCACCTTATACTTATAGTTTTAACGGAAGCACAACTTTTGTTTCAGGAGCAACACTTACAGGTTTAGATGCTTTTGTTGGTGCTGTTAATACTAAAAATTATACTTATCAGGTTAAAGACAGTAAAGGCTGTTTATCTCCTGTTTATACAGTGACATTAAATAATCCGACAAAAGTTGTAGCTTCAGCTACATTTACTCCTAATACAACTTGTAGTACTACGACTTTGATTACGTCTGCAGGTGCAGGCGGTGCAGGCGGTTATACTTATAATTTTGACGGAAGTACTAATTACACGGCAACAAATACATTATTAGTTACAAATAAAAACGTTATACAGACTATTACTTATTCTGTAAAAGACGCTAAAGGTTGTATTGATACAAAAACAATTGATGTTCCTGCATTTAATCCTCCAACAGCACTTAATTTTTCTGCACCAGCAGCGATTACGTGTAATACTACTACAGCTAGCACTACTGTAACAACAGTAGGCGGAGTAGCACCTTTTACTTATATAATTACCGCCGGTCCTGGAGCAGGAGCTACAAATACTACAGGATTATTTACAGGATTAGTAGCAGGTAATTATAGTTTTAAAGTTACAGATGCTAACGGATGTACTACGACTGGATCAATAGTAATTAATCCGTCACCAACAATTACAGTTGCCGGATCAAAAACTGATGAATTATGTGTTAGTGCTAACGATGGTACAGCAACTTTTACAGTTTCGGGAGCAAGCACTACAGGTAATTTTACTTATACTTTAACTCCTAATGCAGGAACTGTTAGTGTAACTGCAGATATTGTAAAAGTTACTGGTTTAACTGCCGGGACTTATACTTTAGTAGTTAAAGATAAATCTACAGGTTGTACGTCTAATACTGCTTCAGTAACTATCGTTGCTGCAACAGCTATTACGTTTAATGTAAATGGTTCAAAAATTAGCTGTAATGATAAAATTTCGACATTAACTATTACAGGTCTATCAGGAGGAACACCTGGATATACTTATGCTTATGCAGCTAGTGGATCTACAGTGCCAAGTACTCCTTACGGAACAACATTAACAGTAGATACTGCAGTTTTAACAACTAACATTGATGTTTATGTTAAAGACAACAATGGTTGTACAACTAAGAAAACAGTTGCAATTTCATCTGAGGCTGTTCCAACAATTGACCCAATTGCGGCACAATGTTATACAGGAACTCCAATTAATGTAACAATTACAGGAACATATACAGGAACTGCTACTTTTAGTAAAGATGGTACTAATTATGTGTCATCACCTACTTTTAGTTTAACTCCTGGAACTTATACATTATCTTTAAAAGATAAATTTGGATGTCCTGCTTCAATTACTTACGTAGTTGCACCACAATTAACAATTGGAACAGATATAGTAGATGATACTTCATGTACACCAAATACAACTATTACTTTATCTTCAACCGGAGGAACAGGTGCACATACGTACCAGGTTTCATATAACAGTGGTGCTTTTGTTACTGCTGCAAATCCGTATATTGCAACAGCGACAGGAACGTACCAGTTTAGAGTTACAGACTCAAAAACTCCAGCTCCGGCTTGTACTGCTTTGTCTTCGGTTATAAATGTTACTTTAAAATCAACTGTTTTAGCTATAACTACAAGTAAAGTAGATGTAAAATGTAATGGTGGCGGTACAGGAAGTATTTTGGTTACACCAACTTCTGGAAAAGCACCATTTACTTATACAATTACTAAAACTACAGCTCCGGGTCTGGGTACTGTTTATACAGTAAACAATCCTTCAGGATTGTTTCAAGGAACTTACAGTATTTTAGTTACAGATGCTTTAGGTTGTACTTCGGCTGCAGCATCAGTTACTATAAATGAACCAACTCAGCTAGTGGCTACGGCTCATGCAGATCCGTTTAAATGTAATGCAGCTAATACTAAGCAATCTACTTTAGTTATTATAGACTTACCAACTACTGGTACAGCTCCTTATACTTATAGTTTCAATGGGGGTTCATATACTCCAGCAAATACTTTAACAGTAACTGACAATGGTTTAAATCAAATTGTCAAATATTCTGTAACGGATGCTAACGGCTGTACAACTGCTGTTCAGCAATTAACAATAAATAAATTAGATCCGCCAAAAATAACTTCAGTTAGCGCAACTGCTATCTATTGTGATCCTGTTGCTAGTAGAACTAGTACAGCTACAATAGTAAAAACAGGAGGGGTTGGATTGGTTACTTATGAAATTGTTTCCGGACCGATAATCAATACAACAGGACTTAATAGTGGAATTTTCACAGGACTTACTACGGGAACGTATGTGTTTAAAGCTATTGACGAAAGTGGTTGCTACGATACCTTCTCTAAAAGCATACCTCCAGTTACTTCAATTACAGCATTAGCTACTAAATTAAATGATGTCTATTGTTTTGGTGGTTCAACTGGAAACATTAGATACAATGTAAGCGGCTTTACTTCTACATATAGTTATACTATTAACGGAGGAACTGCTGTAACAGGTCAAACGGCAGGTACATTTACATTACCAAATCTTGCAAAAGGTATATACTCTGTAGTATTTACAGACGAAACTACATTATGTACAGTTCCTACATCGATCACAATTACTGAACCAACAGCTGCAGTATCTGCAACAGTTGCTAAGGTAAATGCGAACTGTATCGTTACAACTTCAAAAGTTACAGTTACAGCAAGTGGTGGAACTCCGGGATATACTTATGCGTACATGCAAAATAATGTTGCTCCTGCAGATTCAGATTATATTCCAAGTGCTACAGCTAATTTAAATCCTGCAACAAATACTGATTGGGATATTTGGGTGAAAGATGCAAATGGCTGTCCTTTTAAAGTAGATGTTACAATTTCAACTGATCCTACTCCATCTGTTACAGCTACGGTTACTAACCAATGTACTGCTTCAGGAAACACATTCCAGATTAAGGCAGTGGGTACAGGTGGTGTTGCACCATATACATATACAATTAATACAGGTGTAACTCCAAGTCCTGCAGATACGTTTACAGTATCTCCGGGTAGTTATGTAGTTACAGTTACTGATGCTAATGGCTGTAAAAACATAGCCTCGGTTACAGTAAGTGATCCAATTTTAGCAAGTGCAGTTTTAACAAAAGGGCTTACATGTCCTGCTGTAACACCTACAGATGCTAGTATAACTATTACGGTAACTGGCGGAAAACAACCTTTTGGTTATAGAGTAAAAGTAGATGCCGGTTCTTATTCAGGAGTGCCAATTCCTTTTACAGGAACATTTTTTGTATATCCTACTGGAACTGCAGGAACATATCAGTTTGAAATAACTGACGCAAATAATTGTATTAAGGAAACGAACACAGTTATTGTTGCCAATCCTGCACCAGTTACGGCTTCTGCTGTTTCAACAAACCCAACTTGTAATGGAGATTCTGACGGTACTATACGTTTAACAGCTCTTACAGGTGTTGGACCATTTAAATACAGTATTGATAATGGTACAACTTTCGTAAATTCATTCATCTTTGGTGGTTTACCAGCTGGAAGTTATCCTTATATTGTTAGAGATAGCAAAGGTTGCGAGGCAACTAATACTGTTATTTTAGCAAACCCTGCTCCAATAAGTGTTTTCATTAAAGAAAACGGAATTACTTGTAATTCTACAGAACCAGGAAGTCTGGATATTAATGTCATTTCAGGAGGTACTGCACCATATACATATTACTTGTATGATAATGCAATGACAGAATTAGCCACTTATACAGAAACTTCTGCGGCAGCGACTCCTTTACATAATTTTGGAGGATTATTTTTCGGAAATTATTACATTAAAGTAATTGATGCTAATGGTTGTAAATTTGAAAGTGCAAGATTAAGAATTCAGCCACCTCCTTATTTAGCCTTAACAGGTGCTGTTGCTGGTGCAACTTGTGCTGACGGTGTTTCGGTAACTGTTAATGTTACAGGTGGTAATCCTAATTTTGTATATTCAATCTATGGTATTGGTACTACATCAGGTCCAATTGCGGCGACTTCATACACTTTTACTCTTTTAGATCAAAATACAACTTATGTTTTTGAAGTAGTTGATAATGGTGGATGTCCATCATATTTAGAGATTCATACACCAACTATTTCTCCAATTGTAATTACTCCAATTACTGTTAAAAATATAACGTGTTATAACGCGGCAAATGGTGAGGTTAGTTTTACTGTACCTAATTATGATGCAACTGTTACTAGTCTTTACTATGAAATACGTGATAACTTAACTAATTTACCTATCACGCCAGCAAAAAACGGAACAGTAACTGGTTTAACAGGTACTCCATTTTCAGCAAGTTTAACAGGATTAAAACCTGGAAACTATACGCTGTATGTTAAAGAGTTAGATGGAACTTTATGTTCAACTGCCGAAACTTTCCAAATTATGCAGCCAGCATCGGCACTTAATTCAGTTATTACTAATGTAGTTCCTGCAAATTGTAAAAGTGGCGCTTTGGTAACAATAAAAACTACCGGAGGTACTGGTCCATATACTTATGGTGCAATCCTTGCTCCGGGAACTATTCCTACTGTTTTTGGAACAAGTAATGTGCTTGAACTTGCATATGATGCTGCAACAACAAATAATTGGAATATAGTAGTAAAAGATGCTAATGGATGTGAATTTCCTTTAGGTCAGATAATTACTTTAGATCCTAGTCCGGTAATTGCGTTACAAGTAGTAAACAAATGTGTTGCCGACGGTGCTTATGTGGTTCGTGTTACTGCAACTACTGCTGGTACCGGTGCATATTCAATTAGTGTAGACAGCCCAAATAATTACACAAGTATTCTAGGTCTTCCTTATGATGTTACAGGACTTGCTTCAGGTTCTCATACTATTTATATAAAAGATGCTAATCAGTGTGTTGATTCTAAAACTATCAATATAGATGCTCCAATTTCAGTAGTTCCGGCAGTTACAACATTGCCAACATGTATTGCTGTTAATGGAGGTGTTGTAACATTAACTAAATCTGGCGGGTCTGCTACTTATTCATATAGCATTAGCCCTAATCCTCCAAGTGCAGTTATAACTGGTGATGTAATCAGCGGTTTACCAGCAGGAAGTTATGTAGTTACAATAACTGATACAAGCAGTTTATGTACTTCAACAGCTCCTTTTACTTTGATACTTCCTACACCTGTTGATTTTGATGCAGTTGTACTTGATGCCTCTTGCTTTGGTTCTAGTACAGGAAGCATTACTGTAAATTTACTTCCGGGAAATGATAATCCGGTTTATACTTATGCAATTTCACCAATTCCTCTTGGAATGGTTCAGACTGATAATGTATTCACAAATCTTCCGCAGGGAACTTATAATATTACAGTAACCTCAGGAAAAGGATGTCCGCTTACTAAACCTTATATTGTTGGACAACCAACTAATTTGGTAACAACGGCTACTGTTGCAGACTTTTCTTGTGATCCAACAAATAATACGCAACAATCAGCTATTGTAACAGTAGTTCTTCCTACTACAGGAACAGCTCCATACAAATACAATTTTGATGGAGGTTCAGTTTATTATGATGCGAATACTTTAAGTGTGGATAATAACGGAGCAGTACAAACGATTCATTATTATGTGCAGGATGCTCACGGATGTACATTTGATGATACAATTGATGTTAATCCGTATCTAAAACTAACGGATATAGCTTTTAATTTAACGAAAGCTCCTGTTTGTCCAACAAATGTAGCCGATGTTACTTTGATAGTTTCCGGAGGATATACTCCTTATGCGAAATATGAAATTATTTCTCCAATTTTACTTGACAATGGTAATTCTAATGTATTTACAAATTTAGCACCTAACAGTTATTTATTTAAAGTAACAGATGCTCATGGTTGTTCTATCGAGAGACCTTATAAAGTAGAGAAAGTTATACCAATTGATATTACAAAAACATCATCAAACAATGTTAGTTGTAATACAGCAAACGGAACTGATAATAACGGAACTGCAACGTTCACTGTTTCTGACTTTAGTGCAACTGGTAATTATACAATAGCGGTAACAAGCGTACCAGCAGGATTGCCATTTAATGCACCAACTGTTGCAACTGATGTCATTACAGTAACAGGTTTAGTGGCTGGAACTTATACAGTAACGGTAACAGATAACACAACAAACTGTTCTAAATCAGCTGATGTTACTATTACAATGCCAAATCCAATTTTATTTACAGCAACAGCTTCAAAAGTATTCTGTTCTGAAGATAGATCGTATATCACAATTACTAATGTAACTGGTGGTACGGCAGGTTACTCTTATGCAGCAGTAAAAGCAGGTGATCCTGTACCAACAACATTTGTAAGTAATACTGTTTTAGAAGTAGATACTAATTTAACAGATTTATCTTGGGATGTTTATGTTAAAGATATCAACGGATGTATTTCTGTTAAAGTAAATGTGCCTGTTGTTCTTGATACGGCGCCAGATATTATAGCTCCTGCGCAACAATGTTTTGTTGGTGCTGATTTAACAGTAGATCTTGATGCAATATCTACAACTTATAATGGAGTAAAATCATTTACAGTTAACGGTTTGCCTAGTGGTGCAATAGCAACATTTAGTGCTGCCGGAACTTATAAATTAGGAGTTAAAGATGATAATGGATGCGAGGATTTCGTAAACTATATAATTCAAAATCAATTAATTGCCGACGCAACATTAACTAAAGACTTATATTGTGTTGCTCCAATAAATGCAACAATAGATGTTAAAATTGCCGGCGGAATTGCTCCTTATACATATCAAATGTATTTAGGCGGAGTTGCTACAGGGCTTCCTGTTAATACTCCAGGTGATTTTACAGCTTCTGTACCAACAGCAGGAAGTTACTACTTTGTAATTACAGATAGTAATACACCAGCTTGTTCCGTAACAACTAATACTGAAATTGTACATGCAACAACACCACCAACCGGTACAGAAACTCATATTGACGTTACGTGTGCAGGTGGTAATAATGGTAGTTTAACCATTACACCGGCAGATGGTCTTGTACCGTATACTTTTGCACTTACTGGACCTGTAGTTAATACAACAGGCGATGTAACAGGAAACTATACAGGTCTGATTGCAGGTTCATACACAATTGTCATTACAGATAAAAAAGGATGTATTTCAGCAGGAATTCCTGTTGTTATTGCAGAACCTGTAAAACTTACAGCTACACATGCTATACCGGCTAATACAACATGTAGCACAGCAACTGTAATTACAGTTACGGGTCATGACGGTACACCAACAGGTACGGGTACAGGATACTATTATAACTTTAATAATTTAGGTTATGATACTACTAATACTTTTACTGTTGATAATAATGGTGCAATTCAAACTGTAACTTATACAGTAAAAGATGTTAATGGTTGTGAAACAGCTCCGGTAACAATAACTATAAATCCTTTAAATTCTCCAAAAGATTTAACCTTCTCACCAACTGCTGTTACTTGTCTTGCAACAAGCAGTAATGTAACTGTAACGGCTACAGATGGAGTAGGAGCTTTAACTTTTGAAATAATTGAATTTAACGCAACACCAACTGTAGCTTACACACCAATAACTACTGCAAGTAGTGCAGTTCCAGCTGTTTTTAATGGCTTGGTTCCTGGTGATTACTTGTTTAAAGTGACAGACAGCAATGGATGTTCATGGACTGAATTAACTACAGTTTTCCCGGTTACTAAAATATTAGTAACGGCTCATGGAATTGTAGACATGTCATGTAATACTACAAATGACGGAAAAGCAACATTTGATGTTTCTGCTTTTGCAGGTAATTACACTTATACAATTACTAAAGATGGTGCTCCTTTTGTAGCATCAACTACAAGTTCTGCAACTTCAATTCCATTAACTGGATTAGCTTTTGGAGTTTATGAAATTACGGTTACTGATGCTGTTACAGGTTGTCCTGCAACTTATTCAGTTGAGGTAAAACAACCAGATGTAGTACAAGTACAATTAATAGAGAATACAAATGCTAATTGTAAAACAGGAGCAATTGTTAAGGTTTCAGCTATCGGCGGAAGACCAGATTATACATATGCATTTGTTATTGCAGGAAGCGGAAGCGCTGGAGCAACATTCACAGATAGTGGTATGAGGGAATTAAATCCTGCAACGCCTTCATGGGATGTTTATGCAAAAGATGCGAACGGATGTATATCTGCGCCATTTACTGTAAATATTACAACTGATCCGTTACCAGCTGGATTTACAGCTTCTGCAACATCACAATGTGCTGATATTGATGGAAATTATGAGATTATTGTAGACGCTACCGGAGGTACAGGTATGGGACCTTTCCAATACAGTATTGGAAGTGGCTTCCAATCAGGAACTTCATTTATTGTAAAAACACCTAAGACCTACAATTTAATTGTAAAAGACAGATTTGAATGTACATTTGAATTTACTGCAGCTGTAACTATTTTACAACCATTAGGTCTAACCAATACAATTGATGCATTGCCAAGCTGTGCTAATGGTGACGGAAAAGTTACTGCAACAGCAACAGGTGGTTCAGGTAATTATAGTTACACAATAGATGGTGATGCAACTACAACAACAACAGTAACGCCAGCAGTTTTTGATAATTTAAATGCAGGTTCACATACAATTGTCGTAACAGATTTAACAACGCTTACTTGTACTGAAAAAGTTATATTTGAGTTAGGTGCTGCTACGCCAGTAACAGGATTTGATGTCGTTCCTACAGATGTTACTTGTAACGGAGGAAATGACGGAACGTTAACAGCCAGTATGTTTGCAACAACTCCTGGTGTAAATGATAATCCTAAATACATGTACAGTGTAAATGGTGGTATACCTCAGGAAAATCCGGTATTTACAGGATTAACAGCTGGTACTTATACACTATCAGTAATTTCAGGAAGAGGATGTCCTGATGTAAAAACAGTAGAAATTAAAGAACCTTTCTTAATAATAGTTCCTAATCCTGCTGTAGTTCAATATAAATGTACTACAGGTAATACAGGAGATTATGCAACTATTACCGTAACAGGCGTAACTGGAGGTTCACTAACTGGAGCATATATTTATGAATTCATTAGAGATGGTAACCCGGTTCCAGCTCAAAAAGGAACTAACAATGTTTATACAGAATTAGATTTATTAGGAGGTTCTTATACTATAAACGTATATGATGAGAATGGTTGTGTAGGATCTAATGTTGGACCATTTGTAATTAATCCTTATATGAGTTTAGATAAGGTAGATATTGTAGTTACAAAGGCAATTACTTGTCCGGTTGGCGAAGACATTACTGTTTCTGTTAAAACAACGGGTGGTATACCAACGCCTTTAAATTATTCTATTGCTTACTCTTCTGGAGCTCCAGTTGTAGGAAACCCGGATAATCAAGACGGTATTTTCAAAGACTTAGGAGTTGAAGAATATATTATTACAGTTACAAATCCTGCAACAGGTTGTTCAATTCAGGCAATTCACAGAGTATATGAACCAAATACATTTGAAATTAAAGCAATTCCGGTTGTATCTCAAGTTTGTTTTGGAACTAATGACGGAAGTGTGAATTTAACTTTTGTTGATAATCAAACAGATCCAAAAGATGATTCAGGTATATTTGATTATATAATTACAGGTCCTGTAAACATACCTCTAACTCGTTCAGCAAATGCTGGTCCTGTTTTTGTAGGAGGTTTACTTGCTGGTGAATATACTGTTGAAGCTACTTTAGTTGGTAGTCCTTTCTGTAAAGTTGGAACTGTTTTCTCAATAGGTCAGCCTTCGGCAGCCTTGACTGTAACAACAACTAAATCTGCTATCACTTGTATTGAAAACAATAATGACGGTGAGATTTCAGCTTCTGCAACAGGTGGTTGGGATAATAATTACCAATATGAATTAGTATTAAACGGAGCTACAATTGCTCAAAATACTGATGGAAACTTTACAGGATTAAGCGCAGGAAACTATACAATCAATGTTAAAGATGGTCAGGGATGTCCAGCTTCAACAACAGAGTCATTAGTAATTCCTGATCCAATTGTGGTTACTGCTTCTGCAAATGTTACTGTATTATCTTGTTTTGGAGACAGATCAGGTATAATCACAGTAAATCCTCCAACAGGTGGTCAGGGAAGTAATTACATGTATACTTTAAATATACTTTCAGAAACTCCAGTTGTTGTATCAGGGCCTCAAAAAGAGCCATTTTTCACTGGTTTACCAGCGGGAACTTACAGCATAACAGTTACTGACGGATACAGTTGTTCAGGAACAACTACAGGTTCTATTGTTATTACAGATCCAAGTGAAGTGGTGCCAAATCTAGTATTAGCATCAACACAAACTTGTACTACGCAATCAACGCTTACGTTGAGCGCAACAGGAGGTTCTCAACCATACACATATAGTGCTGATAAAACTTTTGCAACAACAATTGGATCGTTTACAACTTTTGTTACTTTCCCGGTAGCAGTTGGTAAATACCAATACTATGTAAAAGATGCTAATGGTTGTGTTGCCACAATTTCGAATGGAGTGAATATTGATCCATTAGAACCATTAAAAGTTGGTTTAGATGTTACTAATGCAGTAATTAAATGTTTAGGACAGGCTACAGGTGTTATTGTAGCTAATGCTACAGGAGGTTTAGGAAACTATATGTATACCTTAGAAAATACTACCGGAGGTGTTATTAGAATAGCACAACCAGAAGGTAGATTCGAAGATCTTCCTATAGGAACTTATATTGTAAGAGTTGCCAGCGGTGATTGCCCTGCTACATCTGGTCCTGTTGAAATTAAAGAACCGGCAACAGCTGTTCAGGCTACATTTACACCAACAAATGTTTCTTGTTTTGGAGAAAACAATGGTAAAATTGTAGTTGACGCATTTGGTGGAACAGGAATTATCAAGTACGCGATTTCTCCTGATTTAGATCAGTTTGATGTTAAAAACACATTTGATAAACTTGCTCCGGGTAAATACACGGTAGTAGCACAAGACGAAAATGGTTGTTACGTAATAGATGAAGTAGAAATTACACAACCTAAACCTCTTATTGTTACAGAACTTGCAAATTCTATGATTCCAGAAGTTTGTAAGGATGATAAAGATGGAGCATTTAGTATTGAAGTTAGAGGAGGTACAGCGCCATATAGCGTAAGTCTTGATGATAAAAAAGGAACTTATACTCAAGGAGCTGTTGGTCAAACCATATTTGATTTTACAAACCTTTCAGGTGGTATTCATACAGTTTATGTTAATGATGCTCAAGGATGTAGTTTCGAGTTTGTAGAGAATATGCCTTTACCGGTAATTCTTGATCCAACTGTAGAAATCAGTTATGATTGTGTGAACAATGCACAATCAAACATGGTAACTATTACAATTGACCAAAGCAATATTGACTTTACGCAAATTGATTATGCACTTGACAATGATGCAGGTCCATTCCAGGCAGGTAACATCTTTACAAATGTTGCTCCGGGCAGACACTTTATTATCGCAAGACATACAAACGGTTGTAAAGTGCCAACGATTAGTTTCGACATTAAAGCATACGATCCATTAACTTTAGCAGAATCTGCTGGAGAAGCAGAAATGAATATAATTTCAGTTACTGCGGCTGGTGGTTCACCTGCTTATGAATACAGTTTCAACGGAGAGCCGTTTACATCTTCAAACAAATACAAAATCTACAAATCTGGAGATTATGTAGTTGTAGTAAGAGATCAAAACGGATGTACAGCGACAATAACTATTCCTGCAACTTATATAGATGTGTGCATTGATAATTACTTTACTCCTAACGGAGATGGTGTTTATGATACATGGGGACCTGGTTGTACTAATATTTACAACAACCTTGAATTCTCAATCTTTGACAGATACGGTCGTGTAATTGCTAAATACCACTACGGTCAAAAATGGGATGGTAGATATAATGGTGCAGAATTACCATCAGGTGATTACTGGTATGTTCTTAAATTGAATGACGAGAAAGATGCACGTGAGTTTGTAGGACATTTCACTTTATACAGATAACAAAATAAGAGCCCCGAATGATGTTATCTAAAAAAATTATTACAATGAAAAAGTTTATTTTATCTTTAGTACTCATGGCTGTAACAACAAGTTACAGCCAAGAGTTAAACCTACCGGTTTTTACACAGTATTTAGCCGATAACCCTTTTGTTATTTCACCTGCCTTTGCCGGTATTGGTGATAACCTTAGAATTAGAGCCAATGGACTTACACAATGGGTTGGTATTAAAGATGCACCCGATAATCAATCGATTTATGCCGATTTTAGAGTTCTGGATCGTTCCGGAGTTGGTATATCTCTATATAATGACAGTAATGGTAATACCAGACAAACAGGTGCTAAAGTTTCCTTTGCACATCACCTTATCTTAGATTATTATTCTAAGCAATATTTATCCTTTGGTATTTCTTATAATTTTAATAGTTTTCGTATAGAAACTGGTAATTTTACTAATCCAGGACCTGTACAAGATCCTACAAAGCCAACTGATAATAGATATACTGGAAACAACAACTTTGACGTTAGTGCATTATACCGAAATAAGAGTTTTTATATCAGTATTAATGCAAATAACATTTTAAAGAAAAATGCAGAAAAATACTTTGTAAGTGAGCCAGATTTACTTTCAAACTATCAGGTATATTCAGGATATGTTTTTAAAGACGGAGAAAACAGTCGTATCGAATATGAACCATCTGTTTATTACCAGTATTTTGCAAGTGATAAACGTTCTACAACCGATTTTAACTTCAAATACAGACGTTACAATCGTTACGAAGATTACTACTGGATAGGAGTTTCGTACCGTTTCTTAAATGACCAGTTCCCAAAACCTTTAGCAGCAGGGCCAATGGTTGGTTTCATGAAGTCTAAATTCTATTTTGGATATTCATATCAGGTAATGTTCAACGATTTAGGAGCTTATAATACAGGAACACATTCAATAACAATAGGATTTGATTTCTTTGGTTCTATTAGTAATTGTCCTTGTACACAAAGTCCGGTTCACGATTAAAGAGCATTTTCAACGATTTACTAGCTAATTTGTTTTTTTTCTTAACTTATAACGTTTTCGCTGTTATAGATAGATTATTTTTATATTTATGATACTTTAAAAGTTCTATATTTGTTTTTCTTTCAAAAAAACTAAAAAATTATCTAATGAAAACTTTAAACGATTTCGATTTTAAAAATAAAAAAGCAATTATCCGTGTTGACTTTAATGTACCGCTGGATGAAAATTTTAATGTAACAGATGCAACACGCATCGAAGCTGCAAAACCAACAATTGATGCTATTTTAGCACAAGGCGGAAGCGTAATTTTGATGTCGCATTTAGGAAGACCAAAAGGAGTTGAAGAAAAATATTCGTTAAAACATATTTTAAAAACAGCTTCAGAAATTTTAGAAGTTGAGGTTAAATTCGCTGAAAATTGCGTTGGAGAAGTAGCTCAGGCTGCTGCCAAAGATTTAAAACCAGGAGAAGTTTTACTACTTGAAAATTTACGTTTTCACGCAGAAGAAGAAGCTGGAGATGTTGCTTTTGCAAAAGAATTAGCTTCACTTGGAGACATCTACGTAAACGATGCTTTTGGAACTGCACACAGAGCACATGCTTCAACAACAATTATTGCACAATTTTTTCCAACAGAAAAATGTTTCGGAACATTATTGGCAAAAGAAATAGAAAGCTTAAACAAAGTATTAAAAAATAGCGAGAAACCAGTTACTGCAGTTCTTGGAGGATCTAAAGTGTCATCTAAAATTACAGTAATAGAAAATATCTTAGACAAAGTAGATCACATGATCATTGGTGGCGGAATGACTTTTACATTCATTAAAGCACAAGGTGGTAAAATTGGAAATTCTATTTGCGAAGATGATAAACAAGAACTAGCACTTGAAATTTTAAGATTAGCGAAAGAAAAAGGAGTACAAATTCATATTCCTGTTGATGTTATCGCGGCTGATGACTTCTCAAATACAGCAAATACAAAAGTTGTAGACGTAAAAGAAATTCCAGACGGATGGCAAGGTCTTGATGCAGGTCCTAAATCATTAGAGAACTTCAAAAAAGTAATTTTAGAGTCAAAAACTATTCTTTGGAACGGTCCATTAGGAGTTTTTGAAATGGAATCTTTTGCAAAAGGAACAATCGCTTTAGGGGAATATATTGCCGAAGCTACAGAAAAAGGAGCTTTTTCACTAGTTGGAGGAGGAGATTCAGTAGCAGCAGTAAAACAATTTGGTTTCGAAGATAAAATGAGCTACGTTTCCACTGGTGGCGGGGCAATGCTTGAAATGTTAGAAGGAAAAGTTTTACCTGGAATCGCTGCGATTTTAGACTAAAATATCACAATTAACATTTTTTTACATAATTTACATGCATAAACTGTTTAAGTTTGCAAAAATAAGGTTTGTATAATCGATTGATTTATAGAATTTTAAAAAAATGTTATATGATTGTAAAGAAAATATCAATAATGGTTTCCGTTTTATTCTCAATGTCGATGTTTGCGCAGGAAATTGCAAAGACAGAAGTTGAAATAAAACCAATTGTAAAAGTATCCTATTTAGATTCAGTTAAAAGCTCTTTCAAAAAAGATGAACTCGCAACACGCGTAGACAGTCTTTGGATGAACGAATTAGTAAGCTTAGATATTTATGACGACCTTACAAAAGACATTCAAACCATAAATACAGACGTTACTGTAGATGAGGAATTGCCAACAGAATTGCTAAAACAGCGTTTACAGGCAATGAATGAGAAATCACCATTTGACATAGAGTACAATCAAGGTTTAGAAAACATAATAAAGTCGTTTCTTAAAAATCGTAAAAAATCGTTTTCCCGATTAATGGCTTTATCAGAATATTATTTCCCAATTTTTGAAGACGCTTTTGCCAGACAAAACGTGCCTTTGGAAATTAAATATTTAGCCGTTGTAGAATCTGCTTTAAATCCTAAAGCAGTTTCTAAAATGGGCGCCACAGGACTTTGGCAATTCATGTACGGAACAGGTAAACAATATGCCCTTAAAATAGATTCGTATATTGATGAACGCAGCGATCCGCTTAAAGCTACAGCCGCATGCTCACAATACATGACAAAAATGTATAGCATGTTTGGCGATTGGGAACTAGTTTTAGCATCCTACAATTCAGGACCAGGAAATGTTACCAAAGCAATTCGTCGTTCTGGCGGAAAAACAAAATACTGGGACATTCGTAACCACCTTCCAAAAGAAACCCAAGGTTATGTTCCCGCTTTTTTAGCAACAATGTACCTTTTTGAATACCATAAAGAACACGGAATCAATCCTGAAAGAGCATTAGTTAAAAACTTTGAAACAGATACAGTTCAAATTAAAGCTCAAATGTCATTCAAGCAAATCGCAGATTTGTTAGACATGCCACAATCTCAAATACAACTTTTAAACCCTTCATATAAATTAAACGTTGTACCTTTTTATCAAAGTGAAGCACATTATTTACGTTTACCGAAAAATAAAGTAGCAACATTTGTTTCAAACGAAGACAAGATCTATGCATACGCTGCATATCAATCACAAAACAAAACAATGTCAACTCGATTAGCATTGAAAGTTACGCCTAAAGCAAAAGCAAAACTAGAGAACATTATCGATACAGATTATAAATCATATAAAGTTCAAAAAGGCGATAATTTAGGTACGATTGCTACTAAATACCATGTTGATGTTATTGATTTAAAAAAATGGAATAACCTTAAATCAAATGCAGTTGCACTTGGAAGAAACTTAAAAATTAAAACAGATTACGATCCTGTAACTAAAAGCTTTAAGGAACTAAAATCGAATTCTGCAATAGAGAAAAAATCAGAAGATGCTATTGCTTCAACTGACGATAAAGATAAAAAGAATACACAATCACAAGAATATACAGTTGCATCCGGAGATAATTTAGGAAGTATCGCAAAAAAATTCGGTACGACTATTGCGGAGTTAAAAGAACTTAATAGTCTAACTTCAAATAATATTGGTTTAGGGAAAACTTTAGTTGTTTCTAAAGCAATTCCTGAAATTATTGATGAAAATGCTGTAACAACAGCAATCGCTTCAAATTCTTCGATTGATTCATTCAAGAAAAAAGCGACATCATCTAAAGATCTTGCAGAAGATTATTACGTTAAAAAAGGAGATTCGTTATACAGTATTTCAAAAAAATATCCTGGAGTTACGATTTCAGATATTAAAAAATGGAATAACATGAAAGACGGAGAAATTAAACCAGGAATGAAACTTAAAATAAACGGATAGTTAAAAAATCTTACATAAATTTGGGTTTTATTTCATAAATCAAGAAAATGAATAAAACCCATTTTTTATTGTTACTAATTCCGTTTCTGCTAATATCGTGTTTCAAAGGCGAAAAACAACCGCAACCAGTTTCTGGAAAAACAAATTCGATTTCGATAATTATCGATGATCAATTGTGGTATGGAGAAGTAGGCGATAGCATTCGAAATAAATTTGCCTCACCAGTTCTGGGCCTCACTCAGGAAGAACCTTTATTTACTATAAATCAATATCCTGCACGTTTGCTTGAAGGTTTTGTAACCGATAGCCGTAGTATTATTGTGGTAAAAAAAGCCACTACAGATAAATTCGAAATCACACACAGTAAAGCATTACCGCACAATACATTTCGTATATACGGAAAATCTGTCGATGATATTATTTGCAGTATCGAACTCAATTCAACCCAAATAGTTAAAATTATTAGGGATGCAGAGATTCAGAAAATTCAGGAAGACAACAGCAAATCCTTATTGAATCCCGCGGTTATAAAAAACAAATTCCATATCGATCTGCAAATTCCAACAGACTATGAATACATGTTGCATAAAAAGAACTTTATCTGGCTTAAAAAAGACATAATAAGCGGTAATACAAGTTTACTTATCTATCAAATCCCACTTCGCAATTTTAAGAAGAGTTCAAATGTTGTAAGTAATATTATTAAAATGCGCGATTCTGTTGGGAGTTACATCAAAGGTCGTGAACCAAATACCAGAATGATTACCGGAGAAGCTTATGCACCCTATTTTTCAGCAACAACCTTAGACGGCAAAAATACATATGAAACTAGAGGAACCTGGGAATTAAAAAATGATTTCATGGCGGGACCTTTTATCAATTATGCAATTGTAGATGAAAAGTACAATAGGATTCTAGTTATTGAAGGATTTTGTTATTCCCCCTCAAATCAGGAAAGAGATTTAATGCTGGATCTCGAAGCCATTATAAAATCAGTTAAAGTAGACAGAAGATAATTTAAAGAATATACATTATAAAGAATGGAATTAAAATGGAAAATAAAGCCGTTTGAAGCATTAACGGTTCATGAGTTATATGATTTGCTCAAAGTTAGAAGCGAAATCTTTGTACTTGAGCAAAATTGTGTTTATTTAGACCTTGACGGAAAGGATAAGAAAGCGTTACACCTAATTGGCGAATACGACAATAAAATCGTTGCCTATGCCCGTTTATTTAATGCCGGAATCAGTTTTGATAATGCTTCGATTGGCAGGGTTGTAGTTGATGCCAATTATCGTGACAAAAAGTGGGGACATGATTTAATGCGTGAAGCCATTGCAGGAATAAAAACAAATTTTGATAAAGATAAAATTACCATTGGCGCGCAATTATATTTAAAGAAATTCTACGAAAGCCATGGATTCGTCCAAACCAGTGAAACGTATTTGGAAGATGATATTCCGCATATTGAGATGATAAGAGAATAATTAAATTTTTTTAAATTTTTTTAATTGTTCCTTCAATTTCTTATTTTCTTTTTTCAGGAGCTCAATATGCTCCATTACAAAATCAGGGATGTTAAAATAAACCATGTTTATTTCATCCCTTTTTTCTTTATTTTGTTCGTCCGGTTCAAATATAATTTCTTTATTAACGCCTAATTCTTTAGCGATTTTTTTCCATTCTGCTTCTGTGATACTTGTTCGTCCGCTTTCTCTCCGACTGTAATTAGATTGAGACATGCCAATTAAGTCAGCCAATTCTTCCTGTGAAAATCCCTTCGATAACCTTGCTTGTATAAGTTTTGTCTTGCTCATATTTGACTTTCTTTTCTGACAATATTAGATGAATTATATTTAGAAAACAAAACTCCATACTGAATATTTTTTTAAGTTTAAACTAATCACGTTTATTTTTTGTAAGATATTGTTTTATTTGATAAATAATTATGCAAATAAATTCGCATAATTTCGCATAGGTATTAGTTAGGCTAAATTATAGTTTTGACAATGGGTTTATACATTACTTACATGTAACTTTTAGGTCGACATATTTGTTAGTGTTTAATAATGTGAAACAAAATTAATTAATAACATAAAAGATTTTTATTATGAAATTAAGCTTAGAAGAATTAAAAGAAAAAATTATTAGCGAATTAGTAGAACTGAAAAAAGAAGAATTATCCAAAATTTCTGGAGGTAGAGGATGCTCAGGAAAGAGAATTGGATGTGGACCGGGTTACTGTGTTGGTGATTGCCCTGCAAATTGCCTGAACCATTGTATGGCTCAATCTCAATAAGCATTAAGTAATAAAAGCTGTTTAAAATATATTTAAACAGCTTCAAATATAAATTAGAAAGATGAAAAAGAAATGTACACTAGAAGATGCTTTAGATTACCAAAATGAAGATGTCATTTTTAGATTTGTAAAAGTTTTTAATGTTTCAGAAGAGCAATCGATTTTACTTTTTGAAGAAACAAAAAAATGGCTTTGGCTGTGTTATAAAGCTGTATGTTCAGAGGTAAAAACACCTGTTTTTATTGATGATTCAATTTTGATTATTGATGAAATGTGGCATAATTTTATTTTGTTTACAAAAGATTACGAAAGATATTGCTTAGATAAATTTGGCTTTTTTATTCATCATCTTCCAACTACAAAAAAGGAATCTGAAGAATGGAAAATAGACATTGAAAAAAATGTCAAATCATATTTGAATAGTATAGAGAATCAATATTCTATTATTTTCGATTTGCTTGGTAAAGAAACGCTCTTATTATGGTATAAAGATTTTGCAGTACAGTATTCAGGTGAGAAAATTAAAGAACTTATTAGATGAAAAATTATATACTTATACTGACCTTATTTTTTCTACTCACTACAAATGCTCAGTCAACGATAGAAAATAATGACTATTTTATGATTGAAAGATTTCCTTTTGAAAAATACAGTAAAATGAAAAAAATCCAAAAGCATCTTGAAAATGTAAACATCTATGATATAACCTACAGTTCTTTCGACAAAACAAAAGTTAAAGGTTTTTTATTATTACCAAATGAAAATCAAAAAAAGTATCCTGTAATCATCTTTAATCGTGGTGGAAATGGCAGTTATGGAATGGTAAATGATCAATACATTGTAACTTTTTTGTCTAAAATAGCCAGTAAAGGATTTATTGTAATTGCGTCTCAGCTAAGAGGATCAGAAGGAAGCGAAGGTGTTGATGAATTTGGAGGTAAAGATATTGATGATGTAATGTCACTATTTGCTATCATTAACAAGATTGAAATAGCAGATACTTCTAAAATTGCGCAAATAGGCTGGAGTAGAGGAGGTATTACTAATTTTCAATTATTAAAAAAAACTAACAAAATAAGAACCACTATTAATATCGCCGGACCAAGTGATATTTTGAAAACAAAGAGAAAAGAAATGTTTGTTGTTTATCAAAATAGAGTCAAAAATTATTCATTAGATTCTGTGTATTATTCCAATAAAATATCTCCTATATTTCAGATAGATTCAATTTTAAATAAAAAAGAAAGCTTTCTGTTTATTCATGGAGATCAAGATGAGAAAGTGCCGGTTTCTGATAGTAGAGAACTTTATGTAAAGACTAAGGAATATGGTTATAAGTCAAAGTTTATACTCTTTGAAAATTCAGAACATAGTTTATTCAACCAATTTGAAAAGTTGATAAATGACATTATATTTTGGCTTAACACAGAATTTATTTAAAATGTCTTAGCAATATGGCAGTTTCAAATTGTTTTATATTCAGTTTGATTAGTTTAAAAATTATATTTTAAATATATAAGACATATTCGATTAGTCGTAATCTGTTAGTTTAATGTCTTTTAGTGTTAAACTACTAAAATGTTTTAAGGTAATTTCGCATTTTATTTTTGTAACTAATTAGTTAACAATGATTTGTAAATCATTCTAAATAACATAATTATTTCAAAATGCAATTGAAATACTTTAAAATGGATATTAACAACAGCATTGTATTTATTAGCGATCTTACTCACTATCAGTTAAAAATGATTCAGCCACATCTATTAAACCGCTGGCCAGGATTTAATATTTTCGTTTTTCGTGTAATTCCAAAATATAGATTTGTGTTCAATTACGACAATAATCTGCATCCGGCATTTTTTCCATGCATTAAAGATCCTGTCTATAAACCTGATATTAAAAAAAAATATGGGATGGTTTTGCATATCACCAATGAAAGTATAAAAGTTAAAAGATACAATGCGATAGCCATACTTAAAAATGCTAATACAATTTCATATTTAGGTCATTTGTGGTATTCGTCTATTATTAATTATAATATTTTATTAAATGAATATCTGGATGTTCATGCGGCGAATGAAAGATTAGTAATTGTACCCGAAATTTTTACTGATCAGGGAATTGAATATGCTCTTTATAATTCTGTTACCACCAAAGATCCGAAATTTTCTAAGTTACAGAATGCAGGAATGGCAAAACGTTTTTTTGATTTTAATTATAATTTCAATTCACTTCATTTTTTTAATATATGTTTACGCAAAACAAGAGTAACAAAAAAAGATTATAGTGTAAGTAAATATTCACTGCAACTTTTATATGAATTACGCGAAAGACGACCAATGACTGCTGGTAAAGCTATCCTTATGATGCAGGACTGGAAAGGAAGCGGAACTTATCTGCCTTCTATCTTTGGGATTGGTAATCCAGATTCAGTTGATTCAATTATATGCGGACTTTTAGATTCAGGCTTATTGAAAAAAAATAAAAATGAACGTTTAATTGTTAGTAAAACAGGCAATTCATTTTTAGACATGCTGGATCCCGGATGCAGAGATATTGATTTGCCCGGAAAATTACAAGTGTGGCAGGAAAATTGGCCTCATTCACAACAAGAAATAGAAATCTATATAACCAATTATTTCAATAACCAAAAAACCTTTATGCAAGATATTATTGATTAAAAGGTTTTCAATTTTTGAGGTTAAATTAGTTTAATTAACGATTTTCTACATTTTTAAAATCGTTTTATACTCGGTTTGATTATTTAAAACGCTTACGGCTTTTTTAATTTCTGAATTGTTTTTAATGTAATATTGGTACAAACCTTCCTGATATTGATATCTCTTTATCAATTCTTCCTGAATCAGGATTCTAATTTCCTTTTGATTTTTATCTAACAAAGTAGTTTCACTTTTTTCCAAAGCAGCTAATAATTGTTGGTATTCCGGAGCAATGGTTTCGTCTATTTTTTCATTTTTGGCTGCAGCCAAAGTGTTTTTCAACGCCACCTCAGTTTCTGTATCAAAACTTATTTTATTTGCTTTCAGGTATTGTTTGAAACTCATGTAATCAGTATCAGAAACCGTTGGGATTTTATCACCTAAATTCTGATTCTTATAATAATATGTCGTAGCATAATCAAAGATTCCGTCGTTTTTCAATAAAGCAGTTGTAATTGGGCTCATTTTAGCTTCGTCTAATTCAATGTCCGGTAAAACACCTCCGCCATCATAAACCGTTCTTCCTTTTCGGGTTTTAAAAGCAGTGAAGTTTTTAGCATCTGTTTTTTGAGCAACACCATTTTTATCTTTATGAGCATAATCCAGCGCTTGAATACAACGACCAGAAGGAGTGTAATATCGGGAAATAGTAACTTTTAACTGCGTTCCATAAGTCAGGTCAACAGAACGTTGTACAAGACCTTTACCAAAACTGCGGCTTCCTAAAATCACCGCACGATCTAAATCCTGTAGAGCTCCCGAAACAATTTCAGATGCTGATGCACTTCTTCCGTTTACCAAAATTGCTAACGGAATTTCAGTATCAATAGGTTCTTTCGTAGTTTTATAAGTACTGTTGTGTTTCTCGATTCTTGATTTTGTAGTAACAATAACTTCATTTTTTGGAACAAATAAATTACAGATATCAATTGCTTCACTTAATAAACCACCTGGATTTCCTCTTAAATCAAGCACAATTTGTTTAGCTCCATCGGCTTTTAGTTTTTCAAGAGCGTCTTTTACTTCATTTGATGCTTTTCGGCTAAAATGTGCCAAAACAATATAACCCGTTTTGTCGTCAATTTTACCAAAGAAAGGAACTGATTTAATATCAACTTCATCCAAAATCAATTCGGTTGTAAACGTTTTTCCCTGACGAACATATTTGATCTGAATTTTAGTGTTTTTTGTTCCTTTTAATAATTGCGAAGCATCATCTTTAAAATCAGCAATCAAAACATCGCCAATCTGAATAATTTCGTCACCGGCTTTTAGTCCGGCTTTATCAGCAGGATAATTTTTATAAGGTTCGCGAACAATTAAACGGTCTTTTTTTCTTGATATCAAAGCGCCAATTCCGGTATATTCACCAGTATTATTGATCTTGAAATTTACAACATCCTGCTCATTAAAGTAAACCGTATAAGGATCTAAACTCCCCAACATGCTTTTAATGGCTTTGTCCATCAAATCGCCGGGATTGGTTTCATCCACATAATTAGTATTTACAGCTTTGAACAGCGTTGTGAAGATTTCGATTTGTTTCGCAATTTCAAAAAAGTCGTCTTTGAAACTGGCTCCAATAAATAAAAATACTGCCGCAACAGTTGGTATGATGAATTTCTTTTTGAAATAAGGATACATGATTATATTTTTTTTCTTTTAAATCTTTTTCTAATAAAATAGGCGAATACGCAAAATAGTATAATAAATGGCCAAAGACTAATGATTGATATTAAAAATTCTGAAAGGCTAAAAAATCCGGATTGAATCGCAGTCCAGACTTTAGATCCGTAGGAAGTTTTAACGCCTTCTTTTTGGGCAATGGTTTTGTAAAATTCAATTGTAACAGTACTTTCAGAAACACGGTTTTCTAAATATTTCAGTTGCCCTTCTTTAGCTTCAATTTCTTCACGAATGGTCGAAATTTGTTTTTCTATTTCCAGAATCTCACTAATTTTTGTGGCTTTTTGTAATATTTCTAAGTAACGCTCTTCAAGTTTTCGTTTTGTTTTCAATCTCGAATCAAGATCAATATATTGTTCAGTAACGTTTTGCGAAGAAATATCTTTTTGATCAAAATAGTAAACACCTTTGGATATTGATTCTAAAAAAGTATTAAAGTTTTCAACAGGAACTCGAACCGTTATAGTTCTACTAATATTATTATAGTTTTTTTGCTGAGAATCACTTTGAATATTTGCCTTATTTGTTTTAGTTGCAATCTGAATTTGATTATAAGTACCTTGTAGATCACTGATTTCAAATTTAAGATAAGCTTGTTTGATTATTTTTTGAGGAATAATGGCACTTTCATCATCATTTGGTTGATTGGGCGATGAGACTCTTACCGCTGCAATCGACATATTAGAAACAGCAGCATTTTCAGCTTCTTTTCCGCAACTTGAAAAAGTAAATACAGCAAATAATAAAAAGAAAAAATTTCGCATAAAATTTCAAATTAGAGCTAAAACTACAATTTTTTTATAATTCTGGATCTAATTTGATTCATAAAGTTGTAATTGAAGGATTACAAACTGATTTTATCGTCAGAATCCGGAGTTTTGTTTACCTGAAGAAGGAATTTCTCAAACAACTGAATCGTTTTAGTATTGATTTCTTCGTAAGATAATCTGTCTTTCGTCTGATAAAAAAACATAATAGAATACGGTTGTTCGATATTATCCAGCAGTAAATGTTTGTTTAAACGGTACGTTTCTCTCAGAACACGTTTAAAATAATTGCGATCGACGGCTTTTTTAAAATATTTCTTAGAGACCGAAACGCCCATTTTGATTTTTTCTTCTGCATCACCTTCCGCTTGACGGTAAACCAAACGCAACGGATATTTAGAAACCGATTTCCCATCAGAAAAAAGTAAATCAATTGTCGTTTTGCTCTTTAAGCGTTCATTTTTGGGTAAGTAAAGTTCATTTAATTCAGAAAAAATTTGCAATTTTTATTGCAAAGGTACAATAGCTCTTTTTATATGAAGTGATTTAATACAAATTCTTTAAACCAATTTGGAAAATCTTCCTCGTTTATATGAAGTTTTAATGATTTAGCATTATTTATTTCAGCTATTAAAATGATTTTCTCTCCAGAATTATCAAATAGATACGCCTTATTTGAAATTTCTATTGCCGGAAATAAATTATTTAGAGTTCGTGTATATCGGTTTTTTATAATTTCACTATCAACAGCGTGCCCACCTTTTTGAACTCGGTTTTCAACACGGGAAATATTTACTTCAGGATCATCTATGCATACAAAATAAAGGTATGAAGTATATCCTAAAGAATTTGCTTCGGTAATATCTTCTAATTTTGAAACGTGGCTCATGACAGTTTCAAAGCAAAAGCTTTTATTTTCTTTAAGTAATTTTTCTCTCAAAAAAGAGGATATTAGTGAGCCTTCGTAGCTATTGGGGTTTTTTGAGATAGAGATTATAAAGTTTTCCTTTATCTCAATAGAAATTTGAAATCCCTTTTCGTTCGCAGTTTTTATTAAAGTGTTTGTGTTTTCTTTTTTGTAGAAATTTATTAATTCTTCCTGTGATGATTTTATGTCATAGGAATCTAAATCTATTAAGCCTTTAGTTCTTAATATTTTTTCTAAATAATCTGCATTTATAAAATGTCCGGTATTATAGTTTTTAGAAAATTCTTCAAAAAGAGTGCTTTTTCCAGATCCGTTTGGTCCTGCAAATATTCTCAGTCTTTTTTTTATCTCCTGCATAAAACCATTCCTTTTTTCAAACCTATTTCAGTAGTATGTTTTCCCTGAAGATCTCGAAGTATTTTAATTTCTCCGTTTGGAAGTTTTTCAATTATTTTTTTTCCTGAGATTGATTTTATAGTTAGCCCTAAAGCTTTAGATTCTCTAATGGCATAACTTGAACTTCTTGAAGCAGATTTTATAAGAATATCTGTTTCATTAGGATTAAGTTTTTCTTTATGTTGCTTTATAACAAAGCGGGCGATCTTGCTTTTCATGACGTACTTAAAAGAAGTTTAATTTCAAATTTACGATTTTTTATCTGATTTTGAACAATCAAATATCCTGTGCGAACGTCATTTAATTCAGAAAAAATTTGCAATTTTATAGTACAAAGGTACAATTAAACAATAAAACGGTTATTGTTTTCAATTTTTATAAGGCTAAAAATTTATTTATTACTTTTGGGCATTAATTTTTTAAAGCATGCAAAAAATAATTTCATATCCAATATCTGCTATATACTACATAATATTTAGTTTGTGTTTACTTGTATTTCATCCAATACAGTGGATTTGCCTAAATGTTTTTGGTTATCAGGCTCATAAAAAAAGTGTAGATTATTTAAATTTTTTCCTTTTAAGATGTACAAATCTCGTGGGAACAACGTATAAGATTGAAAACCGAGAAACAATTCCAACAGGAGTTCCTATTATTTTTGTTTCAAATCACCAAAGCATGTACGATATCATAGCAATGATTTGGTACTTTAGACGTTTTCATTGTAAATTTGTAAGCAAGAAAGAGTTAGGAAGCGGAGTTCCAAGCGTGTCATTTAATTTACGTCACGGAGGATCAGTGCTAATTGACCGTAAAGACCCTAAACAAGCCATTCCAGCAATCAAAGGCTTGTCAGAATATATAGAGAAATACAAAAGATCTGCTGTTATTTTTCCGGAAGGGACAAGAAGTAAAACAGGAAAACCGAAAGAATTCGCTCAAAATGGTTTGAAGATTCTGTGTAAATATGCGCCTTCAGCGTATATAGTACCAGTAAGTATCAACAATTCATGGAAAATGGTGCGATATGGTTTTTTCCCTGTTGGTTTAGGAAATCGCCTTACCTTTACCGTTCATAAAGCTATTGCAGTAAAAGACTATAACTTTGCCGATTTAATGGAAATGACAGAGAAGGCAGTTGTAGAAGGAGTAAACGAGTATAAATAGATTTATGATTTTAGAAATTATTCTAAGCATAAATCCCAAATCTAAAATAAGTAATGTCTATAAAAAACATTAGATTAGAAGTAATGCAGTTTTTGGAAAAAAACGTGGATAGCTTCGTTGAACAGTATTTAATTCCTGTGGAAAAAATTTGGCAGCCGTCAGACTTTTTGCCTAATTCTGAAGGAGAAAATTTCTTTGAGGAGGTAAAAGAGTTACGTGAAATAGCCAAAGAATTGCCATATGATTTCTGGGTAACGCTTGTAGGTGATACAATTACCGAAGAAGCTTTGCCAACATACGAATCGTGGTTAATGGACGTAGAAGGAATTAATCAAATAGAAAACGGTGGAAACGGTTGGTCAAAATGGATCAGACAATGGACTGGAGAAGAAAACCGTCACGGTGATCTTTTAAACAAATACTTGTATTTGTCCGGTCGTGTGAACATGCGTGAAATCGAAATGACAACACAACATTTAATCAACGACGGTTTTGATATTGGAACTGGATCTGACCCATACAAAAACTTTGTATATACTAGTTTCCAGGAATTAGCAACTTATGTTTCACACAATAGAGTAGCTCAAATGGCGAAGAAATTTGGTGATAACAAGTTGTCTAAAATGTGTAAAATGATTGCTGGTGACGAAATGCGTCATCACCATGCATACAGCGAATTTGTTACCCGTATTTTTGCAGTAGATCCAAGCGAAATGATGTTAGCGTTTCAATACATGATGAAACAAAAAATCGTGATGCCGGCACACTTTTTAAGAGAATCTGGTCAAAAGATCAGTTCTGCTTTTGAACAATTTTCAGATTCTGCACAGCGTATTGGAGTTTATACAGCAAGCGATTATGTAGATATCATGCAGAAATTAATGGATAAGTGGGAAATTGATAAAATGTCCGGTTTAACAGATGAAGCAGAAAAAGCACGTGATTATTTAATGAAATTACCAGGTCGTATGGCAAGAATCTCAGAAAGATTGGTAATTCCGCAAGAATCACACATCTTTAAATGGGTTGAACCTGCCAGATTGTAAAAATTTTAGATTGCATTCCTGATAGCTATCGGGATAGATTTAAAATTGATTTTTGCAATTGATATTGATATTGAAAATGTTGATTGTTGAAGTTTAATAACTTTGACAATCAACATTTTTATTTAAAGGATTTTATAAAGTGTAAAGTATAAAAAGAATCTGTGTAAATCTGTTTAATCTGTTAAATCAGTGGGCAATTTACCAACAACAAAACACCAGCAATGAATAACACCGACCTACTAAACAAAACAATTGCTTTTGTAAAAGAAAAACTAAATGATGCCGAAGGTGGACACGATTGGTTTCACATCGAACGCGTATATAAAAATGCACAATTAATAGCAAAAGGAACAGAATGCGATTTGCTCGTTGTTCAATTAGGAGCTTTGCTTCATGATATTGCCGACAGTAAATTTCATAATGGAGACGAAACCATCGGACCAAAAACTGCGCGTTTGTTTTTAGAATCAGAATCAGTTTCAGAAGATATTATTCAACATGTCGTGAATATCATCGAAAACATCTCCTATAAAGGCGGAAATTTCGAAAAGAAATTCTCATCGATTGAATTAGATATCGTTCAGGATGCAGATCGTTTAGACGCAATAGGAGCAATAGGAGTTGCAAGAGCGTTTAATTATGGAGGATTTAAAAATCGTACCTTATATAATCCTGAAATTGCTCCAATAACTAATATGAGTAAAGAAGAATACAAAAAGAATAATGCGCCAACTATAAATCATTTCTACGAAAAGCTTTTACTTTTAAAAGATAAAATGAATACTCAAACCGGAAAACAAATCGCTGCCGAAAGACATCGTTTTATGGAAAATTTCCTGGCTCAGTTTTATGCAGAATGGGAAGGAGTGAAGTAGATTTTTAATATCAGTCTCAGTCTTCAGTCTCGATTTACTTTGCGACTGAAAACTGAAAACTGAGACTGCGACTAAAAACTTATAAACTATTAATAAACGCTAACAAATCGTCACGTTCTTCTTTTGAGAGTTTTTTGTATTTGTCTTTTGCAGTTTGAGCTTCTCCGCCGTGCCATAAAATAGCTTCTTCAACATTTCTGGCTCTTCCGTCGTGCATTAAACTTGTATGACCGTTCACTATTTTTATCAAACCAATTCCCCATAAAGGCTGAGTTCTCCATTCAGATCCGGTTGCTTTAAAATCAATTGCATTATCAGATAATTGTTCGCCCATATCGTGAAGTAACAAATCAGTATAAGGTCGAATAGTTTGATTGCGAAGAGAAGCAATAGCATGCGTAGTTCCTGTTTGAATTTTCGGAATATGACAACCCGTACAATTGATCGTTTCAAAAGTCTTTTTTCCTTTCAGAACATTTTGATCCGTATAATTTCTTCGTGCCGGAACTGCTAATGTTTGAGAATACAAAGCCATTCGGTTCAGGTTAATTTCTGAAATTTCAGGAGTTCCACCATTCGGAATCGTATTTAAATCGACTCCAAAAGGACCACTTTCGTTAGGGAACAAAGTTGAGGTAATCCCCATATCACCAGATAAAGCACTCGCCACTTGCTGACGAACATTCGGCTGATTTGATTTCCATCCAAAACGCCCTAATTGAGTTGTATTAGTTAAAAAATCATGAACATAATTTGGTCGGCCTGAAATACCATCTTTATTAGAATCATTTTCATCGACAAAACCTAAAATAGTACTTTCAGGAATCGCTTCTAATAAACCCAAACCAATAATCTGGTTCGCAACTCTGGGTGAAACCTGCACATTTGCTAAAGGTCCGTAACCTAAATTAGTAACTGCGTATGTTGGTTTTTGTAAAGTAATCACAGTTCCGTCAGCCAAAGTCTCCTGAATTTGCTGATAACTTACCGTAAATTGCCCTTCGGGAGTTTGCCCTAAAATTGCATTGTCTTGTAATTGTCCGCCATAAACAGGATCAGTAAATGCAAGACCATTCGCATCTTGTCCGTTAACCGAAAATCTTAAAAGCAATCCTTTTCCCAATTCTCCATTAAATAAAGGCGCTCTTCCTCGTCCGTCTTTAAAATGACAACTTGCACAGGAAACAGCATTAAAAAAAGGGCCCAAACCATCTCTTGCAGTAGTTGAAGACGGAGCAGAAACCCAACTTTGCCTGAAAAAAGAATTTCCTACCCCAAAATCTGTCTGTTCATCTAAAGTTAAACTGGTGATCGAAAAACCAAAAGCCTCTTCGCTAACATTAAAAACTGTAGCATCGCCGCCTGAAAATTGTTCGCGGTCTTCAGCAGTTAATGGAGTGTAATTATCATCGTTATTACTGCAGCTGTAAAAGTTAAGACTCAGAATAACAAGAAAATAAGTGGTAAAATTCTTCATGGTATTATGCTAAAAAAGTGCTCCCGTAAAGGAACACTTTTTGTTTATATTTTTTATATTTTGATTAACCGTTTACGATTATTCCAATTTTTGCAGCTCCAGCCAATAAATTAGCTCCAAAGTTAAGTAATTGTTGTACAGCTACTTTTACTTTTGCACCTTCAGCAGATTCAGTTCCTCCCGAAATCGCTAGATCAAACGGAGTCAAAATTGCAGCTGTTTTTGTAGTAGAAGCATTTAATGAAGTCTGAGTATCAGTATAAACAGTAACATCAGCTTGTTTTACTAAATCCTCTAAAGATGGTCCGTCAATAGAACCGTATTTTCCCTGATAAACATTAATCACACCTTGTAAATTCAAAGCAATATCTCTGTGTGTATTATCACTAAAACAAGAATGTTCATCTTCCTGATCCGCATTTTCCAGCGCCACTTCCATACGCTCAATAGGTAATTCGGCAGTAACAAGAGTAGTAATTCCTAAATAAATGTTTTTAAGAGCAACATCTTCTGACAAAGCTAAAAATTTAGTTCTGTACACACCGCTTGGTTTCCATTGGTCAACTAAATAAGTTAAATTATCAGTCAACAAATCAGCACATGCATTTAAATAAGCAGCTCTGCGAGTTTGATTTGCAGCAGTTCCGGTTGCACCAGTTACATAATCAGTAAATTTTCTTTGTCCGGGTAATTTTGCAGAAGGCGCAGTTAAATCCTGTCCCCACAATAAAAATTCAATTGCGTGATATCCCACACTAATATTTTTTTCGCCACCATCTTCGTTTAAGCCTTCAAGAACAGCTTTGTTGATTGCAGGATAATCTGTTAGATCATTGATAATTCCGGCATTTGCAGCTCCATCAACATAATCAATAAAGTTTTCATCTAATGGCCATGAATTCATAAGTCCTTCAGGACTATCTTCGTCACCATCAATTGGTCCATTTGCAAAACGGAAAGCTTCAGTAGTACCATAACTTTCTCTTGAAGTTTTCCAGGCAGTTTTTGCTGCAGTAAAATTAGCATCAGTAGGCGTAGTTGTAAAAGTTTTAATAGCAGTCTCTAAAAGAACCGCATCATCAAATGCTTTTTTGTAATTAGCATAAACAATATCAGCATAATTTGTAATAACTTGTTTTTTAGTTACAGTAGATGACCCAGAGTTATCATCGTTGTTGCTACAAGCAAAAAAAGTCAATCCTGCAAACACTGCAACACCAACTTTTAAATATAAGTTTTTCATATCTTGGTTTTATTTAGAATGATTAAATTTAGGCAAAAGTAATAAATTCTCATATGCAAGTAGATTTTATTTAGAATAAATATACATTAGTTTGATGCTCTTTTGTATTTTTGTCGAAATATCAATCAAAATGAAAAAAATAATTTTCCTTTTAGGTTTAATTATAACCATAATAGCTTGTTCATCAGGTGATAATAATGGAGATAATTCAAGCGGAAACAATTACGATCGCGCCGTTCTCTTAACTAATTGGGCAGATAATATCATTATCCCGAGTTACGAAAACTACCAAACCAAAGTAACTACACTTTCTACAGATGCTGCAACTTTTACAACGACACCAACAGCAGCTAATCTTCAAACATTAAGAACAAGCTGGTATGAAGCTTATAAAGCCTATCAATACGTTGGAATTTACGGTTTTGGAAAAGCATTGGACATTAATTTTAAAGAAATAGCCAATACATATCCAACAAGTGCAACTGGTATTGAAGAAAACATTACTTCAGGAACATACAATTTAATTTTGCAGGCACAATATTCAAAACAAGGTTTGCCGGCATTAGATTATTTACTAAATGGTTTAGGAGCTGATGATGCGACAATTGTAACTTTTTATACAACAAATGCAAAAGCGACAAATTATAAAAAGTATATAACAGATGTAACAGCGAGATTAAAATCAACAATCGATTTAGTAGTTACAGATTGGAAAACGGGCGGATATAGAAATGCTTATGTCGCAAACACAGGAACATCTGTAAGTGGCGCGGTAAACATTACAACCAATAACTTTGTTAAAAATCTTGAGAAAGATATCCGAACAATAAAATTAGGAATTCCCGCAGGATTGTTTTCTAACGGAGTAAAATATCCTGAAAAAACAGAAGCGATCTACAAAGCAAATGTTTCAAAAGAATTACTGAATATTTCACTTAAAGCATCACAGGATTTTTTTAACGGAAAACATTTTAACTCAGCCACAACAGGCGAAAGTTTAAAGACTTATTTAGATTTTGTAAATGCTGTTCGTGATGGTAAAAATTTAAGCGAATTAATTAATACACAATATGCTGCGGTGTTTACTTCAACCAATGATTTAAATGCAAGTCTGGCAAATCAAATAAACACAGACAACTCAAAAGTTACTGCAGCTTATGATGTCCTGCAGAAAAATGTTATTTATACAAAACTAGATATGATGCAAGCACTAAACATAACAATTGATTATGTAGATGGCGATGGCGATTAATAATGAAAAATAGCATTATAAAATATTTAGAAAACAATACTCATGCCGCAACGCTAGCTTTTTTTAGGCTGGCGTTTGGTTTTATGATGAGCCTCAGTTTGATTCGATTTATGAGTTATAATTGGGTAGATAAGTTCTATATCAAGCCGCTTTTCCATTTTACGTATTATGGTTTCGAATGGGTGAAGCCTTTAGGGACGTGGACTTACCTGCTTTTTGGGGTCGCAGGAATTGCTTCCATTGGTATTGCCATTGGTTATCGCTACAAAGTTGCATCAACATTATTCTTCCTGAGTTTTACTTATATTGAGTTGATGGATAAAACAACTTATCTCAATCATTATTACTTTATTTCGGTTATTAGTTTTGTCTTGATTTTTCTTCCGGCGAATGCTTATTTTTCCGTAGATGGGTATCGAAACCCGAAAATTGCCTTTCAGAAAATTCCACGTTGGACAACGGATATTTTAAAACTCCTTTTAGGAATCGTTTACTTTTATGCAGGTTTGGCAAAGATAAATTCTGACTGGCTTTTTAAAGCAATGCCTTTAAAAATCTGGTTGCCTACAAATCATAATCTTCCAATAATTGGAAGTTTCCTAAACGAAAACTGGATTCATTTTGCCTTTAGCTGGAGCGGAATGATTTACGATTTAAGCATTCCGTTTTTACTGCTTTACAAACGAACGAGAACATTTGCCTTTGTTATTGTAGTTGTTTTTCATGTATTGACCAAGATTTTATTTCCTATTGGCGTTTTTCCATATGTTATGATTGTGAGTTCATTGTTGTTTTTTGAAAGTGATTTCCATAAAAAATACCTCAATTATATCGCACAATTACTTCGTTTCAATTTGAATATATTCGAAAATGGAAAAGAAAAAATAACATCATTTACAGGATTCTATAAAGCCAAAATAGCAATTCTGGTTTGTTTTTTAGTTTTTCAACTCACATTTCCATTTCGTTATTTACTATATCCCGATGAATTATTCTGGACCGAAGAAGGTTTTCGTTTTTCGTGGCGCGTCATGTTAATGGAAAAAGCAGGTTATACCCAATTTACAGTAACCGACAGTAAAACCAAGAATCAGATAAAAATAAACAACGGACATTTTTTGACCGCGTTTCAGGAAAAACAAATGGCATTTCAACCTGATTTTATATTAGAATATGCCCATTTTTTACACGATTATTATCAAAAACAAGGCATTAACGATCCGGAAGTTAGAGTAGAAAGCTACGTCGCACTCAACGGCAGATTGAGCAAACTTTATATAGACCAACACATAAACCTCGCAAAAGAAAATGAATCATTCGCGCACAAAACATGGATTTTACCTTTTAACGATGAAATTAAAGGATTTTAGTTGTCTTTTATTTCTCCTGTTTTCATTCAACGCAATTGCTCAAACCCATATTTCAGGAGTTTTAGTGGGAGAATCCGGTGAGAAATTATCCTACGTTGAGGTATATAATACATCAAACGGAAGTAAAACTTCAACCAACAAAGACGGAGTTTTTGATGTTGTAGTTGCCAATTCAGGAACTTATACTTTTGTATTTTATAAAGATAGTTTCTCTGTTTTAGAACAGGAAATTGCAGCTCCGGCTTCAGATTTAGTGATTACTTTAAACAAGATTACAAACCTTTCTGAAGTTGTAGTTAAAAACGAAAGAGAGAAAATCTTTGCGCTTCATAAACTTAAAGACATTGAAGAAACTGCGATTTACGCGGGTAAAAAAACAGAAGTAATTCAGCTTGATAAATTAACAGCCAATAAAGCAACAAACAATGCGCGCCAGATTTACGGGCAAGTCGTGGGTTTAACCATTAACGAAAGTTCTGATGGAGGTTTGCAGTTGAGTATTGGCGGCCGCGGTTTAGATCCAAATAGAAGTGCCAATTTTAATACACGCCAAAACGGTTATGATATTAGTGCCGATGTTTTGGGTTATCCCGAAAGTTATTACGCAACTCCAACCGAATCTCTCGAAGAAATCCAGATCGTTCGTGGCGCAGCTTCTTTGCAATACGGAACTCAGTTTGGTGGTTTGGTCAATTTTAAAATCAAAAGTCCGAGTAAAAAACCAATCGAATTTTTAACCCGAAACACAATTGGTTCTTACGGATTGTTTACCAATTTCACCAGTTTAAGCGGTACAAAAGGAAAATTCAGTTATTATACTTTTTTCAATTATAAAAAAGGAGATGGTTTTCGTCCTAATTCGGATTTTGAAAGCAAGAACTATTTTGCAAACCTGAATTATCAGTTTACAGATAAAACCTCTGTTCATTTTGATTATACCCATTTTGATTATTTAGCGCAGCAAGCCGGCGGACTAACAGATCAAATGTTTGAACAAGATCCAACACAAAGCAACAGAACCCGAAATTGGTTTGCCGTAAACTGGAACTTATTTGCCTTAAGATTGAAACATCATTTTGACAATGATGCCGATTTCTCGTTGCAGTTATTCGGTTTAGATGCGAGCAGAAAAACAGTAGGATTTCGTCCAAATCGTGTTGATTTGCCAGATTCTGGCGGAGTTCGTGATTTAATTGTTGGGGATTTTGTCAATTGGGGAGCCGAAGCGCGTTACTTGAAAAAATACAATTTCAACGGAAACTCCAATGCTTTTTTAATTGGTGCCAAATATTATCAGGCACAAAATACAGGAATTCAAGGTCCCGGAAGTTCAGGAAGTGATGCCAATTTTAATTTGGCTACAGCCGAATTTCCACAAGCACCAAACCAATCTGATTATAAATATCCAAACCTGAATTTTTCGATTTTTGGAGAAAATATCTTCAAATTGTCTTCAAAATTCTCGATTACGCCCGGATTTCGATATGAAAACATAAAAACACAAGCAAATGGAACATATCGAAAAATTAATCTGGATGGTGCCGGAAACGTTATTTTAGACGAAACCGTTGCCGAAAGCAATATCAAAAAACGTGATTTCTTTTTGTTTGGAGTTGGATTAAGTTACAAACCACAAAATGGAATTGAATTCTACGGAAACATTTCGCAAAATTATCGTTCGGTTACTTATAGTGATCTTAGAACGGTTTATTCAAGTTATGCAATTTCAACAGATATTACAGATGAAAAAGGTTTCACTTCAGATATTGGAATTCGTGGTCAGATAAACGATAAAATCAGGTTTGATTCGAGTGTTTATGCGTTATATTACAATGATAAAATTGGAGATTATTGGACAGAAAGCCAAGGCCGACCAATTATTTTAAGAGATAATATAGGAACGGCAATTACATATGGTTTTGAAACCATGATTGATTGGAGTTTGAGTAAAACCTTCTTTGAACAGAATGCTAATTTAAGCTGGAATGTTTTCTCGAACGTTGCCATTACAGATTCTGATTATTTAAAATCTGAAGCGCCCGGAGTTAAAGGAAATAAAGTAGAATTTGTTCCGCTTTTCAATATCAAAACAGGAACAAGCGTAGGATATAAAAACTTCATGTCAAGTATTCAGCTTACATATGTTACATCGCAATTTACCGATGCAACCAATCAGAACGTAGCATCAAGCTCAATAAGTAATGGTATTTCAGGTAAAATCCCAACGTATTATGTAGCCGATTTTTCATCTTCATACAAATGGAAAAACTGGAAGCTAGAAGCTGGAATTACCAACTTTACAGATAATAAATACTTCACTAGAAGAGCCACAGGATATCCCGGTCCCGGAATTATCCCATCTGATCTAAGAATGTTTTACACAACTTTAGAGTTTATTTTTTAGGTGATGTTCAAGAATAAAACTTTGTCGATTAAAAAATGACGGGTTAAAATCCGTCTCTACAATATGTTTCGAGCCGATGGCTCTTTTAACAAGTTCTGTAGGAACGTTATATTTTGTAGCGACGGATTTTTAATCCGTCTGCATAAGGAATTGTGTCAAGGATTATCGTATAACTTTGCGGGCTTCGACTCCGCTCAGCCTGACAATCAAAACCTTTATAATACATGTGTTGAAATGACGGATTGTAATGGATTTTAATCCGTTGAAGACAAAGATTATTACAAACAGAATTAAATCCATTTGATGTCTACGGAATAAAATCCGTACCTATAATATATTGTGAAGAAATATCGTCACACAACTTTGCGGGCTTCTCCCGAAGCTTCGGGATCGCTCGGCCTGACAACTAAAATTTTTATAATGCATGCGTTTGAAATGGCGGATTAAAATCCGTCTCTACAATATCTTTCGAGCCTATGGCTCTTTTCAGCAAAAGTTCCAGAGGAACGTTTTATTTTGTAGCGACGGATTTTAATCCGTTGAAGACAAAGATTATTACAAACAGAATTAATCTATCTGATGTGTACGGAATAAAATCCGGACCTAATAATATATTTTGAAGAAATATCGTCACACAACTTTGCGGGCTTCTCCCGAAGCTTCGGGATCGCTCAGCCTGACAACCATAAGCTTTATTAAACTTTGCAGACTTATCCCGAATCCTCAAGATCGCTCAGCCTGACAATCGGGCGATAAAAAAATCTTGGTGAAACTCTGCGAAACCTTTGCGTAAGTCTTTGGCAGAAAAAAAACCAAATATAAAACCTCAGAACCTTTGCAACTTTGAACCTTAGTATCTTAAAACTAAGAACACCCACAATTTCCATCACCGCAATCCTTTTTCTTTTTAGATTTCCAAAAGAACTTTTTAATCAAAAAACCAACGGCGATAAATAATATAACGAAGGCAATAATTTCTTGTACCATAATCGTTTATTTTAAAAGTTGATACGCAAACAGTGCTACAAAATAAGCAAGGCCACTCATTAAAACCAGCTGCATTGCAGGCCATTTCCATGAATTGGTTTCTTTTTTGGTAATCGCGAGCGTACTTGCACATTGCATGGCAAAGGCGTAAAATAATAACAATGAAATTCCGGAAGCAAAATTGAAAATCTTCTGACCCGTTTCCGGATTTATTTCCTCCTGCATTTTACTTTTTATAGTTGCTTCATTATCGCTGCTTCCCACGCTGTAAATTGTAGCAAGAGTTCCCACGAAAACCTCACGCGCAGCAAACGAACTGATAATTGCGATCCCAATTTTCCAATCATAACCAAGTGGAGAAATTGCAGGTTCGATAGCTTTACCCATAATCCCGATATAGGAATTCTCTAATTTTTGAGAAGCCACTTCGTTTTCAAACGTTGCTTCGTCAAGCGGAGTATTTACGAATCTTTCTTTTACAATTTCTTCAGCTTCGTTAAAATTCTTTCCAGGTCCGTAAGAAGCTAAAAACCATAAAATAACAGATATCGCTAAGATTATTTTTCCTGCTCCAACAACAAATGCTTTTGTTTTTTCAACAACATTGATTGCAACATTTTTGAAAAGCGGTAATTTATAACTCGGCATTTCAACAACGAAATACGTTTTAGCGCTTATTTTTAATATCTTATTTAAGATATAAGCCGAAAGAATTGCAGTTCCAAATCCTAATAAATACAACAACATCAAAGCCAATCCCTGCATGTTTAGAAATCCAAAAAGGCGTTCATTTGGTATGACCAATGAAATAATGATAGTATAAACAGGCAATCTCGCAGAACAAGTTGTGAACGGAGTTACTAATATCGTAATAAGACGTTCTTTCCAGTTTTCAATATTTCGGGTCGCCATAATTGCCGGAATCGCACAAGCAGTTCCTGAAATTAAAGGCACGACACTTTTTCCGGAAAGACCAAACTTACGCATGATTTTATCCATCAAAAAGACAACACGACTCATATAACCGCTTTCTTCCAAAATAGAAATAAACAAAAACAAAAAGGCAATTTGCGGAATAAAAATAATAACACCGCCAATTCCGGGAACAATTCCCTGCGAAAGTAAATCGGTTAAAATACCGCTTGGTAATTCTTGCGCAACCCAACTGCTTAAAGAAGCAAAAGTGCTGTCAATGAAATCCATCGGGATAGTGGACCAACTAAAAATCGATTGGAAAATCACAAATAAAATGGCTAAGAAAATAACGTAACCCCAGAATTTGTGTGTTAATACACGATCAAGTTTAGCTCTGATATCTTTTGCCATCGTGGCATCAACTTTTAAACCTTCTTTCAAAACATCATTGATGAATTGATATCTTTTAATAGTTTCTTTTTGTTGTAAACGCTTTAATTCTGAATGTGATTTTGTAAAAGTACTTCGGATTTCATTTCGATCTAAATTCAAAAAGTTGACATCTTGCGTAATCACCAGCCATAATTTATACAAAAGCTGATTTGGAAAAGCGTGTTGTAACTTTTCAAAATATTCGGCATCAATAACCGAAGCATTTAAACAAGGTTGATGAGGAAGCGTTTTATAAGAAACAATCAATTCCTTTAATGCGTCAATTCCTAAACCTTTGCGCGAACTTACCAGAGCAATTTTAGTCTGAAGTTTTTCTTCCAGATACGGAATATCTAAAGTTATTCCTTTACTTTCCATACGATCCGACATATTAATGACTAAAATCGTTGGAATTTCAAGGTCTTTTATCTGAGTATAAATCAGTAAATTTCGTTTCAGATTTTCAACATCTGTAACAACTACAGCAACATCAGGATATAATTTGTCGTTTTTATTCAACAAAAGTTCAATCACAACGCTTTCGTCCATAGAACTTGCGTTCAAACTATACGTTCCGGGTAAATCCAGAATATTCGCTTTTATATTATGAGGAAGTTTACAAAACCCAATTTTTTTCTCAACGGTGATTCCGGGATAATTCCCAACTTGTTGATTTAGTCCTGTAAGCTGATTGAAAACTGAAGTTTTTCCCGTATTTGGATTCCCAATAAGGGCAACATTAATATTTTGAATGCTCATTGCAAATTGGTTTTGATAATTTCAACTTCAATTTCACGAGCAGTTTCAACACGAATGGCTACGTGCGAACCATTAATGTCTAAATATAACGGATCTCCAAAAGGAGCAATTTGAAGCAATTCGACTAAATTTCCCGGCAAACATCCCATCTCTAATAACTTTAAAGGAATCAAATTGATATCAAAATCTTTAATAATGGCTTTTTCGCCTTTTTTCAGAGTATGGATTGTATTTTGCAAAGCTTATTTAGATTGAATTTAGATTGCAAAAGTAGGCAATTATTCTTTATTCAAAGGCATTTAACACTTTTCTAAATGCTAAATGTTTCTAAAAATAAGGCATTCTATTCTTGGCATAAGAAATCGATGTCTTCTAAAAGTCGTTTGATTTCTTCTTTATTTGTTCCGTCATAAAAACCGCGAACACGTCGTTTCTGATCTACTAAAACAAAATTCTCAGTATGAACCATATCATACAATTGATCAGGCCGGCCTAATTTCACGGCGAGATACGATTTTCGCGCCATTGTATAAATCTCTTTTTTATCTCCTGTAATCAGATTCCACTTACTATCAACAACATGATGTTTTATGGCATAAGCTTTTAAAACCGGAATGCTGTCAACTTCAGGAAAAACGGTATGCGAAAGCAACATAACCTTCGGATTGTTTAAAATTGCTTTTTGAACTTCTTCAAGATTCGTTGACATTTTTGGACAAATAGAACCGCAAGTCGTAAAGAAAAAATCGGCTACATAAATTTTTCCTTCGTAGTTTTTTTGAGTAATCGTATCACCATTTTGATTTACAAACTTGAAATCTGCAATTGTATGGTATTTGCTTTTATATTGAATTGTACTGTCAACCAATTCAGGATTTACGTCAGCAGGATTGTAGATTGGCAATGTTTTTTGTGGCTTTAAAGCCGAATAAAATAAGGTTATGGTTACAGCTGAAAATACAATTAGAACAATAAAGAATTTTCGGTATTTGTACAGAAGAGATTTCATAAAAACAATTTGGCGCAAAAATACAAAAAGCACTTTTTAAAACGCTAATTAAGTATTGCTTTTAACAAGTTCAATATTTAGACATAGTAAACCCGACAGGTTTTTAAAACCTGTCGGGTTTCGCGAACGGACGAAGTAAGTCATATCAGAAAATTCCGAGTTGAATGTCGCCAATCTTTGTAGAATTCTTGTGTGATTTCTCTCTTTGATCGAAATGACAACCCTTTAGACTTAGTAAACCCGACAGGTTTTAAAAACATAAGTGTTCGGAAGAGTTAAATTGATTTACATATATTAGTATTAAAGTCTAATTGTATGGAAAAGAAAGTCA
>NZ_JAYSPC010000012.1:0-2284 GCF_043722275.1 Flavobacterium sp. | reverse complement strand
AAAAGCAGCAACAGTATGATACGCAGTTTTCATTTGATAAAATTGATACATTAATTGAGGAAGTAATTAAAATTGCAAAGCTTAAATATATCTGATGCTGAATACTATCAACCATATTAAGTATGGTAGTAAAAGCATTCCCTATAATTTGTCTTTTACTACCCGTAAAACATTGGGCATAAAAGTTATGCCGGATGGTACTGTAAATATAATTGCTCCAATAGGGGCAAACATGTTAGACATAACCCAAAAAGCAAAATCAAAAGCATATTGGATATTAAAGCAACGAGCATTCTTTGGAATGTATAAACCTAATACACCCAAGCGTAAATTTGTAAATGGCGAAACTCATTTATATTTAGGCAGGCAGTATAAATTGCAAATAATCAAAGCGGATGCAGATGGAATTAAAATTTACAGAGGTGCATTAATAATCACAGCGAAGTATATCAACCCAGGTTATTTAGAAAAAATATTGAGCGACTGGCATAAAACAAAAGCAACCGTTCTTTTTGATGAAATACTCACAATAGCATTAGAAGCCTTTAAGAAGTACAAAATCGGGAAACCAATTTTATACATCAGGCAAATGGAAAAGCGATGGGGTAGTTGCACTAAATTGGGCAAAATAATTCTTAATACCGAATTGATTAAAGCTCCCAAGGGCAGTATAGAATATGTAATCATTCACGAACTGTGTCATTTGGTGCATTACAATCACAATAAAGATTTCTACGCATTGCAAAACAAGCTTTATCCTCAATGGGAAAAGTGGAAGGCAAAATTGGAACAAGCATTAGCCTAAAATATATACAATGGAATCAATATTATTGTACAGCATTAAGCCTGAGGAATTATTTGAAAAAATCCGGGCAATAATAAAGGAAGAACTCCAGCAGGATCAACTCCTTACCAAAGAAGGTGCATTAAAAATGGCGGGAATAAGCAATGCCACTTTTATGAAAGCTATAAACGAGGGAATTATAAAGCCTCAGTTAGTAAGGGGCAGAAAAAAGGCCATGTACCTCGAATCAGAAGTATTGAAGATTGAAAAACGTAGAAGATCTCATAGCTGAATCATATCTTCATCCTTAACCGGTATGAATTTTTCTTTCTTCTTAGTTACTTCTTCAAGGGCATGATTGGCGTAATTAAAATCGTCGCACCATTTCTTGCACCTCCTTTTCAGTCCGGGTTCAAGATATTTTTCGAAATGGTATATGAATTTTGTCATAGCGTAATTATCCTTGTAAATATCGATGTAATCAGAAAGTTTATATTCGAAGAATTCTTCCTTTAGCCGTTTAATATCTTCCCGAATTACATTGACTTCCGGCATCGGAGGGGGCGATGTGGTAATATTATTTACGTCAGCAGGCAATTTATAAGACTTGTTTTTGAGCTTCCCTTTATTATTTTGTGCCGCTTCAGACACGTACTTCTTAAATTTTGTACGGTCTTCAATAAACTCCATATACCTACCCAAATCAACATTACGTTCCTTCAATTCTTTTCCGAGGGAAATGAGATCTTTTTTGCTATAATAATAGGTTTGCCCACGCTTGAAATAATTACTAAACCCAAATTCCTGTCTTATAAACGCACCTGCCCGGTAACCAGCATTTTTAATATATTTTCCAACACTATGGTCAGCAACCCACTGACCACGTTCAATATTCAGTTTTTGAAATTCTTTAGCTGCCTTATTCAGGGCTTCCTTCAAAAATTGTTGATCTGGAGGAAGGTCAGATATACCCAAAACCTGGGTAAGGGCAGTTCTTAATTCCTTTATTTCCGATAGGATTTCTTTTTGCATAGTATGTCAGTTTAAATAAGACTTTGCAAATTTATGGCCTGCGGAAGCTTCCACTACCTCTGAATCCCTAAAAATGAACAATACTGATAAAATCTTCCATAAAATAGTTCGACAATTCGCCGCTTTTCTCCACCAAGTTAAGAAGCCCTATTCTAGGGCTTTTTTAATGCCCTTTAACGAATCTGCGTTAATAATTTTTGCTCCAAAAATGACCTTTCACATCTAATTTGGGTCAGGTTTGGGTCAGAAAAATTCCAAAGGGACTGTTAGCATTAGTAATGCTGACAACCGAATAAGGCTAAGATGGAGATACCAGTCCATAAGGTACTCCATAAATCTACATAGTTACAGCAAGGTAAATCTTCTGGCTGTCGTTTAATATAATTAAGATTGAAATTCAAATGCAGCAACTTATATATTTTAGAGCTTTAAATATCGGGTAGAGAATCTCTTACTATTATGTAAAAT
>NZ_JAYSPC010000011.1:0-4268 GCF_043722275.1 Flavobacterium sp. | reverse complement strand
TTTTTTGTCAAATAACTTGCAGCAAGTTTCAAACTTGCTGCAAGTTGAGCTAAATTCAAAATTTTATTTGGCTTCAAAATTTCAATTATTATATTTTTGACTTATTACACAACCCCATTTGAAATGGAATCATATTGTGGGATTTGGCTTTATTATTTTGGCGATTTATTTTATATTTAAATAAAACCAGCAGTCAACACACAAATTAGTAAAATTCGTCAATTCGTAAAATTCGTGGTACAATACATTTAATCGAAATATCCTTACTACGTGTAAGATACCACGAATTTTACGAATTGACGAATTTTACTAATTTAGATGTTGACAATGGGCAAACCTTCGTTTTACAAAATTCCCTCTCCGTTTTACAAAATAATTCTTCCGCACGACTAAATAAAATCTCCGTACTACAAAATACCCCTCAGTTTTACAAAACTATGCGTTCGTTTTACAAAATCATGCCTCTGTTTTAAAAATCACCCCTCAGTTTTACAAAATAAAGTCTCCGCATTACAAAATAATTCTTCTGCATGACTAAATAAAATCTCCGTACTACAAAATCAAGTCAAAAGCGCATGATTTTACCCTCATATTGTGTGATGGCAGCTGCCGTTTTATAAAAATATGAGCTTAATACTGAGGGGGTGCTTCTGTTTAATCAAAGATTTGTAGGAGACAAAGTAGCTTGATGAGCCTTGTTTTTATTGAGAGAAGATGCAGTGCAAACTGATGAGTTAGATTTATAAAAAAATAAATTAAAGAATTGTGAAATATTATTGTTTTTGGATTAATTTTGTTTGATTATTTACACAATCTTCTATTAAATCTTTATAAATAATTTAAGGGAGGAAGTAGCAAGTTTTCTTTTCGCGCTCTGAGGTAAAGAAACGTAACAATACAAAAAGTACGATAAAACTTTTGCATATTTGCGAGTTATAGGCAACCAATGAGGACGGTGCTAACCAAAATATTTCTGCACGAAACAAAGAGACATACGATAAGAATGAAACATAAAGCAATGGCCATCCTGACAATTCTGATTTGCTTGTTTTGTGTAGCAACAAACCTTTATTGGTTTTTTCACCAAGACAGTTATCCAGAACTTTTTATAAGAATAAATATTACTACGGCTTTCCTACTTATCTTGGTTGGGCTTTTGCCGACCATTCACCAGCGTTTAAAAAAATGAAAAAAAATAAAACATTTTCGTCTAAACTTCTTATTAGTTGGAAGAAACTAGGACCTGGACTTGTAACAGGAGCAAGTGACGATGACCCATCCGGCATTGCAACATACTCACAGGCAGGTGCTGCATATGGACTTTCAACATTATGGACAGCAATTATTGCTTTTCCACTCATGGCTTCTATTCAGCAAATGTGTGCGAGAATTGGATTAGTAACATCACAAGGCTTAACAGGAACACTTAAAAAACACTATCCAAGACCTATTTTGTATCTGATGTTGTTGTTTAGTTTTCCTGCCATTGTAATGAATATTGGTGCTGACATTGCAGGTATGGGAGCTGTGGGAAATCTACTATTTCCGTCTTTTGATGCTAATTATTTTAGTGTTATTTTCACAATTATCCTTTTAGGGCTAATTATCTACTTACCATATCAAAAAATTGCATCTGTTCTAAAATATTTGTGCATCGTTATGTTGGTCTATTTTGTTGTTCCGTTTTTGTATAAACAGGATTTTATCGAAATTCTCAAAGCGACATTTATTCCAACTATAAAATTTGACAAGGACTTTATTACCATTATAGTTGGCATTCTTGGCACAACCATTTCGCCATATCTTTTCTTTTGGCAAGCATCTGTAGAAGTTGAAGAAATGAAGAATAAGAGAAACCATTTGATTGTAAACAAAAAGATAATCCATGAGATGAACCAAGATGTAGATTTTGGAATGACCGTTTCAGGTTTTGTTATGTATTTTATAATTCTTACAACAGGCACGGTTTTGTTCAAAGGTGGCATACACCAAATTGATACAGTTGAACAGGCGGCAATGGCACTAAAACCATTAGCTGGAAACCTTGCTTATCTTCTTTTTGCTATTGGTGTCATCGGAACAGGGCTTATTGCAATTCCGGTATTGAGTGGTTCTATTTCTTACATCATTACTGAAACATTTGGTTGGGAACAAGGGCTTGACAAAAAATTTCATGAAGCAAAAGCATTTTATGCCATCATTGCTATTTCATTGATACTCGGTTTATCATTAAACTATATAGGCATTACTCCAATTCAGTCATTAATTTATACAGCTGTTCTTTATGGACTAACTGCTCCTGTCTTAATTGCTATTATACTGCACATTTCAAACAACAAAAAAATAATGGGTGAAAACGTGAATGGAAGAATAACAAATATTCTTGGTTTTGCTGCATTAATTACTATGACGGTTGCTGCTGTGGCTTTAATTTATATGCAACTTTCAGACAAGTATAACTCTTGACAACTTATATGAAAGACCTTAAAATAAAATCAGATTGTGGAAAAACTTGACTGCCTATAACATGGGTTTGGCAAAATGGAGGGTGACGTGCCCGTTGGTGCAAGGTTTTCCTTAAATAACCCATAAAACTCCCTATGAAAAACGGGATTGCTCGCGCGGCAGTCTCTCACTGCGGAAGTCTTATTCTGTGGTCTCTTTGACCACAAAAAGCTATTTAATACTGAGGGGGGCTATGCCTTGATAATAAAAATTTATAAATTAAAAATCTTGCAAAGCATTTCAAGTAATAGAAAACAAAGGCTTTTATCACTTCAATAATATTTGTCTATTTTAAAGCTGAGATAAATCTTTTAACTTTACAGTAAAAATAGGATATGGTATCATTAACAGAATTATTGCCTAACAAAATCTATTATTTACATACCCCTCAATTTGAAGTAGGTGCTGCGGATATACTTATGAAAGCACTTATGGAAGCATCAGAAGAAAACTAAACAACTATGAGATTCTCTTACTCAACTACACACCCAAGCCATACTCAATTGGATAGTATGCCACGCTTACTCAGTATTCCCGACGAATTGATGGTTTGTTTGTTGGATTCACCCAAAGCACATGCCTTTTTTATGTCTTTAACAGAAACACATTAAAAAGCCTATATTGATTGGATTTGTAGTCAAAAAAATTAGGATTTCAAAAATAAATAATTGCGTTTTTTAAATTAAAACTTCTTAGTTTTGTCATCAGTTAAACAATAGTGTTTAACACTAAACTTTTATTAAACCAGTATAATGAAACTACTCCACATCATCGCCTCACCAAGAGGTGAAAAATCGCGTACAACTCGTATCGCAAATGAGTTTATCAACTCGCTCAAAAGTAAACATCCTAATTTAATTGTTGAAGATTTAGAGCTTTTCCAAATGGATTTACCGACGCTCAATCAAAGCGTCACAGAAACAAAATACATGACAATAGCTGGTGCTACTTTGGACACAGCCAGCCAATTTATGTGGAATGAGATTGCAGACATTTCCAAATCATTTGTTTCCTTTGACATGTATGTCATTTCAGCACCGATGTGGAATTTTTCAGTGCCTTATAAACTGAAACATTACATTGATGTCATTATGCAACCAGGCATCCTTTTCAAATTCACCGCAACGGGTGTTGAAGGTTTAGCTAAAAACAAAAAAATGATTTGCATTACGTCTCGTGGGAGCGACTATAGCGTCGGCAGTCCTATGAATGTTATGGATTTTCAAGAATCTTATTTAAGGACAATTTTTGGGTTTGCAGGCATCACTGATGTCTCTTTTGTCAATGCACAACCTTTGGATTATACGCCTGATTTAGCAACAATGAAAATCAATGAAGCGAATAAAGAAGCTTCAGATTTGGCTGCGACCATAAATTTTTAAAAACACCCGCTGGCACTGGATATTAATCCCCGCTGGTGCAAGGTTTTCCTTAAACAACCCATAAAACTCCTCATGAAAAACGGCACTGCTCACGCGGCAGTCTTTGACTTCGGGTGTCTATTCTTTGGTCCCTTTGACCACAAAAAGCTACTCAATACTGAGGGGGTCAAATACACACCCGAGAGAATTATTTGGTTTTAGAAAATCAAAACAAATAATTGTTCTACTCGTTGAAAAATAACATCATTGGAAAGTAGTGAAGCTTGGTTCTCCATAGCGGAAGCAGCGATAATGGATAAAAACTCTAATTCTGAAATGACGGAAATACCAATCCAAACTGCATTTTGGAGTTGTTGATTATATTTAATAATTAAAAAAAAA
>NZ_JAYSPC010000010.1:0-3157 GCF_043722275.1 Flavobacterium sp. | reverse complement strand
CAGAATCTCACTGGTTGGAGAGATGCTTATTGCAGGGGAATGTGCAAAGCCGCTTCCCGTTCTCAAACAGGTTTCGGTGGAAACAGAATCTTACTGGTTAGAGACACCCTTGTTGCAGGAGAAAATGCAAAGCTGCTAATTGCTTTCAAACAGGTTTCGGTGGAAAAAGAACAGGGCTGCCCATAACAATCGGTTTGGCATTATGGCGGCTGGACGTTGGATCCATCGGCTGTAGTTCGCTGTTCGGCTGCGGCTCCATCTTGACGTGGGCTATGTGGCTTTTAGTTTTCATCATCATTTTTTTTATCATTATTTAGCTTCGGCAACGGGCTTGACGTTTTTCAAATACCGCCAAAACGCCAAGCCGTAACGTTGTGCGCTACCTTAATCCAAAATATGTCTACCCTCAATTAAGTAGACTATATTTGAACAGATGCAAAAAGTACCTTCAAGGAAAGCTATAAATATTTTCATTTGATAGTTTTAAAATTCGCATTAATAAGTTATGGAAAATAAGCTTTGGAAATTGTTCGATGAATTATTTGAAATGGAAAATAAACTAAAAGATAATAATGTTCAACTTTGGCAATTTGAAAATGAATTTGAAAATAGTAAAAGAACTAAGCTTAATGTTCTTTCTAAGAAACAAGTCGAGGACTGTTTAGCCTTGTTTGAAAAAGTAAACTCACACCGCAATGATATTGAAACAAAAAAGGTACTCAATGATAAATGTTGCGAAATAGCTAATATTATTTTTCCCTTAATAAATTCTTTCATAGATGCAGGAAATGGAAAGATAATCGGGCTTTTTGCAGACTTGCCGAACACCAATATACCTGAATATCGGACAAAATTAAAAGTGGGGAATGTGTTAACCACAGGTACTTATTCATTGCTTTATGAGGGAGAACAAACTCCGCAATCTACAGAGGCAACAATGTGATTTTAAGATAAATAAAAATAAATCATTTGAAAAAGCAAATACTGATTTGGTTGACTTTAATGCCTTTTATTTCTTTTCCACAGCAGAAAATATTAATCAAAAGTTCCTGTAGTTATTATGGAGAAAAACTGCCGTTAGAAATTTATAGTTTTAACTCTGATAATGAAGCTCAAACTGCTTTAGCAAGAATAACTAATGCTTCAGGACTACCCTCTAACTTTAAATTAGTAGCAGGCAATGTTCCTAATGCCTGTGCAGTGGTAAAATATAATGCTAATACTAAATCTTTGGATAGGTATATAATCTATAACCAAAGTTTCATGCAAAAAATCAAAGCATCAATTAGCGATTGGGCATCTATTAGTATTCTAGCTCATGAAATTGGACATCACTTAAGCGGACATTCTCTGCAAATGGGAGGAAGTAGACCTGAACTTGAGTTAGAAGCCGATAAATTTTCAGGATTTATTTTAGAAAAATTAGGTGCAACTTTAGAGCAATCAGAGAGTGCTATAAATGCTCTTGTTAATGAAAATGGGTCATTAACCCATCCAGGCAGAAGTGCACGATTAGCGGCGATTGTGAATGGTTGGACATCTGCATATGATGAAGAATTCAAAGGCACTAAAAAAAGCTCTACCGCCAAACGTCCATTATTATTAAACCCTGCTGAATTATACATTTTTAAGAACAAGGATAATTCTATTTCAATTTATCAAAATGATTATCAGTTTAGTCTCGCTGAAACTGAAGCATTAACATTGCAAAAAATTGAGAACGGGATATTGGTGGATGACGCATTTTTAGTTTACATAAAGGGTAACACAACGCAAAATGCTGGATACTTTATAACAAAAAATACACAAGATGCTCCAACTGATGTAAAACTTAGTTTAAATCCTGCATTAGCAACCAGCTTCAAAGACTTATCATTAATAGAAACTGTTGCTGTTGGTAGTTTATCGGGGTCGGACATTACAATTGTTGATAAAGGCATTGCTATCGATAATATTGAAGTATTAAGTAGTTCAAGCTATCCTAAAAAAAGCATTAGTTGTATAAGTATCGAGGGTTATAATGAAAATTTCAAGCTTCATTGGGCGTTAGAACCAATATCTAATTTTGACATTATAAGAGATAAAAAAACTGATAGAAAATACTTTTTTTGTAAAATTCATTCAGGCAACTCTTTTATTACATCACACTCAATTTGTCCAATTTATAGCGAATATTAAAATTTTGTCCATCCAATGTTATACTTTATTCACTTCTTATTGGAGTGAAAAAAGATGATTTATGATTAATACTTAAGGGTTTCCTACATACTGATTTCACGCTTATAAATCCTAAATGCGGAAGCTTAAGCGAGAGAAAGGCAGCGCACAACAAACCGTTTGCCGTCATTGGGGCAGGAAGTTGGAGCAATCAACAGCATCTCATTATTGTGCATTTGTTCGGGCTTGAAGTTCCTTGTTCAGCTTTTGTTTTATACATTTACATCTGTTCGCTATTGGGCTGAAGTTCGGGCTGAAGGAACATGAAATACCCCAACAACGGCAAGCGGGCAATCGTTATGGGCAACCCTTTTTGAAGCACCCGAAGTGCGCAATTGGCAGAAATAAAGTTGCTCATTGCTTTCAAACAAATTTCAGCGGACAAAGAATTTTACAGGTTTGAGACAGGCTTATTGCACGGGAATAAGCAAAGCTTCTAACTGTTCTCAAACACCTTTCTTTGGAAAAATAATCCTACTGGTTTGAGACAGGCTTATTGTACTGGAATATGCAAAGCTTCTAACTGTTCTCAAACACCTTTCTTTGGAAAAATAATCGTACTGGTTTGAGACAGGCTTATTTCATGCGAATATTCAAGCTTTCACACTTTTCTTAATCAGCTTTAGTTCGACAAAGAATCTAATTCGTTAGAGACAGGTTTATTGCACGGGAATATGCAAAGCTTCTTAGTGTTCACATCAAGCTTTTGGTTGACAAAGAATTTTACTGGTTTGAGACAGGCTTATTGCACGAGAATATGCAAAGCTTCTAATTGCTTTCAAACAGGTTTCGGTGGAAAGAGAACCTTACTGGTTGGAGACATGTTTATTGCTGAAGAAAATGCAAAGCCGCTAATTGCTTTCAAACAGGTTTCGGTGGGAACAGAATCTTACTGGTTGGAGACATGCTTATTGCTGGAGAAAATGCAAGGCTGCTAATT
>NZ_JAYSPC010000009.1:0-24261 GCF_043722275.1 Flavobacterium sp. | reverse complement strand
TAAGGCAACTGCTACCTGCCCATTTGTTGCATTTTCTATCTTGGCTATCGGTAAGGCTTTATTATATCCCCAGATAATCGTTACAGGTGTACCGTTTTCCAGCGAATATTGCAGTACATTTCCATTTCCTGCTGTAATACCATTTACTACATCAAAATCATATAAACTAAAGTTTATTTTTCTATTTGCATTATTAAATGGGAAAGTATCATTACTACCTTTTGTGCCGTGAATTTCTTTTGGTAAAAGAACATTTCCTGTAGCAGCGCTTTCTTCATATTTTGTCATAGACTCAGAAGTCTGCAAATCGTTGATAAAAGTTTCCGTTTTGATTGGTTTATCAATTTTGTTTTGGGATACTAGTTTCTGCATTTCCTGGATTTGGCCAGTTGAAATTAAATCCTGTGGGTAACTCAGTTGTGTTCTTACAGTTTGATTTTTGCTGTTTGTAGTTTCTGTTTTTGTTATTTGATAGTGAGCTGGGTTTTCATAACCATATGTTGTTATTTTTTCAGTAGTAGCTACTTCATTAATATCATAGTCTGTTTCAATTGTTTTTATAATCTGTTTTTTTCCCTGCGAAGTTTGCCCAGTTGCATAATAAAAAAGACCTGAATGATAATCTCTATTTTGATCATAAGGTAAAATAAATGAGCTATTTCCGTCTCCAGGGAATATTTCAACCTGAGTGAAATTATTAAAAACAATATTGTACGGAAGGGTTGACTGTTTTAAAATAGTATATTGGTTCACAACACTGTTGATTAGTTTGTAAGTGTTTGGATTTAAGCCTGTTTTGTATATATTTTTTTTGATTAGTGATCCGCGATTCCACATATCATTCCTGAAAAAAGTAAATGATAAATTGGTTAATGTCTTCTCAAAAGGTTGATTATATCCTCCGATTCCATTATCTCCCACCTGTCTAGGTGGTGTAATATATTGTGGAGATTGAAAAACTTTTGGTAAGCTACTTAAATTAATAAAATCAAATTGCCTGGTTAAAGGAATGTTTTCATAATAATATTCCGTTTTACCATTTGTTGCAGAATTCTTTACGTCAATATCTATTTCTGTTACTTTCCCATAAGTAATTGCAGGAGAACTACCAGTATTGTTATCAAAAATTGAAGAGGTTGAGAAAATAGGGAATATATCGGCAGAAGTTGTACTCCCCTCAAAAACACCTCTGACATAGCAGCCATTTCCTTCTTTTATTAACGGGTTTTCATTATTATATTGATATAATTTAGTAAAGACAGGATTAGTATTTTTGCCATCATAACTCTTAGCAGATGCTATTCTTAGACCTCCAACTAATTTTGGTGTTAATACAGGTGTTACTGAATAACTTACTTCTTGCCAACTGGCAGTTATATAGCTGGAAGGACATCCACTAGCACCAATATTTCCTGTTCGATATTCGTATGCACCTAATGTATAAGTACGCGATCCAAAATCTACATTAAAAGTTCCTCCTCCGGCAGGATAACTTGATCCGCTTGGAGCAGGTCTAAAATAATTATTTGATTCGAAAGTTACTTTTGTATTTGGCCCGCTTTCTTGAGTTGCATTTGTAAAACCATATGTTATTTTTCCACTTCCGCTAACATATGTTGATGATGGAGTAAAAGATTTTACCTGTGTAGATGGACCTGCTTGATAATTGCAACCACTTCCATAAGCTATAGAAGTTTCAGATCTGTAGACTATAGTAGGTGTTGTAACATACTCATAATATCGATTTGCTTCATATTCAAAAACAGAATATCCTCCTTCAGGATATGTTATTTTTTGTAGAATTCCTGATTTCATTAAAGTTTCATTAGCACTTCTATCACCATTACCTACCATTGTAGTATAATTGTTTGCAAAGTATGATGAAATACGATCTACTTTTGTTGGTGGCGATAAATTACCTGTATTAGCGTTTATATATCCCCAAAAATCTTTTTTAGTAGTACCTCTTAACGGAAGAGTACTGCCTTCGTACTCAAAGATATGTTTTACATTCAGGATATTATTTGTGATTTGAAGTAGTTTTAATGATTTATTTCTACTGTAAGTATTTCTTGTGGCATTATAAGCATACGAGTCTCCAATTTGACCATTTGGATCAATTGTTGTACTAGATCCTCCATATCTTATATAATAATCATATACAAAACCATATTGCTGAATTAAGGTTTTTGTAGCGCTATTAAGACTGTATACACTAACTTTATCTAATTTGTAATCTTCAACTAAGTCTTGTCTATTTAGTGAAGAGTCAAATTCGACAACTCCATTACTGAAATTAATAGAAGTAAGAAATTGTTTATTTGAATAACTTGTTTTTTCTGGAAAAATAGATGCCAAAACTGGAGGATTTGAAGAACTAATTAAATTATAATTTAGTATTTTTTCTCCAAGAATTATAGAGTAATCACGAGTGTTATCAAGATTTTTGTATTTAAACGATATAATATCATTTTTACTTTTACTATTGGCAGGAATAATTTCAGTTAGGAACCATGAACTAACATAGTCAGGTTTGTAACTATCAGTTGTATTTTGTACTGTTTCATTGGCACTATAACCATCAAAGCTTTGTCCAAATCTATAAATTGTTCCATCGCTCTTGGTTATTTCTAAAGTTGACGTGTTTATTAATAATTTATTATTAACAGAAGATGTTTTAACTACTGTATTTTGCATGTCTTTAAAAACAGCCGCATTATTTACAAAATAAAAAGTTCCTGATAAACCGGGAGCATTTATTATAAATTCATCATATGCCGTGTCAATAGCATTAAATTTGTAAGGACTGTATTGATTATAGAGGGCATTAAAATTAACTTCTGTAAAAGCAAGATTACTAATATCCAGAACTTCTGTTCCAGTATCAGGAATTCCTTTAACATTTCTAATAACTGCCCCTCCGGCATTTAAATTCCACCCCAGACCAACCCAAGATGCAAGCTCGTCTAATTGTATTCCTGAAGTATTATAACTCATATCTATTGGAACATTAAGCTCTTTTGTCTTGATTATATAAAGCGGAATGCTGATATTTATTTTTCCAGTTGAATAATCTACAGGAAATAATCCTTGTTTTGCAAATGATGCTGCATTGGGGCTGACGGGAAAGTAATTTGGTAAGTCTTTATTAACCTGCGCTAGTATTGACGAAGGAATTAATAAGAGAGTGAATATTATTTTTAAAATTGTAATTTTTGGCATATTTAGATACTTTAAATTTTTTATGTTTAATTTTTATGAAAGAAAAAAATGCGATTAAATAGATTTATTTTTTAATAAAATTTTGTATTTACGAAATATTTTTTTAACATATTGATTTTAAGGTATATAATGGAAGTTATGTCCTAACTTAATTATGTTGCAATTATAGTAAAATATTTCTTATAAATTTATAATTTTATTAACCGAATATTTCTTATTGAACCATTATAAATTTTGAATAAAAAAGATATATTTGTAGAAATTAATTACAATTGTTTTGAAAGAAAAAATATTTAAAAAATTACCTTCCTTCAATCTTCAGGAAATGTTGATTGTTCTCGCTATTATAGGAATTTTACTTTTAATTGCATTACCAAATCTGATGCCGCTGATTACAAAAGCCAAAAGTGTTGAGGCGCAAGTGCAGCTAAAAGCAATTTATAATGCTGAAAAGCAGTACTATTTCATGTATTCAAAGTACAGTTCTAATTTTACTGAAATAGATTTTGAAGCTCCTAAAACAACAAAAGAAAACGGAAGTGCAAATTATGTTTATGAAATTGTTCAGTCAACTAATAATGAATTTAAGGTAAAAGCAACAGCCATAACTGATTTTAACGGAAATGGTGTTTTTAACGTTTGGGAAATTGATCAAAATGGTGTTCCCAAGCAAATCATAAACGACTAAATGTGGTATTTAAAATTTCTATTGATTATTGTTTTTGCAATCGTTCTTTATCAGGATTTTAAAAGCCGTTTAGTGTATTGGTTTTTATATCCCATTATAGGAATTTTAGCTTTTGTAATTCAGCTTTATAATTTACCAACAGCAGTTGCATTTTTTAATTTAGGTTTTAATTTACTATTTGTAGCTATCATTTTGGGAGTTGCCTTTTTGTATATTCGATTTCGACAATTAAATTTTTTGAATAGTATTGGGGTAGGTGATGTCTTATTTTTTATTTTCATTTCGGGTACTTTTTCTATAGTTTCTTTTTTAGTTTTATTTGTGTTCGCGTTACTTTTTTCTCTCCTTTTACATTTTGTTTTAAACAATAAAAAAGAGTATCAAACAGTTCCTTTAGCAGGTTACATGTCACTTTTTTTTGGAGCAGTATATGTAATGACTTTTTTATATAACAGCAGTTTTTTATACGCTTATTAAACATGGAGAATTTTGATATTCCAATAGAATTTCAACAGCTTGTAAAATCGGAACAAGCTTATTATTACAGAATTATTCCTATTGGAAAAAATGAACAAACTGTTTTATTAAAAACAGACGCTCCTGATATTGTAAGTTTACAAATTGAGTTAGGGATTTTATTAAGTTTTAAAGTCGAATTAGAAAATGATTCTACCGAAAATATAAACCGTTATTTAAGTACCAATTATAGAAAAACATCAAATAACAGCGTTTCAGAAATTCATTATACAACTGATTTTTTAGAAAAAATTGTATTAAATGCTAAAGAAATAGGGAGTAGTGATATTCATTTTGAGCCTTATGAAAAAAATGCCAGAGTTCGTTTTCGTTTAGATGGAAAATTAAAAGAACAATTTCATATTTCGGTTGAAGAATATCCAATTATTGTCAATAAAATAAAAATCCGTGCGCAACTTGATATTTCAGAAAAACGTTTGCCACAAGACGGTCGTATTACAATGGTAACTGATTATCAGGATTTTGATGTCCGTGTATCTGTATTGCCAACTTTACATGGCGAAAAAGTGGTACTGCGTATTTTAAGCAAAGATACAAGTCATATAAATATTAATTCTCTAGGTTTTACTGAGCAAGAGTTGAAGGTATATCTGGAAAATATAAAACGTCCAAATGGTATCGTTTTGATTTCCGGACCAACCGGATCTGGAAAAACGACTACTTTGTATGCTACTTTAAAAAAGTTAAATGTACCCAATACTAACATTTTAACAGTTGAAGATCCTATAGAGTATACTCTTGAAGGGATTAATCAGGTACAGTTAAAAGAAAATATAGGACTTGATTTTGCTACCACATTAAGAACATTTTTACGACAAGATCCTGATATTATAATGGTGGGAGAAATTCGTGATGTTAATACGGCTAATATGGCAATACGTGCTGCTCTAACCGGACATCTTGTTTTATCAACGATACACACCAATTCGGCCTGGGCGACAGTTTCCAGATTAATAGATATGGGAATTCCTTCTTTTTTAATTGCGAGTACATTAAATATAAGTGTTGCACAGCGATTGGTTCGCAAATTATGTGATACCTGTAAAATAGAAGAGAGTATTTCACCCGCAATTTTTCCAACCGGATTTGAAATTCCAAGTGATTTAAATTCTCATCATGTAGCTGTGGGTTGTGAACACTGTTATCATACAGGATATTCAGGACGAAAAGCCATTTATGAAATTTTGCCTATTGGCAGCGAACTTTCCAAATTAATAAAAAATAATCAACTGGATATCAATGATTATCTGGAAGAAAATGACATTTTTACATTAAAGCGAAATGCATTGTTATTAATAAAAGAGGGAATTACTTCTGTCGATGAAGTTTTTTCATTACTCTTGCAGTAAAATGCATATAAAAGCCTTACAATTGAAATAAATTCATGAAAAAAATAATTACTCTATTTTTAATACTTATTTTTCAAATTTCTTTTTCGCAGGAAAATAGAATTTTACAACTTAAAAATAATATAGAATCAATAACTGCCAATGCTCCGGGATTAAATGAAAAAATTAATGTAAACATTAAAGAAGCTTCCTTATCCAGTTTTTTATTGGCCGTTTCGCAAGTTCATAAATTAAACATTAGTGTGGCTCCAAATTTAAGTCAGATTAATATTGTAAACAATTTCTCGGATGTTACTGTAGGCGACTTACTTATATTCTTATGTAAAGAATATAATCTTACAATTGATTTTACGGGAAATATCCTTTCGATCAAATCATATGTAAAACCAGTTGAGATTCCTGCTTTAAAAGCAATAGACATAAGTTATGATTTGGCGAATAATCTACTCTCTTTAAATTTAAAAGACGATAAACTATATGATGTTTTTAGAAAGATTATGGATGAAAGTGCAAAGAATTTAGTTTTTGCACCAGGACTTGAAAATCAACTTTTGACAGTATATATCAAAAATATGCCTTTTGATGCTGCATTGAATAAATTAGCATTTGCTAATAATTTGAGCGTTACGAAATCAAGAGATAACTTTTATATTTTTGATAAAATCGAGGGTAATTTTGTAGCCGAGGGTACATCAGATCCAAATGGAGCTATAAGACAAAATAAACCGCAACGACCTAGAAAATCTAACTTTTTCTTTACTGTTGTTGATGCAGATAAAAAGTTACTTGATGTAGATTTTGAAAACACGCCAATTTCAAGTATTGTATACGATATAGGTCATGAATTAGATATTGATATGTTTATTTCAAGTCCGTTAGAAAGTGCCGGAAATGCAACGGTAAAGGCTAAAAACATTACTTTTGATGCTCTCTTGGTTAAAATATTTGAAACTAAAAATGAAAGCAATGTTTCAAATAATAGCGGGCAACAATTTAATAGTAATTCAGGAGCTGTTGCGCCATCATCAGGAGGTTCTTTTACTTTTATGAAAAATGGTTCTATTTACTTTTTTGGAACAAAAGATCAATTAGTAGTTAGAACGATTAAATCTATTCCCTTAATGCATCGTTCTATTGAGATTTTAAGTGATCCGTCAAAAGAGGGCAGAAGTGCTGGCAGATTAAATAATACCAACAATTATTCTAATTACAGCTCAAATTATAATTCAAATAATAGCTCATCAGATAATAGAAGTAATTCTAACTATCAAAATCAAAATAGTAATTATAATAATAATGCAAACGGTTCTTCTGCATCATCATCGTCTGGTAGTAATCCTTCAGAATCTATTTTAACTATTATTCCGGATGAAATAAAAAGAGATCTGGATATTAAGGTCGATAAAGAATTGAATAGTTTTTTAGTAAACGGACCAGCTGCGAATATTGAACGATTTGAATCTTTTATACAATATATAGACAAAGCAGTTCCGGTTATTTTGATAGAAGTGATGCTTCTTGAAGTAAACAGGAGCGCTACTGTCGAAACGGGTATTAAGGCAGGTATTGGAGACAAGCCAGTTACTACCTCCGGAACTGTATTTCCTACTGCTGATATTAATTTAGGAGCACAAACAATTAATAATATTATTGATGGTTTCAGCGGATTTGGTTCTTTAAACATAGGCAAAGTCGTGCCTAATTTTTATTTGAGTTTGAAAGCGATGGAAACCAATGGGAATTTAAAAGTTCGTTCCTCCCCAAGATTATCAACATTAAACGGGCATAAGGCATATTTGTCTATAGGTGAAACTACTTATTATGTCGTTACCAATCAAAACTATTACGGATCACAAATTCCGCAGGCATCTGAGGTTAAAAATTATCAGCCGATTGATGCTGAATTATCTGTAACCATAATGCCTTTGGTTTCCGGTAATGGACAAATTACCATGGATATCAAGGTAATACAATCAAGTTTTAATGGTCAGAAAGTAGATAAGGATGCACCTCCGGGAATTAATTCAAGGGAATTTACATCCATTATTAGAGTTAAAGATCAGGATTTAATTGTATTAGGAGGACTTGAAGAATCAGTAAAAAATGATTCTGGAACCGGAGTACCTTTATTATCCCGAATTCCTATTATTAAATGGTTATTCAGTTCTCGTAAGCGAGAGGATTCAAAGAAAAAATTAAGCGTTTTAATTAAACCTACCGTTATTTACTAATGACTTTACCATCAATAAATAAATTTTTGCTTGGCAATCAATATATTGGTGTTGAACACCTCACTTTAAATAATGAAGATAAAGTGGCATTACTGTTGGTTGAAAAGAAAAAAGAAGGATTAGTAATTACTAAAAAAGACAGAGTCAATTATAGTGGGAAAATAGCAGAAAAATGGGATTCTAAATTGCCTTTTTTCTTAGTTATTAATACCAATCAGGTTATCCAGAAAGAAGTTTCAGGTATAGATGGTTCCGATGAAAAATTATTGCATAAAGCTTTTCCAAATACAAATTGGGATGAATTTTATTTTGAAATTTGGAGATTAAAAACCAAATCGATAATTGCAATTACAAGAAAAACGTATTTGAATGGGATTATTTCAAATTATAAAAATCAAAAAATAATGATTGCCGGAATTAGTCTGGGAATTTGTTCTATTGTTGAGATTATTAATTATACTAAAGAAACAGAACTTTTTACGAATCATCAAAGCGTTTCTAGACAGGAGCAAAATCAGATCATTTCCTTAAGTTCTCAAGATTCAGCTATAAGTTATAATATAAATGATCTTGGAATCGAAAACAGGCAGTTATTAGCATTTTCAGGAATCCTAAGATTGATAATGAATACTACGTTAAATACAGGATCAATTATTTTTTATAGCGAAGAACTATACGATCATTATAATCAAAAGATTTTTTTTAGTAAAGGCTTAAAAATTATGGTTGGAATACTTCTGATAATTTTAGCACTTAATTTTCTTTTCTTTTCGCACTATTATAAATTAGCTCAGGAAACATCTGAAACGTTATTGGTAAATAAATCTTCAATTGAAGATATAAGTAAAATAAAACAAAGAATTTTTGTTAAAGAGGAAAAAGCAAAAAATATTGTTGGAAAAACAGTTTCTCAAAGCTCATTAATTATTAATGAAATTGCTAATAAAGTTCCGTCTTCTATTTTACTTACAGAATTGACTTTTAATCCTTTAGAAAAAAAAATAAAGCTTGAAGAGCCAATATTGACTCTGGAAAAAACAATTACAATTTCAGGAACTACAATTTCAAATGAAGCATTTACAAGCTGGGTTGAAGCAATAGAAAAACTAAATTGGGTAGATAAAGTTTTAATAACCCATTTTGGAAAAAATGAAGCTAATGAAACGGCATTTTCTATTAAATTAACTTTGAAATAAGATGAAGTTAGATAAAAAAAATAAAATGCTTTTGGTTGGGTTTTTAGTAGTAATCTATTTTTGTTATTCTTTAGCAATATCTAATACAATAAATTATTATAAAGAATATAAGGCGAAACAAGAAGAGATAGCTGCGAATAGTAATATGCCTAGGTTAGTAGGGCAGCTAATTCAAAAAGAAAAGCAATTAGATCAGGCGTTATCTCATTATAATGTCAATGTTTCAGAATCATTTCAGAATGATTTGTTAAAGCAACTCACTTCTTACAGTGATAGTTATAAACTTAAAATTGTAGATTTTCAGGAACCGCATTCAGTATCACAAAAGGGATTTACCGTGACAAGCTATATTTTTTCGTTAGAGGGCTCTTTTAATGGTTGTTTAGCAGTACTGAACAAAGTAGAAAATAATCCTTCTCTTGGAATAATTAAGCACTTAAACTTTGTAAAAAAGAAAAATTATAAAACCAATACAGATCAATTGTTTGTAGAGGTAATTATGCAAAAGAATAAAGGAACTTAATCCAGACTTACTGCCAAATTAAAAACGAAATAAATAATATGAAAAAGACTTTTTTATTAGTTGTGGCATTTGCTGCACATGCTAATTTTGCCCAAAGCATTTTTCCTGCTAATGGTGGGAATGTTGAATTGGAACATTCACTAACAAACGTCTAAATAAACTAGAAAACTAAAATTATGTATAAAATTATTCTTTTCGCTACCCTTTTTATAACACATTTAACCTTCTCTCAAAATACATATCCTAATAGTGGTCCTGTCGGTTTGGGTACTTTAAATCCTGATAGTTCAGTACTTCTTGATGTAAATGGAAAAGTATTAGTAAGGTCATTATTTTATGTAAATGATATAATGGGTGGTAATGGTGGAGATATAAGAATAGGTCCAAATACTGGAGGAAATTCATCCACAATTTTTATGGTTGGTGGATTAAACGCGACAGAAATAATGAGAGTATGTTATAATGGCAATGTTGGGATAGGAACTGTTATTCCTGATTCAAAACTTTCAGTAAACGGAACCATTCATTCAAAAGAAGTAAAAGTTGATCTTGCCTTTCCTGCACCTGATTATGTTTTTACAAGTGATTATAATTTAAGAAGCCTCAAAGAAGTTGAAAATTATGTAAAAGAAAATAGTCATTTACCAGAAATTCCCTCAGCAAAAGAATTCGAGAAAAACGGAATTAAAGTTTCTGAAATGAATATGGCACTATTGAAAAAAGTAGAAGAACTTACTCTTTATGCAATTGAACAGCAAAAAAATACCGAAAAATTAATTAAGATTATTGAGGAGCAAAATGTGAGGCTGCAGCATCTTGAAAATGTAAAATAATTTTTTTATTTTAAGTGTAATAATAATTTTTCACTGTTTGTGATTTTATTATCCAAGATAGTATATAATATAAAGCCACTTTTTTTAACGAAGTGGCTTTTTTTATTAAACTGCTAAAACAAGTTTAGAATTTATATTAAGTTTTTGATTGCTCATAATAATTTATAAATTTGATTTCGATACTATAAATACATTCTTCATCTTTAGTGGGTTTTTATGTATTTAAATGTCCTGCAGTTAATTTTTTAAGATCTTCTAAATTTTTAATTTCTTTTTCCATTATAACATTTATTTTACTGTTAATTTTTTGCTGAAATGTTTAATCATTTTTAGGTAAGCTTTAATCATTTTCATAACTTGATTTTTTAATTTAAAATTGTCGGAAAAATTATATTTTTGTTTGACGCACGAAAGTAAATAATATTGTGTTTCTATAAAATGGACTAGATCTGTATCATACAGAAATAAATATGTTTTTACGAATTACTTTATTTTTTATTTCTAATTTACCTTTTAATTATGAGCACATTAACAAAACCAAACCATATAAGGCGAAAAACAAGCCGTATTCGTGAATAAGAGACATGAAGCAGGAAGCACTTGCACAGGTTTTAGGAACTAATCAACAAGCAGTATCTGCTATGGAAAACAGCGAAACTATTGATGAAGATAAACTTTTTGAAGTTGCAAAAGCACTTAGTGTAACACGGTGGACGCTATTAAAAATTTTTCGGAAGAAAGTGAGATAAATTATTTTAATAATATCTATGATAATGAAATTATAGGTAGTGTTATTAATGCTCACGCAAACAACTGTTCATTCAATCCACTAGATAAATGATGGAAGTTGTTGACGAAAACAGAAAACTTTACGAACGTTTATTAGCATCAGAAAAAGAGAAAATTACCTATTTGGAGAAATTGTTTAATGGGAAATAATTATTTTAAGCGATATGAATTTAATAATATACTTTTTATTGAGTTTATACATATGACTAAATAAAAAAGCAACCCAGTTTTGAGTTGCTTTTTGTCCTTATTTTGTTTTTGTCTTACGGTCATTGATAACAAATCAACGCTATCTTTGTACATCTACGAGGATAATTACATTCTTGGGGAGAGCCATTGGTTTATTGTTAAAAGAATAGGAACTTTTGATTGGCAGGAAGAAAAGAGAACTCGTTCAATAATTTTTACCCAATTTATAATTTTAGCAACTGTATTTATTATGTAGTGCTGCGTTCACATCAAAGCGAATCAATTGAGTGGTTTTTTAAGTTTAAAAGTTGAGTCATCTGAAACTGACAATCTGTTTTTTAAAAGCGGTCAGAAAATATTATTTTTCTTATTTGGTTACTTTACTTATTTTCTAATAATTTATTCTAAAAAGTTAATCAATATTTGCTTGTTGTTAATAAGACAAGGAATTCTGTTCTGAAAAAAGTCTGATAGTTATATTTTGATGTCTTATTTTGGATAATTTAAATCGTAAACAACTATATTTTTGGTCTGCCTAAAATGTGGCTTTAATTTTCGATAAGCCAGATTAAAAAGGATTTCCCATAAATTAAAACAGTAAATAATATACTAATGATTGCAAAAAAAGTTAATTCAATATTAGCACGAAATACCAATAATGCTCCACAAAGTATTGGTCCATATTCACAAACTGTAGCTTTCTCTCATTACAATAATCTTTCGGCTCAATTACCCATCGATCCAAAATCTGGTAAATTGATAGCGGGCGGAATAAAAGAGCAAGCTGAGCAATGTTTTAAAAATGTCAAGGCAATTGTAGAAAGCATTGATCATGTTATGAATGATGTGGTTAGAATTACTGTATTTGTCAAAAATATCAAAGACAGCATGTTTGTAGACGAAGTTTACAAAACGTTTTTCCCAGCTTATCTTCCCACACGTACAATAGTTGCGGTTGCAGCTTTACCTTTGAATGCATTGGTCCAAATCGAAGTACTTGTTTCAAATGGTGAAGGAACAATTTCAAACGCACCACAAGCGGGTAATCTGATAAAACTAATTAATAATACCACAAATGCCCCAACTTGTGCTTTGTCTTCACAAACAGTATCATTCTCTCATTATAATAATCTTTCGGCTCAATTGCCTATCGATCCTAAAACCGGAAGATTAGTCACTGGCAGCGTAAATGAACAAACTGGACAGTGCTTAAAAAATATCAAGGCAATTTTAGAAAGTATAGATGTTCCTTTTGATGATATTGTTAAAATTAATATTTTTCTTAAAAATCTTGCTGATATTGATGCTGTAAACGAAGTTTATGCAACATTTTTTCCAGACTCGGCTATCGCAAGAGCCATGGCTTATTTCCCTGCGCGAACAGTAATTGAAGTTTCGGCTTTACCAATGGATGCCTTGGTTCAAATTGAAGCAGTAGTGTCACACGGGGATGGTACGCCTCCACAAGCTGTGAAAGACAGACATGGAATTGTTATAAAGGCAAACAATACCAAAAATGTACCAAGCTGTCCTCTCTCTTCACAAACTGTAGCATTTTCTCATTACAATCATATTTCGGCTCAATTGCCTTTTGATCCAAAAACTGGTGAGATGATAGTTGGTGGAATCAAAGAGCAAGCGGAACAGTGTTTAAAAAATATCAAGGCTATATTAGAAAGTATCAATCATGCGATGGAAGATGTAGTGAAAGTTAATCTTTTCCTGAAAAACATTAGCGATATTGAGGCTGTAGATGAAATTTATGGAACATTTTTCCCAAGTGGTATTCCTGCGCGAAGAACAGTAGAAGTGTCATCTTTACTTAAAAATGCATTAATCCAAATTGATGTTGTTGTGTCAAATGCAGAAGGAACACCTCCGCATGTATAATTGATCGGTTAGCAGCTTTTCAGTATAATTTTTTTGTGTAAACTTTAACTACGAGCGCATATTACATTGTAAGATTTTATTTATAAATTTACAGTCTTGAAAAAGGTGATTCTTTATCAGTCACCTTTTTCAGGAAAGTAAAAATAACTATGAGAAATACATTTTTAATATTAATAACATTAGTTTTTATTGCAGTTTTATCTGTAAATAAAGTAACAGCTCATGAATATAATACAAATGTATCTCTAATACTTAATAAGAGTATTAATGTATTTTATATTCAAAAAGAAATTATTTCTCTTACTAAAGACAATTCATCACTATTAAATTTTGAACAATATTTTGAGACTTCAAATGAAGATGTTGTTGATGAGGTTGAGAAATGTAATAATACAAAAGGATTTTTACTTCTTAATTTTTTATTGAAACAAAACGCAATTCCTTTTGCACCTAATTCTACTTTGCATAAAAATCAAAAATATTTAGGACTTTACAATACAATAGTTAAAGTGCCTTTCTATATTTTAAACCATTCACTTATAATTCCTATCTCTTAAAGGGATTTCTTCTTTTTCAAAAATCTTTTTAAGGTAATTATTTATCATATCAGTTTAGGCTTTGTGTCTTGAATTGCGATATGACAGGATTTCTGTTGCCTTATTTCTAAATATTTTAATTTTTAAATAACACAATCATGCATTTAACACCACGAGAAATCGAGAAGCTTATGCTGCACACTGCAGGTGAACTTGCTCTAAAAAGAAAGGCCAGAGGTCTTAAATTAAATTATCCTGAAGCAATTGCTTTAATCAGTCATTATTTGCTGGAAGGTGCGAGAGATGGTAAAAGAGTAGCGCAATTGATGCAGGAAGGCGCACAGATTCTTACTAAAGAGGACGTGATGAATGGAGTAGCAGATATGATTCACGATGTTCAGATCGAGGCAACTTTTCCTGATGGAACCAAATTAGTAACAGTTCATAATCCAATTCGTTAATTCCCAATATTATGATACCAGGAGAAATTTTTGTAAAAGAAGGCACAATCATCTGCAATGAAGGCAGAGAAACTGTAAAATTAAAAGTAACCAATACAGGAGATCGCCCTATTCAGGTAGGTTCACATTTCCATTTTTTCGAAGTAAATAAAGCAATGAGTTTCAATCGTGAAAAGAGTTTTGGAAAGAGACTAAATATTGTTGCAAGTACGGCAGTTCGCTTTGAACCGGGAGAAGAAAAAGAAGTCGAACTTGTTGTAATTGGAGGAAATAAAAAGGCAATGGGCTTTAATAATCTGGTTGACGGGTCTATAGATTCTGATGCAAAGAAAAAAGAAAGTTTAGCTAAAGCCAATGAATTAAATTTTAAAAACATTTAAGATGAGTTTAAACGTAGACAGAAAACAGTATGCAAATATATTAGGACCAACTACTGGAGACAGAATCAGATTGGGAGATACTGAATTGATTATTGAAATCGAAAAAGATTTTACCCATTATGGCGACGAAGCTATTTTTGGAGGTGGAAAAACTGTTCGCGACGGAATGGGACAAAATGTTTCCTGTACAAGAGATCAGGGAGTTTTAGACCTTTGTATTACCGGAGCAACTATTATTGATCACTGGGGAATTGTAAAAGCAGATATTGGAATCAAAGATGGTAAAATTGTAGCCATTGGTAAAGCAGGAAATCCAGATACAATGGATGGAGTTTCTCCAAATATGATTATTGGTGCTTCTACAGAAGTTCATGGAGGTAAAGGATATATTGTAACTGCGGGAGGAATCGACACGCACATTCATTATATCTGTCCGCAACAAATAGAAACTTCTCTTTATAGTGGTATTACAACTATGATTGGAGGCGGAACGGGACCTAATGACGGAACAAATGCAACGACTTGTACGCCGGGCAAATTCAATATTCAGAAAATGTTAGAAGCTGCAGAAGATTTTCCTATGAATTTAGGCTTTTTTGGAAAAGGAAATTGTTCGGCAGAAGCGCCGCTAGAAGAACAAATTGAAGCAGGAGCCTTAGGCTTGAAAATTCACGAAGACTGGGGAGCTACAACCGGAACAATTGATACTGCATTAAAAGTGGCAGATAAATATGATGTTCAGGTAGCTATTCATACTGATACATTAAATGAAGGTGGATTTTTAGAAGACACAATGAAAGCCATCAATGGAAGAGTAATTCATACATTCCATACTGAAGGTGCTGGCGGCGGACACGCTCCGGATATTATCAAGGCAGCAATGTATCCAAATGTGTTGCCGGCTTCTACAAATCCTACTCGTCCTTACACGATTAATACAATAGATGAACATCTTGATATGTTGATGGTTTGTCACCACTTAAGTAAAAATATTCCTGAAGATGTGGCATTTGCCGATTCTCGTATTCGCCCTGAAACTATTGCAGCCGAAGACATTTTGCATGATATAGGAGTGTTCAGTATTATGAGTTCTGATTCTCAGGCTATGGGAAGACCGGGCGAAGTTATTACCAGAACATGGCAAACAGCAAGCAAAATGAGAGAGCAACGCGGGCAGTTAGAAGAAGATCAAAATACAGAGCATGACAACTACCGTGCAAAACGTTACATAGCTAAATATACCATTAATCCTGCTATCGCTCACGGTATTTCTGAATATGTTGGCTCTGTCGAAGTTGGTAAATTGGCCGATTTGGTAATTTGGAAACCGGCATTATTTGGTGTAAAACCAGAAATGATTGTAAAAGGAGGTTTTGTAATTGCGGCTAAAATGGGTGATCCAAACGCATCGATTCCAACTCCTCAACCTATTATTTATAGAAATATGTTTGGAGCTCACGGTCGCGCTAAATTTGGAACTTGTGCTACTTTCGTGTCTCAGGCTTCGATCGATAACGGAGCAATCGCTGCATATAAATTGGAAAAAATAATTCTTCCGGTTAAAAACTGTAGAAATATCTCTAAAGCTGATCTTATTCATAATGATAAAACTCCGGTAATCGAGGTTAATCCCGAAAACTACCACGTAATGGTAGATGGTCTACATATTACTTGTGAACCGTCAGAAAAACTTCCGTTAACACAATTGTATTATTTGTTTTAATAGTAGCATAAGTTAAAAAAGACCTAACAGATTTTTATAACCTGTTAGGTTTCATAAAAAAATAAAAAAACGATGACCATCAGTGAAACTTTAGGTACTATTTCGGATAGTACAATTAACGGAAAATCAATAGATTATCTCGACTTGGAATGGTTTGAATCTACAAAGAGAATCCAACGTAAAAAGACACGTCAGGGAGAAGATATTGCTATTAAATTCCTAAGAGAAGGTCAACGCCTGAGAGAAGGTGATATTCTTTTTGAGAATGACCAGAAACTAATCGTGGTGAATATTCTGGAGACAGAAGCTATTGTTATTTCCCCTTCTTCAATGCTGGAAATGGGTACAGTTTGTTATGAAATTGGTAATAAGCATATTCCGCTTTTTATACAGCACGACCAAGTTTTGTTGCCTTTTGAAATGCCAATGTACAGATGGCTTGAAGTGAGTGGGTGTAAACCCGAAAAACAATCTGTAAAATTGCTTAATCTTCTTAAATCCAATGTTGAACCTCACGGACACGGAAGTTTAGGTTCGACAATTTTTACAAAAATTCTAAAAATGGCAGCTCCAAAAGATGAATAATATAAAATTTTTAGCAAGTCTATTGCATATTTCTGATCCTACATTGCCCATTGGAGGATATTCTCATTCTAACGGACTTGAAACTTTTGTACAAAATAGAATTGTACACAATGCGGCAACAGCACAGGAATTTGTTGAGAATATGCTTAAATATAATCTCAAATATAATGATGGAGCTTTTGTAAAATTAGCCTACGAAGCTACGGGAGCTAATGATTTAAAAGCAATTTTAGAACTGGATCAGGAATGTAACGCATTGAAATGTCCAAGAGAAATCCGTCAGGCAAGTCAGAAATTAGGATTGCGTTTGATTAAGATTTTCAAAAGATATGAGAATTTCCAGTTTATGGAATCTTATGAAGAAGCAGTTCGAAATCACGAAGCAAGTTCTCATTACAGTATTGTTTTTGGAATGTATTGTTGCCTGTTGAAAATTCCTTTACAAGAAGCACTTTTTGGATTTTATTATACTTCTACAGCAGGAATGATTACCAATGCAGTAAAATTAGTGCCACTTGGGCAATTAGACGGGCAGGATATTTTATTTCGCCTATATCCTATAATGGAAAAAACGGCTCAGGAAACTATAAAATTAGATAGAGACCTTGTAGGGTTATGCAATACCTCTTTCGACATTCGTTGTATGCAGCATGAAAGGCTGTATTCAAGACTTTATATGTCGTAATTAAAACAAAAATAATTAAAAATGGAAAATAGAAAATATATAAAAGTAGGAGTAGCCGGACCTGTAGGTTCTGGAAAAACTGCTTTATTAGAACGATTGAGCAGACATTTGTACGGAACGTATGACCTTGGTGTAATTACAAATGATATTTATACCAAAGAAGATGCAGAGTTCATGGCAAAAAATAGTCTTTTACCACATGACCGCATCATTGGTGTTGAAACCGGAGGTTGTCCGCACACGGCTATTCGCGAGGATGCAAGTATGAATCTTGAAGCGGTAGATGAATTGGCAAGCCGTTTTGCGAATATTGAGTTAATTTTTATCGAAAGTGGCGGTGATAATTTATCGGCAACTTTTAGTCCGGATCTTGCCGATGTTACCATTTTCATTATTGATGTTGCCGAAGGTGAAAAAATTCCCAGAAAAGGAGGTCCGGGTATTACCAGATCTGATTTATTGGTTATTAATAAAATTGATTTAGCACCTTATGTAGGAGCAAGTCTTCAGGTTATGGAAGATGACACAAGAAGAATGAGGAAGGGAACTCCATTTATATTCTCAAATCTTAAAACAGATGTGGGTGTGCCTGAAATTATAGGGTGGCTGAAAAAATATGCTTTACTGGAAGAATGTGAAGAACCCAATCTATTAAGATAAATGGATAGTCGCCTACATATTATAGCGGGTCATAAGCAGGGAAGTTCCTATGTAAAAGATCTTTATGTGACTCCTCCGTTTCGTGTAGTTTCGGTAGGACAACGCAAACACGATAATAAACTTTATCAGATCGTGATGAGTACTTCACCCGGAATTTTGTGTGGTGACCGCTATCAACTGGATATTGTTTTAGAGAAAGGAGCTCAATTGCAGCTTCAGTCACAATCATATCAACGATTATTCAATATGGAAAATGATGCTGTACAACAGCTTAATATTTCAATGGATGATAATACTTCTTTTGCGTATGTTCCGCATCCTGTCGTACCACATGAAAATTCTAATTTCAAAAGTAAAGCCGAAATCCGTATTGGCACAAATAGTCAGGTCATAATTAGTGAGATTATCACTTGTGGAAGAAAACATTATGGAGAGTTTTTTAAACTGAAAAATTTTCAGAATCTTATTGAAATTTATCATAAAAATAAATTGGTATTAAAGGATAATGTGCTTATTCAACCCGATTTGATTCCTATAAGCATCATAGGCAATCTGGAACAATTTAGCCATCAAGGAACCCTCATCTTTTACAATACTAAAGAAAATGTAGATAAAAACCTCTTAGTTGATACTATTTATTCCATTATTGAATCTCAAAACGAAATGGAAATCGGCATTTCAGCAATGGAAGATAATGGATTTGTGATCAGAACACTGGGACATGGAGGAGAAGTAATGTATAATTTTTTCTTAAAGGTTCAGGAAATCCTTTGGGAATTAGAATAAAATAATTTATGAATACTACTATTTGGGCATTAATACTAAGTGCTGTATCGATAAGTTTTATCCACACCATATCTGGCCCGGATCATTATTTGCCTTTTATTGTTTTGTCAAAATCAAAACAATGGAGCAAGAGTAAAACAATTCTGTTGACAATTGCTTGTGGCTTTGGTCACGTTTTGAGTTCTTTGGTTTTAGGCTCTGTCGGAGTTTTTATGGGATGGCAACTCAATAAATTTTCCTGGTTTCAGGATATCCGAGGGAATATTTCGGGATGGGCGTTGCTTATTTTCGGAGTTATTTATCTTATATATGGAATAATTCAAACCATTAAAAATAAACCCCACAAGCATTTTGATGTATTAGGAGATGATGTTTATGTCTATGAACATAATCATGGAGAAATAGTAATGCCCCAGAGCCGAATAAAAGTAACTCCGTTTGTGTTATTTATGATTTTTGTAATGGGACCAAGTGAACCACTTACACCGCTTCTTTTTTATTCGGGATTAAATCGTTCCGTGACTGAGATTGTTGCAATGGTAGTTCCATTCGCACTTACTACTGTTGCTACAATGCTCGGAATGGTTTTATTAGGGCGATACGGATATTCAACGTTTTTCAACACCGATAAACTCGAACGTTATATGAGCGTTGTCAGTGGCGCAGTAGTGACGATATGTGGTATAGGAATGGTCTTTTTAGGATGGTAAAACAAAAACAGAAAAAATTACAATGAATAAAAATTTTATAAAAATTCCTTTTCTCGAAAATGTATTAAAGGGAATAGGACAAATTATGCTTCAGGAAAACAGATGGACGGGACTTTTGTTTCTTATCGGTATTTTTATGGGAAGCTGGCAAGGCGGTATTGCAACTATTCTGGCAACAAGCGTTGGCACATTTACAGCTATGAAACTGGGTTATGATAAATCTAAAATCAATGCAGGACTCTATGGTTTTAGTGCAGCTTTGGTAGGAGTTGCTCTGTCATTTTTCTTTCAGACTACAATATTTATCTGGATTCTTATTGTTTTGGGAGGTACATTGGCAAGTATTATTCAACATTTTTTTATAAGCAAAAAGATTCCGGTGTTTACATTTCCATTTATCTTAATCATCTGGATATTTGTTTTTGCACTGCATCATTTTACTGATATTCCACCTTCGGAAATGATTGCCGCAAAACCGGCAAATTTAAATTATAGTGAATTTATTACCCCTTTTAATGGTTTTGGAGAAGTGATTTTTCAGGGAGGAGCATTGTCCGGAATTATTTTTTTTATAGCAGTTTTTATCAATTCACCTTTGGCAGCCTTATATGGTTTTGCCGGTGCTTTATTAGGCGCTTATATTTCATTTACCAGAGGAGAATCAATAGAAGGAATTCATATGGGATTATTCGGTTTTAATGCCGTGCTTTCTGCTATTGTTTTTTCAGGAGTAAGGAAAATAGATGGTTTGTGGGTATTAATAGCTGTATTTATTACAGTAACTATTGATGATGTATTGATAGACAATAATATACTGACAGCCTTTGGCGGAGTACTTACTTTCCCGTTTGTAGCAGGAACATGGATAACATTGCTTATTCAGAAAATTATCCCTAAAAAAAATCGTCTAAGGAGAAAATTAATTTCATGAATAAAATACAAATTGTTTTTCTTGTCTTAATGATGAGTAAAATGGCTTTGGCACAAAAAAAAGAAAGTCAGTTATTCATTAAAGATGCGGATAATAAATTCCCCGTAGTGAACGCGCAGGTAGTATACAATCATGGCAACAGTCATACCTATTCTGGATCTGACGGTTTATTTAAATATTATATTGAGTCATTTCCCGACACACTTACAATCAGTCATAAAGAATATGATGAGGTGAAATGGATTGTTAGCAATGAAAAAGAGTATAGGAATGTCATTTTTCTTCAGCATAAACCAATCCAGATTTCCGAAGTTATAATCAATAGCAATAATTTCCTTAAAGCTGTTACAAAAGTCGATCTTAATAAGTTTCCGGTAAATTCTGCTCAGGACTTGTTGCGCAAAGTCCCCGGCTTATTTATTGCCCAACATGCAGGTGGTGGAAAAGCAGAACAGCTTTTTCTAAGAGGTTTTGATGCCGATCACGGAACTGATGTTAGTGTCAATGTAGACGGAATGCCAGTAAATATTGTGTCTCATGCACATGGACAAGGATATTCAGATTTGCATTTTGTTATTCCGGAAACTGTTAATAATATCGATTTTGGAAAAGGGGCTTATTATACAGATCGCGGTGATTTTTGTACCGCAGGATATGTAGACTTTCAAACTTATAACCGTTTAAAAAGTAGTATGATTAAACTGGAAGCAGGTTCTTTTAATACCAAACGAATACTGGGAATGTTCAATATTATTGACGATTCGGAGCACAGGAAAAATTTCTATGTTGCCACAGAATATAATTACACCGACGGACCATTTGATGTAAAACAAAATTTCAGCAGGTTAAATATCTTTGCAAAATACAACCAATGGCTTAATGATAATGATTATTTTAATGTTCAGTTTTCTACATTCAATTCCTCCTGGAATGCCTCAGGTCAAAATCCTGAACGAGCAATTAATGAAGGGATTATTGATCGTTGGGGAAGTATTGATCCTACAGAAGGAGGAAGCACTTCGCGAACAAATGTTCAGATAAATTTTAAACATATTATCTCTCCATCAGAACATATTGAAGTTATGGGTTGGTATTCGAAATATAATTTTAATCTGTATTCTGATTTTACATTTTATCTGAATGATCCAATTAACGGAGATGAAATTCAGCAAAAAGATGGAAGAAATATTTATGGTACTGAATTTAAGCATGTCAAAAATTTTGTCTTAACTAATGGATCTATAGAATTGACATCAGGTATTGGATTCCGAAATGACGATATTGGTACTTTGCAACTTAATCATGTTTATCACCGAGATTTATTATTGGATAAAAAGATGGATGTTACAGGAGTAGAAACCAATCTCCATGCTTATTCCGGATTGATATGGAAAACAGGAAAATGGACCGTTAATCCCGGATTAAGATTGGATTATTTCATTTTTAATATGCATGATTTGTTGGACCAAGAACAAATTCCTGTCGGACAATCATCAAATGGAACGAGGTTAAGTCCCAAATTAAATTTTTCTTATGATGCCAATGACAAAGTTATGTGGCTGCTCAAAACAGGTATGGGTTTTCATTCTAATGATATGAGAGTGGCAATTCCTCAAAAAGAAAATACCCTCCCTTATTCTATAGGCGGAGATTTTGGAGCGAGACTTCATCCCTTTAAATCATTAATTATTACGCCCACGATTTGGTATTTATTTCTACAGCAGGAATTTGTTTATGTAGGTGATGATGCCGTAGTTGAACCTTCGGGTAAATCCAGACGATATGGAATTGATTTAGGCATCCGTTTTCAGCCATTACAAAACTTGTATATAAACGCAGATATTAATTATTCGCATGCAAGATTTATTGAGGAGCCCAAAGATGCAGATTATGTTCCATTGGCTCCTGTATTAACTAGTACCGGATCAGTAAACTGGGATTTTCTGCAAGGATTCTCTATTGGCTTACAATACCGCTATCTCGGAGGAAGACATGCCGCAGAGGATAATAGCATTAGAACAACGGCTTACTTTGTAAATGATTTAATACTTTCATATAATGGTGTAAATTGGGGAACTAATCTTCAGGTTAATAACTTACTAAACGTAAAATGGAATGAAGCTCAGTTTGCGACCGAAACCCAATTAAAAAATGAGGTAGCGCCGGTTATAGATCTTACTTATACTCCCGGAGTTCCTTTTGGAATAAAAATAGGCGTGTTTTATAAGTTTTGAGCTAATACAATCAAAGAAAAGCAATATAGGACATCTTTAGGAAAATTTTTTCAACAATTTTTCTATAAATGAACCGTCCTATGAATTAGAGTTATAATTTTATAATTAAAAACAACAGTATGGATATTACTCAAATTTTTGAGAACAACAAAAATTGGATCAGCAAACAACTCCAAATTGACAATCATTATTTTGAAAAACTATCAAAAGGGCAATCTCCTGAATTTCTTTACATCGGCTGTTCAGACAGCCGTGTTTCTGCCGAAGAACTTATGGGGTTAGAACCGGGGAAAGTTTTTGTACATCGAAACATAGCTAATATAGTTCCAAATACCGACTTAAACTCAATGTCGGTAATTAACTACGCAGTGGTACATTTAAAAGTAAAACACATTGTAGTCTGTGGTCATTATGGATGTGGTGGCGTATTTGCTGCTATGCAGCAATCAGATTTAGGAATATTAAACCCGTGGTTAAGAAATATCAGGGATGTTTACCGTATTCACCAGAAAACTCTTGATGCCATTACCGATGAAGAAAAAAAATACAAAAAACTAGTAGAATTGAATGTTCAGGAGCAATGCGTCAATGTTATCAAAACTGCCGAAGTCCAAAAAGCATATAATGAAAGAAATTTGAAAGTATACGGATGGATCTTTGATATTAGCAGCGGGAAATTAATTGACCTCGATATCAACTTCACCGAAATATTAAAAGATATTACAAAGATTTATAAAATATCTAATTAGTACTTTAATCAGATCTAATTATTAAAGTCTTATTTTATTATATTGAATGCAATAAAAAATTTAAGTAGTCAGTCACACAATGTCTTTTAGATTGTATTTTGATATCTATTAAATCGAAAATTTTCAAGATAACTATAAGTACAATTTTTCACTCTTATATATAAGGAGTGATTTCGCTCCCACAACCCGACAGTTTTCAAAACCTGTCGGGTTTATTATTTCTATACATATTATTTTGTCCAGCTGAGCGGAGTCGAAGCTTTTGGAATATGAAGTTTTAGTTCAGGAGCTCTTTCCGCTATCCGTTCCAATCGTTTGCTTTTTAAAGAAAAAAAGCAAAAGGATTTTCTCCCGAGGCTTCGGGACTATCGGGG
>NZ_JAYSPC010000008.1:0-129286 GCF_043722275.1 Flavobacterium sp. | reverse complement strand
CCGAGGAACGAGGGATCTCATGTGCTGAATCGACAAAGAATGTTGCTTATCTGTGTGGATTCAGCACATGAGATCCCTCGTTCCTCGGAATGACAAAGATTGTGTTAAAATAATTAATTCCAATAAAAAAATCAAAATGAAAAATCAAAACCCAATACATGTTTTTGCGACATGGAAAGTAAAAGAAGGTCAGGTTGATAACGTTTTAAATTTGCTAAAAACCGTTCATGACGAAAGCATTAAAGAAGAAGATAACTTGTTTTATAAAATCCATCAAGGTAATTCGGATACAAATACAATAATATTATTTGAAGGTTATACCAATGAAAAAGCTATAGAAGATCACAGAAATTCGGCGTATTTTCAAGAGATAGTTTTAGGGAAAATTGTTCCTTTATTAGACAATAGAGAAATTATTTTGACAACGCCCGTTGATTATTTATAAAAAAGCAATACTCAATATTGTGTTAACAGCATATTGTAGTCATTAATAATTTGCCTAAATTTAAAGGACAAAATCATGAAAAATTACTTCGATACTACTTTAATATCATGATTTTAAGCTGATAAAATAAAACATTATGGAAAAGACCACAAAAATAATATTCCCATTTGATCAAAGTGTGGTAAAAGAACTTCCGATAATCGAGAAAAAAGATATTGAAAAAGTACTTCAAACCGCTCATAATTTATTTGAAGATCAGGACAATTGGATTCCTGCTTATAAACGAATTGAAATACTCGAAAAAGCAGCTTTTATAATGAACGATAAAAGCGAAGAATTAATTCATATCGCGATAAGCGAAGGAGGAAAACCCTATAAAGATTCAGAAGCAGAAATACTCAGAGCCATAAAAGGTGTAAAATTAGCCGCCGAACACATTTCGCAAATAAAAGGAGAACAAATCCCAATGGGACTTACCGAAGCTTCAATAAACAGGATTGCATTTACATCAAAAGAGCCTATTGGGATTGTTGCTCCTATTAGTGCGTTCAATCATCCGTTGAATTTAGCTGTTCATCAAGTAGTTACCGCAATTGCTGCCGGTTGTCCTGTAATTTTTAAGCCTGCGAGCGCAACACCTTTATCAGGTTTGGCTTTAGCCGATATTTTAAAAGAAGCCGGATTACCTTCGGGATGGTTACAAGTTGTGTTGTGTGACAATGAAACTTCAGAATTGTTGGCCACAGATCCACGAGTTCATTTTTTATCTTTCATTGGCTCAGCCAAAGTAGGATGGTACCTAAAAAGTAAATTAGCTCCCGGAACACGATGCGCATTAGAACATGGCGGAGCAGCTCCGGTAATCGTAGAAAGTGACGCCGATTTTAGCGAAATGATTCCGGATCTTGTAAAAGGGGGATTTTATCACGCAGGACAAGTTTGTGTTTCGGTACAGAAAGTGTATGTGAATCAGGAAATCAGCGATCGTTTTATAGAACAATTTGCCGCAGCAACCAAGAAATTAATCGTCGGGAATCCGTTTGATAAAACCACAGATGTTGGTTCGCTTATTTCTCCTAAAGAAGTAAATCGTGTCGAAGAATGGGTAAATGAAGCCGTTGCAGAAGGAGCAAAAATAATAACTGGCGGAAAAAGAATTTCGAATACCACCTTTCAGCCAACGATTTTGTTTAATCCATCAGAAAATTCTAAAGTATCAACCCACGAAATTTTTGGTCCCGTTGTATGTATTTATCCGTTTACAAATCGCGATGAAGCAATTAAAAAAGCAAATGCCTTAGAAGTTCATTTTCAAGCCGCTGTTTTTACAAAAAATCTTGATATTGCCTTAGAAACCGCCAAAAAACTAAACGCAACCGCTGTTATGATTAATGATAATACGGCGTTTCGGGTAGATTGGATGCCCTTCGGCGGAAGAGACGCTTCAGGCCTGGGAATGGGCGGAATATCCTATACCATAAACGAAATGACAAGAGAAAAGCTAACCGTTTTTAAAAGTAAATCGTTATAAAGTTTAACTTCAAAGCACGCAAACAATTTTACCGCAAAGTACACGAAGATTTTACCGCAAAGAGCGCAAAGTTTCTTTACAAGGCATTAAAAATATAAACACAAAGTTCGCAAAGCTAGATCAATACAAAGCTTTGCAAAGTACATGAAAAAATTTTACCGCAGAGCCCGCAAAGATTTTACCGCAAAGTTCGCAAAGCTAGATCAATACAAAGCTTTGCAAAGTACATGAAAAAATTTTACCGCAAAGTTCACAAAGCCAGATCAACACAAAGCTTTGCGAACTTTGTGTTTGTCAACATAATTTACTACAAAAAAAACTTTGCGAGCTTTGCGGTAAAAATCACCCAGTATATAACCAAAGCAAAAAAAATTACCGCAAAGAGCTCAAAGTTTCTTTACAAAGCATTATAAATATAAACACAAAGTTCGCAAAGCTAGATCAACACAAGCTTTTGCAAAGTACATGAAAAAATTTTACCGCAGAGCCCGCAAAGATTTTACCGCAAAGTTCACAAAGCCAGATCAACACAAAGCTTTGCGAACTTTGTGTTTGTCAACATAATCTACTACAAAAAAAACTTTGCGAGCTTTGCGGTAAAAATCACCCAGTATATAAAAATCACCCAGTATATAAAGCAAACTCTAAAATCACATCTAATTTGTTAATGCAACATATTTATAAAGCATTTTAGGATTCTCAGCTTCACTAATTAAAAAATGAGCAACATCGGCTCTGGAAATTTTGACAACTTTCATTCCTTTATAGAGCCTATTTATCGCTTTATAAGATTGAGTTAAATCACTATTAGTCAACATTCCGGGTCTTATAATTTCCCATTTAATGGCACTTTTTGTAATTAATTCTTCCATTATGGTTTTGTTGATATATTGATCTTTCAGGAATAACGAAATCACCAATCGCATGAAAAAGCTCAGATAGTTTTTACTTTCTCCGGCTCCAAAACCAGTAATTACCAGAACTGGCGCAGTAAAATTCAATTCATCTGTAACATTTATCAAAGTTCTTGCAATATCAGAAAAGAGCGTTGTTGCTTTTTTATTTTTTGTTCCCACAGTTATTAGTACAACATCAGAACCTTTTATTGCCTTTTTTAAATCAACAGAAGAAGTTGCGCTTCCGTTTATTTTAATCAAATTTGGATGATTGGCAATATGATCTGTATTTGTAGAAAGCGCTGTTACAATATGTCCTTTTTCTAACGCTTGCAAAACCGACTGGAATCCAATTCCGGCTCCGGCGCCTATAATTGCTATTTTCATTTTGTGATTTTTAGATATTTTTCCGTGGTACTTTTTGATGCAACCAACAAATTTTCGTCTCCCCATTTCCAAGGATTTCCGTTTGTTGACAGGATTTCTGCTCCGGCTTCTTTGGCAATAAGTATTCCTGCGATCCAGTTATGAGTATCGATATCTTCCTGAACAAACAAATCAATTCTTCCGGCACCAACATACGCCAACTGCAAACCATGAGGTCCGTAATTTCTAACGATTCCAAAATTCTGAACAAGTTGAGCAACTGTATTTCCAATTTTTTTACTCAGTTTGTCGGTTGACTTATCGTGATGTCCGTATTCAAAAACCGCCAGCATAATATCTAAATCAGTTTTATTGCTAATTTGTAGCGGTTTGTCATTCATAAAAGCGCCGTGACCCTCTTTTGCCCAAAAAATTTCGTTAGCCAAAGGATCAAAAATCACCGAAAAAACAGGTTTTCCCTGACGTACAAGAACCAGATTTATCGTCCATCCCGCAATGTGCTGAACATATTGTATCGCGCCATCCATAGCATCACAAAGCCAGTATTCATTGGATTCATCCGGTTTTCTTTGTGAATTATTATCAAATTCATCACCATCGTGCCAGAGTACATCTGGAAATTCTGCTAATAAATCTTCTTTTAAAGAAGTCAGACATATCGTATCAATATCTTCTAACTGTTTTAAAAGTTCATCCATAGTTTGCGGTATCGTATTTTGCTTATAATCGTTTAAAAAAACGTTTCCCACTTTTCGTACTGCGTTTAGTATGATTGGGATATTGATTTCATTTTGCATATCGTTAAGTATTAATTACAATGCAAAATTAGTCAGAGAATTGTCCTGAATGTAGTTTCAAAAATGGGAAGGATAGTCCTAATCACGGAATTTTTTCCGAAATTCAAGAGGAGTAAGGCTGGTTACTTTTTTAAATAGTTTTCCAAAGTAAACCGGTTCGTCATAACCAACTTCGTGCGCGATTTCTTTCACGCTATTAGCTGTAAAATAGAGTAATCTTTTTGCTTCTAAAATTGATTCTTCCTGAATATGCGCAGATACAGAACTTCCGGTTAACGATTTTACCGTATCATTTAAATGTGCTGCCGAAATAGAAAGTGAATCAGCATATTTTGCAGGTTGTTTCCAGGTTTTAAAATGCTCTTTGGTTAACTTCAAAAAAGCTTCTTTAATTATAATACTGCGGTTTTCTTTTTCCTTATCAAGCGATAAATTGGTGAATATTTCTCCGGCAATACGATTTAATAAAGCATTTAATAGCGAATGAATACTTTTATAACTGAAATTATTTGCCTCGTCTAACTGAATTTTTTCAATCAAATCCATCAGAATAATTAGTTGCTGATAGAAATTTGATTCTTTATCCAATAAAAAAAGATTCTTGATTTTATGCTGTAAAAGCTGTAAAACCTCCTTATTTACAAGCGAAGGATCAAAACTAATCATCCATCCTTTCGGATTTTGTACGTCAATAATATGATGTACTTCTTCGGGGAAAATCCAAAGTAAAGCAGGCGCGTTAAATTCGATATTCTCAAAATCAATATTCAATTTAAAACTTCCGTTTAACGCTAACATTAATTGACAATGATTGTCGCGATGTGGTTTAGAAATATCGTGATCGTCATTTTCCTGATCCTCCATATTTGCAATAATAATTCCTGCTCTTGCCTGAGACGGAAGTTTGAATTGTTTAATATTTTGGTTTTGATTTTTCACGATTAAAAATGATAATTTATAAAATTGTTATTTCTGATTAGTACAAAAGTATAGCTTTACAATTAGTAATACGGATCATTTTCTTCTATTAGATATAGAATATCAGGAAATAAAAAAAGCGCCAAATTTTTCAATTCGGCACTTTTGTAAATTATTATAAAACAAGTAGTTAATCAATAATTATGCTATCAATTGCTTTTTGCATTGCAGTTTCTTTTACGCCGGGAACTTTTAAACCTTCGACACGAAAAGCAGTTAAATCAGTCATTCCCATAAATCCCAGAAAAGATTTTAAATAAGGAACCACAAAATCATTGGCTTTGCCCGGACCTTCAGAAAAAATTCCGCCAGAAGACATTGCAACATATATCTTTTTACCGGTTACTTTTCCAATAGGACCATTTTCACCATAGCTAAAAGTGATTCCTGCTCTTGTAATATGATCAATCCACGCTTTTAATGCTGAATGAATGGTGAAATTATAAAGTGGCGCGCCAATCACAATAATATCGGCACTTAATAATTGGTTTACAAATTCATTAGATAATTTAATAGCTTTTTTATCGTCGTCGGTCAATTGATCTTCGGGAATAAAAAACGTACGAAGAACGGCAGGAGTAAGATGCGGAGTTTCAGTTTCAACCAGATTAACTTCTTCAAGAGTATTTTCAGGATATTTTTCCTGAATTTTTTCGATTATTGCGTGACCCAATTTTATACTGTAAGATTCTGAACCTTGCATACTGGAGATTAAATGCAGAATGTTTTTCATAAGAAAATGTATTATTTGTTTGTTGTAATTGTCGATTAAACTTTCGGTTTTATTTCAAAGCAAAGCTACAGTTATCTAATATGCAAAAGATAGCAGTTACCTAAAGGAAAGCGGTTACTTTTAGGAAAGTTCATATCTTTGCCACTATGAAAACAATTGAAAATGAAGTAATTCCGACCAAAGAAGAATGTGCCGGTTCCTTAAGAAACATAATTGACGCATTGTATGTTTTAAACGGAAAATGGAAAATTCCGTTGATTTTGAGTCTTGTACAAACGCCCAAACGTTTTAGTGAGATTCAGAAAGAAGTGTCCGGAATATCTCCAAAAATATTAGCCAAAGAACTCAAGGATTTAGAACTGAACGATTTCATTAAACGAAATGTTTATCCAACAACTCCTGTTACCATAATTTATGAAGCTACAAATTACAGCCGAACCCTAAAAAGCGTGATGCGTGAACTAAGTGTTTGGGGCGAACAACATCGTGAAAAAATCAAGGAATCAATGCGGAAATAAAATCAGATATTTTCTATAAGCTTTTTTATTTTAAGAATAATTTTTCAAATTTTCACTTCACTTTATCCCAACTTTCCCGTTTCGGTTAAGTAAATCCTCAATTGAGTTATGTCTGTTTTTGAGTTGCTGCGGATCTTTGCAGTAACAAATAAAAACAGCGATATGAATATTGTTTTAACAGGTTCCTTAGGGAATATTAGCAAGCCACTAGCGATTGAGTTAGTGCAAAAAGGACATTCGGTAACGGTAATCACCAGAAAAGAAGAACGCCAAAAAGACATTGAAGGCATTGGTGCAAAAGCCGCAATTGGCACAATTGAAGATGTAGATTTTTTGACCAAAACGTTCAAAAACGCAGACATTGTTTACTTAATGGAAGCGTGGGAAGGCATGGGAAGTATTTTTGACAATAACGTTGATTTTGTCGCAGCCTTTAATAAAATTGGCAACATCTACAAACAAGCAATAACACAATCCGGCGTTGTGCGAATTGTGCATTTAAGCAGTATTGGCGCACATACAGACAAAGGTACAGGAAGTTTGTATTTGCATAATGCTGTAGAAAATATTCTAAAACAACTTCCTGAAAATGTTGCTATAAAATTTATGCGACCTGTTGGTTTTTACACGAATATAATGAGATATATTCCATCTATAAAAACGCAAGGCGCGATTATACAAACGTATGGCGGAGACAAAAAAGAACCGTGGGTTTCACCTCTGGACATCGCGGCTGCAATTGTAGAAGAAATGGAAAAACCTTTTGACGGAAGAACGGTTCGTTATCTGGCAAGCGATGAAGTTTCGCCAAACGAAATTGTTTCAATTATTGGTAATGCAATAGGAAAACCGGATTTAAAATGGCTCGTAATTTCAGATAATGAAATGCTCGAAAATATGTTGAAAACCGGAATGAACGAATGGATCGCAAATGGTTTTGTCGAAATGCAGGCAGCACAAAGAAGCGGAACTTTATATGAAGATTATAACCTGAATAAACCAATTCTGGGAAAAGTGAAATTAGCAGATTTCGCCAAAGATTTCGCCAAAATTTATAATGATTTAAAGTAATTAAGATGAAAAAAGTATTGATTACAGGAGCCAATAAAAGCATAGGTTTTGAAACGGCGCGTCAGCTTTTACAGCAAGGATATTTTGTTTACATAGGAAGCCGAAGTTTAGAAAATGGCTTAATTGCAGTAGAAAAACTGAAAGCTGAGGGTTTAAATAATGCCGAAGCCGTTCAGCTGGATGTTACAGATACGGCATCTGTAAAAGCGGCGCGCGAATTTATTGGTGCAAAAACAGAAGTTCTTGATGCACTAATTAACAATGCAGGAATAAATGGCGGAATGCCACAATCTGCGCTTGATGCAAGTATTGATCAGTTCAAACAAGTTTTTGAAACCAATGTTTACGGTGTTGTACGAGTTACGCAGGCGTTTATTGATTTGTTGCAAAAAGCTGATCAGCCTCGTATTGTAAATGTCTCGTCAAGCGGATGTTCATTAACACTTCATAGTGATCCTAATTGGAAATATTACACACATAAAGCTGCGGTTTATCCGGCATCAAAAGCAGCTTTGAACATGTACACAATTGATTTAGCGTATGACTTGCGAGATACGCCATTTAAAGTAAATGCCGTTTGTCCCGGTTTTGTTGCCACAGATTTTAATAATCACAGAGGCACAGGAACGGTTCAGGAAGCCGGAGAACGAATTGCTAAATATGCGATGATTGACGAAAATGGTCCTACAGGAAAATTTATCAGCGAAGAACATAATCCGGAAACAGGAGAAACGCCGTGGTAAACATATTACACATAATTGATTAAATTTACAAGATGAAAAAAGAAGATCATCCTTTTTATAAATTTGAATCACTATCAGATTTTCATGAGGTGTTTGGGCTCAAAAAGCCCTTACATCCTTTGATTAGTTTTATAAATATCAATGAAATGAAAATCAAGGAACATGGATTGCCAAATACTATTGTTTTAGATTTTTATAAAATATCCTATAAAACACTTCTTTGCGGAAAAGCAAAATACGGTCAGAATTATTATGATTTTGGCGAAGGCGGTTTAGTATTTACAGCCCCAAACCAGTTATTCGAATCCCCGTCAGATCAACCCAGTTCAGGTCATTTGTTGCTTATTCATCCGGATTTATTTTTGAGTTATCCGTTAGCAAAGAAAATCAAGGAATTTGGTTTCTTTTCGTATTCTGCTAATGAAGCGCTTCATTTATCCGATAAGGAAAAAGCAACCATAATGTCGATTTTTGCCATAATTGAAGACGAACTAAATAGCAGAATTGACGATTTTAGCCAGGACGTAATTATTTCGCAAATCGAGTTATTATTGAATTATAGCAATCGTTTTTACGAGCGACAATTCATTACCAGAAAAGCCGTTAACAATGATATATTACAAAAACTCGAAGCATTATTAGATGATTATTTTAATAACGAAAAAGCTTCGTTACAAGGAATTCCATCGGTTCAGTTTGTTTCTGAAAACCTCAATATATCCGCTAGTTATTTGAGTGATATGTTGCGTTCCTTTACAGGAGAAAATACAAAACAGCACATTCATAATAAACTGGTTGAAAAAGCAAAAGAAAAGCTATCGTCTTCGAAATTATCAGTTTCAGAAATTGCGTATCAATTAGGTTTTGAACATCCGCAATCGTTTAGTCGGTTTTTTAAAACGAAAACAAATGTATCACCTTTAGAATTCAGACAATCTTTTAATTAATATATTTAATAGAATAATTTAAATTTGTTTTTCAGACATTTGAAACTTCGATAATTGTCCGAAACACTTTAGACTTCATAAAAAACCAAAATAAATGGATTATGTTTTAATGCCGGATAAACTATTAACCGCAGGAAGCGTAAATGCTATGGTGAGTTTTGTTCCTTATGTATCAGACAAACCTGTTGTAAAGGGTAAAAGCCAATTAACGCAACACATGATTAGTCTGGTAACACAAGGCGAAAAGACTATTTATAGCAATGATGAATCTATATTTATTACATCAAAAACGATTTTGCTGCTTTCTTCGGGAAATTATTTGATGACGGAAAGACCAAACGGACCTGAAAAAGTAAAAAGCATTCTGATTTTTTTTGATGATCGTTTTTTGGAAAACATCCGAAATGAAAGTTTAAAAATTAGCAGAAAGAATTCAGAAAAACGCCAATTTGTACAGGTTTCAAAAGATGATTATCTGAATGATTTTATAAAATCGGTACAAACTTTATTAGATGAGAATATTTTTAGCGAATCAATGCAAATCGCCAAATTAAATGAATTACTGGTTTATCTTTTTCTGAAATATCCCGAAGAATTCAGCAAATTCCAGAATTCTTCTTTACTAAAAACAGCCGAACAAAAAATCCAAACGGTTATAAAACATAATATATTCAATAATCTTTCGGTTAGTGAACTGGCTTTTTGCTGTCATATGAGTTTGCCAACATTCAAACGTAAATTCCAACAATTGTACCATCAGCCACCGGCAAAATGGATCCAACAGCAAAGACTTATTGCTGCCGCCGATTTATTGCAAAAAGGTTCAAAACCCAGCGACGTATATTTGAATGTAGGTTGTGAAAATCATTCCAGTTTTTCGCAGGCATTTAAGGTTCAATTTGGTGTTTTGCCAAAAGATTATTTGGTAATCCAAGCTCCGTAGGAGCGACATATTTATAGCAATCATTTGAAAACGTCATGAATAAAAGCTCCATAGGAGCGAAATATTTATAGCAAATCAATTGATACGTCCATGAATTAAAGCTCCAGCGGAGCGACATATTTATAGCCATATATTAATTGTTTATTCCGAAAAATAATATTTCACCCCGCTGGGGTTTTGGTGGGTGTATAATGTGTTTTTTTATAAATATAACGTTCCGCTGGAACTAATTAAGCTCCATCGCAACGATATATTTATAGAAACAATCCATTCATATTTAAATTAAAGCTCCATCGGAGCGAAATATTTATAGCAAATCAATTGATAAGTACATGAATAAAAGCTCCAGCGGAGCGACATATTTATAACCGACATATTTATTATTATTGCAAATATCATATTTCACCCTGCTGGGGTTTTGGTGGTGTATAATGTTTTTTCTATAAATATAACGTTCCACTGGAACTCTGCATATTTTATTTTCTATAAATATATCGTCCCGGTGGGCAATGTAATTAGTTAAGCTTTAGACAGTAGAATTTTTGCAAATCAAATCCGTTTTATTCGTGTTTTTACGAAGTAAATCTGTTTTATCCGCGTCAAAACTAGACGCTGATTTTCCTGATTCGCTAAAGCAAAAAACGCTGATAAAAACGGATTTTTTTGTGTAATTTCATCTTAAAAAATAATTCTAAAGATAAAAAAAAGAACTTTTAGCAACAATTTTATGATCTTTTTGCCCTATCATTTTACATCATTCGCGAGTTAATTTTGTCTTATAAAATTATATATTATGAGCACAGAACAAAACAAAAATTTACTGCTAAAATACAATAGCGAAGTATTGGAAAAAGGTAATATGGAAGTATTAAAACAAATTGCAACTTCCGACTTTATCAATCATTCTGCGCCGGAAGGAATGTCATCCGGAATTGACGGAATAATCTACTTTTTCACGAATATAATTCACGCATCTTTTTCCGATTTAAAGGTACAAATACTTGATATGGTTGCAGAAGGCGATAAAGTAGTAACCAGAAAACAAATTCATGGAACTCATTCAAATGAGATTTTTGGAATTCCTGCAACAGGAAAAAAGATCACAATTAAAGTAATTGATATTTTTACAATTACAGATGGAAAATTGAATGAACATTGGGGAGAAAATAATTTTGTTTCCGTTTTAGAATCTTTAAAATCATAAATTAGAGTTTCTTCTAATTTTAAAAAAGGCTGTAGAAAATTTAATTTTTCACAGCCTTTCTCTTATTGCAATTCAATAGTATAGTTTTTTAAGTCAAAATTATAAATTGATCTTTATCATCTTTATTTTCTATTCTTTATCTTTGATAAAATGATTAAATTAAGTGATATTTTGATGAATTAAATTCATTGATATAACTTAAAAACTTGATTTAATAGGAGGGAAGCAGTTTCCTGAATTATAATTTTTAAAAATAAAATACCATGGAAAATTTAAAAAAAGCTTATATCGCAGGAGGATGTTTTTGGGGCATGGAAGACCTTTTTCGTGTGCGTCCGGGCGTAAAAGATACTGAAGTTGGTTATATTGGCGGTGTAAACGATAATCCAACTTACCAAAACCATCCGGGGCATGCGGAAGGAATCGAAATTACCTATGATGCTAACGAAACATCGTATAAAGAATTATTAGATTATTTCTTTAGAATGCATGATCCCACAACGGTTGACCAACAAGGAAATGACAGAGGTTCAAGTTACAGATCAGCAATTTTTATCCAGAATGACGAGGAAAAACAAGTTGCAGATGAAGTAATTAAAATCGTTGAAGATTCTAATAAATGGCTAGGGAAAGTAGTTACAACGCTGGAACCTTATTCCAAATTTTGGACCGCCGAAGAAAGTCATCAGGATTACCTGATAAAACAACCTAATGGATATACGTGTCATTTTGAGCGATTTGGTACTTTCCTTTAACTCTTCTAAATTCTATTATAAATTAAAGTTTATAATGAACATAAAAAAAGTGCTAAATCTGAAAGGTTTAGCACTTTTTAAGTTATTTTCTAAGTCTGTTTATTGATTAAACAGGTTTTTTATGGATTACCATCTCCGCCACTTGAACCATAAATTTGTCCTGTTGCATAACTTGCATCATTTGCGGCAAGCTGTACATAAATTGACGCAAGTTCGGCTGGTTGTCCGGGTCTTCCCATTGGGGTTTGTGACCCAAATTCTTTTAGTTTTTCCATCGTAGCTCCACCGCTGACTTGTAATGCCGTCCAGATAGGTCCCGGAGCAACACCATTTACTCTAATGCCTTTAGGAGCAAGTTGTTTCGCCAGTGATTTGATATAATTTGTAGTTGCAGCTTTCGTCTGAGCATAGTCATATAAATCTTCTGTAGGTGCGTAAGCTTGTACAGAACTGGTTCCTATTATTGACGCACCGGGTTTTAAATGTGGCAAAGCCGCTTTTATAATCCAGAAAGGAGCATAAATATTGGTTTTCATTGTCCAGTCAAATTCTTCTGTCGAAATATCTAGAATAGACGCATGTGTTTGTTGACGCGCCGCATTATTGACCACAATATCAAGACCGCCAAGTCCTTTTACTGCCTGATCGACAAGCGATTTGCAAAATGCCTCGTCGCGCAAATCTCCCGGAATCGCAATTGCTTTGCGTCCTTCGGCTTTAATTAATTGGATAACTTCTTTTGCATCTTCTTCCTCAGTAGGAAAATAATTTATGGCAACATCAGCGCCTTCTCTTGCGTAGGCAATTGCTGCTGCTCTTCCCATTCCTGAATCTCCTCCGGTTATCAAGGCTTTGAGACCTTTTAATCTTCCGGACCCTTTATAACTTTTTTCACCATGATCCGGTCTTGGGTCCATTTTGCTCACAAGACCTGGCCAAGGTTGTTTTTGTTCCTTAAAAGGCGGTCTCGGGTATTTTGTGTTTGGATCTTCGGGCCCATTTGATGTTGGATATTCTCCTCGTTCAAATCCGTTTGCCATGATAGGATTAAATGCTGCTGTCGCAATTACGGCTCCCATACCTGTAAGTGCAGAGCGACGTGTTATTGTGTTTTTAACATCCATAATGTTTAAATTTTGTGTTCTTTAAATTGTTGTTTGTACCTGTTAATCAATGCTGTAAATTGATTGTCTTTCAAATTTAAAGAATGTCATAATTATGATTTTATAGAATTATCATGTTTTGTTATATATCTGCAATATGGGGTAAAGTGTTGATATTGAATTGTATTAGAATAGTTTGCTAAAAAGTTTAATAAAGTAAAGCTTGAATTTTATGAATTTTTATTTCACGCAGCTATAAAAAGATTTAAGCAGATACGCGCAGATTTATATAATTTTAATCAATTACATTTGCCTAAATCTGTAAAATTTGCGTGAAACAAGAGTTAGTGAATTATGGCAAAAAATCTTTGTAAATCATTCTAATCTGTGGCAAAAAATATAGACTTATTTAATAGATAGTTAATGGATATTTTATAATCTTATTTTAAAAAAATAGAAACATTCTATATTTCTTTTTGCTTAATTTCGGAAAAGCATCAGTTTCAACATTCTGATTTTTATTAATTTATAAAAATAATTATTATGAAAATACCTAAAGAAATGATTAACGGTTTTTTTATCTTTCTGGGAATTGCGATTTTTTTCTTATTAATGGAAGTTTTAAATCTTTCTCATTTATTTTATCTTCGATTACTCAACGTTCTTTTCATCTTTTACGGAGTAAACAGAACTTTGCAGCAAAACCTTGCCGAAGGTCAAACGAGCTTTCTTCCTAATGCAATATCGGCATTGATAACCTCTTTTGTCGGTGTTGTTTGTAGTATTGTCGCGCTGTTAATATATAGTTTTGCACGAGGTGGTGACGCTTATGTAAAATCATTATCGCAAGCTTTTATGTTTGGAGGGGAACCTTCTGTAATGACTTATTCGCTTTGTTTGTTTTTTGAAGGATCTGCGTCATGTATTATCGTTACTCTTTTATTGATGTTATATTGGAACAATAAATATATAGCCGATTAATTCATCATTTTAATCATAAAAAAACCTCTAAACTTGATTGTTTAGAGGTTTTTTATTTATCTGCTAAGCATAAAACTAAATCGTATTTGATGAAATTTAAAAGGACTTCGCAATGATAAATCCATTCATTGTTAATCATTTTCGACATTCTTAATAATGTCTATTCTTCTTCTTCTTCTTCTTCTTCTTCTCCTGGTTCAGAAGTAGTAGCATTGTATTCGTCTAAAGTTCTTCGGTCCGGATCATTTTTATCATTTTTTAAATCGTCGTCCAGATCTTGTGCAATGTCTGCATTTTTTTGAAAGTAAGGATCTTCGGTATCGTTTTCTTCGTTGTTTTGGTCAGAAGTATTTTTTCTTTCAAAATTATCTTCTCTTTCAGAATATCCTTCATCAGAACCAGTTGTTCGATGTTGATTGATTGCCGGATCTTTCGTTTCCATTGTTTCAGAATGGATACTTTCATCGTCTCTATTCGAGGTACGGCCAGCATGACCATATTTCTCGTTGCTTGCTTGTATCATAATATTGTTTTTTAAATTAATATAATACAAATCTAAAACCTGAAACATTTAAAAACTTATACTATTTTTTGTGTGTTTTACATTTTTATCATTTTGATGTACAGTTGGTTATATGGTTTTTGATATAGTGATAAAAATGGATATTGTTTTTTGTTTTAAATTCAATTTGGGTATATGATTAAACTTTGTACTTGTTTTCCAGCTACAATGAGACAGAAAAAATAAATTACGGGAAAGTAACTTTTGAATAATTGATAGTTTAATCGCAACGATAACCAAATAAATCCAATCCTTCAATCCATATTGTTTTAAATTTATTATTTTTTTGCTGAATAAGAATTCTTCTTTCAGGAAATTTCGACTTCGATTTTTTTATATTCTTACCCCATAAAAAATCATCATTATAAATAAATAAAGCAGAACCTATGTTAGCATAGACTTTTGTCTTGGTACTATCAACATCACTATACCTATAAACGATGCTATCATCCATTTTTTGAATTTTTGTTTGAATCTGATAATAGTTTTTGCCATAATTTAATTTTAATGGTTTTGTTGAACAAAAAAGGGGTTTTCCATTTTTTTGTTCGTCGAAATTTTTCAGAGTTAAAGCAATAAAATTTTCCTTGCAATCATCAATTCGGCAAAGTACTTCATCAACGCTCACTTCCGAAAACCCTTTTGTTCCGTAAACATAGTATTTAGGCTCAATAATTTTCTTAATTTCCTTTTCTAATTTTTCACTTTTAATAAGGTGAACTATCCCCAAAGTATCATAGTATTCAAATTTTCTAAACTTAGCAGTCAAAGGATGAAAGTAATCAGCCTCTAATGAATCTGTATCTCTTATGTTTACAAATATTTTTTCGAATTGAGATTCTTTGTCATTTTCAAACATGGTAATTACAATAGCAGTTGTATTTTGTGCAAGATTATATACAGGATAAATAGTGGCAGCACGTATTTCTGATTCTAGTTTTTTATTGTCTTCTACTGTTTTTATATTTTCTAAAGTATCAGTTATAATTGCAGTATCGTTATTTTTTTGCTTTTCAACCCGATTACAAGCATAAAATAATAGAATTGTGATACAACAAATTAGGGTATTTTTCAGCATGTTTGGTTCTTGTAGATGGTTATACTATTACGATCAAATATACATAAGTATTAATAATGTTTATGTAAAAAACGAAGAAGCATATATTAAATGTCTGATATCAAAATGATAAAATCATATCATTTTGATAAGAAATTAGCTGGGTAATAAATACTGTTTTATTTGTAAAGGGCTTATATTCAGCAAGGTAATTTTGTTGTTGGGATATATTAATGTACTGGTATATAATTTGGATATAAGATTTTGTATTTCTATCAAAAAATATTTATCACAAAATGAAAACCCAACAACATACCACAAATTTTTTACGCAAAGATTTTCTATTCTCTGTACCATTACCTAAAAAAACAACCTCAATACAGAACAACCAAATATTAGATGATTTGCCGGATTTTAAGGTTCAGGTCGCCAACTCAGATCATATCTTTTGGATAACAGAAATTTGTGACGTCACACTATCATCTGCTTTAGCTCGCGGAACAGGGATTTCCGGACGTTCGGCAGAATCGCTTGAAGAAAAAATGAAAAATGGTGAAGCAATTATTGCTTTTGCTTCAGATGGAAAATGGGCAGGTTTCTCTTTTATTTCTTCTTGGGCAAATGGTCGGTATGTTTCTAATTCCGGATTGATCGTTGCGCCAGAATTCAGACATACAGGTCTTGCAAAATTGATTAAGAGAAAAATTTTTGAATTGAGTCGACAAAAATATCCAGAAGCCAGCATTTTTAGTCTCACAACAGGACTTGCAGTAATGAAAATGAATCATGAACTTGGTTTTGAACCCGTAACATATTCAGAATTGACTAAAGACGATGTTTTTTGGGATAGTTGTAAATCGTGTGCCAATTGTCCCATATTAATAAATAAAGAAAGAAAAAACTGTTTGTGTACGGCGATGTTGTATAATCCAAAGCATAGTACATCTAAAATCCAGTAATAAGATTTATTCTAAAATTGAAAACCTCCAAAATCTTTAGACTTTGGAGGTTTTCTATTTTCCTGAATTTCAGGTTTGTCAAATTATTGTTTAATAAACTCTAAAATATCTTTATTAATAGTTTCCGCTTCTGTAGTTGGCATACCGTGAGGAAATCCCGGATATGAAATTAATTTTCCGTTTTTCAATAATTTTGCCGCTCTTGGGGCTTGATTATAAGGTACAATCTGATCATCTTCTCCGTGTAATACAAGAACCGGAATGTCTAAACTTTTAAGATCTTCGGTAAAATCAGATTCTGAGAAAGCCTTTATTCCTTCATAATGTGCTAAAACAGAACCCATCATTCCCTGACGCCACCAGTTATGTTTAATTCCTTCCTGAATTGTTTTTCCTTCGCGGTTCCAACCGTAAAAAGGTATTGGAAAATCATAAAAATATTGCGCTCTGTTAAATCCTGTACCTTCTCTGATTTCATCAAAAACAGATAATGGAACGCCTTCAGGATTTGATTCGGTTTTAATCATAATTGGCGTAACTGCACTAATTATAATGGCTTTCGCAACTCTGTCTTTTCCGTATTTTGCTGCATATCGTATTACTTCACCGCCACCGGTTGAGTGACCTACGTGAATAGCGTTTTTTAAATCAAGAGCTTCTGTCAATTCAGCAACATCTGCTGCGTAAGTTTCCATGTTGTTTCCTTCGGCACTTTGACCTGAACGCCCGTGTCCGCGTCTGTCATGTGCAATAACTCTGTATCCTTGTTTTAGAAAAAACATCATTTGTGCATCCCAATCATCGCTGGATAAAGGCCATCCGTGGTGAAAAACAATTGGTGTTCCTGTTCCCCAGTCTTTGTAATAAATTTCTGTTCCGTCTTTTACTGTAAATGTGCTCATCTTATTTTGGTTTTAGATTAATTATTTATATCAGAAATTTTCTAAACTTATCGGTTATTAAATATTAATTTTAATGTTCCTGATGTCTTTGAATTTCTTTTACAAATTTATAGAGGAAGGAAATGTCTGTCGATTAACCTAGATTAAGAAGTGAAAATTTAGATCAAATTTTTTATCTGACTACTATATTTTCTGAGCGTTTTATCTCAAATTAAATTATTAAAACAATTTATATCAATGATTTACGATTTTAATTAAGCATTTGACTTCAATTGAATATTTAAAGCATTAAAATAATTCAAGCTGATTATTTGGATTAATAGGTTTTATTTTTGGCATTGAAGATTTAGCTTTAGGTGGTTTTGCGTCTCCAAAAATGGTTCTTCCTCCATATTTGTATGATTCATCACGTTCTCTTTGAACCAATGCATCAAAGTTAGTATTGGGCGTAAAACTTTCTTCGGCTTTTCGTGAGATTTCAGATAATTTATGAATCGCATCTATTTTATCACTATTCCCAATTTTTGCCCGATTAATTGCTCTTTGCAAAGTATCAATTGTTTCATCGTAAATATTTACAGGAACCGGAAACGGATGTCCGTCTTTTCCGCCATGAGCAAATGAAAAACGTGCAGGATCTTCAAATCGGGTAGGAGTGCCGTAAATTATTTCGCTCACCAACGCTAATGATTGCAAAGCTCTGGGTCCCATTCCTTTTAAAAGCAATAATTCCTCAAAATCTTCCGGTTTATTTTCATGAGTTGCCCAGAGCATTGTGCCAAGCCTTTTCATATTCACATCTTCCATTCTCACATCATGATGCGCGGGCATTGAAAGATATTGCATTTCCTTCATGATTTTTGTTGGAGATTCTTTTGATAATTCTAAAATACCTTCTCTTGATTTTGTGGCTGCCTGAGCGGTAAGATTTAAAATAGTACCTTGATTTTCGCCATATATAAAGGTATGAGGTTCATTTATAAAAGATTTTAAATCCGGTGAATGCCAGTGATATCTTCGTGCGGTTTTAGAGTTGGGATTCATTCCTTGCTGAATAACAGCCCATTGTCCTTTATTATCAACAATAAAATTATGCTGGTACAACTGGAATCCGTCCTGAATTGCCGTGTTATCAACTTTAGCGGTAAGTCGGCTGCAATTTGCAAGATTATTGCCGTCAAGACCTGTTTTTTCGCCAACATATAAAAGTTCCTGCGGCGTTAAAAGTGAATTTTTGCCTTTTCCTCCGCAAATATATATTCCCAGTTCTTTTGAATGCGGGTTTACTGATTTTTTCAATGCTCCCAGAACCGAAGTTGTAATTCCTGATGAATGCCAGTCCATTCCCATTACAGCACCAAAACTTTGAAACCAAAAAGGATTGCTCAGTTTGCTGATTACTTCAGAAGTTGAAAATTCCATGGCAATGGTTTCTACAATGGCAAAGCCAAGTTTAGCCATGCGCTCAGAAAGCCATAACGGAACTTGTCCATAATGTAGTGGAAGATCTGCTGTACCGGAACGTTTCATGGGATAGATTTGGATTTGTACAAAATTAAATAAAAATACTTAATTCTATAATATATTGATTTTAAGAAACCTGATAAATACAAAAATGCGCGAAGTCAAAGGATTTCGCGCATTTTAGTCTCAAAATAAATTTGAGAAGTTGTAGAAATATTACTTTTCTTTTTCATTAGTCATTTTATCATCAAAATCAGGTTCTTCGCCTTTGAATTTTTGAGTATCGCCATCATAATTTTCATCGTTTGTTAAAACCTCATCATGATCTCTATATTGGTGTTTTCTTGTATCGCTTCGATCAGAACCAGTTTTTGAATTGTTGTTCGGAGTTGGATTATTTGTTTTCATAATACTAAGTTTTAATTTTTAATAAAGTTACCTAGAATACTGAAATCCATACTTATATAATAATTTTTAAAAGTTATAAAATACAACTGTATTATTTTATTTCCGGTAGTTTTAGTTCTTTGTTGTAAATATTGCTAATCAAATCTTCTACAAAAGTATTGGTAGGAATTCTTTCGCCATTAGTGCAATATGCAATAGATATATGATCTTTTGGGCTATACATAAGTACAGAATGTGAACCAAGTACATCGCCGCTGTGTCCAAAAAATATTTTTTCACCAAATGGAAATAAAGCCAGTCCGTGTCCCCATTCCTCTTTTCCGATAGGCGTCATTATTTCCAGACTTTCTTTATTTACAATATTACCCTGGAACAAATTATTGATTACAATATTCATATCATATGTAGTACTGGCAATATCTCCAACGCCTATTACATTTGTATATTCAATTTCTTTGATTTCATTCCAGGTTTCTGTGAATTTATAGGATTTAAATGTATTGACAGGATTTGATTTTATCGAAGCAAAATTCAGGAGATTAAGCGGTTTGATTATTTCCTGAATTACTATTTTATTATAATCTTTTTTATGTTTTTTTTCAAGAATCATTCTCAACAATATATAGGCTGAGTTTGAATATACTACCTTTTCATCTGGTTCAAAACTTACGCCTTGTTTTTTTATTTCGTCAAAAATTTCTTTTTCACTTACTTTTTCGGTGACCCAAATAGCGCCATCTCTAACGGCAAAATTTCCTAAACCGCTGGTATGTCCAAGTAAATTTTTGATTGTTATTTTTTTTGAATTCGGTATATCCGGAAAAAAATCAGATAATTTAGTATCTAATTTTAATTTTCCGGTTTCGATTAATTTAAAAGTTAAAATTGCTGTAATCATCTTTGTGACCGATGCAATCTGATATTTAGTGTCTTTATTATAATTTACATTTATCAATTTTCCCTGTCCAAAACTCCTGTTGTAAACTTCATGTCCATCTTTATAAATTGACAGACTTCCAATTCCGCCATTATTGTTTTCGATGTAAGTTATGTATTTGTCTATTTTTTCTTTGTCGATTTCCTGTGAAAACAAATTCCCTGACATAAGTAATAAAAAGGTTAGTAATTTTAATTTCATTTGTAATTGTACGTTTTCAATTGATTCAGTTTTTTAATGGATATTGCCATAAAAAAGGTAATATCTACTTAGCTAATATAGGAAAAAATTTACCATATCAATTTAAATATTCGGCATCGTAAAATAAAAAGTGAGTTGGAATAATCGAATTCAATTGAAAAATTGAGATATATAAAACCTCAGTTTGTATTTTTAGGGACAAATAAATAACTTGTTTTGATAGGAACTCAGGTTTCTTAAATTTATTTCCTGAAATGCGATTACTACCAAATCAGCAGATCGTTTTTCGTGTGCACGATTTATATGTTTTTATTTTTTCTAACAAGATATATCTGATGTAATCTAAAAAATAATCGTAGGTAATTAATCAATAACTCTTTTAAGTTGCTGATTTTTAGCAGTATTTGTAATTTTTTATAAAAGTTAAGAAGTAAAAAAAAAAGTATCAGTTGATTTTTATAGATTTGTAAATCTATAATATTCCCAAAAACAGTTGGGAAAGCAATTGTAAAATCTCTATACAATGAAATCTGTTACTTCAATATTTTTATTTTTAATGTTTTATTCTAATTCGTACTCACAATTGAGTTCTGATAAGATATTTGAAAGCTTTAAACAAGGAGAGCGTACTAATTGTTCATCAATCGCATTTATTAAAGCTGCATTAAATATTTATGGATTAGACAATCTTTTTGTAACTGAAACAGTAAATGACGGTTCACAAAAAATTACACTAAAAAATAATGCATCATTTAATTTAAAGGCAGATGAAATAAATAAAGCGAAAGAATCTGCCGGTTTTATATTTATCAAGGACAATCCTGAAAGTGAAGTAATTACTAATTATGCTGTATTGACATATGCAGTTATGGCAAAATATAAGCAAATTGTTGATAATGAGGCTACTTTTGAAAGAGCATTAGAGGATTTAGAAAGCGGGGAAGTTTATACGCCAACAATTTATAAATATTTAGGATTTAAAATAGGCAAACAAATACAAAAGCTAAAGCGACAATCCGGTAGTGAATTTTGTGGAGTTGTAGCCTGGTCTACAGCACATGCGGTTTTTGTTTGTGAAGATTTTATGGATTATTACGGCAATAAAAAAAGTATATGGATAAAATATCCGGGTCGGTTTAGAATCATAAAGTCAGATGATGATGTAAAAAGCAGTTATACAATTTCGCAGCCTGTCAAAAATACAGCATTTGTTACAGGTAATAATTTGCCGGAAAGCACAAAAACCGACTTGTAAGTTGCTTTTAAACAGCAAAATTTCATTAGTCTGGAATAAATTTCGACAAAATTTCTTATAAGTTGTCGTTATAAACAAGTTATAAATGCGCTGTGAGATTGATAAAATAAGAACTGTTAAAAAAAATAAAAAAAAAGAAATCAATAAACTTGCAATTTAAGTTAATTTATATATTTTTGTTTCAAATCCACAACCAATTACACATTAAAAAAATGAAGAGCAAAATTATCATATTAAGTATCCTTTTCTTCTTGACAACTGGTGCAATTTCAGCACAGGCAAAAAATGCTCCAAGAAGTATTATTAGTACAACAGCTCTAATCCGCAAATACCACGATCAAAAAGAATTGAGCGGTATGCAAAAAGGAGAATTATTAGAATTATACATTGAGCGTATTAAAGTTTTAGTGAAAACTTTACCGTACATCGCTTTGGTTACTAAACCAGGTGTTACTATGTCTGATTTAGGTATTCCGGACGATAGTGAGCACAAAAAAGTATTAGATGCTCAGGCATTAGGTACGACAACTTTCTTAGATACAACAGTAGAGTTTCAAAGAAAGATGATGCCATATTCTGATAAAGGAAACCTTATCGCAGCAATCTTATTTTACGAAAACACATTAAAATCTTTACACGAATTCAACGAATTGAACGAAATGTAATATTTAAAATAGTATAGGTTTTCACAAACTTATATAATATAGAACCTTCAAAGTCATTAGATTTTGAAGGTTTTTTTTTATCCAAAATTTTAACTGAATAAAATCCTAAGGTTGTTGATTTTATGAATTGTCTTAAATTAATTCAGAAAATTTCAGCGATAAGGGAGTTCGGTTTGCTAAATTAAATTGTACAGTTGTTATTTGATTCCTGTAAATAAGATATTAAATTATGTAAATAGTTTGTAAGTCAGTGGTTTATTTTTGAAATAATAAATATTTATAAAGTAAAGAGTTTCAATTATAAAACTGCTGTTAATTTTAAACAACGTTTAAGATTGGCTGAACAAACTAAATTTAATATTATGAAAACATTATTTAAAACAACAATTATCTCCGGTCTCTTTTTGTCAAGTCTTTTCTTTTCATGTAAAAAACAGGATGGATACAGCGACGAAGTAAATACGACTGAAAATCAGGTTGGCAGCAGCCAGAGTGCAACAGATTCTACGGCTACAGACAATGCAGGACCTGCGGCTAATAATGATGTTAGCGGTTCGGGAAACAAAAATACTGCAAATTCTGGTGCCCAAAGTATAAACGCAGGTACAAAAGAAGCTGAAAATGGAGAAGTAAAAGGAAGGGGAACCGGTACGGGACCTGGACCAAGTCCTAAAGATGGTGCTGCTTATTCTGGTCCGTCAGATCCGCAAAATTTAAAAGCAGATACTACAAAAACTAAAGCTAAAAAGAAAAAATAGGCAATAATCAAAATTGAATTTGATTTAGAACTCTAATAACTTTTAATCAAAAAAGCAGAACCTAATTAATCAGGTTCTGCTTTTTAGTTTTAATTTCAAAGTTTGCAAAAAAATTTCTGTTAATTAGAGCGGTTTTCTTCACCGTCTAATTCGTCGAGATCATCATCATCATCAAATTCTTCATCATCATCATCGGTATCAAATTCTTCGTCAAGTCCTTCGCTGTCAAGTTCATCACTATCATCATCGGTATCAAATTCGTCATTGTCAAGATCGTTGGTATTGATTTCGTCAGAGTTTAGATCATTTCCATAATCCGGTTCTGCATAATTTGTAAAGGAATGATCTACTGATGGTGATTGAATTTCATTTCCCTGATTGTCCTTGCTGTTATCTTGAAAACTTTGGTCTTCCTGACGGTAGTTTTCTAATTCATCTAAATTCATAATATAATTTTTTAAGTTTTAATAGCGGCTGCTTTTTTGAAGGTGCAGTATAAACCGTAAATCATTTTCTCAAATTTAAAAAGGCTAATCGAATTTTATTTATAGAATAATCACTTCTGTTTATACAATATCTATCTTGCATTAAATCAGATATTTACTAATAATGCTAATGTTGTAAAAAGTGGATAAAATACTGTAAAGAATTGTACTTCTCTTTTATTAATATTGTTATAATGTGGTTTATATTGAGAAAATTAAAATCTAATGGCAATTAAATCAGCATTTTAATCTTTCAAATAAATAAAAAACTCTGAATAATAATTTAATATAATGACATATAGAGATGAAGAAATATAAAGTAGGAATAATTGGTTATGGAGGATTTGGAAAGTTCCTTCATCATTGGTGGACAAAATTAGAAAATGTCGAAGTTGTAGCCGTAGCTGATTCCGGTGGTCATTCTAACCATGTTGAGAATGTCACCTTATATCACGATTGGAAACAGCTTATTGATAATCCTGAAATAGATATTGTAAGTATCGTTACGCCACCTGGTTTACATGTTGAAATGGCATGTGCTGCCATGAAAGCCGGCAAGCATGTATTACTTGAAAAACCAGTCGCAATTACGGATGAAGGCGCAAGGCAAATCCTGGAAACCCAAAAGGAAACCGGCAAGATTGTTACCGTAGATCATATGATTCGCTACAATCCTATAATTCAAAATTTCATGAAATTAGGACATGACGGCGTTTTGGGTAAGCTCAGACATGTGGTGGTAAACAACTATGCGCAGGATGAAACTTTGCCTGAAAATCACTGGTTTTGGGATGAAAAATTGTCCGGCGGAATTCTTGTCGAACATGGCGTTCACTTTTTTGATATTGTAAAAGCTTTAAGCGGTCAGCATTATAAAGAGGTGTACGGAACTTCGCAAAATCGAAATGCAGCACAACGAGATCAGGTTGCTGCTTTGGTTTTATACAATGATGGCCTTATTGCCAATTATTATCATGCTTTTTCCGGTCCGGGTGTCTTTGAGCAAACGACAATAAACCTCGTGTATGATTTGGCACGAATTGTAATTGAAGGCTGGATGCCTATGAAAGGAACCGTAAAAGCTTTGGTCAATGAAAAAAACAAAGAGCAATTTAATAATATTCCGGGATGGACAATGAACAAAAGTGAATCACTGGATAAATTAAACGATGTTTCAAGACCGGAAGGCTGGGGTGCATCTGATGAATCTACTTCTGAAGTAAAAAAGCAAACTCATTTTGGCGGAATTGCTTATGATGTTGATGAAATGGTATCTGGAACTTTTGAAATTCAAGAAACAAAAGGCGAAGTATATGGCAAATGTGTCCAATCGATTTTATCAGATTTGATTTTGAAGATAGAGAATCCTAACCACAAACTCACAATAACAGTCGAAGATGCTGTTGAAGCTTTGACTATTGCAATTCTTGCTTCGAAATAAAACTAAAATACGAGTAATTCATTACTAATTTTATAAATCAAATATCAAAACAACCCGTTTTATCACTGAATTTAGTGATAAAACGGGTTGTTTTTTTTTAGAAATATCTTTTAAAAAAGGTCCTTTTAAGCATTATTTGTGTTTTGTTTTAGAAAAATTCTTACACAATGAAAAAATGTGTATAATTATTAATGTTCTTGTTTTTAGGGAATTAAAATTTTACTAAAATTTTAATTAACATTTTTTTGTCAAAAAAAACACTTAAAATTTCGAGTTTTAATATTTTAATCTACTTTTCTTCTACCAAATTAGTAGAATTTAAAAAAGGTTGATGATTTATGCCTTGTGAGTTGGCGCTTTCAAAGGTTTTTAGTCTTTGATTTTATAAGTTTGATAAGATGAATCTTAAAATTTTTGGGTCGGAATCTTAAAAGAGCAATTCAAATAATAGTAATCCAAAATAAAATAAAAATGAAAAAGCGAATGTGTTGTAAATAAAAAAACCATTTCTGTTCGAGCAGAAATGGCGTAGCTTAAAGAAATTGTGCATCTCTGTAAGGAAAGCGAGAATGGAGTAAATCTGTTATCGGCTTGCCTTATTTATTAAACTAAAACAAAGTAATGAAAAAAAAATTAAATAGATATATAGGATTATGTATTTTGTTGATTTCCGTAGGGATTAAAGCTCAGGAAACCAAACCTTTAATACAATCAAAACTCGAAGGAACAGTGATAGATGCTGTTACAAAAGACCCTATAATTGGTGCTTCGGTAAATATAAAAGGTACTACACACGGCGTTGTAACAGATTTTGACGGAAAGTTTTTTTTCCAGACTGGACAAAAATTACCTTATACGCTTGTTGTAAGTTATCTTGGATATAAAAAAACAGAAATCGTAGCTACTGAAAATTCAGTTGTAGTAAGTCTTACCGAAGAACCGAACGCGTTGTCAGAAGTAGTGGTTACTGCGCTTGGTATTTCAAAAGAAAAAAAATCTTTAGGTTATACGACTCAATCCCTTAAAAACAAGGATATATCAGAAACTAAAGAAACGAACTTTTTAAATAGTCTTACCGGTAAACTGGCAGGAGTTCGTATTACGAATTCGCAGGGAGATATGGGATCTTCGCGTATTATTATTCGTGGAGAAACTTCGATTGCCGGAAATAACCAGCCATTATTTGTGGTAGATGGAGTTCCGGTTGATAACTCGCAGTTGAGTAGTGCCGGTGGAACTGTGGCTTCGCGTGATTTTAAAAATGCAATTGCCGATTTAAACCCGAATGATATTGAAACATTAACGGTATTAAAAGGTCCAAATGCTGCGGCTCTTTATGGATCGCGTGCGGCACATGGTGTTGTTTTGATTACTACAAAATCAGGAAAAAGTCAAAAAGGACTTGGAATAACGTTTAATTCGGGTATTACGATTTCTCAGGTTGCTACATTGCCAAGTTTTCAAAATTCATTTGGACAAGGATCCAACGGATTATTCAGTTATGTAGATGGTAAAGGAGGCGGAATTAATGATGGAGTTGATGAAAGCTGGGGACCTAAATTAGACGGTCGCCTTATTCCTCAATTCAGTTCAAATGGTGTTGCAGTTCCTTTTGTGGCGCATCCTGATAATGTAAGGGACTTTTTTAATACAGGTCTTACTTTTGATAATAGTATTTCTATCGCTAAATCAGATGATAAATCAGATTTCCGCCTTGGAATAAACAATCAAAAACAAACAGGAACTGTGCCTAACAGTGAAGTAAACAAAACAAACTTTACTATTAATACTAATTACCAAATCTCTAAAAATATAAAAGTAGGTGTAACGGGTAATTATATTGTTACAGATGCTCCGGCACTTCCGGGTGGTCCATCTGGAAACCGTGCTGCGGGCGTAATGCTTCAGTTTCTTTGGTTCGGGCGTCAGGTTGATGTTAATCAGCTTAGAAATAACAGAGACGTAAACTGGAACAACAGTTACTACAGCAATCCATACTGGAATGCATATTATAATACTACAAGTCAGCAGCGTAACCGATTTATGGGAGACGTTCATTTAGATGCAAAACTTGCCGAAGGACTTAATTTTAAATTCCGTACAGGAGTTGATTATTATAACGATCGTAGAAAATATGAGATTAAATATGGTACAAACGGAACTCCTTTTGGGTCATATGCTGAAGATGCTTATACAGTAAATGAACAAAACACAGAAGGTATTTTTACTTATACTAAAAAACTGAACGATGATTTTACTGTAGATGCTCTTGCGGGTTTCAATATTCGTAATCACAGCGATGCAAACAATTATCAAAAAGCACCACGTTTAGCTGTGCCTGATTTATATACATTAACAAATTCAAGAGATCCGTTAACGTCGTCAAATTATTTATCAAGACTGAGAGTTTACAGCGCTTATGCATCGGCACAATTTGGTTATAAAAACTATGCATATTTAAACGTAACTGCGCGTAATGACTGGTCATCGACATTACCAAGCAGTAACCGTTCTTATTTTTATCCATCTGTTAATGGTAGTTTAATCTTATCAGAAGCTTTGAATTTGAAAAGCAATACCCTTGATTTCTTAAAAGTACGTGGTGGCTGGTCTGAAGTTGGTAACGATGCAGATCCGTATCAATTGTCTACGGTTTATGATTTTAAAACTGCATTTGACGGAAATCCAATTCAAACTTCTTCACAAAAGAAACTTAACGAGAATTTGAAACCGGAAACAACGCGTTCAACCGAAGTTGGTTTAGAAGCTTCTTTCTGGAAAAACAGACTTCATTTTGATGTAGCGTATTATAACACCAATAGTTTTGACCAGATTTTAGAAATTAAAACTACAGCCGGAAGCGGTTATAATTCGCAATTAATCAATGCAGGTAAAGTAAACAATCACGGTATCGAAATTCAATTTGACGGAAGTCCTGTTCAAACTCAGGATTTCAAATGGAATATAGGCGTGAATTATTCAAAAAATACAAGCAAAGTTGAAGTTCTTGATTATGCAAAACAAATTCAGAACTATACAATTGGTACCTCTGGAGGTGTTGATGTATTAGCATCTGTAGGACAAGCTTACGGAGCACTTTACGGAACTGCTTATGAGCGTGACGCAAGCGGAAATATAGTTGTAGGCGCTAATGGATTACCAAAAGCTGATCCGGTAAAAAGAGTTTTAGGACATTATACTCCCGACTTTATAGGTGGTGTTACAAATACAGTAACGTATAAAAATCTTGAACTTTCATTTCTTGTTGATGCAAGTGTAGGAGGGGAGCTTTTTTCCGGAACTAACAGAACCGGTAATTATACAGGTGTATTAGCTCAAACCCTTCCGGGACGTGATGCGGCAAATGGCGGATTAAATTATTATACCACAACTACAACTACAGGAACTACAAAAACATTGCTTCCTGCTGGAGCTGCTGCGCCTGGCGGAGCACCGGTGTTTGATGACGGAATGATTTTTAATGGTGTATATGCTGACGGAACTCCAAACAATCAGGTAATTAGTGCACAGGAATATTATAAAGCATCATACAATATTAGTGAGGCTTATATTTACAAATCGACTTTTGTAAAACTAAGAGAAATAAAACTAGCGTATAATTTCAATAAATCATTTGCTAAAAAGCTTGGATTAGAAGGAGCGAGTATTACTGCCGTAGGTCGTAACTTATTATTTATCTATAAAGATGCACCAAATATTGATCCTGAAACAGCTTTCAATACCGGAAATGCACAAGGATTGGAAAGTTTGGCTTTGCCAACTACAAGAAATTTCAGCCTTAATGTCAATTTAAGATTTTAAAAACACAAAATCATGCTAAAAAAACTTTTATATACAACTCTATTTGCATTGGCACTGACTTCATGCAATGATACATTGGATGATATTAATGCAAATCCAAATGCAACCGAAACACCACTAGCTTCGTACCTTTTAACAGGAACTTTAAAGCAAGGTGCTGACTTATATTGGGGTGCCGATAATAATTTTAACTCGTCTTTGCTGTTTGTTCAGCATTGGGCTAAAATTCAATATACAGAACCGGATAGATACGATGTATCAAACGCTTCTTTCACGACGCTGTGGGATAAGGGTTACGCAACTTTGATTACAGATTTGAATACGATTATAAATTTCCCTGCTGAACAGGCAAATTCAAATTATAAAGGGATTGCACTAACATTGCGTTCATGGACCTTTTTATTATTGACAGATGCTTACGGAAGCATTCCTTATAAAGAAGCAGGTCTAAAAGTAACACCGGCATATAATACTCAAAAGGAAGTTTATACGGGATTACTGGAAGATTTAAAACAGGCTCAGTCTTTGTTAAGTCCCACAAACGGAACTGTAACTGGTGATTTAGCTTATAAAGGCGATATTGCAAAATGGAAAAAACTGGTAAATTCACTTCGTTTGCGTATTGCTTTAAGAATTTCCGACAAAGAACCTGCACTAGCAAAACAAACCGCAATTGACGCAACAACAGATGCTGCGGGACTAATTAGCAGTAATAGCGAAACATTTCAGTTTGTTTACACCAGTTCGCCTCAGCAAAATCCGGCTTCGGCATGGTTTGAAACCCGTGATGATTTTCGTATTTCGAAAACATTGGTTGACAAGTTAAATGAATTATCAGATCCGCGTTTACCGGTTTATGCTCAATTACCATCTGATGCTACGGTGGGTAAATATGTAGGTGGTGCAAATGGATTATCAAATAGTGATGCAAATAGTCAGGGTTTTGCTAAAACATCAAAACCGGGAACTTACTTTTTAACTTCGGCATCACCGGCTGTAATTGCGTCTTATTCTGAAACGCTTTTTAACCTTTCGGAAGCTGTAGCACGTGGTTATATTGCAGGAGATGCAGAACAGCTTTATAAAAGTGCCATTACGGCATCATTTAATCAATTCGGGATCACGAATACAACAACAATTGCGACGTATCTCAATCAGGCGACTGTAAAATACGATGCAACAAATTATGCAAAATCAATTGGTACTCAAAAATGGATTGCATTCTATGGACAAGGTCTTGACGCTTTTACAGAGTGGAGAAGACTTGATTATCCTGTCTTGAAAGCTGGTCCTGCAACGGTTTTAGACGGACAAATTCCTTCACGTTTCTTTTATCCTGGTACAGAGCAATCGTTAAACGGAACTAGTTATCAGGCTGCAATAGCTACTCAGGGAAAAGATGTGCTGACTACAAAACTATGGTTTGATGCAAAATAATTTATTCTGAAAAAGAAACTTTAGCTCAATATAAGTAAAAACTTATTAGAGATGTTTCTAAAAAAAATGATCCGCAAATGTCTCAGACTTTGCGGATTTTTTATATTGTATTGATTTACAATTTTTGAATTTCTAAATAATCAAATAGTATTAATACGTTATTGCAGCAAATAGGGGATACTCTTTAATTTTTTCTCTTCCGTTCAGGAAAGACAATTCCATTAAAAAGTTGCATTGTACAATTTCGCCGCCTAATTTTTCTACTAATTCACAAACTGCTTTAGCGGTTCCGCCTGTTGCTAAAACATCGTCGTGAATCAAAATCCTGTCGCCTTTTTTTATTGCGTCTGTGTGCATCTCTAAACTATCTGTGCCATATTCTAATTCATAAGAAGCCGAAATAATTTCATAAGGAAGCTTTTTAGGTTTTCTTACCGGAACAAATCCCGCATTTAATTCCTGTGCCAATAATATCCCGAAGAAAAACCCACGACTTTCTGCTCCAACTACCTTGTCAATTTTTTGTCCTTTTAAGGATTCAACTAAAATTGAAAGACATTCCTGCCTTGCAATTGGGTCATTTAATAGCGGAGTAATATCTTTAAACAAAATTCCTTCTTTAGGAAAACCCTGAATATCACGTATATAATTTTCGATCTTCATTTTTTTTTTAATTTTATGTTATTTTATGCTTGTATATCTCACATTTCTTTCTATCTTTGCACCCGCAATAAGCGCTCAACAAAGCTACGAAAAATTAGCTTATTGAGAACAAAAGGCCTCGTGGCGCAACTGAATAGCGCACTTGATTACGGCTCAAGAGGTTACTGGTTTGAATCCAGTCGAGGTCACGAAACTAAAATCCCATTTCTTACGAAATGGGATTTTTTTATGGCTTTTTTGGCTCTTTAATATCGCTATTAAACAGATTAAGGATCAACACGAAAACCTGCTGAGTTTTAAAATTGTAATTTTTACTGTAACGATTTTACCACAGAGCACAAAGAAGTTTTTATGTAGAAACCCGCAAAGTTCACAAAGCTTCGGGTTTAATTATAAGGATTACAATGACTTTGGATATTGACCAAGTTTTAAATTAAGCTAGGTGAACTTATATTTATCAGCAAATAGAAAACATACAGCTTTGTGAACTTTGCGAAAAATCTCTACGCGCTCTGTGGTAAAATAATTTCTGACTAGAATCAAAAGAAAATTTCTATGCTAGAGCAAAAAGATTTTATGATTGAATTTAGAACTTTTAAAATCTAATGATGAACAAATTAAGGTTTTGGAGAAATCACTAAAAGAAAAATAAACTTTTATAGAAGATATATTAATTGCACAAAGAGACTTTCGAGTCTCTTTTTTGTTTTCAAACATTATTTACTGTTGCGAAGTCAGGAAAAATTCGCCTTTCCGTAAGAATTCTCAAAAGAGTGGGAATATAAATGTGATCTGCACATTAAAAAATAAATTTTAACAAACATATTAAAAAATCTAATAACCTAAAAACAAGGAGGTTGAAAATTAACAGGAAAATAATTAAGTTATTTCTATATTATATCCTTAATTATTAACGTTTAATTTTTATAATGTAAGAAAAATATGTATCTTTAAAATCAAAATAAATGTCACATATTTCATGAGTAAAGGTAAAATTTTAGATAATTGGGGAGTAGTTAAGCACTTTACTTACAAAATACAAAAAGGAGATACTCCTAGTTCAGTAGCTGATAAACTTGAAATAACATTGTATGAACTTAGACATTATCATAATTTTAATTGTATCAAAGATGCTGATGTGATAAATGCTTATTTTCCAAGTCATTTACAATTTCTTCTTTTAAAACCAACAAAACAGGAATCGGATGGCGAGCAAGAAAATTCAAAGCCAATAAAAGTGATTTTCGATAATGAATTCAAGATACCTTTTGATAACGTAAGAGGCAAAAATACCTACATGGTACTTCAGACTATTGAAAATGATAAGCATTTACAAACTATAAAATACAAAGCAAGTGTAGAATGTATTACAAAAGATAAAAATGGATACTCTTTATTTGAAATTGATAGATTATCTAAAGTATATTTAAATAATGCTCAGACTGACACCATAACGGATACTCTAGCAGAGGAAGTATCAAGTGTTTTATATCCATTACGAATCGTTATTAATCAGGAAGGAAAATGGATCGATATTTATAATTTTGATGATATAGGCGAAAGATGGATTGTAAAGAGAAAAAAAATCTTAAAAAAAAATGAAGGCGAAACTATAAATAAATATTTAAATGCTGTCGATTCTATATTAAATGATGTAGAAAACTTACATCAAAATCTATCCGATGATTGGTTTTTAAAAGTCTTCTTTAATGGAATCCATACTGCTTATACTTCAGAGTTATCTTTCATCGCAGAGACAGATTTTGCTATTACACCTAAAGATGACGCTCTAATATTCAAAGTAACTCAAAAAATTGATGAGTATCTAAATGATATAAATATGGTAGTAATTGAAAAAAAAGGCACGTTAGCAAATACATCAAAAGAAACTACGCTTGAAAAAAATAATTTTTCTGGCAACTATCATTCCGTTTACCATTTGAATCCACATACTTATAAGATCGAAAGTGCGAGTTTAGAATGCGATATCATTGGTAATCTTACTAAAAAAGCGACTGTTAAAATCTATAATCTCAATGACAAAAAAGTTATAGCTTCTGAGCAAAATCATGATTTTTTTGTAGGTGAAACTATAAAAAAAGAAAGTTTTTTCAAGGATCTTTTTAAACTTCATTAATTAGGAATAAGAGAAAATTATGAGTGAAAAACATATTGTTGTGGACGGTGCAACTCTGAAATGTAAATTTAGTGTAGAGCCAAAACTTGATAAATTAAAAGTAAAAACGCAAAATAAACATTATGGAAATGATAAAGATGGTAGTAAAAAACTTATAGCCACAAACAAGGAGATTGGTCAGGCATTAAAAAAAAATACTTTTGGGAAATGCAAAATGCAACCTAATGGAAGCGGTGATTATTTACCATGCCAAGTAACAATTACAGAATGGAGTAGTTTTTATAAAAAAATAACTTTGTCTAATAAAGGTCAAGCATTACTAGAAGATAGTAAAGGGACTTGTCCTATTGGTGGACCTGATTGCATTGAGATTAAAAATCACGGTCAAATAGCTGAACCTAGTGAACAAAATTTCATCAATGCAAATCCTGATGTTCATAATCTAATAAATCCGATGTTTAACATGGGAGAATTTCAAAATGAACTAAACGGAATATCTGAAGCTGAAAAATAATATTATGAAATTTTATATCAAAGGAGATTCAAGACCTATAATTGGCAAAAATGTTTACTCGTTAATGTATACAAAGACGACTAAAGATCAAGAAAAAAAAGGAGTACAATTATATGTAAATGAAAAAGACAACCATAAGGAAGTAGATGGGGCTAAAATTGTAAAACAGCAGTGGACACTTTTAAAAAACGGAAAACTCTTTTTAGATTTAGGTAACGATGGTGGAGTTACTTTTAGTCAGGCAAGTTTGGGGATCAATTATACAATTGTTGTTACTTTTACTGATATTCATGGCACAAAAGATACTGCAAAACTTAATATTACTCCAGTTGCAGGAACACCAAGCATAGAAAATCTTAAATGGCAAGATCAATATTATCGAGATTTAGACAGTAAAGCAATTGCCTACTCTGACAATGTTCACTTATTTATTCATACTCTAAATATTCCGGCCGGAGACAGGCTTCAAGTAACTATTTGGGAAGACGAAGGTACAGACGGACATGCTAATAGTTCTCGAAACATGGGAACCTATACTACATCTCCTGTTGATAAGTATGGAAAAGCAGAATTGTATTTTAATAACATAAAAGCATATCAAAAAATACTAAACGATAAAGATTTTAAAGACGAAAGTGAACATGAATTTTACGCGCAGGTTAAATATATAGGAAAAATTGACACGATACAGGATACGATACAGCTTAAGATTATAAATGATCTAAAGAAAACGGTTGAACCTCCTAAAAATAATAGCCTTGCAAAAGTTGCTGCTCCTGATAAACAAAAAAAACCGGATGATAAAACAGGTGTGAAAGTAACAGTTAATGTGTTTTTTGATGGTACTTTGAATAATATGAAAAATACAGAAGCGAGATTAGCTTTTGAAAAAAAGAAAAAAGGATTTGGGCTAAGTCCAGATGAAACTTTAGCAGCTAAAGTTTTTGAGGATAATGATGCAGATGAAAGCAGTTATGATAACTATTTTTCTAATATTGCTATTATGCACAACATAAACACTGCAAAAAACAGTGAAAATAAAGTAAAAATTTACATCGAAGGAGAAGGTACTAGGGATAATGACAAAGATGACGTAATGGGATTTGCTTTTGGAAGCGGTGATAAATCAGGAATTCCGGTTAAAGTAAATAAAGCTTTTATCGAAATAAAGAAAAAAATTGACAAACTCAAAGCAGATAAATTTATAAAAGAAAATCAATTTGTAAATGAAATAGATTTAACTGTTTTTGGTTTTAGCCGTGGTGCAGCGGCCGCAAGAAATTTTATATCTCAAAGACGAAAATTGCAAGATATATATAATTTAGAATCCAACAAATTTACAATACAGTTTGTTGGGCTATTTGATACTGTTTCCTCATATGAAGTAGAAGGCAACTACGGAAGATATGGTTCTGCTGCTTCACATGATTTTGATGATGTAGAAGAACTAAAATTAAAACTAGAAGGAAATATAAAAAAAGTAATACATTTAACCGCGGCTGATGAATATCGTGAAAATTTTTCTCTTACAAATATTAAAAGTTCTATTAATGCCGGAATTGGCTACGAACTCTCTTTACCTGGCGTTCATAGTGACATTGGAGGCGGCTATGCCGAAATTGAAAATGAAAAAAGAAAACTACATCTAGAAAATGGTTATCCAAACATAAAAGAAACTTTAATAAAAGAAGGTTGGTACCAAAGAGAACAAATTGTAACTACAACAACAAAACAAGACGAGTACTCTTATACAAAACATATTGGCACTCGAAAAATATCTTTATCTTATCAATTTATCCCGCTCGCTATCATGGTAAAACTTGCAGAAAATTATAAAATGATATTTGATAACTCGCTAATGCAAAAAGGTAAAAAGGAGACTTACAAAGTCCCAGATGATCTCGAAGAAGCAAAGAATTCGTTATTAGATTATGCAATTACAAATGACGGAGCACATAGTAAAGCGGTAACTCTTGAAAATGAAAAATTACATTCTATACGTAATAAATACCTACATAGATCAACTTGTGACAGTATGGGAAAAGAAGGCAGATATAAAGACGGAAAACCCTATAGAAAAATTATTAATGGATAAATATATACAAGCTTTAAATAAAATGTCAGATCAAAATAAAAATAAAATATTATCCATATTCTTAATTATATTAATTTCATTTTTATCCTGCTTCTTTTATTCGGATGATTTTGGTTATTCTGAAAGATTAATATTAATGATTCCTGTTCTAACTATTTTACTTGCAATCTATGCATACATTTATGGATTTAAACGATTAATAACAAGAATTATATTCATACTTCTTATAATCGCAAGTATTATAGTACTATCATTAACCTGGTATATATATGAATTTGCCAAAGGCATGAAGCCAAATTAAATTAAAATTATGAAGATAAATTTTTTAAACAAAATTTACATATTAATAGCGGTTACATTATTCGTATTGATGTTATTTAAAATGGGGTATAATGCATGGGAGGAAAAAGAAAAACCATTACTATACTATTTCTCAAATAAAGAAAAACAAAAAGAAATGCTTATAAAAATAGAAAAATTTGAATGGTTCGCAGAAACCAGTGGAGATGAGAGCTGCCCTGTAGAGGTTATTAGTGGAAGTTTCATTTTATCTGATAAAACTGAGGGATGGATACCAAGCGGACAATATCTAAATGATAGTTGGGGATCTAGTAGCAGTGGGACTATGGTAGTTGGTGATGATAAAAAGAAAGTTCCAGAACGTATGAAAATAACTTGGTTTTCGTATGCAGAAAATAAGTTTTTCTCAGGTGATTTTGAGTTGCCTCAAAAAGAAATATATGATATTTTTAAAAAAGATTATGGAAATAGTATAGGTATGGATGGTGTAGAATATAAAAATGAATATAATACGCTAACCATTGCCTTTGCTCCGCAAGGTATCGTAACTTTATGGATTGGAGGATTTGGTAATAAAGAAATTGGCACTTATCAAGCTAATGAAATTTTCGATATTGAATGGTCTAGTTTTAGTAAAAATTTAGACAGAAATGAAGTTGTAAAAAATTATCAAAAAGATATGCTCCCATTTGTTCAGGAAGAAATAGCAACTAATAAAATAAGTAATACATATTTCAAGAATCGTCTTAAACGATACAATTATAAAATTGGTACCAATAGATCAGACTTTAAAATTTACAATTACGATATCTTTTTTATGAATAACGAAGTTATCAGTAACGCCAATACAGGTATTGAATTCCTTAACGATACCGTTGTTGGAAAAGCTGTACCTATAAGTATGGTAATATTTATAGAAGATCAATTTTCAAGACAATTAGAAGTTCGTATTTGGGTAGATTTACTTAATGGAAAAACAACAAATGAGAATGACGCCATAAAAGATCCACTTGAAAAACGTAATTTTAATAATCAATTAATGGAGCGTTTTAAAGCATTTTTTGACAAAAACGAAAATGTCGAATTATACATTAAATTCAATAAAGAAATTACAAAAAGCAACATCAATAAACCTATTTTTTCTGGTAAAGTGTATTTAAAATCTCCAACTTCTGAAATTGAAATACCAAACTCAAAAGTAGAGGTTTATGACGCTGAATAAATTAAGCTGTAATTCTTTATTAAATTAAAAAATGTATAATATAATGTAAGACAAGTGATCTTTGAAGCTTAACTTAACCGCTTCAACATCTATGGTAAAAAACCATATAGAAAAAATATCGAAGGAAATTCTTCTATAAATGATTTATAATCTTGCTACAAAACAACCAGTTTATGGCAATTCTAAACGTTGCTATCGTGAATTTTAAATATACAAAAAATGAAAAAAATACTTATCTATACAGTTATACTTATAATTCAATTTTAACCACGATAGCGCTGATTTGCAATCCGTGCCCGCAAAGTATCTTAACGGATTTAAAAAAAGAAAATCCAGTTTTTATTAATATTAGGAACGGGCACGGAAAGAATTTCCGCGCTATCGTTGTGCATATCAGAGCGATTGAGCAACTTTTGATTTATAGAAGCATAAGTTCTATCTTATTATAACAACATTCTTTCAGTAATTGTTTTATTTGACGAAGCATCAATTCCGGTAACTTCGGCATACTTTACATTTGGTAACCAAAAAGAACCTCCCTCAATGCGAACAAATATTTTTTCTACCTGTATTTTTTTCTGATTTACATTTACAAAAACATGATATTTTTGATCTGAATCTATCTTTTTCAAGGTCAGGGGTAACTTTTTATACGATACAAATTGAAGCTCAAACTCCTCATTATTTACGGTTTTACTTTCTATTCCGTAGGCATATTTTCGTTGTAGATAATTAAAATCTTTTTTTTCTCCTTTCTCAGCATATCGAATCCAATAGGCTTTTATAGGATTGCTTTTGTTTATTTTTCCACTTTCCTGATAGTTTATGGCATAAATAGCAGTGTTTATATTGGGGTCTCGCTGAATGTAAAACAGCATATTATCAATATTTTTAGGCGTCGGAAAATTTAATGGCGATGGATTTTTGGATTGTGCCAATAGATTTCCGGAAATTATATTTACTAAGATCATTATAACGATTAGTGATCTTGTAAAATTTTTAAATGATAATTTATTCATAAACGAAATTTTTATATAACCAGGGGCAAATCAAATCCGTTTTTATCCGCGTTTTTACGAAGTAAATCTGTTTTATCCGCGTCAAAATTAGACGCTGATTTTTCTGATTCGCTAAAGCGAAAACGCTGATAAAAACGGATTTTTCTAATTACTTTCTCGCTAAATCTTTAATTTTTCCATAAATATATCATCCCGCTGGGACTATAAATATTGCGGTCTTCTGAAACTTCCTTAAAATAAAACTTTGCGACTCTGCGACTTTGCGCGATTATTTTTTCATAATAAACTTAAATAAAAAAACTCTGCGACTTTGCGCGATTATCTCTTTATAAACTCATTTGTCTCACCAAACTCAAAACGTTCTCAAGAACCTCTAAAATATCCTCTTCAGTAGTAAATTTTCCTAAACTAAAACGTATCGAACTCAAAGCATTTTCATCAGACAAACCCAAAGCTTTTAATACATGCGAAGGTTCAGAAGTAACCGAAGAACACGACGCGCCATTCGAAACCGAAATATGCTGCAAAGCAAGAATCAGCGTTTCAGAGTTAACTCCCGGAAAGCAAATGTTTGTAGTATTATAAACTCGGTTTAAAGGATTGCCATTTACAAAAGATCCTTCAATTTGCAATAAACCTTCTTCAAGATTATCTCTCAGTTTTGTGATTCTGTTTTGACCCGATTCCATTTCCGCCTGAGCAATTTCACAAGCTTTTCCAAGTCCGATAATTCCCGGAACATTGAGAGTTCCGCTGCGTAATTTGCGTTGCTGACCGCCGCCATGTATTTGTGGAATCAGTTTTACTTTCGCTTTAGCGGAAACATACAAAGCACCAATTCCCTTTGGACCATAATACTTATGAGCCGAAAGTGCTAAAATATCAATTCCAAGTTTTTCTACATCCACAGGAATTCTTCCCACAGCCTGAGTCGCATCACACATAAAAAAAGCATTTTTAGCATGAACGATTTCTGATATTTTACTAATATCTTGAATAACGCCAATTTCATTATTCACCATCATGACAATCACCATCAAAGTTTTATCAATAATAGATTCATCTAATAGATTTAAATCTAAAATTCCGTCAGAACCAACTGGCAAATACGTAATCTCAAAACCCAGAGTTTCCATAAATTGGCAAGTATCAAGAACCGCTTTATGTTCTGTAGCAACCGTAATAATATGTTTCTTGTTTTGATTTGCTAATCCTTTGATCGCTAAATTTATAGATTCTGTAGCGCCAGAGGTAAAGATGATTTCTTCTGCTTTTGCACCAATTAGGTTTGCAGTTTGCCACGCTGCATTTTCAACCGCTTCATGAATCGTTAATCCCGCCAAATGATTACTGCTTGCATTGGCATAAAAGTTAGTAAAATAAGGCAGCATAACGTCAAGCACCCGTTTATCAAGTTGGGTAGTAGCATTATTATCGAGATAAATGATTGGTTTTTGTGACATGTTTTAATTCTTAATAAAGTAAAAATACAATTTAGGAATTTAATTTTCGATTATTTAATCATTCTAAATATGCATTTTAAATAGAGTTTATGTGAATTTTATAATTTTTTGTCACACAGTATTCTTAAATTTGTTAGAGTAACATTTAGACTTTTAGTAATTTAAAACAGTATTCATGGCTGCCAAAAGAACAATTAGAAATAAAGCGATCGAGGAAGAATCCGGTTCTTCACGTCGCGATTTTATAAAAAAGTCAGGTTTATTGACTGCACTAGCTTTGGCTCCGCCTACATTAGTCATGGCTTCTGAAAATAAATGGGATGAAAAAATTGCCGAATATTTAGAAACAGTTCCGCTTTCACTTGAAGTAAACGGCGTAAAACACACTCTAAATGTAGAACCCAGAACCACGCTTTTAGATTTATTAAGAGAACAATTATTACTTACCGGAACAAAAAAAGGCTGTGATCACGGGCAGTGTGGCGCTTGCACCGTTCATGTAAATGGCACCAGAATATTATCGTGTTTATCATTAGCATCGATGCAGCAAAATGCAAAAGTGACGACAATCGAAGGACTTTCTCAAGGAAAAAAACTCCACCCTATGCAGGAAGCTTTCATTAAAAATGACGGTTTTCAATGCGGATATTGCACGCCCGGACAAATCATGTCAGGGATTGCCTGTATTAAGGAAGGTCACGCTAACAGCAGAGAAGAAATCAGGGAATATATGAGCGGAAATATCTGTAGATGTGGTGCTTATCATAATATAGTTGATGCAATTACAGAAGTTAAGGAAGGAGGAAAGGCATTATGAAAAACTTTCAAATAATAAGAGCATTATCATCTAAATCTGCCGTATCAAATATTGCCAAAGAAAACTCAGCCATGTTTATTGCCGGCGGAACAAATCTTGTCGATTTGATGAAGAAAAACGTTGTCGCGCCGGATAAACTGATAGACATTAATGGAGTAGATTTAAAACAAATAGAATTCCTGACAGGAAAAGTTTCCATAGGCGCATTGGCAAAAAATAGTCAGGTTGCCGAAGATAAGTTAATCAAAGAAAAATATCCTTTACTGGCATTGGCATTAGCCGCCGGAGCATCGCAGCAAATCAGGCATATAGCGAGCGTGGGAGGAAATATGTTACAGCGCACGCGTTGTTCCTACTTTTATAATACTGATATGCCGTGCAACAAACGAGTTCCTAAAAGTGGTTGCGGAGCGATTGGCGGATCTAATAGAATGCACGCTATTTTTGGTGCTTCGGAGAGTTGTATCGCCGTTCATCCAAGTGATATGTGCATTGCGCTTTCCGCTTTAAACGCTAACGTTTTTGTTGAAGGTCCGAAAGGAAAAAGAGAAATTAAATTCACGGATTTTCATCGTCTTCCGGGAAATACGCCTGAAAAAGACAATACACTTTTAGAGAAAGAGATCATTACTTCAATCGAAATTCCAACTAATAATTTTACCAAAAATATTCATTATCTAAAAGTTCGTGACCGAAGCAGTTATGCTTTTGCATTAATATCTGTCGCAGTTGGTTTAGACATTCAGAATAATACAATTCAGGATGCGAGACTTGCAATGGGCGGAGTTGCGCACAAACCGTGGCGACTTACCGAAGCAGAGGAATTTTTGAAAGGAAAAACAGTTTCTGAAGCTACATTCAAAAAGGCAGCAGATTTAGCCATGAAAGGTGCCAGAAGTTATGGAGATAATGATTTTAAACTCACGCTTGGACCAAATGCAATCACAGAAGCATTGACAATAGCAGCATCTAAATAATTCGAATTATGAGCAAGACAAGTAATATAAACAGAGTTGACGGATTTGCTAAAGTAACAGGTTCAGCGACTTATTCAGCCGAATATAAAACGCCCGGAATTACCTATGCGTGTTTAGTGGGAAGCACGATTGCCAAAGGAACGATTAAATCAATCGATACTAAAAAAGCCGAATGGGCGCCCGGAGTTTTGGCGGTAATTACGCATTTAAATGTAGATAAACCCTCAGGATATGAGCAACCTAAAAAGCGTGATAATTTAGGTCAGCCTTTACAGATTTTCAAAGATAATTCTGTTCGATATTATGATCAGCCAATTGCACTTGTAATTGCTGATACATTTGAGCGTATGCAATATGCGGCAAGTCTCATTAAAGCCGAATATTTGAAAGAAGAGCATTCAACCGAACTTGAAAAAGTAAAAGATAAAGGAAAATTACCCGGAGGAGAACGCGCAAAAGATTATAATCGCGGTATTCAGGACGGTTATAAAAATGCAGAAGTTGTTCTGGAAGAAGAATATACGATTCCTACCGAAGTTCATAATCCGATGGAATTAGCGAACATTATTGCCAAATGGAACGGAAACAAACCCATTTTATATACAAAAAGCCAAGGTGTTGAAGGAACCAGAAAAAGTGTTGGAAATGTATTTGGAATTCCTCCCGAAGATGTTGAGGTTCATTCTGAGTATTTAGGCGGTGCTTTTGGAATGGGATTGCATACCTGGCCTTATGAAATCGCAGCTTTAATAGGTTCAAAGAAAATAGGAAAACCGGTGAAATTGGTTTTGCATCGCGAACAAATGTTTACCAATGTTGGTTTTCGCCCTTATACGATCCAGAAAATGGGATTGGGCGCAACAAAAGACGGTAAACTTACCGGATTAACGCATGAAGCTGTGGCAATGACATCTAATTATGAAGATTTTACCGAAGCAACCGTAAACATGTCGCGTTTTATGTACGATTGTGCCAATGTTTCAACCAAATATCGCATTGCTGAACTTGACACTTGTACGCCAATCTGGATGCGTGGACCGGGAGAAGCAACAGGTTCATTTGCATTAGAAAGTGCCATTGACGAATTAGCGCATAAACTGGATTTGGATCCAATTGAGTTTAGAAAACGAAATCATGCCGAAAAAGATCAGGAACAAAATAAACCGTGGAGCAGTAAATATCTTTTAGAATGTTACGAAGGCGGAATGGAACGCATTGGCTGGAAAAACCGAAAAAATAAACCTGGATCTGTTCGTGAAGGCGAATGGCTTGTTGGTTACGGAATGGGAACAGGAACTTTTGGGTCATACCGAAATCCAACGACCGTAAAAGCAAAATTTCTGGCAAATGGTTCTTTGGTTTTGCAATGCAGCGTAAACGATATGGGTCCGGGAACCGCAACAATGATGACGGCAATTGGTGCAGAAATTACCGGAATCCCAACAGAAAATGTAATAATTGAAATGGGACGAAGCGGTTTGCCAAAAGGACCAACTCAGGGAGGATCTGCAACAACATCATCCGTAGGTTCTGCGGTTCATGATGCATGTAATTTATTGGTAAGCAAAACATTGGGATTGGCAACTGAAAATGAAACGTTCAAAAATATCCCAATAACGGATTTAAGTTTTGAAAATGGTCAGATATCTTCTAAAAAAGATCCTAAAAAATCTCTTAGTTTCGTTTCGTTACTGAACAATAATAAGCTTGAAGAATTATCAGTAGAAAATGAATCTAAAGGTTCTGAAGAAGCTAAGAAATATTCTATTTATTCATTTTCTGTACATTTTGTAAAAGTATTGGTGAACCCGAATTTAGGAAAAATCAGAATTGCTCATGTCGTTTCCTGTGCCGATATTGGAACGGTAATCAACCAGAAAACTTCGGCAGGACAAATGTATGGCGGAGCAGTAGGAGGAATCGGAATGGGATTAATGGAATCTCTTGAAATCGATCACAGATTTGGTCGTGCAATCAATAATAATTTTGCCGATTATCATGTTCCGGTAAATGCCGATATTGAAAAACAAGAAGTGTTTTTTGTCAATAAAAAAGATCCAATAAGCAACCCAATGGGAACAAAAGGACTTGGAGAAACCGCTTTGGTTGGAATGGCGCCCGCAATTGCAAACGCCGTTTTTAATGCAACCGGAAAACGCGTGAGAAATTTACCAATAACACTCGATAAAATATTAGAACCTTCTGTAGCTACAGGCTGATAATTTGAATTTGAAAAAAATAAAATCCCTTTAGAAATTGATTTCTAAAGGGATTTTTAAATTAAATAAAATGAGCCGTATTTCAAATTAGTTAATAAACACTCAATAAAAAATGATGCAAAATATCACAAATTAAAACGTCATGATTTAACAAAAATTAAAAAAATAGCTATTCTGTTATTGGTTGAAATCAGAAATAGCAGCTTTTTAATTGCTTTCTTTAGGTTAATATTCGTTTATGACAAATGCACCATTTTTTTCTTAAAATTGGATTTGGCTGTATAGATTATATGATTGAATAATAATTAAGTTTTTTAAAAGTTGTGGAACATTTCTTAATAATTATTTGTCTATACTTTCCAAATGTATACCTGTAATAAATATCCTTTTTATATAATTTCATTTAAATGTTATATAATTCCCATGTTTTAAAAAGTTTTTCCAAGATTGTGCTATTTATTATCACAAAAAAAGCTGTCAGATTTGACAGCCTTAAATTTCGAAATTCATTCAGCTTATTCTTTTAATTCATGTTTTTAACCAATATGTATTACCTAAAAACACATTTTCTCTTAAAGACATTCTTCAGAATTTTATTTTATAAATCAATTTTCAATCTAACACCATGCATCTAACATCGAAAAATTGCATCTAAAATCTTGCTTCTGATATCTTGCCTCTAACATATAACATCTAAAAATCTAACCATCTAAAAAACTTACTTCTTATTAAAAGCCGGTAAAATATATTTCTGAATCTATATGTTTAATTAAATTCAACGGGTTAGTTAGTTACAGTAAAATTGACCATCATTATTAAACAAAAAAAGAGACACTATTTTTACGTAGCATCTCTTAATATTTTGTTTCAATGATAAATTATTTGATTGTAATAGGAACTTCAACCGTTGTTTTATCCCATCCAATTACCAGGTTTGCAACAGATCCCTGAGATGTAAAAGCAATTGATAAAGCTTCGATTGGAGTTGAAACCGGTTTTACAGGAACAGAAACTCTTGCAATATCTTTGCTTTCATCGTAGGCATAATTTCCCCACATATCAAGCTCTTTATTGATAATAATTGTCCATTTATCTTTTTCAGGAATAGCAAATAAACTGTACGTTCCAGCCGGAATATTTTTTCCGTCAATTGTAACCGCTTTGTAGAATTTGATCTCCGTGTTTTCGTTAGCACCAACTCTCCACATTTCACCAAACTTAAGTACTTCACCAAAAACAACACGTCCTTTAGCAGAAGGTCTTGCATACGTAACTTTAATTACCGGTGAAGGAGTATCAGTTTTTTTGAATTTAACCGATTTATTTGGGAAATAAGAAATATCAACCGGACTTGCGTCCAGCGGAGCAAATTTTACTACATCCTGAGCTTTTACTGAAATTGCAACTAACAAAATAATTGCCAGTAAACTAAATTTTTTCATAGAATAATATTTTATAAGGGTTCATACAAAGTAAGAGAATCCTAAAGAGAAATCATACAATTACAGTTTCTTTTTTGTTAATGAATTGATAACAGTTTTTATGTTTAATTTATAATGACATATAAAGGTTTCCTGTTTTTTTATCTGTCATTTTATAAAAGAAAAATTCTAGTACTCTTTTTTCTTTTTAGCATACCAATCCTGCATGATATAAAAAGCTTTCTTTTTATTGCCATCGTTTGAAATTAATCCCTTACGATTATAACCATCCTGAATTCCCGGAAGTAACCTTTTTGGCGATCTGAAATCAACTAATATCCACGGACTTAATCCACTTAGATGAGGTATTTTTTCGATCATTTTCAAATTCTGAATGTATAAATATTCCTGATATTCCTCAGTCCAGCGCTCATTTTTTTCTCCGTGTAAACCTTGTTTTGCATCTCCGCCAAATTCAGAAACAATTACAGGTTTGTTGTATTTTGTTTTCCAAAGAATTTTTTCAGCATCTTCAAGATTTCCGCCATACCATCCTAAATATTGATTGAACGAAATAATATCCAGATATTGACCAATTTCGTCATTTATAGTCCCAAAACCGTTGCCGCTTTGCGTTAATAAAGCCGCGCTGATTAATCTTGTATTGTCCAGTGATTTTGTGTGATCTACTAAATTTTTGATAAAAGTATTTCTCGCATCAGAAATTGGAGTTTCATTTGCCATTGACCAGATAATAATACAAGCTCGGTTTTTATCTCTCGTGATGGTTGTTGTCAATTGATCTTCGGCATTTTTATAAGTATTTTGATTAGTGAATTCCACCGTCCAATACACCGGAATTTCCTCCCAAACCATTAAACCTAATTTATCCGCTTGTCTGATAATGTTTTCGTTATGAGGATAATGCGCCAGTCGAACATAATTACAACCCAATTCCTTAGCCCAGTTTAACAATCGCAAAGCATCTTCTTCAGAATTTGCTCTTCCGCCTTTTGCATTTTCTTCATGAATAGAAATTCCGCGTAAAAAGATTTGTTTTCCGTTCAGTAAAATTTTGTCTTCCTGAGTTTCAATAGTTCTAAAACCAATATTATCCTTTAGTTTTTGTCCGTTAAAATCAATCGTAACCTCATATAATTTAGGATTTTCAGGCGACCAAAATGAGATTTTCTTCGCAGGAATTTCAAAGTTTACAATTCCGTCAGTTCCAATTTTTCCTTTATAATTGATTTTTAATTCCGGAATTGAAATCGAAATATTATTTTGTTCCGAAGTAAAATTATTCACTTTAATAAAACCGGAAATCAAAGCCGAATTTCCTTTTTTAAGCTGAATATTATAATCTTCAATAAAAGCTTCATTTTCTTCAATTAAAGTAACATCACGCGTGATTCCGCCATAATTCCACCAATCTGTATTCGTTGTTGGCACATCTTCTTTATGACGTGTATTATCCACTTTAACAACTAAGTAATTGTCTTTTGGCTTAACAATTGATGTAATTTCGAAATTAAAAGGCGTAAATCCACCTTCATGTGTTCCCAGTTTTTTACCGTTTAAATAAATATCCGACTTATAATTAATCGCTCCGAAATAAACAAAAAGACGTTTTTTATCCTTCAAATCATAATCGAAAGATTTTTTGAACCAAATATTTCCTTCGTAATATTTAAGTTCCGGAATTTGCGAATTCCAATCACTCGGAATTGTTATTTTTTCTGATTTATCAAAATCATATTCTACCAATTCCTGCTTGTTTACTGCATGATAATTATTAAAAAATGCCGCATTTGATGGTTTGGTTTGTTTGTCGTATTGATCGTGATGAAAACTGTAAAACCCAGTTTCATAAGGATCAACAATATAATTCCAAACGCCGTTTAATGAAGTTACAGCTCGATTAGGAACGTTCGAAATCAGATTTTGTGCCTGCCCGATAAAGACAGTGGTCAGTAATAATAAAGTGATTAGTTTTTTCATGGATAATTTATTTTTTGATCATTTTAATGCCTTTTGATAACGTATTTCCTTTTTTGAACTTAACAATATAAAGTCCCGATTTTAAAGCAGAAACATTCACATTCTCAGAAATAGTATCGTTAATAAGAACTTGTTTTCCTGAACTATCATAGATTTTGATTTCGTTGTATTGATTCAGAATAGCCTCAGAAAGTTGAAGTTTATCTGCAACAGGATTTGGAAATTGTATCTCAGTTTTTTCAATTGAATTTTCTTTGGCAGATAAAGTAGTCGTTAATTCCTCAATACTAAAATCCGAAAAACGAATTGCTTCATCTCTCATATTTGCAATATCGGTCAAACTGCGATAAATTCCCCATTTAGGTCTTATAAAAGAATTTGCTGCATAAACAACCCCGGTTCCCGAAGTATACGCCGGACGAATCGTTTGAATATCAGGATTATTGTAATTCATTAAAACAGTTTCGTCACTTACTTTTTTGATAATAATGGCATAAGTTCCCTGCAAACCGACTTTTATAGTTTCCGTTGCTTCAACCCAAACACCTTCAAACAAAGACATATTTGGCGTTTGATATTTTACGGTTGCCGCCGCTGCATCTTTGTCATAAATTAATTCCAGTCGGGTTCCGCCGTTCGATAATTTCCTCAAGGTCAAAGTAAAAAGCGGATCATCATCATCGCCATCCACCGCTTTTACCTGATGAATGTGCGTAAAACTTGTAGTTGGTTTAAAATCAACAGGCACTTTAAAACGCCATTTGTATTGCACCGTTTCGCCAATGATTCCCTTTAAATTATCCGGTGACGGAGCATAGGATTTTATCTCAACACGTTGCCTGTCCGTTTTTCCGGCAACAGGCTCATTATCCGGCGGTGTATTACTCACATGAGAATAAAACTCGAAAACATTTTTATTCAGCTCCGTATCAAAAACTTCAGCAATATGCCGCCCAAAACCGGGATGAATCGCATCAGGAGCTTCAATAGCGCCATTTGCCGTTCCGGGTGCCAGAGCATTTGTAATTAATTCATAAGTTCCAACTCCGCCCGGACCATCAGCATTTAATATGACTTGAGCGTTGGTTGTAAAACTTGTTAATATTAGAGCAATTCCGTAATAGGTTATATTTTTCATAGTTTGCTGTTTTTTATATTTCGAACAAAGATTACACACAATCTTGTCATCCTGAGGAATGAAGGATCTCCGTAAGTAACTCTACAAAGATTGATTATACCCAATGTTGTCATCCTGAAGAATGAAGGATCTCCGTAAGTAACTCTACAAAGATTATTATACCAATCTTGTCATCCTGAGGAACGAAGGATCATACATGCAAATCGACAAAGATGATGACTTACTGTACGGAGTTTCGAGTGTGATTCTTCCTCCGTGAGGATGACAAAACAACCGGAAAATTCTTTGTCGAGCTTCTCGTGAAGATTTCTCCTGCGTCGAAATGACAAACTAGACAGTAAAGATTGATTATACCCAATCTTGTCATCCTGAGGAACGAAGGATCTCCGTAAGTAACTCGCCAAAGATTATGACTTTCTGTACGGAGTTTCTAGTGTGATCCTTTCTCTGTCAGGATGACAAAACAACCGGAAAATTCTTTGTCGAGCTTCTCGTGAAGATTTCTCCTGCGTCGAAATGACAAACTAGGCCGTAAGTATGATGATAAAAAATCTGTTTGTATCTGCTCAAATCTTTTTAAAATCTGCGTGAAACAAAATTATTTTATCCCGATAGCTATCGGGAGTGGTAAAAAACTTTGCGACTTTGCGCACGATTAATTCGTCTCAATCTTCAAATATTCCCCTTTAAAACTCTGATTCAAAGCCGTCATTTCAATCGGAATTCCGTTTCCATCAGGTACAACTTCGATAGAAGCCTTTCCGTTTGCCATTTTTATAGATTCACTTCCCGTTGGCGTTCCTTGACTTTTCATGGTTTTTCCACCTTTTATACATTGAAAATAAACACTTTCCTCATAATCTAAACAACGCAAATTGTTGTTGTCAATTGCAATTGCCGTAATGAGATAATTGCCATTTTTTAATTTTTCAGATAACAATTGTAAAGAAGTTGCCGTATCATTTTTATTAAAACGATAATTTACCTTAATAGTATCCGAAACCTTTTTTCCGTCTTTTGTTTCACCAATCGCGATCAGGATATTTTCACCTTTATTAAAATTGACATCCCAAGTTAAGCCATTTGCGGGATAAAGCGAAAGATTTCGTTGTTTTTCTCCAAGCGATTTCCCCTGATGGAATAAAGTTACTTTAGGGCAATTACTAAAAACACTCAAAGTTCTTGGCGTATTTTCAGGGCCTTGTCTTTCCGTCCAGGTATGTGATTCTATGTAGGTGAACGGCTCATCGCTCCAATAACTTTTAAAAACATAATAGGCATCTTTAGGATTTCCGTTTCTGTCCACAAGCCCTTTTTGGTTCATGTACGGAATATCATCCTCGGGACGTAACGGCGTTGCAAAATCCTTAAACGCCCACTGAATATTTCCCACAAACATTGGATCATTCTCGGATATATGCAAATGCCAGTCAAATAAATCCACAATATAATTCTCGCTCCAATCGCCAATTTGCGCAATATTGGCCACTTTGGTTTGTACAATTGCTTCTTCCCAACCTTCGGCTTTTATAATGTTTTCACCCGTTATAGGATTTTCGCTGTGACGGCCTACGTGGCTATCACCGCCATATTCGGCGTGAATAAAATGTTTGTATTCTTTTTTATAAACGTCAATCGCTTTTTGGTAGTTTTTATAACTTCCTGAATACCAACCAGACCAAATAGAAGGCGAGAAGACATCGACAATTTGCGAACCTTCATAGTACTTTCTAATCGCTGTTTTTCGCGTTGGGTCCATTTTATGGGCGATGTCGTTTAATTCGGTTAAAAAAACATTTGTTTTTTCCGTATTATCTCCATCAGGAAAATCAGGTAACCAATTCATTTCATTGCCAAGCGACCAGATTATAATACTTGGATGATTGTAATTTTGGTTGATGATTTCCCCCAACATATTTTTAGTATTCGTTTGCCAAAGTTCATCACCAATTCCGCCACGACACCACGGCAATTCATCCCAAACCAATAAACCCAGTTCATCACAGGCTTTATAAATTTCAGGATCTTGCGGATAATGTGCCAGACGAACAAAATTTGCGCCCATTTTTTTAATCGATTCCATATCAGCGCGATGTTGTGCGTTCGACATCGCAGCACCAACTCCCGCTTGTTCTTCATGACGATGTGTACCACGAATCAATAATCGTTTTCCGTTTAAATAAAACGGACCGTGATCTTTAAACTCAAACCATCTAAAACCGACTTTTTCGTTTAAGCTGTCTCTGATTTGTTTTTTCTCCGATAAAAAAGCAATTACTTTATATAAATTTGGTTTTTGAGTATCCCATAATTCAGGATTTTTTAAATTCTCAAATTTGATTGTTGTTGTTTTATCCAAAACCGGAATCGTTTTACTCGCAATCTTTTTCCCTTTAGGATTTTTAAGAATCACGGTTAACGATAGATCTTTTGTATTATCAGAATTGATAGTTGAAGCAATAATATTCAAAGAAGCTTTTTTAGCCGAAACTTCAGGAGTTGTAATTTTTAAATTCTCAATATGATTTTTGTATTTAGACAATAACCAGACATCGCGGGTTATTCCGCCATAAATAAAGAAATCGCTTTTTTGAGACGGAATGATTTCAATATCATAACTATTATCAACCCGTACAAAAATTTCGTTGTTTCCTTCCTTAATAAAATTGGTAATATCAATTGTAAACCCAATATAACCGCCAATATGTCCGCCGGCTTCTTTACCGTTTACGTACACTTTTGTCGTTACATTTGATCCTTCAAAATAGATATAATAACGCTGGTTTTTATCTATCGAAGCAATGTTCAACTTTTTTTGATACCAGCTTGCATCACGTCTGTAACCCGGATTTAAATCCGTTGCATCTTCGGCATTCCAGGTATGCGGTAAATTAATTTCGCTCCAATTAATTGCTTTTTGTGCATCGCTAAGATTTGGCGTATGATTTTCTAAATACAGCCAATTTTCATTAATATTAGTTTTCGTCTGACCAAATGAATTACTTAGAAAAGTAAAAAAAACAAGGAAAGCAAAAATCGAAAACGGTTTATAATGGTACGGTAGTTTTTTCATAAAATATAAAGGTTTTTTTTAGGTTCAAAGAGGCAAAGGCCCAAAGGTTCAAAGCTGAAACCTTTGTCACTTTGCACCTCTGTACCTTTGCACCTCATTTTACTTTCTTCTCAACAATGCTTCCAGAAAATAATAGTCGGCATAGATAATAGGTTCGTCGATTTCGTCGTGTTTTGGCCAGTTTCCCGTGCTGTGATCCAATATAAAAGGTGCGTTTATCTTTGGATCTAAAATGTATTTATCAGAAGATAAAGTCGCCATTATTTTATCGGCGAAAGCCAAATAAGTTTTGTTTTTAGTATAACCGAATAATTCATACAAAGCAGAAGCCATAACGGTTGCAGCAGAAACATCGCGCGGTGAATTTGGAATACCAGGATCTTTAAAATCCCAATACGGAATCCCATCTTCGGGTAAATTTTTATTATTTATGAAAAATTTTGCGGTTGCTTCGGCTTGTTTTAAATACGCAGGATCTTTTGTATATCGATACGACATTGTAAATCCATAAACCGCCCAACCTTGTCCGCGCGCCCAAACCGAATCATCATTATATCCCTGAAGCGTCGTTTTTTTTCTGACAGCTCCTGTAGTTGGATTGTAATCAATCACATGATAACAACTATTGTCGTCTCTAAACTGATTTTTTAAAGTGGTGTTCGCATGTTGAATCGCAATATCCTGATACTTTTTATTACCGGATAGTTTTGTGGCTTCAAAAAGCAATTCAAGATTCATCATATTATCGATAATTACAGGATAATCCCAAATTTCCTTGTTGAAATCCCAAGAACGAATTGCGCCAACTTTTGGATCAAAACGCGAGCATAAAGTTTCAGCACCTTTGATGATGACGTCTTTGTATTCTTGTTTGTTTTCGACTTTTAAAGCTTCGCCATAACTGCAATAAACTTTGAAACCTACGTCATGAGAATTTCTGTTTACGCTTTCTTTTTTGCTGAAAAGCGTCCATTTTTCAGCTTGTTTTTTATAATCCTCATTTCCTGTTAATCGGTACAATTGCCAAAGATTTCCGGCAAAAAATCCGCTTGTCCAGTCTCTTGAAGGAACTTTTTTGATTTCATTTGTTTTGATCGTCATACTTCGTGGCATCGACATAGAATCAACCGGATAATCAAGTAACATTTTGTATCTCGTATCCAGAAGATGTTCTGCTGTTGCAGCTGTATTTTTTGTTGTAGAATTAATCCCGGATTTGCACGCTGTTACCAGCAATGCAAACCCAAGAATTAAAGCAAAAAAACTAACTCTGTTCATTTATATTTTATTTTAATGTGTAATCTATAGAAACATGTTTTGGAATAAAATTATTTTACCACAGATTAAAAGGATTAAAAAGATTAAAAAAATAAATCTGCTCAATCTGCAAAATCTGCGAGAGAAAATTAAACACATAGAAACATAGTATTTCATAGCTTAAAAAAGGCGTTTCACTTACATCAAAACACATAGCTATGTGTAATGATTTGTCATTTATTTTAATTTTTATTTTAGAAAAAAACCTATGTCCCTATGTGTTAAAATAAAAATCTGTGATAGTTTTTGTCATTCCGAAGAATGAGAAATCTTCACTAGAAACTCTGCATGCTAAATCGCCAATCTTTGTCGAGCTACTTGTTTTCCAGGGATTAAAATCCCTGGCTATAATATAGATTGTTCCTACGGAACTTTTAAAAAAGAGCCTTAGGCTCGATCTATTTTGTAGGGATGGATTTTAATCCATTCATCGCATGCAAAATCGCCAATCTTGTCGAGCTACTTGCGGAGATTTCTCCTCTGTCGAAATGACAAAAATGTGAATAAAATTTGCATGAAAACAAAACATAGCTATTAACGTAATTGCGATTTCAAAGATTTTTAATTTTTAATTCTAAATTTTTAATTTATTTTAATACCCGGGATTATTCGGTTTCAAATTAGGATTAATTGCTAACTCAGTTCCCGGTAATGGAAACAAATAATCCTTGTTTGGATCAAAAGTATGTGGCTCAAAACCATTTGGACCAAAAACTTCAGGACCGTTTTTCAATCTTTTGATATCGTACCATCTGATATATTCAAAAGCCAGTTCTAACCTTCTTTCATTAATAACCATTTTTCTAAAATCAGACTGAGAGGAACCCGGCGTAACATTTGCAGGAAACGAAACCAGTTTTCCGGCTTTATTTCTCGCTCTTGCGCGCACTCGGTTTACATAACCATCAGCTTCTGTAGTTCCCGGCGTAATTTCGTTTAAGGCTTCGGCGGCAGTTAACAACACTTCGGCGTAACGCATTGTGATATAATTGTGCTGAGAAGTTCGACCGTTTGCTCCGGCTTTTCCCGGAAAACGGTAATATTTTGCAATATGCGGACGTGGCGCTTTCTCATTATCACTTGAAGGGAAAATTTGCAAAGCTCCCGGACCCGTTTTTTTTCTGATAATAGTATCAAAACTAACCGCTCTTCTATAATCTCTTTTGTCCCAATCGTTAAACACTTTTAAAGAAGGAACCGCAACCGAAAATCCTTGTCCGTAACTGTAACTGTCATCTTTTAATGATCCCGTAAAAAATGCCGTATAATCCTGACCGTAATTTCCTGAAACCAGATTGTTAAAGTCAATAGTAAATAAAGGTTCTTTTAACGCTGCGGTTTTTGTAGCATTAAACAAATCCTGAAAATCAGCATCTAAACCTAAACCAAATTTAGCTTCGTTTGTAATCACATATTTCGATTCATCATAGGCTTTTTGGTAATTTCCTAAAGTCAGATAAACCGAAGCCAAATAACCCGCCGCAGTACCTTTTCCGGGAACCGCTTTTACTTTTGGTTTGTCTTCCAGCCATTGTTTTGCAAATTCCAGATCGGCAATAATTTTTGGGTAAACATCAGCTTCCTTCATTCTGCTTAAAGAATTTACCTGCGAAACATCGCTTACAACAAAATCAACATACGGAATATCTCCAAAAATTCGAACCAAATGATAGTACGTAAAGGCTCTTGCAAAATAAGCCTGAGCCACAATTGCATTTACTTTTGCAGGATCTCCGGGCGTTTTTTTAGCGCCTTCAATTGCCTGATTTGCCGCTGTAATTATGATATACGATTGTGGCCAAAAGTTAGCAACAAGCGCATTTGTATCATTCATACTCATATCATTAACATCAATACGCGCAGCCTGAGTCGTTCTGTCGCCAATATCAGCCATATCATCGCGCAACATTAGGGCGATTGTAAATTCACGACCCCAATAATTATTGTGCGCAATGTTAGCAAAAGCCCCGTTTACAGCGGCTTGCAAATCATCTGTATTATTAAAGAAGTTATCAGGACGAATAATTCCCACCGGATGTTCTTCTAAATCTGAACATCCAAAAGCGAATATTCCCAAGAAAAGAAAAGCTATATATTTTTTCATAATATTATTTTTTAAACTAAAATTTTAAAGTAAAACCAAAAGTGAAAGTTCTTACATTCGGGTAACTTCCATAATCCAAACCTAAATTTGTATTACTTCTGGCATTCGTATCATTCAGATAATTTACCTCAGGATCAGAACCCGGATAATTGGTAATTGTCCATAAATTTTGTGCACTGATGTAGAAACGAACTTTATTCAAACCAATTTTCGAAACCACTTTTTCATCTAAACTATATCCTATCGAAATGTTTTTTAGACGAATATAACTTGCATCATAAACAAACCTTGAAGTAACTCTTTTAGTTCTTGCAGCATTTATTGGCACATTTGTATCCGTGTGCGTTGGTGTCCAGGCATCCAGAACTTCAGTAGTTGCATTGTTGTTTCCTGACGCTAATTCCATTAAAGTATAATTCAGGATTTCATTTCCTTCAGAACCCTGAAAGAAGATATTCAGGTCAAGATTTTTATACGTGAAATCATTATTCAAACCAAAAATAAAGTTAGGATTTGGATTCCCGATAATCGTTTTATCATTAGAATCCAGTTTTCCGTCGCCATTAACATCTTTGAATTTTTCTCCACCCGCAATAGTTTCAAAATTCCCCGGAAGAACTGCTTCTCCCTGCTGAATTACACCATCATAAACAAACCCGAAGAACGAACCAACCGGCTGCCCAATTCTCAAAATTTGAGAATCTGTGGCAAGGAAATGTCCTGGCGTAGAGTTGATTAAAAGATCTTTATTATCGGCTAATTTTAATACTTTGTTTTTATTCGAAGAAATATTAAAACTCGTTGACCACGTAAAATCTGCCCCAATAAAGTTTTTAGTATTCAAGCCTAATTCCCAACCTTTATTTTCTAATTCCCCAACATTTTGAAGCTGAGAAGCAATTCCTGAAACCCCCGGTAAAGGTCTGTTGAACAATAAATCCTTCGTAATTGTTTTGTAATAATCGGCAGTAATACTAATTCTGTTATCAAATAAACCCAGATCAATTCCGTAATCCTGTTGGTAGGATGTTTCCCATTTTAAATTCGGGTTATCCAATGAAGTCAACTGAACCGCATTTACGATAATATCGCCGCTTACATCATAAATTTCAGAAAATCTGGATAAAGTAGAGTAGGCGCCAATCGATGGATTTCCTGTTGCTCCGTAACTCGCTCTTAATTTAAGATTAGAAACCGTTTTATTATCTTTCAAAAAGTTTTCCTTGCTGATATTCCATCCCACAGCTCCGGAAGGGAAAGTTCCGTATTTATAGTTTTTACTAAAGCTTGAAGAACCATCACGACGCGCCGTAAACGTAAACAAATATTTATCATCATAATCAAAATTCAATCTCCCAAAAGCCGAAATCAATTCAGTTTCAGATAAATTAGAATCCGGTTTTAAGAAAACAGTTCCCGCGCCTAAATTGCGATAGGAATTCGTGTTTGTTAAAAATCCTCTTGAAGCGGCAAATGAACTTTCGTTTTTATTTTTTTGATACGAATAACCACCAAGAACCGTCAGGATTCCTTTGTCGATAATTTCTTTTTTATACGTAAGATAATTTTCAGTCAAAAAAGAAGAAAATCTTGTGTTGTTTACAGAAGCTTCACCTTTAATATTTTTTCCTGCAATTAAAGTTGACGGAATAAACCTTCCGCTTTGCGAGTTATTATCTGTTAATCCTAAAGTAGTTTTAAAGTCAAGATCTTTTGTGATTTTATATTGTGCAAAAAAGTTACTTCTGTTTACAATTGAAACCGTTTCCAATACATTGTCCATCGCGGTTGCATACGGATTATCTATATCGTCCCCAATTGGAGCCGTTGTAGTATAAGATCCGTCAGCATTATAAATTCCTTTATCCGGCATAAATCTGTACGCCGCAGCAATTACACCCGCAGCACCAGTTCCTCCCGCGCCAGTCTGGCTAATGATTCCTTCCTTATTTTGCTTGCTTTGAAATAAATTCAAGCCCACTTTAAAATTATCAGATAAATCAGCTTCAAGATTACTTACAATCGTGTATTTGTCTATTCCTGAATTGATTACAACCCCGTTTTGATTGTAGTAATTTCCGGAAACATAATATCTCACTTTATCAGAACCTCCTGAAAATGACAATTGTGTATTCGAAATCATTCCTTCGCGATAAATCACATCCTGCCAGTCTGTATTTGCACCGCCATCAGTATGCGTTGTAAAACTTTTTCTATAGGCTACAAATTGTTCTCCGTTTAATAAATCCAGTTTATTGTTTACGGTTTGCACCGAAGTTGAATTACTGAATTCGATCACTGGTTTTCCCGGTTTACCTTTTTTAGTCGTCACCATAATAACCCCGTTTGAACCTCTGGAACCGTAAATTGCCGTTGCCGATGCATCTTTAAGAACCTCAATAGAAGCAATATCACTTGGCGACGGCATTGCAACTCCCGCAAAACCATCAACCACAATAAGCGCATCACCGCTAGCATTGATCGAAGTTCCTCCACGAACCCTGATTTTTACAGGCGCTCCCGGTTCACCACCATTATTTGATTGTACCGAAACCCCCGCTGCACGACCTTGTAAAGCCTGTTCAGCATTTAATGTTGGGTAAGCGTTCAGCTCTTTTGCCGTTACAGATGATACAGAACCTGTAATGTCGCTCTTTTTACGAGTTCCGTAACCTACAACAATTACTTCGTCAAGATTTTTAGTATCTGGTTTTAAGCTCACATTCACTACAGTTTTATTCCCTAACGGAATTTCCACCGTTTGATATCCGACATAATTGAAAACTAAGACAGCGTTTTTTTCAGAAACAAAAACACTGTAATTTCCATCCATATCTGTAGATCCGCCAACAGACGATCCTTTAATATAAACATTCGCACCAGGAAGTCCGAGTAAATCTTCGCTGGAAGTGACCTTTCCGGTGACTTTTTTTTCCTGTGCATTCATAACAATATTCGCCAGTAAAAAAGTTACCAGCAAACACCATTTAAGCGATTTTAAATTTTGGATTGTAAACATTCATTTTGGTTTTAGGTTAATGTTAGATAAAATAAAAAATCAATAAACTCATTCCTATTATGATAATTACAAATAGAATTTGCAGCAATATGAATTTCGTTTTCCTGGTTTTCATAATGGCAAATGTAGCAGGCGCAAACGATATAGAAATACAAAAAAGGGTATCTAAAAATACAGATACCCTTTTTTAATCCCTTTAAAATAACGAATTCCCTAAAAAACCTGCGAAGATTTAAAAAACTTGTCAGCGAACTGAGTGGGTGTTTCGCCGTACTTTTTCTGGAAGCATTTACTAAAGTATTTCGGATTATTAAAACCAACTTTATAACTTACTTCCGAGACATTTAATTTGTTTTGTTCTAATAATTGAGCCGCGCGTTTTAAACGTATTTCATGAATAAATTCATTAGGCGTAAAATTTGTCCACGCTTTCACTTTCAAAAATAACATCGTGCGGCTAACACCTAATTCCGTACAAAAAAACGGAATATCAAATTGCTCGTTCGAAATATTTTCCTCGACAATTTTGAATGCTTTCTTCAATAATTCTTCGTCTAATGATGAAACCGTAATTTCCGACGGTATAAAATTATCCTCGCTTGAAAACTTGTTTTTCAAACGTTCTGTAGAATTTAAAAGGTTTTTTACCCGAAGTTTAAATTCAATTAAATTAAAAGGTTTACTAATATAATCATCAGCGCCACTTTCAAGTCCTTCAAATTTATAAACTAATGAAGTTCTCGAAGTCAGTAAAATAACCGGAATATGACTGGTTTTTAAATTCTCCTTAATCTTTGAGCAAAGTTCAGTTCCTACCATTTCAGGCATAATAACATCGCTTATAATAAGATTCGGGATATGGTGCAATGCTTTTTCAAAAGCTACTCTTCCGTTTTCGGCTTCAATAATATTGTAATCTTCTTTTAGTAAATTTTTCATGAACGATCGTAAAACCTTATGGTCTTCAACAATCAAAATTGTTTGTTTTTCGTCATTTACCACAAAATCGTCAATATCGTCCGGTTCTGTTATTGCCGATTTTTCTAATTGAATATTATACTGCGAAATATCATCACTAATTTTAAAATCGGTAATAATTTCATTGTCCAGAAGATGTTCGCGACCAAGCGGAAGCGTTACTTTAAAAACAACGCCTTCAGTTTCTTTATTTGTAACTTCAATATTTCCTTTATGGAGTTTTACAATATTTTTCACGATCGAAAGTCCAATTCCGGTTCCTTTATTGTAATTTTTCTTGACATTATTGTGCATAGGAACTTCAAAAAATAAATCAAAAATTTTGTCTTTATGTTCTTCCGCAATTCCGGCTCCTGAATCTTCTACGGCTATAAAAAGATTTTCGTTATCATGAGATATTTTCAAGTGAATATTTCCGCCTTTCGGAGTATATCTAAAAGCATTCGAAATCAAATTATAAAAAACACGTTCCAGTTTATAACGATCAAAATAAACCGGAATTTCTTCTTCAGATGATTCAAAAGTATACGTATAACCGCCATCTTTTGCATATTCGATAAATGATAAAAAGATTTCCTTAGTGAATTTGACGATATTTCCCTCAGCCGATTCCAGCATAACCTGATGATTTTCAAGTTTCCTGAAATCCATTAAACGGTTAATCAGACTTAAAAGATGATTCGCGCTTCCTTCAATAACCAGCAACTTTTTATACATTTCATTCGTTCCGTTATAATTGGCAAGAATTTGTTGCAAAGGTCCCAAAATCAAGGTCAAAGGCGTTCTGAATTCGTGCGAAATATTAGTGAAAAAATCCAGTTTTGCACGGTTATTTTCTTCAATTCGTTTGGTTTCCAGATATTCCAGTTCCAGTTTTTGTTTCAGTCTGGCTTTTGATTTCATAATCCAGATTAAACCGTATAATCCTAAACCAATGATTATTGCGTACAATAAAAACGCCCAGATACTGCGCCACGGCGCAGGATTTACGATAACGGTTAATGTGGTTGGAACTTTATTCCAGACGCCGTCATTGTTTGAACCGCGAACTTCAAAAGTATACGTTCCGGGATTCTGGATTGCAAAAATAGCCTCGGTATTTTTAGTCGTTGTCCAGTTGTTTTCAAGTCCAACCAAACGATAACTATATTCATTGTTTTTTGATCGAATGTAATTTGGAATTGAAAAATCAATCGAGAAATTTGCTTTGTCATAATCCAGCGTAATAGATTTGGTATAACCAATACTTTTTTCTAAAACTCCAACCGAATCATTGGGATGAATCGTTTCATTTTTGATTTTTAAATTGGTAATTAAAACCTGAGGAGCATATCGATTCAAAGAGATTTTTTTGGCATCAAAATAAGTCGCACCAGACGGACTTCCGAAATAAAACTGATTCGAATCTAATTTTAAAGCCGAATTATCATTAAATTCATTACTCGCCAATCCATCTTTCTGGTCATAAATTACAACTGTTTTTTGTGTTGTACTGTATTTTATAATTCCCTGATTCGTACTAATCCATAAGTTTTTATCATCATCTTCTAAAATAGAATGTATCGATGTTATGACCGTATTTCCAACTCTTAAATTGATTTTGTTGAATTTTTTTCCGTCAAAATAATGCAGGCCTTTAGCTTTTGTTCCCACCCAAATTTTCTTTTGACTGTCCTGAAACAAAGTCAGAATATCATCGCCGGATAAAGACGATGAATCGAAAAAGAAATGTTTTATCGAATATTTATCAGAAGAAAAATCCTTAAACGGAATAAAATTCAGTCCGTTTTGAGTTCCTGCCCAAACGCCATTTTTTTGATCAACTAAAATCGTGCGAACAATATTATTGGTCAGATAATTGGTTTTTGCAGTATCATTTTCGATAGTTTCAAACGTTTTAAAAACTGTATTGTACCGAATCAATCCTTTGCCAAAAGTACCAATCCAGAGAATCTCATTTCCTTCTGATTTAATCGAATAAACGCCGGATTCTTTTAATAATGCATTCAAATCAGCGGCAATTCTATTGTCTTCAATTCTTTTTGAAATCGTATTATAAGCCGATAAACCTTTTGAGAAAGTTCCAATCCATAAAATATCTCCGGAAAGACACATCGATTTTATATCATTTTTAATCGTTTGACCACTTTTACTATTAATGTAACTCGTAGCTTCGGTATTTTTGTTATAAATGGTAATTCCGCCGCCTTCAGTTCCAAAATAAATGTTGTGATTTTTATCAGCAATAATCGAACTTACGACATCAAAACTCATCGGAATCTTTTTAGAATTCTGATTGTAATTGGAGAAATTCACATTTGAAATATCCCAAATATTCACGCCTTTGTAATAACAACCAATCCAAACCGAACCTTTTCGATCCATAAAAATCGATTTTACCTTGTCGATTCCGTTGCTGTTATTGCTATTATTTATTTTTTGAATGCTCTTGTCTTTTCCTAAAATGTAGATTCCGTCATACGCGCCAATCCACAAAGAACCTTGTTTGTCAATTGCCAGAGAACGAATATCCGTATTGATTTCGCGGTATTTATCATCAGATAAAAAAGAAACAAATGCATTAGAAGTTTTGTCGAATTTCAAAAGCCCTTTGTTTTTTGTTCCAACCCATAAATCACCCGAAACATCTTCGGTAATTGCCTGAACATTTAAAAGATCAACCGCATTTAACGGATAATTTTTGAACGCTAATTTGCCGTTTTTCCGACTAATAAGCTGACACAAACCTTTAGTAGTTCCTATCCAGATTTCGCCTTTTTTAGATTTTAAAATCGTAATAATATTATTACTCGGAACCGTAGAATTATCAGTATCTGAATGAAATACCGAACTGAATTTATTGGTTTTCTTATTATAAATCGTCAATCCCTGCGAAGTTCCAAACCACATTTCGTCGCCAATTTCCCTAATCGACCAAATGGCGTTACTGCTTATTGTATGATTTGTTTTCGTATGTAAATATCGTATAAAAGTATTGCTTACAGGATCATAACAATTCAAACCATTATAAGTTCCAACCCAGATTTTGCCCGTATTATCTTCTTCAATAGATAAAATATCATTGTTGCTAATCGAATGTTTGTTGGTAACATCATTCCTGAAAATCGTGAATTTACTTCCGTCGTATTTATTCAGACCATCGCGCGTACCAAACCACATTTGCCCAAATTTATCCTGATGAATAGCAATAACAGAACTCTGCGAAAGTCCGTCTGTAGTCGAGATATTTTTAAGGCGATATTTATTTTGGGAGAATATATTCCCTGAAATAAATACGATTACTAGAAAGGCTATTTTGTATTTCATAGCGGTTTTTTTAAGGTGCAAAGAGGCAAAGGTGCAAAGGTTCAAAGGTGCAAAGTGGCAAAGGTTTTCCTCATTTTATGTCATTTCGACCGAAGGGAGAAATCACACACGAAACTCCGCATAGAAAATCGCCAATCTTTGTCGAATTACTACTGTGATTTCTTCCTTCTTAAACTTAGTGCAATTAATGTCGAAATGAACAAACCGTGCGTTTAATAGTTACTTAAAAAACTTTGCGACTTCGCGAGATTAATTTATTAAAAAAAACTTTGTGCCTTCGAGCCTTCGTGGCATAAATCACTTCAGGCGTCTTTGCAATTGATAATCATACAACGAAGGAATTTTATCCATAGGCGTATTCAAAAACTCAATATAAGCGTCAGGATCATATTTTACTTCGAATTTAGCATTTCCATTCACACCAATAATTCTTGCAAAAGGACCATCTTTCATACCGTAAAGTAAAACTGGTTTCGTGATTTCAGAAACATTTTCAACCTGAACATTTAAGTTCCAAAACGTGCTGAAAGGTCCGTGCGAAGGTTTCCAATACTCAGCACCGCCGCCTCCAAATAAATAGTAACTATTGTTTTTATCCGGCGTAATATGAACTGTAATATGATCAAATAAGTTTTGATGATTTGCCCCCGAATGTTGATCTAAAAGCGCATCGGTAAAAATCTCACAATTCTGATACACGTTTTTAGTTGCAAAAGTGTTGAAACTTAAAGGATGAACCGCTTTATTGTAGATTTTTAAGTTCTTGACCAAAACATTATGAACGCCGCCTAAAGTCACCGTATAATGTGACATATGCGGACCATCAGTAACAATATCCTGAATGGTAACATTTGAAATTTCTTCGCCCAGAATTCCGCTATCAGCATTAGTAATGGTAACATCTTTCACCCAACTATTAAAAACACGCGTTAAAAATATCGCATTATTTCCCGGTTCTACGTGATGCGCAACTCTTGGAATATCAGGAAAAGCAAAACGAATATGTTCGATTCCTACTTCGTTCAAATGTTTCCATTCCACCAATTGCGCCTGATAACTGAGTTTTATAGCAATCGTCAAAGGAGTTTTAATTGTAATTTTTGAGTTCGAAATTTTAGTAATTTCAACTTGTTGTCTTACAATAGGAAGTTTTGGAAATTTCCAATGATGAGAACCTGGTTTTACATTCGCGCCTTTGTACAAATCCTTGATAATTTCGCCGTTTTCGCCGTCTTTATTAAACAATTGAAGTTCTACAATATCACCAACTTTCAAACCTTTTACATCAGAAACATTAATAACATGTTCTCCCATATTTCCGGAACTCACCTTAGCAAGCGGATTTGGCGTAGGCTCGTATTTATCCAAATAAGATTTTACACGTTCACCCGGAATTTGCGTCCAGATAAATCCACCTGACCACGCATATTGTGAGAAAGGCAAATCGACATTATTTTCAGGTTCGCGTTGTCTTTTATCAAGAGTTGTAAGATATTCTCTAAGTTCTGCTAAAGATTCAGGATCTTTAAGATACATCATTGGTCGCGGGCAATAAATTTCTGTTCCGTTTTCGCCAGAACCAGCGCCACGAAAAACGAAATTACTTCTTTCGATATATACAATTTCGCTTAAAATAATTCTTCCTGCCGGTAATTGCAAAATCACATTTCCGTCAACGGCATTTGCGGCTTTTACAGCTTTCAATATAGCCTTAGAATCATCTAAACCGTCATTTGCTTTTACGCCAAAATCAGTCGCATTAATGATTTTTCCCTGAACTTCAGGAATTTGGCTTTCGCCGAAATGATAACCGACATAACTAAAATCAGGTAAAAAATTGGTTTTAGAATCCGTGAGTATTTTAGGAGTTTGTTGCCCGATTATAATACTATTTACAAAAAGGCAGCAACAGATAATGATGGTTTGGCGGGTCATGTTTTGTGGTTATTTTGTGGTTAGTTAGTGTTTTGCTGCTAATGCTATTTTCTTGCCACTAAGGCGCAAAGGCACAAAAGGATTTTAAGTTAAAGTTTAAAAGAATTAAAATGATTTTTTCACGCAGATTTCACAGATTTGAGCAGATTTAATTTGAACAAAAAAGTTAAAAATAATTATCTGCGTATATCTGCTTAAATCATTTTAAAATCTGCGTGAAACAAAACGCAGTATTATTAAAAAACTTCGCGCCCTAGTGCCTTCGTAGTAAAAAAATTAAAGCGACTTCTTAATCCCCATTTCAAGGCCTCTCAATTCAGCCAAACCTCGTAAACGCCCAATAGCCGAATATCCCGGATTCGTCTTTTTATTCAAATCATCCAGCATTTGGTGACCATGATCCGGACGCATTGGCAATTGGCTGTTATTTCTGTTTTCGACCTCAATAATTGCCTTTACAACTTCATACATATCAACATCGCCTTCAAGATGATTCGCTTCATAGAAACTTCCTTCGGCATCTCTTTCAGTACTTCTTAAGTGAATAAAGTTCATTTTATCGCCGTGACGCCTTACAATTCCCGGTAAATCATTATCAGCACGAACGCCGTACGAACCCGTGCACATCGTGAATCCGTTTGATTTTGATTCGGCAGCAGCCATTAATTCGATCAAATCTTCCTCCGTACTTACAACTCTCGGCAAACCAAGAATCGGGTAGGGAGGATCGTCAGGATGAATCGCCATCAAAACCCCTTTACTTTCGGCAACCGGAATAATTTCTTTCAAAAAAAAGAACAAATTTTTCTTCAAAGCCGTTCTGTCAATATGATTGTAACCGTTTAAAGTAATTAGAAAATCTTCTACAGAATAAGCTTCTTCGGCACCAGGAAGTCCAGCCAGAATGTTTTGCTGAAGCTTTACTTTATCAGCAGCTGTCATGGCTTCAAAGTATTTTGTCGCTTTTTCTATTTGTGCTGTAGAATATTCATTTTCTGTTCCCGGTCTTTTCAAAATAAACAATTCAAAAGCCGCAAAAGCATTAATATCAAAACGTAAAGCTTTAGATCCGTCGGCAGTTTCATAAGCTAAATCAGTTCTGGACCAGTCTAAAACCGGCATAAAATTGTAGCAAATACAGTTTATCCCGCACAAAGCCAGATTCCTGATACTTTCCTTATAATTTTCAATATATTGAAGATAATTTCCTGTTTGTTTTTTAATATCTTCATGAACCGGAATACTTTCTACAACCGACCATATTAAACCTGATGCGCCTTTTTTAGGATCACCATTTTCATGTTCAATTTCAACTTTTCTTTTTATAATTTCCTCGATATCCCAAACTTGTCCATTCGGAATATGATGTAATGCAGTCACAATTCCGGTAGCTCCGGTTTGCTTAATATCTTGTAAAGAAACTGGGTCGTTTGGCCCGAACCATCTTAACGTTTGTTCCATTTTTGATTTGTTTTGTTTAATGTTTAGGAGCTATTTCCCGCTATCCGTTCCAATCTTTTTTGGCGAACCCCGCCAAAAAAGGATTTCCACTTCTATCGGGGCTAGGGCACTCGTTTTCATAAGAATTATTTTCTCTTACATGTTCTCATTCCCATCAATAACGTTTTTAATTTTTCACCATCCCTTAGCGATCTTAAAGCAAAGCGATCTCAAAAAAAAAACCTTGCGAACTTTGCGTAAACCCTTTGCGAACTTTGCGGTAAAACTCATTTATATTGATACCAATAACGTTTTTAATTTTTCACCATCCCTTAGCGATCTCAAAAAAATCTTGCGAACTTTGCGTAATCCCTTTTGCGAACTTTGCGGTAAAACTCATTTTTTTTATTTTAAATACTCGTAGCCGCAAATCCTCCGTCAACTTTTAAGATCGTTCCCGTGACAAATTTTGACATATCGCTGCATAAATATAAAAGCGCACCATCAATATCTTCCGGTTTTCCAAATCTTCCCATTGGTGTATGTTCGATGATTTTTTGACCTCTTGGCGTCAGTTCTCCTTCCGGAGTCAGCAATAAAGCACGGTTTTGTTCTCCGATAAAAAATCCTGGAGAAATCGCATTTACACGAATTCCTTCACCATATTTTGAAGCCAGTTCAACCGACATCCATTGTGTAAAATTATCAATTGCCGCTTTTGAAGCCGAATATCCAACAACTCTTGTCAAAGGCCTTTGTGCAGATGCCGAAGAAATATTGATGATATTTCCTGTTTTTTGTTTGGCAAAAAGTTCCGCAAATACCTGAGTTGGCAACATTGTACCAATAATATTAAGGTCAACTACTTTTTGTAAATCTTCGACTTTTAAATCATAAATCGCCTGATCCGGACTAATTGTTGCGCCCGGCATATTTCCGCCGGCAGCATTAATTAAAATATCAAGTTTCCCGTATTTTTCAACGATAAAATCTCTTGCTTTTTCTAACTCTTCCTTGTTTAGAACATTCGCCTGAATCGCAAAAGCTTTTCCACCATTGTTTTCTATTGTTTCAACTATTTTATTGGCTTTTTCAATCGATTGAGAAACAATCCCAACGATAGCGCCTTGTTTTGCCAAAACGTTTGCAAAGTTGCTTCCTAAAACTCCGGCACCACCAGTAATAAGTGTTATTTTTCCTTTTAGATTAAATACTGAATCCATATTATGTTTTAAATTTTATATGTAATGTTTTTTTTTAACACATCGATTATAGTCATACGCCTATTATTTGGTTTATATTTTTTTTGCCACAGATTTCACAGATTAACACAGATTATTTATTAAAGAAATCTTTTCTAATCTTTTAATCTGTGGCAAAAATTATCTATGTGCTAAATTGTAGGTAATAGTTATCTTCTTATTGTCTGGATTATTTCCAGCATTTTTTTAGTTTCATTTTCAATTACATCATAATCCTGTTCTTCCATACGTTTTTTGCTGATAAGTTTGCTTCCTAAACCTACAGCAGATGCTCCGGCAATAAACCAACTTTCAATACTTGCGTGAGTAGGTTCTACGCCGCCTGTTGTCATGAAAATAAGTGATGGAAAAATGTCTTTTATACTACTCAAAAATTCAGTTCCTAAAATATTTCCCGGGAATAGTTTAACAAATTTGATTCCTGCATTTTCGGCAGCGATAATTTCTGTTGGCGTCATACAACCCGGAGTATATAAGCGTTCATTATTAATTAAGTAACTCGCAACTTCAGGAACAAAACCCGGACTAATAAAAAAGTCGGCTCCGGTATTGTGAAAATCTTTAGCCTGTTCTAAATTTTTAATAGTTCCAATACCTAATAACATTTCAGGCAATTCGGTATTTCGAACCGACACCATTTTTGTAAAGTTTGACAGCGCTTCAGGACCTCTGTTCGTATATTCTACAGCTCTGATTCCTGCTTTGTAAAGCGTTCGCAGGACTTCAACACTAATAGTTTCGCTGGTTGTAAAATAGAGTGGGAGAATTCCCTGGTTCACAATAACCTCTATTGTGTTTTGAATGGTGCTCATAACTTTAGATTTTGACTTTAATAACTATTTTTTTAAGTGTTCCTTCGCCAATCATTGCTGCATGAACATCATCGGGAAACAAAATAGCAAACTGTTTTTCCTGCAATTCAAAAAACATATCCGGTTTATCGTGAAAAAAACGAACATCTCTTTCGTCGCTGTAATCCCCATTTGGACTGATGCATTTTTCTCTTGGTTTCCATGCAAAAGTTTCCGGTCCTTTTATCGAAATTTGTATGTCAATATTTTTATCGTGACATTCAAAACCCTTAATACTTTCTTCTTTCGTTGCACCTTCGCCCACAATTACAATTACTTTTAGTCCTTCGGAAATTTCAAAAGCTCCTTCTTCAAGAATACTGATATCGGTTTGATTTACATAATCAAAAGCTTTTTTGAAATTAGGGTGATGGCTGAAATATTTTGCAGCGTTTTGTAATGAATCTACAATCATTTTATTTGGTTTTATGTTTTATAATTTGATTTTAAAAAGTACTCTCAATGTTTATTATAATTAAAGTAAAGCTTTATATGATTAATTATAATTTATTGGTTTACAATAATTATTATATATGATGTCAGTAAGTGATTTTATACCAAAATTTTTATATTTAAAGCTTCAAAATCTTTTAGGAGCAAAAATCTTAATAATATTTTTTAAAGATTATCGTGATTCTTTCTAACACATGTGTATATTTGCGTGTACGCACACGGGTTTTACAAATGTATATAAAAAGTTAAGTAAAACAACTTATATTTAATAAAAAAAATAATAATTTAAAGTATTTTAGAGAATCATTTAACTTAAAAATAATCAATATCATAACAATAAAAAAAATTGCCGAACTAGCCAACGTTTCACCCGGAACTGTTGACAGAATTATCCATAATCGTGGGCAGGTTGCTCAGGAAAATGTCGATAAAGTAAATGCTATTATTGAAGAATATGGTTATAAACGAAATATCCTGGCGAGTAATCTTGCCTTGAATAAAAAGTTTCATTTTGCAGTATTTTTACCTCAATATGAAAATTTAGAATATTGGAAAAGCCAAATTTCCGGAATAGAAAGGGCAGCTATTGAATTTCATAAATTCGGAATTGTGCTGGATTATTTTTTCTATGATTTTAATGAAGTTTCGTTTAAGGAATCTGTCAAAAAAGTTTTGGAATTTGATTGTGATGGATTGTTATTCGCGCCTATTTTTTATGAAGAATCCGTTCGTTTTTTAAAAGAATACGAAAAGAGAAATATTCCGATTGTCATGATCGATTCTAATATTGACAGCAATAATAAACATGCTTATGTTGGTCAGGATGCTTTTCAAAGCGGATATCTCGCCGGAAGACTAAGTAGTTTTGCAGTAAAAAACGAAAGACAAATCCTGATTTTTAAAATCACAAGAGAAATAGAAAGTACCTCAGTTTATTTACAACGTATAGATGGTTTTTATTCCTTTTTTAAAGATCATGACGAACTTACGAACTTCAAATTTTCAGAAATTACCATTAAAGATTCCGGAATCGACCAATTGAATCTGGAAATGTTCTCCGGAATAAACAGTGTTTTCGTCCCGAATTCAAGAGCTTATATTGTAGCCAGATTTTTAGAACAAAACAATATAAAAGGCGTCCGCATTATTGGTTATGATTTATTAAATGAGAATATCGAATACTTAAATAAAGGAGTAATTGATTTTTTAATCAATCAAAGACCAGAAGAACAAGGTTATATGGGAATTGATCATTTGTATAAAAAGCTTGTTTTACAGGAAGTGGTGGAAAACACCCATTATATTCCGTTAGAAATTATTCTAAAAGAGAATTATTTCCCTGCTAAGAAAACGGTTTAGTTTTTTGCCCACGGGTTTTACGGGTTTGAACTGGTTTTCGCTGGTTTATTTTTTAATGGTTTAATCTTCGTTTCAACAAACCCGACAGGTTTTAAAAACCTGTCGGGTTTACTTTGCGGGTAAAAATCATGAGCATATAATTTACCTACAATCTTGTCATCCTGACACAGGAAGGATCACACACGAAACTCTGCACAGTAATTACCAATCTTTGTCGAATTACTAGTGTGATCCTTCGTTCCTCAGGATGACAAGTTCTGTATATAAATTATAAATAACAAATCCGACAGGTTTTTAAAACCTGTCGGATTTACTTTGTGTCGATCAAAACAAAAATAAAAATCCGTGAAAACCAGTTTAAACCCGTAAAATCCGTTGGCAAACCATCAAACAATAAAATTTACTTCTTAACCTTAACAACAAGCGGATTATTCACCTTCTCAGCAAATGAACTCAAATACGTTTCCCAATTTTTTTGAGTTTGAAACGGACTTCCTTTTTTCCATCCAAAACCAACATAATAAATTGCTTTATGGTTTTTAACAGCAATATTTCCGTAAAGATTACTTAGATCTTTTTCGTTTGTAATATGGTTATCAAAACTTTTTAAAGTGCTTTTTGGTGCCACAATTCCCGTTCCAATTTCCGAATCATCGATTGGTTCCCAATGACTTAACCAACCTTCTTTTATATTAGTTCCAATAGTTCCTTTTTTATCATGAAGCGTTAATCCTGCCGCAATAGATTTTGTTCCTGTAATATTGATTTCAAAACGCGAAAGATAACTTCCGTAATCCAGACTGATAAGTTTCGATTCGGTTATTTTTTTTCCTTTAGCGTCCCAATTAGCATAAGTAAGGATAAAACTCGTTCTTATCGGTCCTGTTGTAATGGTTTTCCAAGTGGTGAAATTCTTAGAAAAATAGTATTTATCATCGACATTAACGGCAATCCCGCCAACGCCACGACTATCGCCAACATGAAAATTATCTAAACCTTCACCGGTATCTTTGTGATAAGTTCCTGTTCCGTTAGTTGCTTTTTCGTACCATTTATTGATAATTGGATAATCGACTCTTTTTAACCACGCATCGATTCCGCTTGTCAAAGTTCCACCCGCAACTTTATCTTCAACCATTTTTTGAGCAACCGGACCATAAGTTCTAAACGCCACTTTATTGTTTTCCCACGCATAATCGTCTGTTCTTTCCGGAACAAAACGCGAATAACAATTGATGTTTTTAGTTGCTGAAGAATTATCAGATACTTTAATTTCAAATTCTTTAGATGATGAAGCACTTATTTTTGGCTGAAATAACAAAACGTCCATGATACCATCGCCATCATTATCTACCGTTTGTGTTTCTAAAACCAAATTAGAACTTATTTCTTTTACCGTATAATCTTCCAATTTTGAAGAAGAAGGTAATTTGAGCGATTTTTTAGTCAATTCAACTGTTTCAAATTCACGATCTACAGAAAGAGAATTAGTTACCGTAATGATTTTATTTTGAGAATGAACGGCAAAACTACTTGCCAGAATCGCGCTGAATAAGAGATATTTTTTCAAAGCTGTATTGTTTTTAATTACGAATTATAAATTTACGAATCAATTATTAGACAGAAATACAGAATTGGGGTAAAAATGTACATAAATCTTAAAATGAGATAATTATAGAGCAAATCTTTGTAATTGTATAAATCAATTTCGGCAAAGAATTTTATCTTTATCAGGTAAAAAAATAAAACTCCATGAAACAAAGTGCCGGCATATTACTCTACAAATTCATAGATAAAACAATTTATTTTTTATTGGTGCATCCTGGTGGTCCATTTTGGAAAAATAAAGATTTAGAAAGCTGGTCAATCCCTAAAGGAGAATTTATTGATGGCGAAGACGCTTTGCTTGCTGCCCAACGTGAATTTCAGGAAGAAACCGGTTTTGCATTAGAAGTTGAATCCGAAGATGATTTTATTGCGCTTCAATCTGTTAAGCTTAAATCAGGTAAAACAGTTCTTGCATGGGCGTTGGAATTTGATATTGATGTGACTTTGGTCAAAAGCAATGAATTTGAAATGGAATGGCCACCGAAATCAGGAACTATGAAAAGTTTTCCTGAAATTGACAGAGCCGAATGGTTCCAATCGGCAGAAGCGCTGAAAAAAATAAATCCCGCACAGGCCGATTTCATTGTTCAGATTATCTCAAAAATTTCTTCTTCGATCTAAAATATAACATTCCTTTAGAGAATAATTTCGTAATTTACATCTTCGGTCAAGCCGAATAAATTAAAAATGTAAATAGAGATTATGGAAGTTAAATGTATAATTTTCGATTGTGATGGAGTTCTTGTAGATACTGAAAAAATTGGTAACGGAATCTTACTTTCTATGGCAGCCGAACATGGTTTTGAAATGAAATTAGAAGATGCGTATCGTGATTTTAACGGACGAAATTTAAAAGAGTGTTTTTTGCATATAGAAAATGCCATTGCCAAAAAACTTCCCGAAAGTTTTGAAAACGAATACCGTCAAAGAAGTTTTGAAGCCTTCAAAACACAGGTAAAACCAATGGAAGGCGTACTTAAATTTATTAATAAATTAAAAATTCCGTATTGCGTGGCTTCTAGCGGTCCGGTTGATAAAACCAGGCTGAATCTTGAAGTTGCAGGATTACTGGACAAATTCGAAAATAAAATATACAGTTCTTACGAGATTAATAGTTGGAAACCAGAACCGGGAATATTTTTGCACGCAGCAAAAGAAATGGGTTTTGATGTACAAGATTGCATCGTAATCGAAGATAGCAAAGCAGGAGTAATTTCTGGAATAACTGGCGGATTTAAAGTTTACGGTTTTGCAAACGGATTCAATAATGAGGACTTGGAAAAAGAAGGCGCAATTCTTTTTAGTAGTTATGAAGAATTAAGCGGGATTCTTGGGTTTTAACTTTTTTGTTTCAAGTTTCAGTTTTGTTTGAATGAGAGATTTACGTAATACGAGTAAACCCGACAGGTTTTAAAACCTGTCGGGTTTGACTTTTGTTAACAAACAATAGAGTTTTTTAAAGATACCTAACAGGTTTTAGAAACCTGTTAGGATACGCGTAACAACTTCCTGACAGGTTTTTAAAACCTGTCAGGTATATCTTTAAGAAACCAATAAAATCGATAAGCTTTGTCAAAGTATTAAAACTTTGACAGAGCTTTCTTATTTCAATACATTATATAATTATCAAATTTTATCATTATCAAATTATCTATTTCAAATGTAATTTGTTACATTAAAATAAATTTTTATATATTTGGATAAAGGGATTCGTTTTTTTTATCACAACAAATTATCAAATTATAATTTTAGTAGTATAAATACGAATGTCTTTTTTTACTTAAAAATACCTTCTCCCAAAGAGGTTGTTTTTAAGATTGCGATTGTCAAAAACCGCGAACTAACCTACAGACAGAAACAAAAATGACGAAATTTTTAATTAGAATTTTAGTTCTCTCCATATCCTTTTTGTGTCCAATTGTGAATGCCCAAATTAAAAAAATTGGAGTTCCTTTTATCACAAATTACAATCCGAAAACCTATAAAGCGGCTTCTGAAAATTGGGATGTTTTACAAGATTCTAAAGGAATGATGTTTTTTGCGAATCATTTTGGAATCATGCAATTTGATGGCGTGCGATGGAATATTGTCACACAACCACAAAACAGGAGCATGGTTCGTTCTCTTGCGATTGATAAAAATGACAAAATATATGTGGGCGCTCAGGGCGAATTTGGTTACGTCGTTCAATTAGCAAACGGACAATACAAATATTCCTCTTTACTCAAATTATTATCGGCTTCAGACCAGAATTTTGGCGATGTTTTATATACCGTTGTGCTTCATGACGAAGTAGTTTTTTTCTCTAATGAAAAGATATTTATTTATAAGAACAACAAAATCAAGGTCATAAAGTCCGGTTCTAATTTTGATGAATTCTTTAATGTTGCGTCAGATATTTATGTTTTAGATAATGCAAAAGGACTTTTAAAACTCAAAAATGATGTTTTGATACCGGTTGAAAACGGACAAAAGTTTGCCGGAATGAAAATAAGAAAAGCTTTTGAAACCAAAGAAGGTTTGCTGATTCTTACTCAAAAAAACGGACTTTATACCTTTAAAAACAATCAGCTTGAACCTTTTGTGACCAAAGTTGATAATTTGCTCAAGCAAAGTCAGATCACAACCGGAATTTTACTTTCTGATGGTTATATTGGCATTGGAACGCGACAATCCGGGCTGATAGTTATTGATAGTACGGGAAATTTGATTCAGCATATTAATAAACAAATGGGTTTGCAGAATGATTATGTTACGAATCTAAAAATGGATGTTGCAGGTAATTTATGGGTTACGCTTAAAGAAGGGATTTCGCTGATTCAGATTTCGTCACCATTATCAAAAATATTAGATGCTTCAAATTCTGAAACCAAGATATATTGCAGTCAGATTTATCAAAACAAACTTTATATTGCTACAGATAATGGGGTTTTCTGGCTGGATTGGGAAGCCTATAAAAGCGGTCAGCATGAAAATGTGCACTTTCAGCATATTTCAGGAATGTCAGAGAATGTATGGAATGTTGGTATTTTTGGTAATTCGCTTTTGGCTTTTGAGAAAAACGGCATCTATGAAATAAAAGGAAATTCGGCGCAATTATTAGCTAAAACAGATGGCGCGTGGCAGGGAATTCTGATTCCAAATCATGCTGATTTATTGCTTGTTGGCGGATATAACGGATTGTATTTATTGAAGAAAATAAATAATTCATGGGTGTATCAGCACAAAATAAAAGGTTTTGAGGAAAGCAGCCGAATCATTATAACCGATAAAGCAAACAATATCTGGATCGCGCACGGCTATAAAGGAATTTACAAAATCAATTTTAATGCAACATTTGACGCCGTTTCAAAAATTGAATTTTTCAATCAGGCAGATGGTTTTCCGTCCAGTTTATTTCTGAATACTTTCAAAATAAATGATGAGATTCTTTTTGGAACCACAAAAGGAGTTTACAAACAAGATCCTCATTCGAAAAAAATGATTCAGGATCGTGTTTTTAAGAAATATCTTGGAATTGAAAATCATATTCGTTTATTGAAACCGGACAATCAAAATAATATCTGGTACATATCAGGTGAAAATACAGGAAAGATTGTAGCAACAAAAAATCGAAATTTTACTATTGAAGAATTGCCTTTTCGAAAACTCAGATATTTGTATATTCCGGGTTTCGAGAATATTCAGACGACTTCAAATGGTGATGTATTTTTTGGAACGCAAGATGGTTTGATTCATTATAATGCAACCAAAACCAAAAAATATCAGACGAAATACAAAGCAGTTATTTCTGAAGTAAAATGTATATTCCCGAAAGATAGTTTGTTGTTTTCCAGTCGATATGATGTTCTTCCTTCTGATACAGAATTGGCAAATAATACACTTTCTCCCGTTTTATCGTATTCTAATAATGCATTGCATTTTTCGTTTGCATCGCTTTGTTATGATGAAGCCGATGCTACAAAATACGAATTTTGGCTGGAAGGTTTTGAACCAAAATGGTCTGACTGGAATCTTCAGACGGAAAAAGAATATACAAATTTGCCCGAAAATGAATATATTTTTCACGTAAGGGCAAAAAATATCTACGATGTTGAAAGTGAAGAAGCCGTTTTTAAATTTGAAATTCTACCGCCGTGGTATAGAACAATTTGGGCTTATATCTTGTATCTGATACTTTTTGGAGTTTTACTTTATACGATTATTAAATACCAAAAAAATCTTGCAGAACGTGACCGTGAACAATTGATTCTGAGTCAGGAAAAAGAATTGCTCCGTAATCGTGCCGAATTAAACGAACAAAAACTGGCATTGGAACAAGAAAATATGGCAATTATGCGGGAAAATCTCGAAAATACCATTAATCTTAAAAACGCAAAAGTGGCTTCGAATACGGTAAATCTGATTCATTTAAATGAAATTTTACTTTCGATAAAAGATCTTATTGGTCAGATCGATAAGAAGAATGATTTTAATACCAATTTTGATTTATTGAAAAAAATCAACCGAATCATTGATCACGAATTGCAGGGAGATCAGCATTGGAACGAGTTTGAGGAAATCTTCAACCAGCTTCATGATAATTTTATGCAACGTTTAAAAACGAGTTTCCCTGAATTGACTCCGCGTGATATGCGTTTATGTGCGTATTTGCGAATGAATTTCAATACAAAAGAAATTGCACCGCTTTTAGGAATCTCCGTTCGTGGAGTTGAAGATACAAGATATCGTATTCGCAAAAAATTACAGCTTTCATCTGAAGCAAATATCACGGAGTTTATTTTGAATTTCTAAATGTGTTTAAATTTTTTTCACGGAGATTAAACCGCAATCTTGTCATCCCGAGGAACGAGGGATCTCCACAAGAAACTCCGCTCTCAAAAGTCACCAATCTTTGTCGAGCTACTTGCGGAGATTCCTCGTTCCTCGGATGACAAAAAATGAGAGAATCTGTTTTGAACATATGCTTTGTCAAGTTTACGTACAGTATTTGATATTATAATGCGTGTAAAACCGCATCTTAAACCACTTTTTTACTATCAGTAAAATCCTAAGTACTTTTACGCTTTTTGAAAGCTGATTATTACATTTTTTTACAAACACCGTAGTCAAACCGTATTCAAAAATGTAAGTCAAACCTCATTTATTTGTTAATATTGTCACACTATTATCAAAATAACAATCTATTTTTTACAAAGTCGGTTTTTATTGCGGTAATAATCTTTACTAACAAAAAATTAAAAAAATGAAACAAAATGACTTCATTTTCGGCCGACCACCGAGAAGCAATTACAATTTATTTAAAAGATGCCTCATTCTGATAATGATTACATTGTCGCCTTTTATAAAAATTCAGGCACAATGCAGCACTTTAATTTGGGCAGATGAATTTAACGGTACAACCGTAGATGCCACTAAATGGCAAAGTATTTCCGGAAACGGCTGTCCGTCACTTTGCGGATTCGGAAATGGTGAAGCGCAACGTTACGATCCAAATCAGGCAACAATTGTCAAGGAAGGAACAGGCAGTTATTTGAACATTCAGGCAAAATACGAACCGAATGCATCATTTCCTGCTCAACCGTATTCTTCAGCAAAATTATCTACCGAAGGTAAATACGCCATTAAGTACGGAAGAATCGAAGCTCGTATGAAATTATCTTCAGGAATGGGCGCTTGGCCAGCATTCTGGATGTTACCTGCCGGAACTTCAAACTGGCCTTTTACAGGTGAAATTGATATTATGGAAGCCAAACACAGAAATCCAAAAAATGTGGATGGAACAATTCATTATGATGGAGGCGGATATCATTATACGGGCAGAAGCTACACTTCGCCAACTGATTTATCAACTGAATTTCACATTTATGCGGTAGAATGGGGACCAAATATTATTAAATGGTTTATTGATGGCAATTTATTTCATACTGCTACACCACAAACCACTGTAAATGGTGGCTGGCCTTTTAACGATCAACAGTTTTATATCATTTTAAATCTTGCCGTTGGTAGCGTAGGAACGCCTTATACAAGTGTAAACGGAGCAGGAGTAGAGCCAATTCCGGCTGACTTTCCTGCAAAATTACAAGTAGATTATGTTCGCGTTTACAGCGGAAGTTTTACTTACGGAGTTTTAGGTGATGCAAAAGTGTACAACAACGAAACGGCTAAAACCTATTCTATAAATGCAATTGCGGGAGCAACTTATAACTGGACAGTTCCTGCGGGCGCAACAATTACTTCAGGACAAGGAACAAATGCGATTACGGTAAACTGGGGAACAACTGGCGGAGATGTATCTGTGGCTACAACAGTTTCTGGTTGTGCTTCAAATACTTATAAGCTGGCTGTAATTACAGAAGTTCCTTTGCCGGTTGAAAAAATTCATGAAGATTTTCAATCGAATAGAAATATCGTATACGGACTTAAAACGGGAGTTTTGACAGAAGCCGTTGCAAATCCTTCGGCTACGGGAATCAATACCTCAGCTTTGGTAGGGAAATATGTTCGTAATGCATCTGAATTGTATGATGTTATGAATATCAAAAATGTAGTCATCAGCAATGCGAACGATTATGTGTATGGCAGAAAAAAGATTTCTTTCGATATTTATACTTCGGCGCCTGTTGGAACTAAAATTTCGATGCAACTCGAAAATAGTCTTGTAACAACGGCAATTAATTTTCCGTCAGGAAGACACAGCGGTTACAAAGCCACAACAACGGTTCAGAACAAATGGGAAACCATAGAATTTGAATTCGAAAAAGTAATCGACCCAAATACAAGTGCCTTATCAATCAATAATGTGGTTTTTCTTTTTGAATCAAATTCGAATTCCGGTGCGACCTATTATTTTGATAATCTGCTTACAAGAGCTGCTCCGGAGAAACCGATCATTTCTACTGATGTTTTACAAAACTATGATGGAATCAATAAAATCATTAAAGGAACAACAACCGGAGTATATTCTGTGGTAGCAAATCCGGGTGCAAATGCCGTAAACAATTCTGCTAATGTGGCAAAATATGTTCGAAATGTAACAGAACAATATGATGTACTTTTCTTCAATACACAAAACAATATTGAAGATGCAGGTTTACTAAAAAATCAGACAAAAAAAATCATGATTGATGTCTATACTACAGCGCCAATTGGTACAGTTGTAAGTCTGAATTTAGAGAATAGTGCAACATCGCTTCCGGCGAATTTCCCAACAGGAAGAAACAGTAATTATGTAGCGATCACGACCAAACAGAATCAATGGGAAACCCTGACTTTCTACTATAATTCAAGTCCGGATGAAGGAACTTCGAATCTTGCTGTGAACCAAATGGTAATATTGGCAAATTCAGGTTCTTATACAAGTGATACTTATTATTTTGATAATATCAGAATTGGTTCAACCAAATTACCGGACACTTTCACGCCCGGAGTAGTTTATGAAGATTATCAAACTGTTCATAATATTACTTTTAAAGACGCGATTGGAACATATACGCCAAACACGGCAAATCCTAGCGCAAGCGGAATCAATACATCATCAAACGTTGGAAAATATGTTAGAAAATCAACTGAATTGTATGATAATTTTGCATTCAATACGACTTTAACAAACATTGGAGATTTCAAAAGCGGGACAAAAAGATTTGCTATGGATGTTTACACTTCGGCTCCGGTTGGATCAGTAATTTCATGGCAGGCAGAAAGCAGCGCTTCGATTCCGTCAAATTATCCTGTGGGAAGACATAGTATTTATCAAGCCGTTGTAAAACAAACCAATACTTGGCATACACTTGTTTTTTCATACGCAAGTTCACCAGATGCTTCAACTTTAGACAGCGAAGTAAATCGTTTTGTTTTCTTACTTGAACCGGGAACGAATTCTGGAAACACCTATTATTTTGATAATATCAGAGCTGTAAATTTAGTTTCTACAGATGTTCCTCCGGCAACTTTACCATCGCCGTGGATTAGTCAGGATCTTGGTGCGGTTACGCCAGCAGGAGAAGCAACTCACGCAAACGGAACTTTCACAATCAAAGGATCAGGAAATGATATTTGGGAATCCAGCGATCAATTTCAGTTTGTAAATCAGTCTATTACTGGTGATGCTGAAATTATTGCCAAAGTAAATTCACTTACAAATACAAATACTTACGCAAAAGCGGGAGTTATGTTTCGTGAAACACTTACGCCAACATCAAAACACGCAATGACCAATATTACTGCTGCGGCAGGAGTTGAGTTTTTATCAAGAGATGCGGTTTCTGTACCTACAATTCAGCAGGGAGCAGCGGGAACAACGCCAAAATGGCTTCGTATAACAAGAGCTGGAAATGTATTTACCTCATATTCATCTGATAACGGAACGACCTGGACACAAATAGGAACGCCAAGAACAATTGCAATGGCCAATACAATTTATGTGGGAATGGCAGTTACATCTCACGCAAACGGAACTTTGGCAACGGGAGTTTTCAGCGATGTTATTGTTCGCAATATTACGCCGCCTGTTAACAATGTCAATTTGGCTTTAGCCAAAACAGCAACAGCTTCTACAGAAGAAAATGCAACATTATCAGCCAGTAAAGCCACAGACGGAGACGGCACTGTATCAAGATGGGCAAGTTCTTTCGCCAATGCATCAGAATGGATTTATGTTGATTTAGGAGCTAATTACAACATTAATCGTGTGGTTTTGAAATGGGAAGCTGCTTTTGCAACGCAATATAAAGTACAGATTTCGACACATAATGTTTTCACCGAAAATGAAACTGTAAACACGCAAACGGCAAGCGATGGCGGAACAGATGATTTAGTGGTTAGCGGAACCGGAAGGTACATTCGTATTTTATGTACCGCAAAAGCTTTGGCTCCATACGGATATTCTTTATTCGAAATCGAAGCTTACGGATCTGCTTCATCGGCTAAAAAAGCTGTTATTGAAGAATCTCAAGTAACAAATACCGCTTTTGTAATGTATCCAAATCCTGCAAATAATGCTGTTCAACTTTCATTGCCTGAAAATTTAGACAATAAAGTGATAACAATTTATGATGAATCTGGAACATTATTATTAGAGAAAAAAATCGATGATGATGTCAATGAAAGTCAAATTGATATTAGCAGACTTAGAAAAGGAATCTACATTCTGAACTTTAAATCAGATCAAAAAAGCTGGTCTAAAAAGTTGATTAAGCAATAATTATAAAATCTGTTGGGTGTAATGTCTTTGTTAGTTTTAGCATTACGCCCGGCAGATTAATTATGGCTTTTCAAAAGAAATTTAATTCGGAAAATCTATTTACGTAACCCCAAAATTAATTTAGATATGAAAAAAAACAAACTTAGAAGATTTTCTCTTCTGGCAACACTATTTCTGGTTTTGTCCAATTTTATGTACGGTCAGGGACCAATACCTTTTACGATAAGTAATGCGTCAACATTTAACGACAACGAATTGTATGTCGCAATTGTAGGAATTGATTATAACACGGGAAATCACGTTTGGGTAAATGCCAAAACAAGTCAGGTTTTACCAATGAGTGCTTCTTATAATACCGTAACAGGACCAACGATTGGCGGAAATACAGGACCGGGACAAAACTCAAAATATGCAGCTTGTTTTACGAAATTGAGCGAGATTCCTAACAAAACTTTTACGCTTCCTCAAATTGCAGGTTGCAGGGTTTTTATTGCCAAAGGTCAGCAATTGTACTTCTACTTTTTTGGTGCAAGTGGCGCTCCGTCAGGATATACATCACCAAATCCTTTGAATGCAACAGATCCAAATCAGGGAATTTTATACGAAATAATCGAATTAACGAACAATCAATACGGTTTCTTCGGAAATCCTTCGAGAGTTGATTCGTATAAATACCCAATGGGATTAGAATTATTTGGAGCCAATGGTTATCAAAAAAGAGTTGGTGAATTAAAAAAACACGCTGATATTGTGGCGGCTTTCAAAGCCAATGTTCCTTCAGAATTTCAGGGTTGTGTTAATGATGCAACGGGCGAAATTACTGCACCGTCAAAAACTCCCGCTTTCGCGGATGGAACCGGAGGAACTTCTGTAGGACCTCAGGCAAATTATCTGAAATCTTATATTGATGCCATTTGGAACAAATACAAAAATGAAGATTTAATATTTTACGCTGGAGACGCCGGAGTTTTCAAAGGAAGAGTTATTGGTGAACAACTTGAAATGGTGGGACAATCAGGCGGATTTGTTGGTCGTACAGGACGTGTTCAAAACAGACCTTCAACTCAGGAAGCACTTGAAGGAAAAGGTGTTCTGGACAGAAGATTGGTCGACGGAGATCTTGATCTTGTGATTCAGGCGCAATTAACCGCTGCAATTAATCGTCATGTTGTAAATACAACAACGACAAATCCGGGTCAGCAAAACTGGTACGATGCATCGAAATTTTATCAGGTGAATCCAACCAATCATTACTCAAAATTCTGGCATTTGCCTGGAATAAGCGTTGATAATCTGGCATATGGTTTTGCTTATGATGATGTGGCAGATCAATCGCCATCGCTTCATACACCGCAACCTACAAAAGTTATTGCCACGTTTGGAGGATATGCAGGATCAGTTCCTTCGGTTCCTGCTACAACAGATGTAATTACGGTTTATAAAGATTGTAATTACACAGGATTTTCGGGCGGATTAACGATTGGAGATTATAATCTTGCTCGTTTGAATGCTTTAGGAATTTTAAACGACGATGTTTCTTCACTAAAAATCACTCAGGGATTTCAGGCGATTTTATATCAGGACGATAATTTTACAGGAACTTCAACCGTAATTAATTCTGATAATACATGTTTGAATGCCACTTGGAATGATAAAGTAACGTCTATTCGAATAATCGCAAACGGAACTACAAGTTTAGGAAATCAAACTTTTTATCTTCAAAACAGAAACAGCGGTTTATACATGGATGTCTGGAATGCTAATTTAGCAAATGGTGCAGCGATTAATCAAGGTGCGCTAAATTCAGGCAACAATCAAAAATTTACATTGACACATTTAGGCGACGGATTGTATAAAATTATTGCTAATCATAGCGGACAATCTTTGGATGTAAATAATTTTAATAAAGCAAATGGTGCGCATGTAGAGCAATATCCGTACAATGCAACAACCAACCAACAATTTGTTTTGGTTGCAACAGGCGACGGATTTTATAAAATTGTGGCAAGACACAGCGGTAGAATTGTTGAAGTTGCAGGAGCAAGTACAGCTTCTGGCGCAGTTGTTCAACAATGGGACAACAACAACCAAACTTGCGGACAATGGAAATTAGTTCCGGCAACGTCTTCTCAAACTTCCGTTTTAATTCAGGCCGAAGATTATTCTGCCATGAGCGGAATTCAGGTTGAAGCCACTACAGATACTGGCGGAGGTTCAAATGTAGGTTATACAGAAACTGGTGATTGGTTGGCATATAACAATATCAATTTTCCAACAACTGGTTCTTATTTAATTGAATACAGAGTTGCAAGTGGTGTAACAGGCGGTAAATTATCATCTGATTTAAGCGGAGGAACTATTGTTTTAGGCAATGTTGATATTCCGAATACAGGAGGATGGCAAAACTGGCAAACGGTTTCTCAAACCGTAAACGTGAATGCAGGAACGTACAATTTCGGAATTTACATTCAGAATACAGGAATGAATATCAATTGGATAAAAATTACAAAAGTTGGTGCTGGTTTAACGGCAAAAACTGCTCAGGCTTCAATTGAAGAAGAAGCTGTTGCAGCTGGTTTGAATATTTATCCAAGTCCGGTTGAAAACACGCTTTATACCACAACAGATGTAAGCGGTGGAAATGTGAGCATCGTAGATTCTCAAACCGGAAATGTAGTTTCGGCACAAAAAATCAACAACAACAGCATCGATGTTTCACGTTTAACGAGAGGTGTTTATCTGATAGTTTTTGAAAAAGACGGTCAAAAAACAGTAAAACGTTTCATTAAAAAATAGCAATAGAAGAAATTTTAGAATTCAGATTTTAGATTAGAATTTGCTATCGATAACTATAGTAAATAATCTAAAATCTGAATTCTAAAATATTCAATTTAAAAAAGTTAACCCTAAATCAAAACCCTATGAAAAACAATTACAAAACAATGCCGCTAAAATGGACGATCATTTTAGTCTTGGGAGTTTTCAATTTGTCAATGGCCCAGAAAAAAGTAATCGCTTATATCCCAAATTGGGTAGATCTGAATTCATTTTCGAGCACTGTTCAATACAGTAAATTGACCCACATTAATATTGCTTTTGAAAATCCGGATGCAAACGGATATTTATCTTTTAACTCCGGAAGCAATACAATTATTAATGCAGCACATGGACAAAATGTGAAAGTGTTTGTATCTCTTGGAGGAGGATCAGTTTCTGAAGGCGGCGCAATTCGCGATAATTATTTCAATTTGATTACACCAGGAAACAGAACAGCGTTCATCCAAAAATTATATGATTATGTTGTAGCTCATAATTTTGATGGAATCGATGTAGATCTTGAAGGTCCGGCAATTAATGGCGATTACGGCGGATTTGTAATTGCTTTGGCAAACAAATTACATGCAAATGGCAAATTGATTTCAGCTGCACTTTCAGAAGGTTACGGCGGTGCAAATGTACCTTCGTCTACTTTTGCGGCATATGACTGGATCAATATCATGGCGTATGATGCAACAGGACCTTGGGCGCCTGGAACTCCGGGACAACATTCTCCTTATAGTATGGCGGTGAATCAGTTTAATTACTGGACTGGACGAGGATTGCCTGCAAGTAAAGCTATAATTGGACTTCCGTTTTACGGATATGGTTTTGGAGCATCTGCAAATCAGGGAATTTCTTATGCTAATATCGTAGCGCAATATCCGGGAGCAGAAAATCTTGATCAGGTTGGAAACACAATTTGGTACAACGGAATTCCAACTATCAAAGCAAAAACAACATTCGCGATTCAAAATGCGGGCGGAGTTATGATTTGGGAATTATCACAAGACGCAACGGGTGCAAAATCATTATTGACAGCCGTAAACCAAGTGATTACTGGAAGTCAGCCACCAACAGGAACCGGAACTTTAATACAAGCAGAAAGCTATTCGTCAATGAGCGGCGTTCAAACCGAATCTACTACAGATACTGGCGGAGGTTCAAATGTAGGTTATGCAGATACAGGAGATTGGATGGCATATTCGAATATTAATTTCCCAACTTCAGGTTCGTATGTAATAGAATACAGAGTGGCAAGTGCTGTAAGTGGTGCAAAAATATCATCTGATTTAAATGCAGGAACTATTCAGTTAGGCGCTGTTAATATTCCGAATACGGGAGGATGGCAAAACTGGCAAACGGTTTCTCAAACCGTAAACGTAACTGCCGGAACGTATAACTTCGGAATCTATATTCAAACTACAGGAGTAAATATAAACTGGTTCCGCATTACAAAATCAGGTGCAGGTTTAGCAGCAAAATCGGCTTCACCGGAAGCTACAGCTAGCGGAATCGCAAATATAAATGTTTATCCAAATCCTACTCAGGATGCACTTTTCTTTAGTTCAGAAATTTCAGGAGCAAACGTAAGCATTATTAATTCTGAAGGAGGCGCGACAGTTTCGTCACAAACAGTAAATAATAATAGCGTTGATGTTTCAGGTTTAAAATCCGGAATTTATCTTGTTTTAGTCGAAAAAGACGGAATCAAAACGGTGAGACGTTTTATTAAAAAATAGGATGGTTTAAAATCCGTTGAAAAGGTTTTTTCTCGCAGATTTGGCAGATTGAGCAGATTTTTTTGTCATCATTTGAGTGTAGTTTGTCATTCCGACGAAGGAGGAATCACACCCAGTATTCGACAAAGTTTGACGATTTGCTTTGTGGAGTTTTTAGTGTGATCCTTCCTTCGTCAGGATGACATAAAATGAGAATAAAAATCTGCTCAATCTGCCAAATCTGCGAGAAAAAATAACACCTATATGAATTTAGAATAAACCAAACGCTTATCCAAAAAAAACTAATTCATAATTAAAAAATTAACCCCAAACCTCAAATTAAATATGAAAAACAATTACAAGTTTCGATTAAGCCTGCTCGTATTTCTTGCTTTCGGAAGTTTTGCCATTGCGCAAACTTCTTTAGGTTCGAGTAAAACTTTTATGAATAATCTGAAGAAAGAATTAGTAATTTCTGCTACATCAAAAAGTACAGAAAAAACAGTTTTACTTCAAATAGATAATTCAAAACAATTTAACGGAAAAATCAATTACAAAGAATCCAATTCATCAAGTGAGTTTTTGATTGGAGAAATCAAGAATGTAGCTGAATCTTCTTTTTACATAAAAGTGAAAGATAAGTCGCTTGAAGGACATATTATTTTTAAGAAAACCAGAGAAGCCTACAAATATTATTCTGATGCACAGGGAAATGCCTATGTTTCTAAAGTTGATATTAATACTTTGGTTTGTATTGATTACAAAAACATTCCTGAAAATACCAGTAAAATAACCAGTAAAGCCGAAGCTGCTCAAATTGCACCAGCTTTATTGAATTTACAAAGTTTACCAGGCGGAGCGGGATGTGTATTATTAGATTTTGATGGCTATAATATGCCGGCAGGAAATCTATGGAATAATGGTAATGCGATTAACGCCGCGCCATCAGGAATGAGCGATGCCGATGTTCAGCAACATTGGGAAGTAGTTTCAGAAGATTACAGACCTTTTAATCTGAATGTTACAACAAGTGAAGCAGTTTTCAACTCCTATCCAAGAAACAGAAGAATGCGTGTGGTGGTAACTCCAACCAATACTGCAGCCCCGGGGGCGGGAGGTGTAGCATATATTGGTTCCTTCAATTGGGACAATGATGTACCTTGCTGGGTATTTATTACTTCGGGTAAATCTGGTGGAGATGCCTCTGCGCATGAAGTGGGTCATACTTTTGATCTTGGTCATGACGGACGTACAAATCCAGTCGAAGATTATTTCGTTGGCATCAACAATACTTCGTGGGCGCCAATTATGGGAGCCGGATATTACAGACCAGTTGTACAGTGGAGCAAAGGCGAATATGATTATGCCAATAATAAACAAGATGATGTAGCAACTATTTCAGGTTCTAAATTTGGCGTAGGTTACAGAGGTGATGATTACGGAAATACAACCGGATCTGCTGCAAATTTAGATTATAACGGAAACGGAACGATCAACCAAAAAAACGGAATCATTTCAAGTGAAGCCGATTACGATTTTTTCAGCTTTACAACAGGCGGAGGAAATGTTTCCATCAATGCAAATACCGTTGGAAGAGACGGAAATCTACATCTTTTATTACGATTGTATAATTCGGCTGGAGCCGAAATGGGAACGTATTGGAACTCTGATCCATTTGCTTTAAATGCTGCTATGAATGTAAATTTGCCAGCCGGTAAATATTTTGTTGGCGTTGATGGTAACGGAGCAGGAAGTGCAGGTTATGGTGGATATTCGGCTTATGGTTCTATTGGTAGTTATTCGATTACAGGAACGATTCCGCCAGGCGGAAATATCGCAGCTTCGACAGATGTAATTACGGTTTATAAAGATTGTAATTATACCGGATTTTCAGGCGGATTAACTATTGGAGATTACAATATGGCACGTTTGAATTCGTTAGGAGTTTTAAATGACGATGTTTCATCGCTAAAAATTACGCAGGGATTTCAGGCGATTTTGTATCAGGATGATAATTTTACAGGAGCTTCAACCGTAATTAATTCTGATAATTCTTGTTTGAATACAACCTGGAATGATAAAGTAACTTCTATCCGAATTATCGCCAACGGAGTGACTAATTTAGGAAATCAAACCTTCTTTTTGCAAAACAGAAACAGCGGTTTAAATATGGATGTCTGGAATGCCAGTACCGCAAATGGAGCGAATGTTGCGCAAGGAAATGTGAATACAGGAGCCAACCAAAAATATACTTTCACGCATTTAGGCGACGGATTGTATAAAATCATAGCAAATCATAGCGGACAATCTCTTGATGTAAATGGTTTTAATGTAGCAAATGGCGCCAATGTTGAGCAATATCCGTATAACGGAACTACAAATCAACAATTTATTTTAGTTTCTACAGGTGATGGATTTTACAAAATTATCGCCAGACATAGCGGAAAAGTTGTTGAGGTTGCCGGAGCAAGTACTGTAAATGGAGCAAACGTGCAACAATGGGATAATAACAACCAGACTTGCGGACAATGGAAATTAATTTCAACATCGACAGCGCAAACTTCGACCCTAATTCAGGCAGAAGATTATGCGTCAATGAACGGAATTCAAACTGAAACCACTACAGATGCTGGCGGAGGATTAAACGTTGCATACACAGACACAGGAGATTGGTTGGCGTATAACAATATCAATTTTCCAACGTCAGGTTCTTATTTAATCGAATACAGAATTGCAAGTGGTGTGGCTGGAGCCAAAATATCATCAGACTTAAACGGAGGAACTATCATTTTAGGAAATGTTGATATTCCGAATACCGGAGGATGGCAAAACTGGCAAACGGTTACACAAACCGTAAACGTAAATGCCGGAAATTACAGCTTTGGGATCTACATTCAAACCAGCGCAGTAAACATTAACTGGATCAGAATCACTAAAATTGGTGCAGCAGCGGCAACTATTATTCCTGAATCTTCATCAATTGTAGCCGAAGAAGAAATTAAAGATGTTGCATTAAATGTATATCCAAATCCAGTTTCAGAAGTGCTTTTCTTTACAAAAGATGTTATTGGAGGAAATGCAAACATCTTCGATTCTCAAACAGGAACTTTAGTGAAAACACAGGAAATAAAAGATAATAATATCAATGTTTCTGGCTTAAATAAAGGTATATATTTCATCGTTTTTGATATAGATGGCAAGCAAACGGTGAAACGTTTTGTAAAGAAATAAAAAATTTTTACCGCAGAGCGCGCAAATTTTTTGTCTCACATTGTGGTTATTAACACAAGTTCGCAAAGCTGGTTCAATACAAAAGCTTTGCGAACTTTGCGTTTGTATAAAAGCTAGCAAATTAAAAATCTTTGTGAACTTTGCGGTTAAATTTATAAACTATGTGTCCAAGGGATTAATCCCGAAGCCTCGGGACCTGGCTACAAAATAAATCATTCCTTCGGAATTTTCATAAAGAGTTCCAGAGGAACAAAACATATTGTAGGGATGGATTTTAATCCATTTTACGTTGCAAGATCGACAAAGATTGTTTTGTTTCTATTGTGGTTACGACGTGTTCAAGGGATTAATCCCGAAGCCTCGGGACCTGGCTACAAAATAAATCATTCCTATGGAATTTTCATAAAGAGTTCCAGAGGAACAAAACATATTGTAGGGATGGATTTTAATCCATTCAACGTTACAAGATCGATAAAGATTGTTTTGTTTGTTTGTTTGTTTGTTTGTTTGTTTGTTTTCTTCTCTTTTTGGAGATCCCTCTTTCGGGATGACAAAAAATAACAATAATCATAAATGGTCTGAATTTAATATTACATTGAATTCAGGCCATTTTCTTTTTAAAAACATTATCATTACATAACACTATCATAAAGGCATTTCAGGTTTTAATCCATAAAATTGCAACTCCTCTAAATCTCCATTTGCAAAAGATTAACCTTATGACTTCAAAAATTACCAGTTTATATAAAAATACCTTCTTCGTTTTATTCTTTATTTTATTATGTGCTAATATTTCAGCACAAAAGCAGAAGAATCTTGACGGAACACAAATTGCTTTTTTATCTGATGTTCATTTGCAGGATTTATTCGGAACGTTTTCTGATAATGATTATAAAGGAATTTTGAATCCAAAAACCGGTAAATATGTTTTGATGAGAACGATGGCTTCACAATTACATTCTACCCGAATTTTCAATGAAAACTACTTTGCTTTTATCGCTGCTTTAGAAGATATCGCAAAGCGAAAGATAAAATATGTTGCGCTTCCGGGCGATTATACAGATGATGGTCAGCCGATTCATGTAAAAGGATTAGAAAAAATCTTAGATAAATATAGAAAAAAATACAATATCGAATTTTTCATTACCACAGGAAATCACGATCCAGTTGGACCTTTTGCTCAGGAATCCGGCAAAGAAGATTTTCTGGGGAAAGGCGGAAAAAGTCAGCCCATTTATAGCAAAGAAGGTCTTTATAAGCCAAATTTAACGATAGAACAGCCCGTAGTTGTAACCGCCGATATTACTAAAATGGGTTATTTAGGAATTACGGATAATCTGAAGAACTTTGGATTTTATCCCAATAAAAAATACAAATTTTGGGCGACTCCGTTTTCAAATTATACAAGTCAGAATTATAGTTTTGAGAAAGCCACTGAAGCAGCCAAATTATCAAACAGAGTTTATAATGTAGCACCGGGATTTGAAGTTCCGGATGTGAGTTATGTTGTTGAACCTGTTGACGGACTTTGGTTAATGGCGATTGACGGCAATGTTTATATTCCGAAGAAAAATGACGGAGATCCAAAAGATTCTAAAAGTTATGCCGAAGCAAGTACGGGTTATAATAATGTACTTTCGAATAAAAAACACCTGATAAAATGGGTTGAGGAAATTTCGGCGCAAGCCAAACAGCAAGGCAAAACTTTAATTGCTTTCAGTCATTTCCCGATGATTGATTTTAATGACGACGCTTCCGCGGAAATAAAAGAATTACTTGGTCCAAATAAATGGCAATTGAACCGCGTTCCGGTTGAAGAAGTAGCGCAGGTTTTTGCCGATGCCGGATTAAAAATTCATTTTGGCGGACACATGCATATTAATGATACAGGAACGAGAACAACGGCAAAAGGAAATACTTTGGTAAATATTCAAACGCCATCTTTGGCAGCGTATATTCCGGCGTATAAATTATTGACGATTCAAAAAGATAATCTTGTCGATATTCAAACCATTACAATCGATGAGGTTCCGCGATACAACGAACTTTTTGATTTATATAAAATGGAATATCAATTCTTAGAAAGTCAAAACGTAAAAGATATTTGGAATATCGATATTTTGAAAACCAAAAACTATCATGATTTTACTAATTTTCATTTGAAGGAATTGGTTCGGTTGAGATTTCTGGCTGATGATTGGCCAGCAGGTTTTAAGAATTTTATCTTGAATATTTCGGGTAAGGATTTGTTGGTTTTGGCGAATATTAAATCCGATAAAGATTTTGATGTGATTCTGAAAAATAAAGAAAACTTTAAAAAAGAATGGTCAGAAGCTGAAAGTAAAACGGATAAATTTCTGCTAGAAAACAATCTTAAAAAACAAGATTTTAACTGGTCGGGTTATGATTTATTGGTTGATTTTTATCGTTTCCGCAGCGCTGATGAATTGGCTTTAGTTGATGTTGGAATTGCAAGAGCGAAACAATATAAGATATTATCTCAATTGTATTTTGAAAATCATAAAGATGATAATTCGAAAGAAAAACCATTGCAAAACCAAATGCGATTGTTTCTGATTATCTTTAGTAAATTCATGCATGAAGTTCCTGCGGATCATTTTAGTGTTGATTTAAAAACGGGGGAGATTAAGAGCGAAAAATAGTTTCAGGTCTATTTTGTTTCAGGTTTCAAGTTTTGTTGAGGTGTGAAATTGGGGTGAATTTACCGCAAAAGGGCACAAAGATTTTGCGCAAAGTTCGCTAAGTTTTGTTTGAAAAAATGCTTTGCTTTGAGATCGCAAAGGATTGTGGAAAGAAGATACGCGGATGATACGGATTCGCTAAAGCGAAAACGCGGATAAAAACGGATTTTTATTCTCAATTTTTGTCATCCTGAGCGAAGCCGAGGACATATAAGAAACTCCATTTCTACAGTCGCCAATCTTTACAGAGCTACTAGCGTGTCCTTCGACTTCGCTCAGGAAGACAAAAAAAACAAAAAACCGCGCTAAACCGTTTAAATCCACATCATCCGTGTGCCATAAAAAAGTTCCAAGTTTCACATAAAGCAAAACTTGAAACCTGAAACAAAATAAACTTGAAACTATTTAACGCCATTTATGGGATTCACTCTCACATAAGTTCCGTCATCATATTTTATCTGATAAGGGGAACTAAAAAGCGTACTTGGCAAATAATAATCAGTTGTGATAACTTGAGCGCCTGATTTTTTGGCGGCTTCAAAATGTGTGTAATCATTTTTACGAGCTTCTTTTGTGTCCGAATCTGCTCTTGTACGGATTATATATCCTTTTTTGACTAAATCGGCGATTTCAGGATCTTCCGAGTTGTTTCTGAATAAAGTTGCGGCTTCGGGTTTTCCGGGTTCGGCGTTGATGAAAACGGCACGTCCTTTTAATGATGGATGATTTTGAGCGTATAAATCTCTTTTTGCTCCGTTGTTATCTAAAATAAACAAGAATTTACCTTTTGCTTTTTTCAATGTTGGCCAATTGTTGTGCAAAACGGCTTCTTCTAAGGTTTTGTATTTTCCACGAACCATATCGGGCGTGATTAGTTTATTTCCTAAACCTTTGCGAAGTTCGGCGTCTAAAGCGTCGAATAATTCGGGAGTAAATTTCTCAGATTTTGTGCCTAAAAAACTATCATCATCTTTTGGTTCCAGCGTAATAAAAACCGGAATGTGATCCGGATTTGCTTCAGACCATTTTTTTAATTCGGCAAGACAACTTTGTAAAGTGTAACACGACGTTCTAAAATCAATATCGATCATGTGAAAAACTTTAAAACCCGGTTTGTTCATTTCTCCATTTGGATCATAAACTTTTTCAGATTTTGCCATATCCAAACCTTTTGGATGCGCATATCTTCCGCCTTTGGTATCGCCCTGAACATCAATTTCAAGATTTCGTAAACCTTTATTCAGTTGTTCTGTAAGCGGAATATGAGTGTATTGCAATCCTTTTAGGGAACGCGAAGTATCTTTTGCCTGAATCAGATTGTATAAATCCGGTTCAATATTCTGGCGGTAACTATTATGTGACCCAATTACCTGTATTTGGTTGATTTTTAGATTGTCATTTTGTGCTTGTACGCTGTTAATTGCGCCGGCAAGAAATAATGTAAACAGAATTTGTTTCATGATTTTAAAAGTGTAAAATATCTATTAATACTATGGACGCAGCATCAGAAAATCACCTTTTTAGTCACCGTGTGGACGCAAGTATAAAAACTAACACGATCCCGAAGCTTCGGGAGCACTAATTGTCACTAATTTGTTTGTGAAATTAATTTCACAAACAAGGCTAACTTATTAGAATTTGTGCAAATTCTTGACCCGAGACTGAAAGTCGAACAGGCGAAGCAAATTCGTGTTCAAAATTGATTTATAATATTTGTATCCAAACGGCAGCTTTTTAGAATCCACTAAATTATATTTTTTGTTTGATTATTGTGTTATTAAAAAAAAAAGAAATCGCAACCTGATTGTCATCATTGCCAAAAAATAGTAGTATTTCTACATCAAAATAATTCTTTATTTAATTTAAAGATAACGTTCAGGCAAAAAACTTTGGTATAACATTTTATTATTTTACATCACCAAACAGTCCCTAAATAAGTTATGAAAAACCCTGAAATTTTTGAAAAAACGTATACAGATTACTGGAAAAAGCTCAATGCGTTTTCGTATACGATGACTCAGGATAAAGACTTGGCGCAGAACATTGTTCAGGATGTTTTTATTGATTTATGGGAACGAAAAGATGATTTGAATATCAATGCAATCGAACCTTATTTGTTTCGTGCAGTAAAAAATCAGGTTTTCAAACATTACCAAAATAACAGGTTCGACAAGACGATTCTTGAAGATAAATTCGAAGATTATGTTATTGATAATTTCAGTTCGATCGATCCTGAATTAACAGATTTACTTTATTCTTTATTAGACAAACTTCCGGAGAAACGTAAGGAGGTTTTATTGATGTATAAATTTCAGGATATGTCAATTGATCAGATTGCAGATGAACTGGGAATTTCTAAACAAACGGTGAAAAACCAAATTTCATCGGCATTAAAACAATTGCGAGAAGGCTTGAAAGACCTTGCCTGGCTTGCTCCATTTATTATTTTGAATCAAAAGTTTTAAGATAACTTTCTGTTAATGGTTTCATAATATTTCCGGATAGTACGATTTTACATTTCTGGTACTTCCTTGTAATAAGAAGTATTATGATAAAAAGAATCAAGCATAGTTTAGAATATCTTGTCGATAAAAGCAGTCGGAATAAAACATCTGAAGCAGAAGAAAATTTACTGAATGATTTTGCTTTAAACGAATATCAAAATTCAAATTGGGAGGAATCCTCGATGGGAAATTCGAATGAAGTTTCTCAAAATATATATGAAAATATTCAACTTAAAATAGGGAAGAAGAAAACCTTCAATCCTTATTTAAAATATATGGCAGCTGCCAGCATTCTTTTTCTTGCAGGTTTAGGATTTTTCTTAAAACCAAAAATTGCTGTCGAAAAGCAATTGACATTTAAAACATCAGATGTCCCCAAATCTATCAAATTAAGTGATGGCTCGGAAATTTATCTGGCAGCAAATTCATTGTTTCAATATCCTGAAAAGTTTGAGGGAGATGAAAGAAAGGTTTCATTATTAAAAGGAAATGCATTTTTTGAAATTGCCAAAGACAAAACGCATCCTTTTATTATTGCTTCGGGTGAAATCAAAACAAGGGTTGTGGGAACTTCATTTCACATTCAGCTTTCAAAATCAAAATGCGAAGTAATTGTCGTAACCGGAAAAGTAAATGTTTCAGGCAAAGGTCAAAGCGTGGATTTGGTTCCAAATGAAGAAGCTTTGTTTGAAGACGAAAAACTAAGTAAACAAATCGCTGATAAATCATTTTTGGTGAATTGGTATAATACTGATGTTACGCTAAATCAAACTACGCTTAAACAAGTAATTACAATTTTACAATATAAATACGGAGTTTCATTTCAATATAAAAACAAGCTCGTATTAGCAACGCCGTTAACGGTATTCATCAAGAAGGACGCATCATTAGAGAATGTTTTAGAACAAATTAATTACATCACAAACCTAAAATTTAAAGTTTATGGCGAAATAGTAAAAGTAGATTAAAAACAAAAAAGCAGTTGCTGAGAACAACTGCGATTAATAATTAAGTATCGTAAAAAAAACCAATAACTTAAATCATGTATTTTAAACTTACCTATTTAAATCTAAAGAGAATCGTCTTTTTAGTACTGGCTTTACTGGCCTTGCAAAGTGGTTACAGTAAAACTAATTTCCCAAAAGAATCGAAGGATTCAAAAGTAAACAATAAAATAGAAAAAGCGACGCTTGTTTCTATTTTCTCAAAATTAAGCGCTCAAACGGACTATAAATTTAGTTACGGACAAGCTATTATCGCTGATAATACTACTTATACGGTTAATTATACAAATGAATCTATCGCTTTAATTTTAAGTGATTTATCTAAAAAAGCTAATTTCAATTATAATATAAACGGCAAATTAGTTTTAATCCAAAAAACAATTGCGCCTAAAACAGTTACTAATAAAGTAGTTGACAGAATTAAGGTAAAAGGAAAAATTGTTGACGAAAACAATGTGCCAATTCCAGGTGCGAGCGTTAAGGAAACAAGTTCATCAAACACAACGGTTTCTGATTTTGACGGAGTTTTTGAAATTACTGTTGGAGAAGGAAAAACTATTGAAGTTTCGTATGTGGGTTATAAAACGAAAATAGTTTCGGCACAAAATAGTTTTATGACGATTCAATTAGAGCCGGATACTGCTGAACTAAATGAGGTTTTGGTTGTTGGTTACGGTAAACAGGCTAAAAAAGATGTTACCGGAGCGGTTACTCAGCTTGAAGCGGCAAATTTTAAACAAGGAATTACAATTTCTCCTGACAATTTATTACAGGGAAAAGTTGCCGGAGTTCGTGTTGTAAGTACAAGTGGAGAACCTGGAGCAGGCGTAAATGTTACCATTCGTGGAGTTGGATCGATCAGAAGCGGAAGTACGCCTTTGTTCGTTGTTGATGGAGTTCCGCTAGCAAATGACGATGTAAGTCCTTCAGGAACTAATGTTGGTTTTGGAGCTTCGGCTGCAAAAAATCCTTTGAACTTTTTGAACAGCAGTGATATCGAATCGATTACGGTTTTAAAAGATGCTTCTGCGGCAGCGATTTACGGTGCAAGAGGATCTAACGGAGTTGTTTTGGTTACAACCAAAAAAGGATCAAAAGGCGAGGGAACTTTAACTTTTGATACGTATACAGGACTTTCGACTGTGGCTAATAAACTTGATGTTTTAAGTGCAGCTCAATATAGAGGTGCGATTAAAGAACCTGCTTTTGATCATGGTGGAAACACGGACTGGCAAGATGTAATTTACAGAACGGCGGTTACTAAAAATAATTCATTGTCATTTTCTAAACAAACTGAATCTGGAAATTATTATGCTTCTGTGGCGCAAATGGATCAGGAAGGTATTATTAGAAACAGTAATTTCAAGCGTATGTCAGGTAGAATTAATGCTGCCGAATCATTTTTGGACAACAAACGTTTAAAGGTAAAATTGAATCTTACGGCTAGTGAAACTAAAGATGACGGGGTTCCTACAAGTGATGACGGAGGTTCTAACGGTCAGTTGATTGTACACACTTTAATGGCAAACCCAACAAGATCTGTTTTTGATGCTAACGGAAATTACACGAATTTCAATATGAACGCGCACTATAATCCTGCTTATTTATTGAGCATTTATGAGGATCAAACGCGTACGTTAAGAGTATTGGGAAATATTGAAGCTTCGTTACGAATTTTTAATGGTTTAGAATATAAACTAAATATAGGTATTGACCGTTCAACGGCTGAGAGAAATACTACGATTTACCCGAACGTTACAGATTTAAATCCAAAAGGGAAATATGTTCAAAACAATTTAGATTCTAAAAACTCTCTGGTAGAACATTATTTGACTTATAATTTATCATTGGATAAACATAAATTTGAGGTTTTAGGAGGTTTCTCTTATCAAAAATTTGAAAGTTCAGGAACGAGTTTCAGTATTGACGGAATCGCTGCTCAGGGAGTTGGGATTAAACCATCAATTAATCCTGGTTTTAAAGGAACGCAATCCGGAACTACTGGTTATGCTCAGGAAAATGAGTTGCAATCTTATTTTGGAAGAGTAAATTATACTTTCAATAACAAATATCTTTTAACGGCTTCGATGAGAGCTGATGGTTCAACTCGTTTTGGAGATAATAATAAATACGGTTACTTTCCGTCAGCTGCGTTAGGATGGAATATTTCTAAAGAAAGTTTCCTGGAAAATGTAACTGCCATAAACAACTTAAAATTAAGAACGAGTTGGGGACAAACTGGAAATCAGGAAGTTCAAAACAAATTGACTAAGGCAAGTTATTCTTTATCCGGACCGGATGGATATTATTTGTATGATGATTTGAATCTGGTAAACGGAGTTTCTGTAACGAGAACTGCAAATCCTGATTTAAAATGGGAAGTTGTTACACAATACAATGTAGGTTTAGATTTCAATTTATGGGGTGATAAACTGTATGGAACTCTTGATTATTTCAACAAAACAACTACAGATGCGATCTTAAACGTTCCTTCAAGTCCTTTAAAACCAACAACAACGGTGTGGACAAATATTGATGGAAAAATCGTTAACAAAGGTTTTGAGTTTATGCTGGGTTCAAAATTAGTTGATACTAAAAACTTTAGCTGGAATATCGATATGAATGGTGCAACATTAAAAAATAAAATCGAAGACTTGCCAGTTTCAGAAATCTTAACAGGAACTATTTCAGGTCCCGGACAATCCGGAGTAAATGCAAACATCTACAAAAGCGGTTATGCGGCAGGTTCCTTTTATTTGTTAGAGCATATTGGTTTTGACAGTAAAGGCGGAAATATTTTTAAAGATCAAAACGGAGACGGTAAAATTGATAACAGCGACAGAGTAATTATCGAAGGAGCATTACCAACTTTTTACTACGGTTTTAATAGTGATATGAAATACAAAAACTTTACATTCTCATTCTCTATCATTGGTCAAACAGGAGGATATTTGTTGAATAATACAGGATTGAATGCATTGAATATAAACAACTTAGCCTCTGACCGAAATGTGGCTACAGGATATTATGAATCTGGTGCAAATGCAACAAACTCACCAATTTTATCGACATTATTCTTAGAAAAATCAGATTTTATTAGATTGAATACTGCACGTATTGGTTACAATTTTGATCTAAAAGGAGTAAACTGGTTAAACGGACTGACTCTTTATATTACTGGTCAAAATTTAATCACAATTACAAATTATACAGGTTACGATCCGTTAATCAACAGTCCGAAATCAAACGGAGGAAACCAATCTATTGGTATTGATTACGCTAGTTATCCAACTTCCAGAACTTTTAGTTTCGGAGCAACTTTAAAATTATAACAATGAAGACAAAGACATTTTTTAGCCTAAAAATTATAACGATATTCTCTTTTATTTTTCTCTTAAACAGTTGTACAGACCTTGACGAAGTTGTATTAGATGAAAAATTAGGAACCGATGCTACAGATCCTGCCGGTGCTCTTGCCGCAGCTTATGACAGACTTGGAGACGGAACTTTTACAGATCACGGAGCCGTTTTTTCAATGCAGGAATATACTACAGATGAAGCTATTTTACCAACCCGCGGAAGTGACTGGGGAGATGGTGGAAAATGGAGAGATATGCACGAGTTTACATGGACTTCAAGTAACGCCATTATAGTAGGGAACTGGGATTTATTGACTAACGGGATAACTCGTTCTTTGACTGCAATTAAATCAGCGCAAGAAAGTACTTTTCCGGAAAAGGCATTATTTTTAGCCGAATCAAAAGCACTTTTAGCCTATTATACTTATACTACATTAGATTTATACGGGCAAGCTCCATTTAGAGATCCTTTAAATGTAGATGCACCTTTGCAAATTTTAAAAGCTGAGACTGAGATTGACAAATTAATAACTGATGTTGAAGCTTTATTACCAAATTTAGCTGACATTGGTACACAACGTACTTACCACGGAAGATTCACAAAGCAAGCTGCTTATGCTTTTTTAAGCACAATGTATTTGAATCGTGCCGTATTTAAAGACCGTTATAATGCTTCATCTAGTTTCAATTTTAATGAACCAGCTGTTGCCGGAAGCACAGGAACAGATATGGACCGTGTTATTTATTATACATCATTATTAATTGATTCTGGAAAATTTAGTTTAGAAAGTGATTTTTTCAAAAATTTCGCAAGAGATAATGATAATGGAAAGGAACTTATTTTCGCCATATCTCAAAAAATAGATTACATCCGTAATGGTTCAAACAGTTTTGCTTATGTGTGTATGGAGCGTAACCAAAGAACATCTGCTGCAAACAGAGGAACAAATGCCGCTTGTACAACTCCGGAATTTTATGCAACATGGGATGGTAATCACGATGATCCAAGATTTGAACAGCATTATCAATATGCTGACGGAACATGGTTTATGAATGATGGTACAGATGTAAGCGTTCCGGCTACAGATATTGTACCTAAAAGCAGTCCGGCGTTGCCTTGGTTCCATTTTAACAGAGGAATTCAGGCGGGACTTCAATACGGTCCAATATTATTAGCTTCAGGATCTCTTGAAATGGCAGGAAACCGTATCAAAGTATCTCCATTAGTTATGGAAAAAAGTACCGGTACAAGAATGAATTTTACACCATCATTAACATTTGCAGATCCTACTAAATCTGTATTTGCTCAAAATGAAATCAATCAGGGAGCTCGTGTTTTTAAATACGAATTTGATCCCGAAGGAGGAAATGGTAATAGCAATGTCGATATTCCGTTGTTCCGTTTAGGTGGAATTTATGCAATGAGAGCCGAGGCCTACTTTAGAAAAGGAAACACAGGTTTAGCCATGATCAATCTTAATAAATTGCGTACAAGCAGAAAAAGAGAATCGTTATTTGGGAATGCTCCTGGAAAAGCGCTTATTTCCTTAGATTCACAGCAATTATATAAAGAATTAGGTTTCGAATTGTATTGGGAATTACAAAGAAGACCACAAAGCATTCGTTTTGGAAAATTTGATTTACCAGGAACTGCAAAAGCTGCTTCTCAACCCTTTAGAAGAGCATTTCCAATTCCGCAAACAGTAATTGACCAAAAAGTGTTTCAACAAAATCAAGGATATAATTAAGTTTTTGTGTTAGTTTATTTTTTTTTTACAAAGAGCCTGTTTCGAAAGATTCAGGCTTTTTTTCATTATATCTGTGCTGTAATGTATGAGGCATTTTACGCTCTATCAGAAACCTTTGAACCTTTGTAACTCTGAACTTTTGTGCCTTAAAAATTTGGGCGTGCCACCATCCCGATAAGAGGGCAAAATTACTGTGCGCATATACGCCCTCTTATCGGCATGCTGTCGGGCTTTCGCTGCTACTTCGGTAGCTTAGCTCTATCACTCACGCAAAACTTTGGGCATTCAATAAACATTTGTATTAAATTAAATTTAGGATGCACACTTTGTGTTAGACGCACTGCTGTGCGTCTCTACGATTCCAATCTTTGGCAATTTTTGCACATAACCGACAATATAATATCCACATCGTTAATCGTAGGGGCGCACAGCAGTGCGTCTCCCGTTCCAATTGGCAAATTCCTAAAAAACAATTTTCGCCAGTTTTATTTAATTCTACAACCGCAATCTGCTTTTATTCATTTAAATTATCGACGTTAATGATTTCGTTAATATTCCTATCTTTAAAGAATAAAGTAATTTATAATAAAAAAAACCAGCATTTATGTATGTAAATAAAAACTTCAGTTTTAAGACACTTGTAAAATTCACAGGCTGGTATTTACTGGCGATTGTATTCTGGATGTCGTTTATATTTTTTATTTATAGATTTCTGAATATCACATTTATAGCGATTCCGTGGGCAAGTGTCGGAATAATAGGCACAGCCGTTTCCTTCTACATTGGTTTCAAAAATTACGAAGCATATGAGAGAATGTGGGAAGCTCGCAAAATTTGGGGCGCGATTCTTAATGTAAGCAGAATGTGGGGAGCTAGTTTGCGTGGTTACATAAAAAATCAATTTGCAGATCAATTACTTTCTAATGAAGAGCAGAATGCAATAATCAAAAAGCTAATTTACAGACATATAAGTTATGTGTACACTTTAAGGGATCAATTATTAGTTCCAATGCCGTGGGAACATTTGAGCAATCAATCTTTTATAACGCATGTCAACAATAAAAGGCTGAAGAAATTTGGAATTGATATGCTTGAAGATGATCTGCTACAGGAAGTTTTTAAAAAATACTTACCAAAAGAAGAATATGAAGATCTCAAAAGGTATTCTAATATGGCGACACATATAATTGATTTACAGTCACAAAGCCTGATGCAAATCAGGAAAGACAATCTTATTAGTGATTTATACCATATAGAATTACAAAAACTGCTAAATGAATTATATTCAGAACAAGGCAAAGCAGAACGAATAAAAAAGTTTCCTCTGCCAAGGCCATACGCCTATGTAAGTGTTGTATTTGTACTGATTTTTATTACTGTTTTACCTTTAGGCTTAATAAAAGAATTTGACAGATTAGGAGGGAGTGGCAGTTGGTTATTTATTCCCATCGTAAGTATTATAGCGTGGATTTTTTTATTGATGGAACTAGTAGGAGATTATTCAGAAAACCCTTTTGAAGGTTTGGGAAATGATATTCCTATGTTTTCCCTTTGCAGATCGATTGAAATTGATTTGAAAGAAATGATAGACGACAAAGATATTCCTGAACCTATTGCGGTGAGAAATGGAGTTCTGATGTAATATGGTTTTATATATTTAATCCATTTGAATTTTTATACAATGCGCATTATCGACAACATAATCTTTGCCGATTTATTTAATTTAAAATTATCGAATTTATCGATTAAAATTTCCGACACCATATTCTACAATGTATTATCGACCAACAAAATCGTAGAGGCGCACAGCAGTGCGTCTCCGTTCCAATTGGCACGTTCAAAACGATCAAATTGGTACGTAAAAAACCTTGTGTTAGACGCACTGCTGTGCGTCTCTACGATTCCAATCTTTGGCAATCTTTGCCGATTTATTTAATTTAAAATTATCGACCCCGATATTTTCATCAATCTTTGTGGAATAATTGTATGAATTCACAACAAATTATCGACCACGCATATCGTAGAGGCGCACAGCAGTGCGTCTCCGTTCCAACTGGCACGTTCCAAAAAAACATAAAAACGATTTGGTATGTAAAAACCTTGTGTTAGACGCACTGCGGTGCGTCTCTACGATTCCAATCTTTGGCAATCTTTGCCGATTTATTTAATTTAAAATTATCGACACGATATTTTCATCAATCTTTGTGGAATAATTGTATGAATTCACAACAATTATCGACCACGCATATCGTAGAGGCGCACAGCAGTGTGTCTCCGTTCCAATTGGCACGTTCAAAACGATCAAATTTGTACGTAAAAAACCTTGTGTTAGACGCACTGCTGTGCGTCTCTACGATTCCCATCTTTGGGAATCTTTGTGGAATAATTGTATGAAATCACAACAATTATCGACCACGCATATCGTAGAGGCGCACAGCAGTGCGTCTCCGTTCCAATTGGCACGACCTACAATTAAGGCGACCTACAAAAACATCCTAAAAAACCTTTGTCTCTCAGAACCTTAGCGCCTTAGTACCTTTTTCAAAAACCACATCGTTATTTTATAAAAATTGAATAATAGGATATAACGTACCACATGTATTATCTAATTAAATTTGGAGGTAAATTTTCTCTTATGTGTAAAAAAAATACACAATAAATACAATTAGCAACAATTCAAAAAATATAAAAATGATACATCAAATTGATACAACAGACAATATTGTAGCTTTTAGAGCTTTAGCCGAAGTAACCAAAGACGATTTTTTAACCGCAGTTATTCCAGCTGTTGAAGGCTTAATAAAGCGAACAAACGAAATCAACTTTTTATTGGTGCTTGATACCGATATTCAGAATTTTACTGCGGGCGCCTGGCTTCAGGATGCATTATTAGGATTAAAACATTTAGGGAAATGGAACAGAGCAGCCATAGTAACAGATTCTGAAGAAATAATCACCTTCACAAACGGATTTAGTTATGTGGTTCCAGGAGAATTTAAAGGATTTAAAAAACTGGATTTCAATAAAGCTTTAAATTGGGTCGAAGGAAATATACACGTTAAATAATTCACATTGATTATTTCAAATTAAATAAAAGGTTGTCCTGAATTAGGCAACCTATTTTTTTGCATATTGCTTTGTTGTGAAATTTAAACCAATCTTTGAAGATGTGCTAACGAAGATTCTTCCTTCGTCAGAAAGATAATATTATTAAAGTATTAAAAAAAAGCCACGAATTCGCGAATCTTTTATAGCTGATGATGTAGCATAAATTCGTGAATTCGTGGCTGACAAATATTTCTTTATAATTGTTCAGTATCGGAGGGATTTAAAATTTACAATAAAGTAAAATCTTACAGAATAAAGTTAGTGATTATATTCAATACCACTACTATCAGTAAGTTCTTTTTTTGCTTTAGAAACTTTAGTAATTTGTTTGTAACAAGCTGATGCTAGTAATGGTACTGCAAGACTTCCAACAACTGCCGCTATTTTATTTTGTCCTGCTTTTTTTAGAACAGCACCAATAATCAGTGAACTAACTCCGGCACATATTAAATGTTTAACAGAAAGATTTGGTAATTTGTTTCCCGTTGTATCCGGCGTAATTCCGTGCAATAATGGATCTATAAAATTTAAATTTTCCATAGTTTTTTTTAATTTATTAAGTTAGACTTTTTTATATAGACAGCTTTTCGCTATCGGTTTCATTTTCAATTTTTTCAATTTCGACTTTTTCTTTTTTAATAGCTTGTCTTAAAAGAGCAAAAAGACTCATATAAGCATTAGCCATAAAAACAAGCGAAAATCCTGCCAAAATATAGCCACGCCAATCATTTAGCAAAAGTTTATAATTCGTAAAGATTAAAAAAGCAATTGTGACATAATGGCTAAAACAATATTCGCATGTAAAAAGATAAAAAGCTTTTCTGGACCAGATTGTCTTATCGTTTTTGGCATGTTTGACAAACCATTCACGAGGTTCCTTAAATATTTCTTCATGTGTTACAGTCCAGCTGATACAAGCTATAGGAATAGCAAGAATAAATAGCCAGATGATTTGAATTGTGATATCCATGTTACAAATGCATTTTTAAATCAGTTATAATTGTTTAAAACCAATTCAATAAAATTACTGAAATAAGGACAGGAAAAATTATATAGTTTTACTTTTTTCTTATAAAATTTCCTGACAGATCTCAAGTGCAAAAAATAACCGCCAAGTTGAAGTCTTAACGGTTGTCTAATTACAATATGTCATAATGTCTAGAAATTGTCCGAATTTGTACTCGGAAAAGGATCGTGAGAAACCTCGTCTAAATCTTCATCGATATCTCGTAAATTTTCTTCATTTTCAGAATCATCGTCGTCAAGATCTCCGTCTTTTTCAAGTGAATCATCAAGATCATCCGGATCTTCATCATTTGTTATTTGATCTTCTCCATTCAGGATTGGTTCTTCGCCGGGATTATTTTCATTTCGGTTATAATCATTAGTTTCATGATTAACATCTGTATATTCTTCCTGAATTTGATATTTATCCTGTTGATTTGCATTTTCTTTTTCAATAAGAGTATCTAAGTCCTGCTTAAAATCACGATTTTCATGACCGTAATTTTGATTGTTTCCATTTTCCATAATACTATATTTTTTGAATTGATTATTTTTTATTTAGCAATTGTTAATTACAAAGCTAGTTCCAAATCATTCCAAATACATTACAGAAAAATAAATTCTAATTGTATAATTTACAGTATCAATAAATAAATTTTTCATGGCAAAAGAAATTCTAATAAACCAAAAAACGAATTTATTGATGCAATTTTTGAATATTTGATAATTACTATTCTCTTTGAAATGAATATTATTATTTTGATTTTTATTTAGAAATCTTTAATTTGGTTCTAAATTTTTAGACGATTAAAAAGACTACATTTACCAAGATCCCATAATTTACAAAAAGTAAGTTAGAAGGTGTTTTATAAATGATATTAGAAAATTACAGAAAGATTTTCTCCTGTTATTTCAAAACCTTTTCTTAGAATTGGAATTCTGTTATAGTACCTGTTTTTTTACGTTTGCTGAATCTCAGTAAACAAGCGGCAAATCGTCCAAATATAAAATTTTTATTTACCATAAAATTATAATGACTACAAATTTGGGTTTCTCTACTTCCGTAGATTTTTTAGAAAAATTAAAGAATCAGACAGCACAAGCACATAAAAAATTGGAAAGTCTTCCGGTTTCAGCCTCAATACTTTCTCCAAATATGGAGATGGGAGACTATTACAATTACTTATCTCTTATGTATGACGTGCATATAAGCATTCAGGAAGTTGTTTTTCCTTTATTGGCAGATCTTATTCCTGATTTAAAAGAAAGAGAAAAAACACAACTTATTAATGATGACTTTGCCTATTTAAATTACAAAAAAAACAAAACAATACCAGTTTTAACAAAAAGCGATATCAGCATTCCATTTGCACTCGGAATATTGTATGTTGTCGAAGGATCTTCGCTCGGAGGTCGCTTTATTTTAAAAAATTTAGAAACAATTCCGGGACTAGATCATCAAAAAGGAGTTGCATATTTTACAGGATATGGCAATAAAACAGGAAGTTACTGGAAAAATTTTCTAAACATTCTGACTTCATATCAAGAACAAAACAATAATGAAGACGAAATTATCAAAGGCGCAGTTTATGCTTTTGATTGCATTTATAATCATTTTTTGAATACAGTCAATAATGAAAATTAAAGACATAGTAAATCGCGATCTGGTCACATTAACAAATTGTGAGCACGAGCCCATACATATTCCGGGAAGTATTCAGCCGCATGGTTTTTTATTAGGAATTACTTTAGACTGGAAAATTGACTTTTGCACACCCAATATTTCTTCGTATCTGGATTTAGCTTATGATAAAATATTAGGTCATAAAATCAGTGAAATTTTTGGAGCGCAGGCACAAAAAGAATTGTATGATTATGTACACAATCAAAAAGTTCCACCTGTATTTCCTTTAGAAATTTTACTTCAGGGAAAACAATTTCAGATAAACATACATAAAAGCGGGGCAATTTATATCCTTGAAGCAGAACCGCAATCAACCGGAAAAGAACAACTTGCTAATGTATACGCACAAACGATTCAGTTTGTGTCAAATATGAACAACACGCGTTCCCTCAAAGAATTATGCGCACTTGTTGCCGAAGGAACCCGTGAAATAACCGGTTACGATCGGGTAATGATTTATCGTTTTGATGCGGATTATAACGGTGAAATTTATGCCGAAAATTGCCGGGAAGACCTGGAACCATTTTTGGGACTTCATTATCCGCATACTGATATTCCTGTTCAGGCGAGGGAATTATACATGAAAAACCAAATGCGGCTTATAGTTGATATTGGTTACGAGCCGGTTCCTATTTTTACAATCGATGATCAGGAAAATAAAAACCTTGATCTGAGCCTTTCAACACTTAGAAGCACATCGCCGATACATGTAGAATATCTAAAAAATATGGGCGTTGGTGCAACGCTTACCATTTCGTTAATACACCACGACAGATTATGGGGACTTATTGCGTGTCACCATTATTCGCCTAAAAATATTTCTCCCGAAATTAGATTAGCAGCTAAACTTCAGGGACAATTTATTACCTCGCAAATTGATTTGCGACAATCAAATGACGAGTATGAAATTGCCCGTAAAACCGGTAAAGCCCTGGAGCGATTAACCGCCTTAAGTATCGCTTTAGAAAATGACTCGTTTGATGTAATTTGCAGCAATCCTGAATTATTAAAACTTTGTAATGCGAGTGGAGTTTCTATTTCTATTGGAGATAAATTGCATAAAAATGGACTCACGCCAACAAATGAAAAGATCGAAAAAATCATTTCAAGCATGCATGCTTATGAACACAACAGAACATTTTGTACCAATAAATTAAGTAATTTTATACCTGATTTAGACGGATATCAAGAAGTTTCGGGTATTATTTATCACTCGCTTGGTAATGGCAATAATATTATTTGGTACAGACCGGAAACCGTTGCAGAGATTAATTGGGCTGGAGATCCTGAAAAAGCAATTATTATTGACAGCAACGGATTACATCCCAGAAATTCATTTAATTTATGGAAACAAATTATTCAGCATCAAAGTAAAATTTGGCTCCTGCCAGAATTAAATGCAGCAGCAAGTTATGCGCATTTTCTTCAAAACCAAATCATTATGCTGTTGCTAAGTGAAGAAGAAGAAAAATACCGAAACTTAAGTGATGTATTGCACGAAACAAATTTAGAGCTTGAAAATATCAACTGGATCAGCACACACGATTTACAGGAACCTTTGCGGAAGATTCAGTTTATTGCGTCAAAAGTGCTTTCAGATACTAATGAAATTCCATCTGTTGCGATTATAGATTCGTTACAGCGCGTGACAAAGTCAGCCAACAGAATGCAGAATTTATTGGTTGATATTCTAAAATATACCCGAATAAAACATACAAAAGGATCGCTGCAAAAAGTGAATTTAAATCATATTCTCGAAGAAACTTTGCAGGATATGAAAGAAATAATTATAGAGAACAATGCAACTTTAGAAAGTCAAAGTTTGCCGGATGTTCATGCCGTTCCGTTTTTAATGAAGCAGTTATTCTCAAATATTTTACACAATTCCTTAAAATATGCTTCGCTAAAAAGAGATTCTGTCATTAAAATAACAGCTTCACAAAAACCGGAAATAAACGAATATTCTAATAAAGTATATTGTCACTGGATCACTTTTACAGACAACGGTATTGGCTTTGAACAAGAATATGCCGAGTCAATTTTTAAAATTTTTACCAGATTACATACCCTTGAAAAATACGATGGTTCAGGAGTAGGATTAGCATTGTGCAAAAAAATAATGCAAACCTGCCACGGAAATATTCGCGCAGTTGGTAAATTGAATGAAGGAACCGAAATTACAATCTATTTTCCTTGCGATCCTTTAGATTCATTAAGTAGTATGGAGTCTGAAATAGCAAAAAATAAAATCAGCGCAAACTAATTTGTTTTCAGAAGATTATACGATATGCTTTTAATTTTATTTAAAGTTAAAAGCATAATCGTAAATAAAAGTAATGGCTATTTTTAAACCATTGCTATTTATAACATCAAGTTTTCCGTTTAAATCTTGGCTTAAACCTTCCATTGATTTCATTTCCAGAGAATTATATTTTGAATGTCGATTTTACCGTCAATTCCAATTACAAAGGAACCATTCACGATTTCGGATTATTGAATTCTTTAGCCGAAATTCCTCAGACAAAATCTTTGTCATTCATGCGGGTGCAGAACTTAGGAAAATATCTTTTTAAAAAATAATCGAATTACTTAAATTCAAATAAACCATACCAATCTTAAAAATTTAAGTTTTGGTATGGTTTTTTTGTTGAAATCCAAAATTTAAAAAAAATAAACTTTGTGACTTTGGGGCAAATTTGTACTCATTAAACTTTTATTAACAAAAACTAAAATGGCATTAGTTTATATTTGTAAGGCAAAAATTAATTTTAGCACAAGCAAATATGAAAATCCACGCATTTAAAATTTATACTTTTTTATTCTTTGCTTTTTCAGTCGCAGGATACAGTCAAAATGTAAAGTTGATTAACATCGATCAATTGAACGAAAGAATCAAAAACGGAAAAGACAGTACGTATGTTGTGAATTTTTGGGCAACCTGGTGCGCGCCTTGTATAAAGGAATTACCTCATTTTGAAAAACTGAATAGCGAATTTAAATCAGAAAAATTAGCGGTTTTATTGATTAGTGTTGATTTTAAATCAAAACTGACTTCGGCTGTGATTCCGTTTGTGAAGAGAAAAAACATGCAAAGTCAAGTTTTTCTTCTGAATGAAAGTAATCCGCAGGAATATATTGACCGAATCGACAAAGGATGGTCAGGAAGTATTCCGGCAACGATTTTTATAAAAGGCGATAAAAGAAATTTTATCGAATCTGAACTTACCTACGAACAATTATTAACTGAATATAAAAAACTATAAATTATGCAAAAGTTCATTACTACAATCACGATACTGGTATTTAGTATCTTATTTGCTCACGCACAATCTACTACGCTAAAAGCGGGAGAACCGGCACCGGAATTTAAGCTAAAGAATGTTGAGGGTAAAGAAATTTCTTTTGCAAGTTTTCCAAAAGCGAAAGGTTTTATTGTTGTTTTTACTTGTAATACTTGCCCTTATGCGGTTGCTTATGAACAAAGAATTATTGAATTAGATAAAAAATTCAAGCCACAAGGATATCCTGTAATTGCAATTAACCCAAATGATCCCGAAGCTTCTAAAGCCGACGCTTTTGATAAAATGCAGCAATTGGCAAAAGATAAAAAATATCCTTTTCCTTATTTATTTGATCAGGGTCAAGTAATTACAGATAAATATGGTGCAAAACATACGCCGCATCTTTTCATCGTTTCAAAAACGACTAAAGGAAATGTTGTAGAATATGTAGGCGCAATCGATAATGATCCGGAAGGAACTAAAACCGAAAAAACAAAATATGCCGAAGATGTAATTGCAGCTTTAAAAAGCAATCAAAAACCCGCTATAACCGAAACTAAAGAAATTGGCTGTACGGTAAAAAGAAAAGCTAAGGCTTAAAATTATAGTTTGTGAAATATCCTGCAAGGTTTTTTCAACCTTGTAGGTATTATAATCGTAGAAATACGTATAAAATATCTATCTGCTTTTCAGTCATGTAGATATTAAAATAATAAATTACGTTTAAAAAATATACCTACGAGGTTGAAAAAACCTTGCAGGAAAGCAAAGCGACATTTAACAAATTGTCTTCTGTGGGAATTACCGGTAATATTTATTTTTCCCATTTTATTTATTCTTTTACAAACTTTTTAGTTTCTTCATAAAGACAGGAAATACTTCGTTCAATTCATCAAAAAGTGGATTTTTACGGTGTTTCAGTTTTATTTCACTAAATAATTTTAATCCAATTGCAAATTGTGCTGCTTCGTTTGGATCTTCAAAAATGTTTTTATCTTTTATTCTTTCTATAATCCCGAAGATTTCATCGTGATTGTCAAATTGTAATCCGAGTTCTTTTGCGGGTTCGGTTTCACCGTTTGCATATTCTTTTAGACTTAATGTCAAATAATATTTGTTTGATTTTTTTTCCATTTTTATATTAAATTTTATTCTGTAGTTTTTAAATATCGGCGAGCATAATTGAAGGCTTTTACAAATGTTTTACAAAAGCTCCAGCGTGTCGACATGTTTTTTGGTTTCCATTATATATTTCACCCCGATGGGGTTTTGTCGCGATATCTATAAATATTACGTTTCTATAAACATTTCGTCTTCTATAAATATAACGTCCCTCCGGGACTCTGAAAAAAAGCTCCAGCGGAGCGTTATATTTATAGATATTATTTTTTTATGTGTATATAGCTCCAGTGGAGCGACATATTTCGTTTGTTATACATATTTCACCCCGATGAGGTTCTGTGACGAACTCTATTATGTTTTCTATAAACATTTCGTCCATCTGGGACTTTGAAAAAAAGCTCCATCGGAGGGACATATGACCTTCCGGCAGAACGCAACAAATTATTTCAACCATTTTTCTACAATGGTTTTAAAGGTTTCTTTGTACTGTTCGCCAACAGTTATTTCGGTTTTATTGATGAAAATTGAATTTTTGCTGATCGCGTTTATTTTTTCTAATGAAACAATAAAAGATCGGTTGATTCTCATGAATTTTGATGATGGTAATTTTTCTTCCAGCGCTTTAAGCGAAATCAGCGACATTAATGTTTTGTCAGTATCTTCAAGATGAACTTTTACGTAATCTTTTAAACTTTCGATGTATAAAATATCTTTTAAGGAAATTCGAACCCACTGATATTCTACTTTCAAAAATATAAATTCATCATCGGCGGCGATGGATTGAAAATGATTCGATGCTTCTTCAGACATTTGAAGGACTTTATTGGCAGCGCGCAAAAACTCTTCATAACTAAAAGGTTTTAAGAGATAATCTATGGCATTTACTTTATAACCTTCAATAGCATAATGATTATACGCTGTTGTGAAAATAATTTTAGGCAATGGTCCCGGTTGTTCCTGTAAAAGTCGGGCAAGTTCCATACCCGTTAAATTAGGCATATTTATGTCTAAAAAAACAATATCCGGTTGTTGTTCGCGTATCAAAGTCATTGCTTCAACGGCGTTATCACAACTGCACGCTAATTCTAAAAACGGAGTCTGCTCTATAAAAGTTTCTACCAATCTCAATGCGAGTGGTTCATCATCTACTGCTATACATTTTAATACAATCATTGTTCTAAAGTTATTTGCAGATTTACTTTGTAATTTCCGTTTTTATCAAGACCGCAAGTCATTATATGCTTGTGCGGATAAATTAAGTGCAATCTGCGTTTGGTGTTCGTTAACCCAATTCCGCCCTCATTTGTTGCCGACGTTTTCTCAAAAAAAGTATTTTCAACTTCAAATTCAAGATTATTTCCCTGTTGGATCAGCTTAATATGAATTTCGCTTTTGTCTGTGGCGTGAACGCCGTGTTTAAAAGCATTTTCTACTAAAGGCAGCAACAACATGGGAACAATTGGATAATCGTGTATTTTTTCGGGAATATTTGTTGTTATCGTCAGTTTACTATTGGCACGAAGCTTCATCAAAGCTATAAAATCTTTCATAAAATCTGCTTCTTTTAGTAAAGTAGTTCTTTCGCCTTCGGTGCTGTAAAGTAAATATCGCATCATGCGGCTTAAGGTATGAAGTGCGCTGCGGGAATCCTCAATATTAGTATAAGTAAGCGAATAAATACTGTTAAGTGAATTAAAGAAAAAGTGCGGATTTATTTGTGCCTTTAACATCGCAAGTTCTGCCATTGTTTTATCCTGCTCCAGTTTTTGCTTGTGTTGCGCGGCTTTTTGCCAATGATGTAACATCGCCCAACTGGTGCTGATTCCTAAAACCAAAAGGCTTATTGTGAAAGTATAATTATCAAAATAATCATTCCGGTATTTTTTAAAACCCAGAATTATAGCCAGCTTATTATGTAAATCAGTGTTGTAATTATAAATATAAGCCACAAACTGCATTGCAAAAATGCTAAAAAGCGCCCAAAGGAAAAAGGGACTTATTTTATCTGTGATAATTGTTCTTGGAACTATTATTAATGCATTAAAATAAAAAATAACAATCATAAAAAACAACACAATCGATTGCCATAACCAGAAAATTGACGGAAGCACAATATTCCATGTTAATGGTATATAAAACAGCAGTGTGAATCCCAATAATAACCAGGCAAGAATATGTAATCCAGTGGATATGTACGGTTTAAAAAAGTTTGGTGACATTTTTATGTTTGATTTTGTGACAATATTACATTATATTTATAAAAGATATTAAATGAATCGCCCAAAATAGAATGAGAACCTTTAAAAACCATTTTAGAGCCGACGAGCCTGTTTTAAACTGCCGATGTATTGTTAAATAAATTTCCATCGGTTCTCACGGTATATCTATCGATTGTTTTTTGCCCTCCGTCTATTGAAAATTTTTCGTTTATAATATTTTAGTTCTTTTGTTTCGATATAAATTGATAATTACACATTTTTCACAATGAATAAGCAATCCTTTTTAAGCATTCTCGCAGCATCACTTATCATCGCTTCTTGCGGTAATAAAAATGACAAATCGGCACAAGCCGGAGGTGCACCACAAGTTAAAGAGTATAAAACGCTGACTTTGGAAACAAAATCGGCTACATTAAATAATGACTTTCCTGCAAGTATTCAGGGACAGCAAAATATTGAAATCCGACCTAGAGTTGAAGGTTACATCGACAAGATTTTTGTTGATGAAGGTGCTGTTGTAAAAGCCGGACAACCATTATTCAAAATCAGCGCGCCGGAGTATGAGCAACAAGTTCGTACGGCTGCTGCAAGTATAAAAAGCGCTCAGGCAGATTTAAGTTCAGCAAAATTAGCTGTAAATAAAGTGAAGCCATTGGTAGAAAAAGGAATCATTAGTAAATATGACCTTGAATCGGCTCAATATACTTATGAGTCAGCTTTGGCATCTGTCGCTCAGGCTAATGCAGCTTTAGTAAATGCTAAAACTAATTTAGGATATACAACTGTAACAAGTCCGGTTAATGGCGTTGTAGGTTCAATTCCGTTTCGTTTAGGAAGTTTAGTAAGTTCTAATAATGCAGATCCATTAACAACAGTTTCTAGTATTGGTAACGTTTATGCCTATTTTGCGATGAACGAAAAAGCGTTGCTTACTTTCACTCAAAGTGGTTCAGGAACTTCATTGGAACAAAAAATCAAACAAATACCTGCCGTTTCACTTTTACTTTCAGATGGTTCAACTTATGATGAAAAAGGACATATTGAAACCGTAAACGGATTAATCAATACACAAACAGGTACGGTAAATATCAGAGCTCGTTTTGCAAATCCAAAAGGAATTATCAGAAGCGGAAGCAGTACTACAGTTAGGATTCCGAATTATGTTAAAGATGTAATTTTAGTTCCTCAAAGTGCTACATTCGAACTTCAGGATAAAATATTTGCAGTTACAGTAGGGAAAGACGGAAAAACTAAAAACGTCAATATTACCAAACTTGAAAATACAGCAGGGAATTATTATGTTGTTACAAGCGGCTTAAAAGCAGGAGATCAAATTGTATTAGAAGGAGTTGCTGCTTTAAAAGAAGGAACCGAAATTAAAGCCCAAAATCAGAATCAGGAAACGGTTTACGCTGACTTAAAATAAGAAAAAAATGTTTAAAATATTCATACAAAGACCTGTACTTTCGACGGTAATATCTGTTATTATTGTCATTCTGGGAGTTTTAGGACTTATTGAGTTACCTATATCTCAATATCCTGATATCGCTCCACCTACAGTAAACGTTTCGGCAAGTTATACAGGTGCCAATGCAGATGTTGTACTTAAAAGTATTGTAATTCCGCTTGAAGAGCAAATTAACGGTGTAGAAAACATGACTTACATGACTTCTTCAGCGACAAATGATGGAAATGCTTCTATCAAAATTTTCTTCAAAGTGGGAACAAATCCTGATTTAGCAGCGGTAAACGTTCAAAACAGGGTTTCAAGAGCAACCAGTTTATTACCTGTAGAGGTAACTCAGGCTGGTGTAACAGTAACGAAGAGTCAGAGTAGTAACTTAGTGATTTTCTCTTTATATAGTGATGATCCTGCTTATGATCAGACATTCCTTCAAAATTATGCTAAAATTAATCTTGTTCCTCAAATTCAGCGTGTAGTTGGAGTTGGAGATGTTACGGTTTTTGGTGCAAAAGATTACTCGATGAGAATCTGGTTAAAGCCGGATATCATGCAGCAATATAAATTGATTCCAAGTGATATTTCGGCTGCTTTAGCGGAGCAAAATATCGAAGCTGCGCCAGGTAAATTTGGTGAAAACGGAGCTCAGGCTTTTCAATATGTAATTAAATATAAAGGACGTTTAACCAGTTCTCAGGAATTTGGTGATATTATCATCAAATCTGTTGGTAACGGACAAATGTTGCGATTAAAAGATGTAGCAAAAGTAGAGTTAGGAGCTTTAAGTTATACCTCTACGATTAAAACAAACGGTGTAGAATCTGCGGCAATGGCAATTAGCCAAACTCCGGGATCAAATGCCCGTGATGTAATCAACAACTCGAAAGCACTTATTGAAGAGGCTGCAAAAAACTTTCCAAAAGGAGTAAAATATACGATTCTTGTTGATGTTAACGAAAACTTAGATGCTTCGATCGAAAAGGTAATTCATACTTTAATTGAAGCTTTTATATTGGTATTTATCGTTGTATTTATATTCCTTCAGGATTTTAGATCAACGTTAATTCCGGCGATTGCGGTTCCGGTTGCGATTGTAGGAACGTTCTTCTTCCTGAATTTATTTGGGTTTACAATCAACTTATTGACACTTTTTGCAATGGTACTTGCGATTGGTATTGTGGTCGATGATGCGATTGTCGTCGTCGAGGCAGTACACGCCAAATTGGATCACGGTTATAAATCGTCTAAAAAAGCTACGATTGATGCAATGGATGAAATTTCCGGAGCGATTATTTCGATCACACTTGTAATGGCTGCCGTATTTATTCCGGTAACCTTTATTACAGGATCTACAGGGGTTTTCTACAAACAATTTGGTATCACATTAGCCGTCGCCATTATCCTTTCGGCGATTAATGCCTTGACTTTAAGTCCTGCATTATGTGCTTTGCTTTTAAAACCACATGCAGATGATCATAAACATAAAAGTTTTATCCAGAGATTCTATACTTCGTTTAACGTTGCTTTTGATAATGTTACGAATAAATATAAAAGATCAGTTCAATTTCTTTCAGTTAAAAAATGGATTGTACTCGCGGCTATTGTATTTGCAGGTGCAGCTTTATTTTATATGATGAAAACTACGCCATCAGCTTTCGTTCCTGCGGAAGATCAGGGAACTGTTTTTGCCAATATTAGTTTACCGCCATCGGCTTCTATGGAACGTTCTGATGTTATTGCAAAGAAAGTAGATAGTATTGCCAAAACGATTCCGGGTGTTAAAAATACACTTAGAATTGTGGGACAAAACTTTACGGCAGGAGCGGGAAGTGCGTACAGTATGGTTATTGTGAAACTGGAAACCTGGGACGAACGTGAATTAAGTGTAAATGACGTTATTGGTCAGCTTTTTGCCAAAACAAGCGGAATTCGTGAAGCTAATATCTTCTTTATTTCTCCGCCAACAATTCAAGGATTTGGACAAAGTGGTGGATTCGAATTCCAATTGCAGGATAAAGGAGGACACACAACAGCAGAATTCTTTAAAGTAAATACTGAATTTTTAGAGAAATTGTCAAAACGACCTGAAATACAATATGCAACAACGCCTTTTAATCCAGGTTTCCCTCAATATATGATGGATATTAATCTGGCAAAAGCAAAAGATGCAGGAGTTCCGGTTAATACAATTTTGTCAACAATGCAAGGATATTACGGAGGTTTGTATGCTTCGAATTTCAATAAATTCGGAAAACAATACCGTGTAATGATTCAGGCTTCACCAGAATTCAGAACCAATACAGAAGGACTGAACAAAATATTTGTTAGAAACAGTGCCGGAAATATGGCTCCAATTACAGAGTTTGTAAAAATGACAAGAGTTTTTGGTCCGGAATCTATTTCAAGATTTAACCTTTTCTCTTCAATTGCAATTACTGGTGCACCAAATCCCGGATTTAGTTCAGGAGATGCCATTAAAGCGATTCAGGAAGTTGCAGCCGAAAATCTGCCATCAGGTTATGGTTATGAATTCTCAGGATTAACACGTGAGGAATTAGCATCAGGGAGTGAAACTATTTTCATCTTTATATTATGTCTTGTCTTTGTTTACTTTTTATTAAGTGCACAATATGAGAGTTATATTTTACCATTTGCAGTATTATTTTCTATTCCGTTTGGATTGGCAGGAGCGTATTTGTTCTCGATTATTTTCAAATTAAACAGTAATATTTATTTACAGATTTCCTTAATCATGCTGATTGGATTGCTGGCGAAGAACGGTATTTTGATTGTCGAATTTGCTTTGGAAAGAAGACGTAAAGGAATGCCAATTGTACAAGCAGCAATTGAAGGAGCCGTAGCACGTTTACGACCTATTTTAATGACCTCTTTCGCCTTTATTTTAGGACTTGTTCCTTTAATGTTTGCTACCGGAGCAGGAGCTGTCGGGAATAAATCCATTGGTACAGGAGCCGTTGGAGGTATGTTAATCGGAACCATATTAGGAGTATTTGTTATTCCGATTTTGTTTATCATTTTCCAGACTTTACAGGAAAAAGTGAGTGGTCCTCCAAAAGAAGGTTATGATGAAGATGACGACGACGAGGAAGTAAAATTGATAGAAGCTCATAAAGAGTAATAATTTAATTAAGAAAAAATGACTCATAGTTCAAATAAATATATTCTTATGGTAACTGCAGCCGCGCTTTTAAGTGCGTGCGTTACCAAGAAATACGAACGTCCATCGGCGATTTCGACGGATAAGCTGTATCGGGATCAGGCTTCTGCCGATTCGACAACGATGGCGAATATGCCGTGGCAAACTGTTTTTAAAGATGACAGACTGAAAGCTTTAATTCAAAAAGGATTAGATCAGAATCTGAACCTGAAAAATGCAATTGAAAACATCGTTCAGGCGCGTGCATCGTTACGTCAGACAAAATTAGCATATTATCCAACTTTGAATGTTGATGCTAATGTTACCCGTAACAAACAATCTGAAGCAGGACTTAACTTTCCTGCCGGAATTAATATTAATACGTTAACAACGACTTATAAATTAGGTTTAAGCACCTCTTGGGAAGCTGATATCTGGGGAAAACTAAGCAGTTCAAAAAGAGCCGCTTTAGCCACGTATCTTTCTACAGATGCTGCAAAACAAGCCGTTCAGACACAATTGATATCAGACATTGCTAATAATTATTTTTTATTGTTAGCGTATGATAAACAATTAGAAATTACAAGATCGACCTTAGAAAGCCGTATTAAAAATGTTGAAGTAATCAAAGCTTTAAAAGAAGGCGCAATCGTAACCGGTGCATCGGTGGTTCAAAGTGAAGCAAATCAACATGCAGCCGAAGTATTGATTCCGGATTTAAAAAGAGACATTCGCGAGACTGAAAATGCCCTTAATATTTTATTAGGTCAGCCTTCAGGACCTATTGAAAGAGGAACATTGGGAGATCAGGTAATTCCTGAAAAACTGGAAATAGGTTTACCGGCACAATTGCTTGAAAATCGTCCGGATGTTCGTCAGGCAGAGTTTGATTTTAGAACTGCTTTTGAAACATCAAATATGGCTAAAACTTATTTTTATCCAAGTTTGACGCTTACAGCAAGTGGCGGATTCTCGAATTTACAATTAACGGATTTCTTTACTAATTCTGTTTTTTATTCCTTAATTGGCGGATTAACACAACCACTTTTTAATCAGGGACTTAATAAAGCCAGATTAACAAGCGCGCAATCAAGACAAGTACAGGCAATGAATAATTTCCAGCAAAGTCTTTTAGTTGCGGGTCAGGAAGTTTCGAATGCTTTATATGCATATGAAATGGCGGTTGAAAAAGAAGATTCAAGACAAAAACAAATTGAGGCCTTAACAAAAGCGGTTGATTTTACACAACAGCTTTTAGAGTTTAGCTCCGCTACAAATTATACAGATGTATTAACATCAGAACAAAATCTTTTGGCAGCTCAATTGAGCGGTATCAACGATAATTTACAAAAATTACAAGCAGTGGTTGATTTGTACCGCGCTTTAGGTGGTGGATGGAAATAGATTTTTATCATCATCGTTAATTAAAATTGTTAAAACAGAAACGCCTCAATATTTGAGGCGTTTTTTATTTTAACTTTTTATCGGTTGTGAGGTACTATTCGTCGATTGGTTTTGCCTTTTCGTATAATCAATAGGTCAAAGGCAGATAATTGGCACTACTTTAGCTTTGTTAAAATCAAATAATACTTAATACCACAAAAATGAAAAAATTAGGATTTGCTTTAATACTCTTGATGGGTATTTTTGCACAAGCGCAAGTTTCGATCAATGTAAATATTGGTACACCGCCAAACTGGGGACCACAAGGAAATGACAATAGCAGATATTATTATTTACCGGACATTGACACTTATTATGATGTGAACCAAAGCCAGTTTATTTATGACAATAACGGTAAATGGATTCGTGAAAATAAATTGCCTTCAAAATACAGACAATATGATTTATACTCTGGTTATAAAGTGGTTGTAAATGATTATAAAGGAGATTCACCTTATACATATCATACAAAACACAGAAGTAATTATCCAAAAGGATATCAGGGACCACCTCAAAAAAACAGAGGAAATAAACCTGAAAAAGGTAATAAATCTGGTGGAAAACAAAATGGAAATTCAGGAAAAGGAAATTCGGGAAAAGAGCATTCAAACGATTCTAAAGGAAATTCTAATAAAGATAAGAATCATTCACACGATGATCACCATTAATTAAACATGACTAAATTTGAAGAGCGCCTCAGAAATGAGGCGTTTTTTTGTACCAAAATTTACCAGCTTCCTTTCAAACCTTCTTTAAGCGCAACATTGTATTTTTCTAAATCAAAAGAATACAAATCGGGAGCTTTATGCGCGCCTCCTTTTCGGGATTCATCCAGTTTAGTCAGGATATCATATCTCAAAATTTTTCGGTAGAAATTGCCGCGATTGAGTTTTTTGCCCAGAATAATTTCATACAATCGTTGCAATTCCGGCATTGTAAACTTCTCAGGTAAAAGATTATAGCCAATTGGGTGATTGTTCAATTGTTCGCGAAGTGTAATAAGGGCTTTATCAAAAATAGTCCTGTGATCCATCATAAATAAAGGCAAATCCTCAACAGATTGCCACTCAACAACCGTTGAATATTCGTCAACAACTAAGTTTACTTTTGAATGTTCTGCCAAAGCATAATAACCAATAGAAACAAAACGCTGTTTGTGCCACAACGTATCATCATATTCCTGAAAAGCACTTTCAGAACGCTCTAAATTTCCGAAAGTATAAAATTGCTGCAGATAAATATTTTGAGTTCCCGTTCTGTCCTTTAAAATTCTAATTGCCGCATCATCAACGTTTTCGTCTTTTTTTACATATCCTCCCGGAAGTCCCCAAAAATCCTGCTCTTTCATTTTTACAGTCAATACCTGAAGCGTAGTTTCATGAAAACTGAAAATAACACAATCAATAGAAAGTGTAGGGATATATTTTTCCCATGACTCTGCGGATCGTTTTTCAAGTAGTTGTTTAAATTCCATTGCATTTGATTTATTTTCAAATTTAATGTTTTTGAAAAATATAAGACAACTTAAAAAATCAAAACTTTTTTAAATTCAATAATCGAACCTTTCTTACTGCTTTTTTCGGTTTAATAATGTTTAGTTTTTATTGTCTGAGTATTAGTAATTACTCATTTTTAAGTATTTAGGATTATTAGATATGAAATTTTAAGTCTTTTTATTTGTTGAAATGAAAAAAAGTGTTTAATATTGCTTCTATATGAAGCAATGAAATATCACGTACAAAACTTCATTAAAACAAAAACAATTTTATACTTCTAACTATGAAACAAACCATAAAAAAAACGGCGAGAATATCACTTTTAACCGCTTTAGTACTTTCGAATTTATCCTGGAAAGCAATTCCGACTAATGAAACAAATCCACCGCTTTTGACAATTAAAGGATTTACATTTCAGGATTTTAACAGAAACGGAAAATTAGATCCGTGGGAAGACACAAGACTTTCTGCCGATAAAAGAATTGAGGAAATCATCAAACAAATGACCAATGCCGAAAAAGCAGAATTGCTTATAGGAACCGGAATGCCCGGAATCGAAGTTTTAACAGGTCCTGTTGGAGATTCTAAGCAAGGTTTAGTTCCCGGAGCTGCGGGCGGAACTGCGGCTTTTGAACGATTTGGGATTCCTGCAACCGTTGTTGCCGATGGGCCAGCCGGTTTAAGAATTGAACCAACGAGAGAAAAAGATTCAAAAACCTATTATGCAACGGCATTTCCGGTAGGAACGGCTTTGGCTTCAACTTGGAATAAAACCCTTTTAGAAGAAGTTGGAAAAGCAATGGGAAATGAAGTAAAAGAATACGGAGTTGATGTTTTATTAGCGCCGGCTTTAAATATTCAGAGAAATCCATTAAACGGAAGAAACTTCGAATATTACTCTGAAGATCCGTTGATTTCAGGGAAAACCGCTGCTGCAATTGTCAACGGAATTCAGTCGCAAGGCGTGGGAACTTCGATCAAACATTTTGCAGTTAATAATGAAGAAACCAATCGTTTAACCATAAATGCTCACGTATCTGAAAGAGCGATCAGAGAATTGTATTTAAAAGGTTTTGAAATCACGGTAAAAGAAGCTCAGCCTTGGACAGTAATGTCATCTTACAACAAAATTAACGGAACTTATACCTCTGACCGTAAAGATTTACTGACTCAGGTTTTAAGAGACGAATGGGGTTTTAAAGGAATCGTAATGACGGACTGGTTTGGTGGTTTTCCGGGTTTTGAATCCATACAAAAAGGTTTGAGCTCAGATGTTGTGCAACAAATGAATGCCGGAAACGATTTATTAATGCCGGGAATTCCAGTTCAGAAAAAAGCATTATTAGAAGCATTAAATTCAGGAAAATTATCTCAGGAAGTTGCGAATACAAACGTGAGACGAATTTTAGAATATGTTTTTCGTACTCCAACTTTCGCAAAATACAAATACAGCGACAAACCTAACTTAACTAAAAATGCCGAAGTTACCAGAAACGCTGCCGCAGAAGGAATGGTTTTGCTTAAAAACGAGAAAAATACTTTGCCATTTGCTGATAAACAAAAAGAAGTTTCGGTATTTGGAGTAACTTCTTACGCATGGATTACGGGCGGAACCGGAAGCGGAAGCGTGAATAATAAACACACCGTTTCGCTTTTAGAAGGTTTAACCGCAGCAGGTTATAAATTAGACAAAGAATTAGTTGATTTATACAAACCGTACGCTGAAAAAGAAGTTACTGCCGATAATCTGAGAAAAAAATCCCAGGGAATTTTGGCTTTGCCGGAAAGACTTCATGAAATGAAAATGGATGATGCTTTTATTGCTAAAAAAGCTGCAAGTTCTGAAATTGCATTTGTGACTTTAGGAAGAAATTCCGGAGAAGGCGGGGACAGAGTTGTCGATAATAATTTCAATTTAGCGACAGAAGAAATCGAAATGCTCGATAAAATTTCAAATGCTTTTCATGCAAAAGGAAAAAAAGTTGTTGTGATTTTAAATATTGGCGGAGTTATCGAAACCGCATCCTGGAAAGATAAAGTTGACGCTATTTTATTAGCGTGGCAGCCAGGTCAGGAAGGCGGACATTCTGTTGCTGATGTAGTTGCGGGGAAAATAAATCCGTCTGGAAAATTGACAATGACTTTCCCAATGAAATATGCTGATACGCCATCGGCAAAAAACTTTCCCGGATTTCCGGTTGCAAATCCAAAAGACGTTACTTATGAAGAAGGAATTTATGTAGGATATCGTTATTACAACACTTTCAACATAAAACCATCTTACGAATTTGGTTTCGGAAGTTCATATACGACTTTTGATTTTACAGATGTAAAACTGAGTTCACCAACTTTCAATGATAAACTGACAGTTTCTGTAACAGTAAAAAATACCGGAAAAATAGCCGGAAAGGAAGTTGTTGAACTTTATCTTTCGGCGCCATCAAAAACTATTGATAAGCCAAAAGAAGAATTAAAAGCTTTTGGTAAAACCAAAGAATTAAAACCGGGTGAAAGCGAAACATTACAATTGACTTTATCGCCAAAAGATCTGGCTTCGTTTTTAGAAAGTAAAAGTGCCTGGATTGCCGAAGCCGGAATTTATAAAGTTTTGCTTGGAGCATCATCTTTAGATATAAAAAAAACAGCTGAATTTTCTGTAGCTAAAGAAATTACTGTTGAAAAAGTAAAAAAAGCCTTTGAACAGGATTCAAAGTTTACTGAGCTAAAACCGTAAGTATTTTGTAATAATGTTGATTAATTATTGTTAGTGAAAAAGCCAACTGAGATATATTTTTCAGTTGGTTTTTTTATTGTTTTAATCCACAATACGATTATTAATATAGAAATTCTTTAGACCTTTGTATAAAATAATGACTGAAGTAAAATGAAAATAATACCACTACAAGAAGGGAATTACGTTGTTAATAGCGAGAAAGAATTTAAACTCATTAATGAATTTCCGCAAGATTCAGGACTTAAAATGGCAATTCAGCCTTTTTTGATTATAACTCAAAACGATTATATAGTATTAGATTTGGGGTTAAGATCAGATAAAAATGAGATTCCGTTAATTCTGAATTTACTAAAAAGTAATACTATTTTACCGGAACAAATTACAAAAGTTTTGGTTTCTCATTTTCATAAAGATCATATTGGCGGTATCGGATATTTTAATGACAAAGATGAATTTGTACCAAGTTTCCCAAACGCCACAATTTACATGCAAAGCAGAGAATTGGATTTTGCATTGGAACAAAAAGAAAGTCCGTCGTATGATTTTGATATTCTGAATCAGTTGAAATCATTGCAAAATATTGAAATGCTGGACAACGATAAAGGGGAAATAACAAATGAGATTTCATATGAAGTTTCTGCCGGTCACACGCCTTTTCATCAGGTTTTCTGGATTAAGGAAAATGAGGAAGTTACTTTTTATGGCGCCGATGATTTACCACAAGAAGCGTATTTAAAACTTCATGTCGCTTACAAAACAGATTATGATGGAAAACGCGCAATGGAATCCCGTAAAAAGTGGGAACAAGAAGCGGAGGAAGAACATTGGAAAGTGCTTTTGTATCATGATATGAAGAAGCCGGTGTTGGAGTTTTTTTAGAAGAAAGAGGAAAGATTATAGAAGAAAGATTATAGAAGAAAGATTATCGAAGAAAGATTTTTGAGGAAAGATTTTTGAGGAAAGATTATAGAAGAGATTTTTGACGATAGATGTTGTGTAATCCTGCGGGACAAGAATCGGGTAGAAAAGAAATTAGATGTATAAAAAAAGGTTTGAATCGGCTAATTTTTGATTCAAACCTTTTTTATTAATTAGATTAAATCTTAAAACTTCACAGCGCCTTTAGGAACAGTTTCCCCAATAGTAGTTCTTTTAGAAAAATCTAAACCATTAGAAGAAACAAATTCAATATTTTGAGAAGCTTCTCAGTTAACAGAAATTGCTTTCGCCGATGTAGAATTAAACTCTACATTTTTCAGGGACAAATCTTTAGCGTTGTAAATTTGGAAAACATTACTTTCTGCAATATCCAGTTTTGCATTACTAATTTTGATTCCTTTAGCGTCAATAATCGAGAAACCTTTTTCTGCTTTAGCAATTAAATTAGAGATTTCGATATTTTCTAAATTCATTTCAGGTAAACCTTGTAAAAAAACCGCTTGTTGAGCACCTTTTATAGTTACGTTTTTGATTGAAATATTTTTAAACTGTGGCGTTTCAACCGTTATAGGCATTGCTTTATTGATGATTTTGTCTCCGCCTTCTTCTAAAGTTTCTGCGATAGATTTTCCTCCGTAATAAAGATTAAATGAAATTGCCTGCGACGGAATATCGGTCATAAAAATATTTGAGATATAAATATTTTCAACTACACCGCCACGTCCGCGGTTACTTTTAAAACGCAATCCCACATCAGTTCCCATAAAAGTACAATTAGAAACGTGCAGGTTTTTTACACCGCCAGACATTTCACTTCCAACCGTTACGCCGCCATGTCCGTGATATACGATGTTGTTTTTGACGATAATATTTTCGCTGGGAACGCCACGATCACGACCATCTTTATCTTTTCCTGATTTGATGCAAATAGCGTCGTCACCAACATCAAAACTAGAATTTTCGATGATTACATTTTTGCACGATTCCACATCAAGACCGTCTCCGTTTTGAGAATACCACGGGTTACGAACCGTCACATTACGAACAATTAAATCCTCAACCATTAAAGGATGAATGTTCCATGCCGGAGAATTCTGAAATACCGGACCATCAAACAAAACTCTTTTACTGTTTTGAATACTCACTAAAACAGGACGTAAAAAGTCATGAATTTTTTCAAATTCTTCTTTGGTTTTTAAATCCAGACGCACATTTTGATCAGCGCCTTTTGAAGCATTCATAAAAGTTTCTGATGGATACCAGCTCGTTTTTTCTTTGTTTAAAACTCCGCCTGAGGAAACAAATTTTTTCCATTGACCTTCAGATAGTTTATCTTTTTTTACCTGTCTCCAGACTTCACCTGAACCATCCCAAACACCATTTCCTGTAAAGGCGATATTTTCAAGATTTTTACCATAAATAGGTGAGATGCAACGCCATGTATTCAAACCTTCAAAACTGGTTTCTATAATGGGATACAAACTTTTATCGGGCGAAAATTTGATTAAAGCACCAGTTTCAGCATGAAGTTCAAGGTTGCTTTTTAGAATAATAGGTCCCGTAAGCCAGATTCCAGGCGGAATAATTACTTTTCCACCGCCTTTTTTTGAAACTGCGTCAATTGCATCGGCGAAAGCCTTAGTATTTAAAATGTAACCGCCATTTACAGCACCAAAATCTTTAATATTCACACTATTTTTTGGAATTACTGGTTCTTTTACCTTTGCCATTTTAAACTCAATGTTGGCATAAGTATCATACGACTTTGAATTTTGGGCAATATTGGTTTGCGAAAAACTTGTAATCGCAATCGCCAGCGCAATTCGAAAAAGGTTAATTGAATTAGTCTTCATTTTCATATTTATGGTTTAAATTAGATAGTTAATCTGAACGTTTGTTTATTAAATCAATTTTGAGATTGTTCTTTTTTATGAATAAAGAAAAAATCAAGAGATATTAATAATAAAACTTAAATGTAATCGATTACACAAATCTATAAAAAATTATTGAAAAAAGTAAAATTACTTGAATGATTACCACAAAAGAAAGTTAAAAGTTATAAAATTTTATAATCCCTAATCATTTACAGAGTTGCAGGAAAGTACAGGATGCTTTATTTTAGGGTTCTTTTAAATTAGTGCCATATATCATGATAAGCTTTAGAATGAAAATTTAATTTTCACATTAATCTAATAAAGGATTAAAGTATGTGCTTAATTTGCAAGATCTGCGAGAAAAAAATTAGAACATAAAACATAGATTTTAGTTTCCTTAAAAAGGCGTTTCATTTGTTATAGTTGACATAGTTTGACATTTCGACGCAAGGAGAAATCACACAAGTAATTCGACAAAGATTGCTGACATTCTGTGCGGAGTTTTTCCTCGTTCCTTTAGATGAGAATCTTTGTAAAAATAAAAATGTGCTCACCCGAGCGATATCGAACAGGCGAAGCAATCTGCAAAATCTGCGAGAAATAAAAAATTTCTTATAAAAAAGATTTGTTTTTATAATAGAAATCGGGATGACAAACCAGCCGATATCTGTATAGATATTGTTCTTTATCTTTGTATTTAATAAACTTCAAAACATGCTAACTTTTAGAAAGCACCATCTCGAATTTGATCCTCCCGAGGCATTACAAGACAGCATAAAATGTTTTTGGTATGATAAAAGAATTAGCGGAGAAGATCCGTTGAATTTTGAGGTTTTACCTGATGGTTATGCTGAAATTGTTTTTTATTTTGGAAGCATTTGCAATGTTTCTAATAACGGAATTTTACAGCCATTACCGTCGCCATTTATTATGGGTTTGCTAAATCATCCTGTTATTTTAAATTCTGGTTCTATGGAAGTTATTGCGATCAGATGTTTTCCATGGGCGGTATTTGATTTACTCGGATTGACTTCCGGCGCGGGAAATGGCGGAGTTTATCTATTTGAACATCCTATTGCGAAGCTACAATTAGTGTTACAATCTTTAATTGAATCTCATAAAATCGAAGAAGCAATTGCGCATGTACAAGAATTTTTCATGAATGTGCAATCACAAATTCCTGCCGAAAGTATGTTGTTTAAAGCGGGAACAGCGATGCGGAAAGCGAAAGGAATGATACCGGTGACTGAAGTTGCGGCGGCGGCGCATGCAACTGTAAGGACTTTAGAAAGGAACTTTAAACAATCGTCCGGACATACAGTTAAAGATGTTGCCGGTTTGATGCGTTTTGAGCAGGTTCGGAATCATTTATGGCATTTTCCTGATGCTAATATTTCGGGTTTAGCGCAAGAACTTGGTTATACAGATCAATCGCATCTTAGCAGAGAATTCAAGCGTTACAGCGGTACAACTCCGGGAGTATTTGCGCGAAATGCAAAAAAAATAATCAGTAATAATTTTGTCGCATTTGTACAATCCTAACTTTGGAACATTGCAGAATTTTGTCTTTCAAAACTAAAAACTAAATCATGTTATTGAAAAACAAAAAAATAGCCATTATTGGCGCGGGACCAGTTGGGCTTACAATGGCAAAATTACTGCAGCAAAACGGAATTGATGTAACGGTTTACGAAAGAGATAAAGATGCAGTAACCAGAATTTCGGGCGGAACTCTTGATTTACATAAAGAAACGGGACAAAAAGTGATGCAAAAAGCAGGATTGTTAGAAAACTATTATGCCATGGCGAAACCAATGGGAAGAACCGTAGCGGATAAAAATGCCGGGATATTATTTTCTAAAAATCCTACTGCCGAAAATCAATATGACAATCCGGAGATTAACAGAAACGATTTGAGACAATTATTGCTTGCAAGTTTAAAAAATGATACCGTGGTTTGGGACAGGAAATTTACGGGACTTAAAGAAGAGAATGGAAAATGGCTTTTGCAGTTTGAAAATGAAATTGAGGCAACGGCAGATTTTGTTATTGGAGCGAATGGCGGAATGTCGGTTGCCAGAAAATATATTACAGATGCCACGATTGAATATACGGGAACTCTTATTATTCAGGGCGAAGTTGCTGTTCCGGAAGTGGAATGTCCGGATTTCTGCCAACTTTGCAATGATACTATTTTAATGATTGCCGGAGACGGAAATTTGCTTGTTGCAAACCCTAAAAACGGGAATGTTTTAAGTTATAGTGTGATTTTTAAAAAGCCGGAGGAATCTGCTGAATCAAAATTAAACTTTGAAAGTAAGGAAAATATAATTGCATTTCTTACTACTAGATTTGCTGATTGGCATGAAACTTATAAGCAATTATTTCGTGCTACATCGTCTTTTGTTTTATGGCCCACCAGAAAAATAGCATTGGATAAACCGTGGAAAAAGAACCGACATTTGCCTATAACTCTCATTGGCGATGCAGCACATATTATGCCGCCCTTTGCCGGTCAGGGTTTGAATATTGGGCTTGTTGATGCCTTGATTTTATCTGAAAATCTGACGAATGGGGAATTTGAATCTATCGAAGATGCTATTTACGATTATGAAAAACAAATGATGGTTTATGCAAATGAAGCGCAACTAGAAACGGGTAAAAATGAAGCAGCGATGATTGATCGTAATTTTTCTTTTCTAAAAAATTATCAATAAGTTTTGATCTTATATGTTAAGGCAATCAATTTGATTGTCTTTTTTTTATATCTGAAATTTCTAAAAATAATTTAAAGTTTAGGTTTAAATTTTTTGATTTTGAAGTTTTTTGATTTTACTAATTTTCCGTTATCGGTAATCATTACGCAACTATATTCCGGATATTTTTTTAGTAAAAGTAGCCCTTCGGTTTGTCCTAAAACCATTAAAGATGTGCTTAAACCATTTGCGGTTTCTGCATTTGGACCAAAAACCGATACGCTGCACAATCCTGTTGCGGGATATCCTGTTGCAGGATTGATGATATGCGAATATCGTTTACCATTAAAAATAACAAATTTCTCATAACTTCCTGAGGTTGTGACTGCACCATTGTTGAGCGGAACCACCGCAAATAATGTATCTGGATGAAAAGGGTTTGTCATACCAATATTCCAGTCTTTGCCGTTGGGTTGTTTTCCCCATGCGGTCATGTCTCCGGAGCCGTTTACGATTCCGGCTTTTATGCCTTTTGCCAGCATCATATGTCGGCATTTATCGGTTGCATATCCTTCGCCCAGAGCGCCAAATCCTATTTTCATTCCTTTTAGTTTGAGGAATATAGTTGATTGTATCGAATCTAAAATGATGTTTTTATAACCTACTTTTTCTACTGATTTTTTTATGGCTTCCGCCGAAGGCATTTCGGTCATCGATCCGTCAAATTTCCAGATTCTGTCCATTGCAGCAAAACTGACATCAAATCCTCCTTTTGTGGCTTCAGAAAATTGTATGGCTCTTTGGGTTAATTCAAAAACTTCACGATCTACTTTGACGGGTTTTATTCCGGCATTTTGATTGACTTGCGAAACCTGCGAATCGGGTTTCCAGTCGGATATCAGGTTTTCGATTCGGGTGATTTCTTCAATTACCTCATGGATATTTTTTTCTGCCGAAAGGGAATCTTTTGCGACGATCGTAATATCAAAACGTCCGCCCATAAGTAAGGTGGTTCTTTTTCGTAATACTTGTGCGTTTGTTGAAAAACTGCCAATTAGTATAGAAAATAGTAGAATGGTTTTGATTGATTTTTGCATGATTTTTTTTAAACGATTTTTAAGCTCCAGCGGAGCAAAATATTTATAGCAAATTTATACGTTTCCAATTAAAGCTCCAGCGGAGCGATATTTTTTTATTATGATTGCTATAAATATGTCACCCCTCCGGGGTTTTGTTTTGCAAATAAATTAATATGTGTTGTAAATTCAAAAAGGCGCTTCACTTGTTTAAAAACGCATAGTTGGCTTGGTTTGTTATTCCGCTTTAGTTTGTTATTCTTTTCAGTTTGTTATTCTATTCAGTTTGTCATCCCGAGGAACGAGGGATCTCATCAAGTAGCTCCGTAGCAATTGGTGAGCGCAAACTTTGTCGAGTTTGCGGAGTTTCCTCGTTCCTCGGAATGACATTTTTGTCACCCCTCTGGGGGGGTTCTCGATTAGGTTTATGTTTTTCTATAAATATTTCGTCCCGCCGGGCAATGTCATTAAGTTAAGGGAAAATCTATAAAATTACTTAACAGTTTAATCAAGAAAGTAATTAGAAAAATCCGTTTTTATCAGCGTTTTCGCTTTAGCGAATCAGTAAAATCAGCGTCTAATTTTGACGCGGATAAAACAGA
>NZ_JAYSPC010000007.1:0-87045 GCF_043722275.1 Flavobacterium sp. | reverse complement strand
ACAAGAATCTAAAGCAACCGATTTACTCTTCTTAGTTATCTGAGTTCTTCCTGTTCTTACTAATTGTTGAATTGTTGGCATAATTAATACTAAAAATTTATTATGTATATTAAATTCCCGCTTTTTACGGGGTTGCAAATGTATAAAATATTTTTCAGTTTGCAAACGTTAATCTATTAATTTTCAATAACATTATTTAAACTTATGTTTTTACAAACAAACAATTGATATTTGCAATACTTTTAGAAACCAAAAAATTAGTTTTGAAAAACCTTATCTACATATTTTTTTTATTTTTCGGAATTTCTATCTATAGTCAAAATTTTTATCTAAAAATAATAAGCACTAGCGATGTAGAAAATCACATCATTGACTCCGTAAATTATTCAACAAAACATCCGAACATAAAATCATTATTTGAAGAAATAAAAAAGACAACAGACAAACTTGCCAAAGAAGGTTTTGTAGACAATAAAATAATAGCTACAAATAAAATTAATGACAGCACTTATCACAGTATTATTGAACTAAAAAAACAAATAAAAACCATACATATATATATAGGTACAAATAATGTTTTTTTTACGCCTGCTGAAACAAAAAAAGACACCTTAATTTTCAAATATAATGAGGTTGAAAACTTCCTCGATCAAAAGATAATTGATGCCCAAAAACTTGGTTTTGCCCTAAGTAAAATTAAACTTGAAAATATTCAAAGAAAGAATTTAATAATTTATGCAGACTTAACTTTTAAATCCGAAAAAAAACGTAATGTAAATTCCATTATTCTCAGCGAAGACAATCAAAATAATAAAAGCTATTTTCCTAAGGGACATCTAAAACAACTCAATAGAAAATACTTAAACAAAACCTTTAACCAAGAAATTGTTAAAGAGCTTTATAACGACATCAACAGCTATGAATTTGTTACCCAAACAAAATATCCGCAAATATTATTCACAAATGATTCAACAAAAATATACACTTACATAGAAAAAAGGAAAGCCAACACTTTTGATGGTTACATCGGTTTCTCAAATGATGAAAACAAAAAAACAACATTAAATGGCTATCTTGACATAAACCTATTAAATACACTTCATGCAGGTGAACAATTTTCGCTTTACTGGAAAAGTGATGGAAATCAACAAAAAACATTCAACACAAAAATAGAAATCCCTTATATATTTCAATCTCCACTGGGATTAAAAGCACAACTAAATATCTTCAAACAGGACAGCACTTTTCAAAACACCAGAACCTCAATTGACTTGGGATACTATTTAAATTATAATTCAAAAATATACTTAGGATATCAATCAACAGAATCGAGCGACATTCAAAACACAAATAATTCACTTATCAGCGATTATAAAAACTCATACATCACCTCTTCAATTGAATACAAAAGAATAGATCACATGAACAATCTATTCTCAAAGAAAGCATACATAAATTTCATACTCGGATTCGGAAAAAGAGACACCAACAACAGCCCCGAAACCACTGAATCCAGCAAACAATTTTATAGCAGCTTAAATTTGTCCTATAATTTCGAATTAAATAAGAAAAGCTTTATTTATATTAACTCACAAAATCTTTACCTGAATAGTAAAAACTACATTTCAAATGAACTATTCCGCTTTGGAGGCTTAAAGTCAATTAGAGGTTTTGCCGAAAACAGCTTACAAGGCAACAACACAAACCTTATCTTAACTGAATATAGATATGTAGCAACTCAAAATCTATATATACACAGCATAATTGACTATGGAATTTATCAAGATCAGACAAATTTAATAGACAACAAAAAATTCAACAACCTAATCTCTGTCGGAATAGGATTAGGCCTAGTTACAAAAAATGGGCTGTTAACTTTAATAATAGCTAACGGAAGAATAAACAAAACCGAGATGAAATTTCAGGACAGTATTTTAAACATATGCTACAATGTTAAATTTTAAATAAAAATCCCTTTAATAATTCAAATTCCTCATACCTTAAAGCTGATACAACTAAAATTACACCAAAAAAAACCTCTAAGGCAACTTTTTTTAAGACAAAAGTTATAAAAAAATCAAATTAAAGAATATCAATATACAAATTTAACATTTATTATTTTTGCAATAAATTTAATTATTATCAAATTTAGCACAAAAAATTGCGAATTTTAAATTTATTCACATTTTTTAACGATAAAAAAACAATATCCTACTTTAAAATCATAATTTAACTAAAAAAAAAGCATTTTATATTAGGTAGATTAACAAATTATTAAGATTTTTGTCAAACTAATTCAAAATATTTAAAAATGAAACTAAAGTTCAATGGATTCTTAGTGCTTTTATTAGTACTAATGGCGCAACTAACTTTTGCGCAAGAAAGAGCCGTTTCAGGAACTGTTTCTGATAATACAGGAATGCCTTTACCAGGTGTTAGTGTATTAATAAAAGGAACAAAAACTGGAACACAAACAGATTTTGATGGTAAATTTTCTATCAAAGCATCACCAAGCCAAATTTTGGTATTTAGCTACATTGGAATGAAATCTCAAGAAGTAGCTGCAAGTTCATCTACAGTTAGCGTAAAATTAGTTGGAGATGCGCAAGAACTTGAAGGAGTTGTAGTAACTGCTTTGGGTGTTACAAGAGAAAAGAAGTCTTTAGGCTACTCTTCACAAAAACTAGATGCAGCTGCAATTAACACTGCACCAACAACAAACTTCCTGAATAACCTATCTGGAAAAGTTGCTGGTCTTGAAGTAAGAAACAACTCAAACTTTGGAGGATCTACAAACATTGTTCTTAGAGGGACAAAAAGTATCACAGGAAACAACCAAGCTTTGATTGTTGTTGATGGTGTACCTTTAAACAATGCGAATTTAAATAGCTCAGATACTCAAACCGGAAGAGACGGATTTGACTTTGGTAACTCAGCGTCAGATATTGATCCTAATAACGTAGAATCAGTAAACGTTCTTAAAGGTGCTGCGGCTACAGCATTATATGGTAGTTCTGCTGCTAATGGAGCTATTATGATAACTACTAAAAAAGGAAAGAAAAATGCAGGTTTAGGTGTTTCATTCAGTTCTACTGCTTCAGTTGGAACAATTGATAAATCTACGTTTGTAAAATACCAAAAACAATACGGTGGTGGTGGTTATGATGGTCATGACAACTTCACTTATACTGATGTTGATGGTGATGGTGTTGAAGACAGAGTAGTACCTACAGGATACGACATTTCTTATGGTAATGCTTTTGATGGCTTACCAGCTTATCAATGGAACGCTTTTGCTCCAGGGAATGCTAATTTTGGAAAAGCAACTCCATGGGTTGCCGCACAAAACGACCCTACTTCCTTTTTCGAAAAAGCATTCAATACTGTAAACAGTTTGAACTTAAATGGAGGAGATGACAAAAGTACTTTTAACTTAAGCATAACTAACAATACTGATAAAGGGGTCTTACCAAATAGCAGCCTTAAGAGAAACATCCTTAGTGGTAATTTCTCAAGAGACTTTAGTGATAAATTCACTGCAAGAGCTTTCTTTACATTTACCGATCAAAATACTATTGGTAGAAACAGTTTAGGTTACGGAGATAACTTTATAGGAGGATTTAGACAATGGTGGCAAACTAACGTCGATATCAAAGAGTTAAAACAAGAATACTTCAGAAATCATCAAAATATCACTTGGAATATGAGTGATCCTTTGTCAGGAAATACTTCTCCTGCATTTTGGAATAACCCATACTGGGATAGATACGAAAACTACGAAAGCGATGTTAGACGCAGAATCTTAACAGGAGTGAATCTAAGCTATGACATTACAGATAACTTTAATGTATTAGGAAGAGTAACTATAGACAACTCTAATGACAGACAAGAACTTAGAAAACAAATTGGAAGCCATGCAGAAGAATTTGGAGTTAGTCAAATTAGTGAATCTTCTGGATATTCATTATACACCAGAGCATTTCTTCAACAAACTTACGATTTCATAGCGACTTATGATTTTAAATTAAGCCCTCTTGTTAGTGGTAAAGTATTAGGTGGAGCAACACTTATAAAAACAAGCACTGACTCATTTGATGGGTCAACTACTGGTGGCCTTGTTAAACCAGGACTTTATACATTAGCAAATTCAAATACATTTGTTGCACCAATAGAAACTGAAATAGATTCTGAAAAATCAGGGATTTACGGACAACTTTCATTAGATTATAACAAAATGTTATACCTAGAAGGATCTTACCGTAGAGATCAATCAACAAGCTTATATGTAGATAACAACTCTTATGATTACTATTCTGTAGGGTCAAGTTTTGTATTCTCAGAAATATTAAAAGCTGATTGGTTGTCTTTAGGTAAAGTAAGACTTAATTATGCTCAAGTTGGAAATGATCCAGCTGCTGGTCTATTGGGTGCTAGAATAAACAATGGATTACTAAATGGAAATCCATTATTTCAAAACAGTGCTACATATGTTCAATTCCAAAACTTAAAACCAGAAAGACAAAAAAGCTGGGAGGCTGGTTTAGAAGCTTCAGTATTTAATAACAGATTAAGTTTAGATTTATCTGTATACAAAAGTAATACAGAAAACCAAATCTTTAACGTACCTCAATCTCCTTCAACAGGATACAGCTTTGCACAAATTAATGCAGGTGAGCTTGAAAACAAAGGTATTGAAGTAGTTTTATCAGGATCTCCAATTAAAACCAAAGATTTCCAATGGCAAGTTGCTGTTAACTGGGCAAAAAACAAAAACACAGTAGTTTCTTTAAACGAAGGAAGAACAAATCTTCAATTAGCTAGCTGGAACCAAAATGTTACTCTTAATGCAACCGTTGGTGAACAATATGGTGCTATTAGAGGACAAGGAATCGCACGTGATCCTAACGGAAATAAAATCGTTGATGCAGATGGAAATTATGAAACTATAGATAACCAAATAATTGGTAATATCCAGGCAGATTGGATAGGTGGTGTATCTAATAAAATCACTTACAAAAATCTTTCTTTTAATTTCTTAGTTGATGTTAAAAAAGGAGGAAGCGTTTTTTCACTTGACCAGGCATACGGACAAGATACAGGTGTTGGAGTACAAACGGCATACATCAACGACTTAGGTAATCCTGTTAGAAATACTCTAGCAAATGGAGGTGGATACATTAACCCAGGGGTTACGTTAGATGGTAGTGGTAATTACGTTCAGAACACAACACGTGTAGACGCATCTGATTCTAGTGAAGCAAGCGGAGTAGGTTTTGGAGTATCTGGTAACCCAAACAGCAATTATGTATACGATGCCTCTTATGTTAAACTTAGAGAAGTAGGTTTCACTTATTCTCTTCCTTCAAAATATCTTGAACAAACATTTATTAAAGATATGTCATTCAGTTTAATCGGTAATAACGTTTGGATTATCCACAAAAACTTACCGGACGCAGATCCTGAAGCTGGAACATCTGCAGGTAACATACAAGGATTTCAATCTGGAGTTATGCCTACAGTTAAAATGTATTCTTTTAACGTAAAAGTAAAATTCTAAAAAAATGAAAAAAATAATATATTCAATAGCAATGTTGTCATTATTAATGACAAGTTGCGTTAGCGATGATGTCGCTTTTAATGAGAATAAAGATGCTGCTTATGAAGTTCCTGCAGCCACTTTATTTGGAAATTCTCAAAAAGCGTTAACAGATCAATTAACAAGCCCTAGTGTAAATGAAGGTTCTATCTTTAGATATTTCCCTCAGTACTTAGCAGCAACACAGTACACCACTGAATCAAGATACAGAATAAGCTCAAGAGCAATTGCTGATCGTCAATGGAGAGTTTTGTACGCTACTGTACTTGGTGGCTTAGAATCTGCTAAAGAGATCATTCCTACTGAGGCAGCTCCTACCGGGGTTCCTGCAGCACAATTTCAAAGTGAGCAAAAAAATAAAATTGCTATTATAGAAATATTCGAAGTGTATACTTATCAAATAATAGTTGACTCATTTGGAGATGTACCTTACACAGATGCATTACAACCAAAAACAATACCTTTGCCTAAGTATGAAGATGCAGCTACAATCTATACAAAACTGATTACACGTTTAGATGCTGCTATAGCAAATTTAGATACTAACAATGGATCTTTTAGCTCAGGTGACATCGTTTACAAAGGTAATGTAGCAAAATGGAAACTTTTTGCAAACTCATTAAAAGTAAAAATAGGAGTTAATCTTATTGATTCAAATGAGGCATTAGCAAAAAGTACAATAGAAAGTGCTTACACTAGTGGTGTAATAACTACCAATGAGAACAATGCCTCATTTAATTATGCAGTATCTGCTCCAAATTACAACCCTATTTACGAAAATCTGGTAGCTTCTAACAGAAATGATTTTGTTCCTGCAGCACCAATTGTAAACGCAATGAACACTTTAGACGACCCTAGAAGAGATAAATACTTTACTCCTTTAGCAGACGGGACTTATGCAGGAGGAAAATACGGTTATACAAATATTTACACTATTTTCTCTCATGTGAATCCTATTCTAACAGCGCCAGAATTCCCTTCATTATTAATGGAAGCTACTGAAGTAAATTTTTATTTAGCAGAAGCTGCTTTAAAAGGATTTGCAGTTGGAAATTCGCCTCAATATTATTACAACCAAGCAATCACTGCTTCTTTTGAAAATTGGGGTATTGCAGATAAGGCAGCAGCTTATTTATTAACTCCAAGTGTTAATTATGCAACTGCTCCAGGATCTGATAAACAAAAAATTGCTCAACAAGAGTGGATTGCATTTTATAATAGAGGTTTTGAAGCTTGGACATCATATCGCAGATTAGATTTTCCTGCTTTGGTTGCTCCAGCAAATGCATATTCTGAAGCAGAAGGTCAAGTTCCAAAAAGGTTAACTTACCCAATAAACGAACAAACAGTTAACGGTGCAAACTATGAAGCCGGATCTGCTGCTATTGGTGGAGACAAACTAAAAACTCACATTTTCTGGGATAAATTCTAATTTATTCTCAAATAATTATATCAAACCACTCTGTTCATTCAGAGTGGTTTTTTTTTATATAAACATTATACCTATATTTGTCCCATGGAAAAAGAACATCAAATTTTTGGAATTAGAGCCATTATAGAAGCAATTCAAGCAGGAAAAGAGGTTGATAAAGTATTTATACAAAAGGAAATTTCTGGAGAATTAATGAAAGATTTAATGAAAGTGATGAAACGCGCTAACATTAATTTTTCTTATGTACCTGTTGAAAAATTAAACAGATTAACACCAAATAATCACCAGGGAGCAGTTGCAACAATCTCCCCTATTGGATTTATAGATTTAGAACATTTAGTTGAATCGACTATTGCGTCTGGCACAAAACCATTATTTTTAATATTAGATCAGATTTCTGATGCGCGAAATTTTGGCGCAATTATAAGAACAGCAGAATGTACAGGCGTAAACGGAATCATTGTACAAAAAGCAGGATCGGCACCAGTAAATGGTGACACGGTTAAAACATCTGCAGGAGCAGTATTTAATGTGCCTATTTGTAAAGTTGAGCATATTAAAGATGCAATTTTCTATCTTCAGGGATCAGGAATCAAAACGGTTGCTGCAACTGAAAAAACCGATCAGAACATTTATGATATAGCATTAAACGAACCTGTGGCTATTATCATGGGATCAGAGGATAGAGGAATCAATCCTTCGGTGCTTAAAATTGTTGATGAGAAAGCAAAATTGCCAATGTTTGGATCAATTGGATCTTTAAACGTTTCGGTAGCTTGTGGAGCTTTTTTATATGAAGCTGTTCGCCAAAGAAGTTAAATATCATTGAGAATGAGATTACGAATGACAAATAAATCTATCATGAATGTCTTCAAAATTTACTCATAACATATTCTTATATAAAGCTTATTGTTTATTTGTAATTTCAATAATTACAAATTTAAGCTATGGGCAAACAACAACCTACGGACAATCCTGGAATGAAATACAATTTAGCAGAACATTAAATGAAAAATGGTCTGCTGAATTAGATCTGGGCTCATCTTACAGCAGCACTACAACTTCTTCGAATATTTTTGAGTCAAACATTCAAAAATCATTTAGGGGCTGGGGACATTATTATTTATCTCCACGCTGGAAACTTTCAACTTTTGTTGCTTACTACGACAATAAAGATGTACCGGAAATTGGTCAATTTAAATCTCCGGAATGGAGATTTGCGCTTCAGGGAATATACTATTTTCATAAAACAGGATACACTTTAAGCACCAGAATGAGAGTGGAATTGCGACACATGAGAAACGGACAAGATAATTACGAAAACGTTCTTCGTTATCGCCAGCAAATAAAGTACATAAAACCCATCAATAGCAAAATACTACGCGAAGGAGTTGTTTACGGAATAGCTTCGGATGAACTATTTTTTAAATCCGGAACAAAAGTAACTGGACTTAGTTTCTTTGATCGGAACAGATTAAATATTGGCGCAGGTTATTTATTTACAGATGATGTTCAGGTTGAATTAACTTATGCAAATGAATATTTACCCAGGGACGAACAAAATCAAATTGTAAATGCGGCTTCTCTTACCATTACATTTAATAATCTTTTTAAAAATATTGAAAAAAAATTATCACATCTTCATGATAATTCAAAAGCCGAAGATTAAAATTAGTTTTCTTCCTTTTTTAAAAAACATTTCAACTGTTCCATTATAGCATCTTTATGTAATTTGAAATTATAATCACGAACAAATTCTGTTCCTTTCATATTAATTTCGGCAACTACTGCTTCAAACTTAGAAAAAGCATCAATATCTTTTTGATCCATTAAATAAAGAACCTGCATAATCGAATCATTATTCCTGTATTGCGTGTCGTAATGAGTCAGCTTATATTCTTGCTTATTTGATAAGTGAATAATTAAATCATCTTTGATTTTTTTACCTTCTTTTTTAGACGGAAATGGTGAAGGCTGCAAAGCCACAAAATAATGTTCTTTGTCTGTTACAATATTTATTTTTAGCGATTTTGATTTTGTGATATAAAAATCAGCCGGTTCAAAATAGTACATCATTGTACCATCTGCCTGTACCCTATTTTTAACTTCACATTGAGCTTCTGTTTTTGAGATGAAAGCAAATGATATAACAACAATAAGTAAGTTTATTTTTCTCATAACAAATTGATTGAAATTAGAATACAAACAAAAATAGTCTTTTTAAATCAATCCAATATCCCTGAGTTATAATTCATCATCTGATTCTCTTTTTGTTACAGTATAATTAACTGAGAAATTTGAATTATAATAAGTCGATAAAACTTCCAGTTCATCGTCTGGAACTTCTGCATTTACAAAATTTCCGTTTTCGTCAAAATGTTTCATGAATGCATCCTGATCCGGATTAAAATCTGGTTTTTGCCATTCGTAAACAATGGGTTTTGCATATTCCGGTGTTTTGTAAAATAATGACAATCCAAATCCTGTAATAAAACCCGCCAAATGTCCTTCCCAGGAAATTGTTTTATCAACGTCTGGAAAAACATACCAAATCATTCCTCCATATAATAAAATTACTGATAACGAAAGTGCTACCAAACGATAATATCCAGTTTGGATTCCTTTAAAAAAAATAAAACTCACTAAAACATAAATTAATCCGCTGGCGCCAATATGATAATTTTCACGCCCAATAATCCAGGTTATTAATCCTGAAAACAAAATTCCAAAGCCAATTACAGCAAGAGTTTGTTTTGGATAAAAAAATTGCATAGCTGACAATAATACTAAAAGCGGAATGGAGTTATTATATAAATGATCCAAGTTTTCATGAATAAATGGACTAAACAAAACACCTTGCAAACCTGAAAAGTCACGAGGATAAATACCGTTTTGATAAAAATCAAAATCAAATCGAATTTGAACCCAATAAATAATCCACAAAAAAAGAACAAAAAAAACGGGAAGACCAATAACGGCATTTGAAAATTTAAAGTAGTTATCATTCATTGTTTTGGAATAAAGTTAAAAACACAACATCAAAAAACTATCCAATTACAATTTACTGATAATTTGTCAGCTAACGAGAATATTCATGAACACGATTATAGCCCTGATAGAAGCGGCATCCTTTTTCTGGCTTTTTCAGACAGAAAAAGATATAGCGAATAGCAGGAAATAGCTCCTAAAAATAGAGATATAAATTGAAAAATAGTAATTTTACAAAATGGAAGCACCTTTAGCAGAGCGTATTCGCCCACAGCAATTAGAAGATTACATTAGTCAAAGTCATTTGGTTGGACCAAACGGCTCGTTAACGCAACAAATTTCGAAAGGACTTATTCCTTCGCTAATCTTTTGGGGACCTCCGGGAACGGGGAAAACAACTTTGGCCCAGATTATTGCTCAGGAATCTAAACGTCCGTTTTATATATTGAGCGCCATTAATTCAGGCGTTAAGGATATTCGTGACGTAATTGAGAAAGCCAAACAAAGCGGCGGATTGTTTACGGCTAAAAATCCTATTTTATTTATTGATGAGATTCACAGGTTTAGCAAATCACAACAAGATTCCCTTTTGGCTGCTGTTGAAAAAGGCTGGATTACACTTATTGGCGCAACTACAGAAAATCCAAGCTTTGAAGTTATTCCTGCATTATTGTCACGTTGCCAGGTTTATATTTTAAATGCTTTTACAAAAGCAGATCTTGAAGCTTTGCTTCATCGTGCAATGAAAAAAGACAGCTATTTAGCGTCAAAAAATATTATACTAAAGGAAACGGAAGCTTTACTGAGACTTTCAGGCGGAGATGGAAGAAAACTACTCAATATTTTTGAACTTGTTGTAAATGCTTCTGCTGACGATGAAGTAATAATTACAAATGATCGCATTTTTGAATTAGTTCAGCAAAATACTGTTTTGTATGACAAAAGTGGCGAACAGCATTATGATATTGTTTCGGCATTTATAAAATCTATTCGTGGTAGTGATCCCAACGGTGCTGTTTATTGGCTGGCAAGAATGATTGAAGGTGGCGAAGATGTGAAATTTATCGCTCGCAGAATGCTTATTTTATCCAGTGAAGATATAGGAAACGCAAATCCTACGGCATTTATAATGGCAAATAATACGTTTCAGGCGGTAACAACTATTGGTTATCCTGAAAGTCGGATCATATTGAGCCAATGTGCTATTTACCTCGCAACTTCGCCAAAAAGCAATGCATCGTATATGGCAATTGGAAATGCACAACAACTGGTAAAACAAACCGGCGATTTGCCTGTTCCTATTCATTTAAGAAATGCTCCTACAAAACTGATGAAAGAATTAGGTTATGGCGACGAGTATAAATATTCACACGATTACGCGAATAATTTTGCAGAACAGGAATTTTTACCGGATGCCATAAAAGAAACGGTTCTTTATAATCCGGGAAGCAATTCAAGAGAGAACAGCAACCGCGAATTTTTAAAGAACCGTTGGAAAGATAAATATGGTTATTAAAACCTTATTTTATTTAGAATTTTACTGAAACTTTTTCAGAAACTAATTGGTCATTTTTATAATATTCAAAAAACCATTGATTGTCTTTTGCATTTAACGATCCCTGAACACCATCTTTTATTGCAATAAACGAATCCGGACGTGATGTTTTCAACAACTTCATTACAACTTTAGGCGTTTTATCAATTAACTGATATCCGTTTTCTGTAGGCTGAGCATATAATAAATTAGGGTCTTTCATGTCTGCAACGGGAGCAGCAATTGCTGTCATTGTTACAACCTGAGCTTGCGGAGTTAATGGAGCCGCAGTACTTGATGATTTTGCTGAACCTAAAGCTTTACCATTATATTTATAATGCAAAGCGTTTACCGAAACAAAAGCTAAATCAAGAGACTCTCTATAAGCAACTTCATAATCTTTTTCTTTACTTTTCCCCATATCCGAAGTATAGATTACTTTACCATAGCAATCTTTAAATTCAATAAAAAGTTTAGTGATCAAAAAACCATTGTCTTTTTTTACGTCAACATATAAAAGATCACAACGATCACCAAAACCTGCGGGAAGTTCTTCATTACCATAAAAAGCCTGAAATCCGGCTTTGATTAAATTCGATTTGGTCATTGTAGACATTCTATATTGGTTTTCTGATTTCAGAAAATCGTATTTTAATGGCACAATAACACCTTTGTAATCATTAACTGTTTGCGAAAATCCAACAACCGAAATAAGAAGCGCAATCAACAAAAATTTAATTCTCATAATTATAAATATTTTTTAAGTTCTAATAAATGGTTTACCTGTTTTATATTTTTTGGAGCTTCAATTTTTTTATCATTAAAAAAAATAGCGTCTAAACCAGCATTCAAAGCGCCGTTGACATCTGCATCAAGACAATCGCCAATCATTATACTGGTATGTTTTTGAGCTTTGGCAACATTTATGGCATAATCAAAGATAATACTATTTGGCTTTTTTACGCCAGCGAGTTCAGAATTTGTTATAGTATCAAAATAACTAGATAACAAAGCGTTATTGATTTTCTTGTCCTGAACGTTTGCAAAACCATTAGTAATAATATGCAATTTATATTTTGGTTTTAAATATTCTAAAACCTCAATTGCGCCATCAAAAAGATGATTATTATCGGTTAAGAATTCGATATAATCGTTTGCGATTTCATTTATATTTTCATCTGAAATTTCGAAATTTAATGCATCAAATGAAAACTTTAATCTGTTGTAACGCAACTCGACGTGTGTAATTTTGTCGTGTTGGTATAACTTCCAGCATTCCTGATTTATAGGAGCATATTTGGTTATAAAATCCTGTATTTTGATTTCAGGGAATCTGCTTTTAAAAATTCTGTCAAAAGCCATCTCTGAGTTTTTATCAAAATCCCAAAGCGTGTGATCTAAATCAAAAAAAACATCGGTAATTGTGGTATTCATAAGCTAAAAAATTCCTTCATCTACAAAACTATAATATTTTGTTTCAGTTATAATCAAATGATCTAAAACTTTAACATCTAAACTATCTCCTGCAATTTTTATTTTCTTTGTAATTTGCTTATCCGCATCACTTGGTTCTAAATTTCCTGACGGATGATTGTGGCACAAAATCAAGCTTGTAGCTCCACATTCGAATGCTAATTTAAAAACAAGACGAACATCTACAATTGTTCCTGTGAGTCCACCTTTACTCAATTGAGATTTTGAAATTACTTTATTAGAATTATTCAGAAAAAGTACCCAAAATTCTTCGTGTAACAATTCACCAATAATAGGCTGCATAATATCAAAAACTATTTTGCTGGAGGTAATCATTTCCATTTTCGCAGCATCTTCTGATCTTCGACGGCGTCCTAATTCTAAAGCTGCAACAATTGCAATAGCTTTTGCCTCTCCTATTCCTTTAAATTTAGTTAATTGTACGATAGACATTTTCCCTAAAGCGTTCAAATTTTTTGCATGAATTAAAATTCTGTTACTAAGAGCTACAGATGTTTCATTTCGGCTTCCGGAACCAATTAAAATAGCAATCAATTCAGCATTACTTAACGCTTCCTTACCTTTTAGCATTAATTTTTCACGCGGACGATCTTCTTTTGACCACTCAGAAATTGGATAATAAGTAGCATCCATTATTGTACAGCATTAATTGTTTTGCTCATGCAAATACTATTCGTCAAACCTATATAAGGTTCATAATTGTCAATAATTTCGAATCCCACTTTTTGATATAAACTTATTGCTTCAATTTGTTTGTACAAAGTTTCTAAAATCATAGATTGAAAACCTTGATTTAGTGCTTCGTTTTCAAGTTCTTTTATTACAAATTGAGCCAATCCTAAACCTCGTGCTTCCGGCAAAACAAACATGCGTTTTAATTCTACCGTACTTTCATTATATTTTTTAAAACAACCACTTGCAACTGGCTTTTCGTCTAAATATATTAGAATAACATTCGGGTTGAATTCTATTAAATTATTCCCCCAATATGCTGTTTTAAGTTCCGGATAACGTTCCCATAAAAAAGTATCGAATATCTTTATTATCGATACAAAATCAGGATTTTCACTAGTAGTTTTTACAATCTTTATTTTTGAATTCATTTTGCTATATCTAAAAGGCTAATATATTTAAAAATAAGAAAAATCAGTCATTTAGTTATTACTATTTTATAATTAATTAATTTTAAAAAGCGAAACGACTATTAACCCATCTTATATCTTTATCAGAATGAAATCTATACTTAAAATCGTAATCTTCTTTTTACTTATTTCTTGTAATCAAAAAGATAAAGACAAGGTTTTAGCCGAAAATAGTCCTTTGAAAACAAACAGTTTTGCAGAAAAACTATCAAACGCAGCTATATCTATAATTGATCCTTCAATAGATTATGATCCTGCTTATTTTTCTATCGAATATCCGAACGGAGATGTTCCGAAAAATAAAGGTGTTTGCACAGATGTAATTATTCGATCTTATCGAAAATTAGGCATTGATTTACAAAAGAAAGTTCACGAAGATATGATCGAACATTTTGCAGAATATCCGAATTTCGAAAAATGGGGAATGACAAAAACCGATACAAATATCGATCACAGAAGAGTACCAAATCTTGAAATTTTCTTTGAAAGAAAGGGAGAAAAAATAAACGTAACTGAAAACCCGAGCGATTACAAAACTGGAGAAATTTTAACCTGGATGATTAATGACAAACTTCCACACATTGGGATTGTAACACATAAAAAAACCTCTGACGGAAAACGAAATCTAATCGTACATAATGTTGGCAACGGACAAGTTTTACAAGATTGTTTATTCGAATACAAAATTACCGGACATTATAGATATTGGGAATAAAAATCAAAAAAATGCCAATTACAAAACTGCAATTGGCATATTATATTATTCTCAAATTATCAAATTGACTAATTAATCAAGCCTTTTACTTCATCAAAGTTTAATCCTCCATAATTCCCTGAACTCATCAATAATAAAGCAGAATTATCAAGATTCAAATTGAATAAATATTCTTTAAATTCCGTTGGATTTGTATAAATGATTAAGTCTTTACGATTAAAAGCCGTAGCAATTTGCTCATAAGTCACTTCTTCTAATTGTTTAATTTTTACAGCATCCGGAGAATAGAATACAACGGCAACATCTGCATATTCCAGCGCTCCTTCATATTCTTTCAAAAACTCAGCATTCAAGCTACTATAAGTATGTAATTCTAAACAAGCTACTAAAGTTCTGTTTGGATATTGTTCCTTAACTGCCTTTGTAGTTGCAGCCACTTTACTTGGCGAATGTGCAAAATCTTTATAGGCAACTTTTCCTTCTCCTTCAGCAATTTTTTCTAATCGTTTAGATGCGCCTTTAAAACTGGCAATTGCTTCATAGAAATCGGCTTCGTCAACGCCCATGTTTTGGCAAATCCATTTTGCTCCGGCCAAATTATTTAAATTGTGCGCTCCAAAAACTTCAATCGGCATATCACCTTCCGGAGTTTCTAATAAAGTTACGCCATCGCTTACGCTATATTTAGGAGTAGAATATGCCAGTTTACGAATTGGGTTTGTAGCCGCTTCTGCAACACGTTTTACTTCTGCATCATCTTCATTATAAACCAGGATTCCGCCATTTGTAATTTTAGCGATAAAAATCTCAAATTGCTCAACATAATTTTCATAAGTTGGAAACACATTGATATGATCCCATGCAATTCCGGAAATCAAAGCAATATTAGGCTGATATAAATGAAATTTAGGACGTCTGTCTATCGGAGAAGATAAGTATTCATCACCTTCAAGAACAACAAAATCATTTTCTTCGGTAAGATGAACCATCGTATCAAAACCTTCTAATTGCGCGCCAACCATATAATCAACTTCAATATTATGATAATGCATCACGTGCAAAATCATCGAAGTAATAGTTGTTTTTCCGTGAGAACCTCCAATTACAACTCGCGTTTTATTTTTAGATTGTTCGTATAAAAATTCAGGATACGAATAAATGGTAAGACCCAATTCCTGTGCTTTCAATAATTCAGGATTATCTGCTTTCGCGTGCATTCCTAAAATAATGGCATCAATATCTGCAGTAATTTTTTCAGGAAACCAACCTAATTCAGCCGGTAAAATTCCCTTTTTTTCTAATCTTGATTTTGATGGTTCAAAAATAGCATCATCACTACCCGTTACGTGATATCCTTTGTTATGTAATGCTAATGCTAAGTTGTGCATCGCACTTCCGCCTATTGCGATAAAATGTGTTCTCATTTAAATTCCAATTTTTTAATCCAAATTCCTATTGATACTTGGAATTTAGTTTTTGAGATCTAACTATTTATGCCTCAAATTTTCGTTTTAATTCCTGTGCTTTTTTAGCGTCTTTTAATTTGTTCAAATATAAATTATATAATTTTTGAAATGTGATTTTTGATTTACCAATTTCGTTTGCTTTTATATAATTTTTTTCTGCCGATGCATATCTTTTAAAATATTCGTCAATTCTGCCTTTTGATAAATAACCATCAACGGGCGAAAATTGTGCTAATTCATTCGAATATGAAAGTGCTTTAGATTCGCTTCCGCCTAAAATTCCGGGTAATAATAAATAAATTTCGATCAAAGCCCATCTTGCCTGAACGTGTTTTGGATTTAAGACAATTGCTTTTTCAAATGCTTGTTTCATATCATCAACCATTGTAAAAGCCTTGAGTTTATTCACTTCCATCGCTCTCATTGCAAGACAGCCTCCATATTTATAAAAATAATCAGCTTCGGTAGGTTTTAATTCTTTTAGCTTTTTGAAATATTCTGCTCCTTTTACCCACGATTTATGAATGGCAGCGATTTCTCCTAAATATTCAATTGTTTTTATGTCCGAAGGTTTTGTTTTTAAAACTCCTTCAAAAAGAACTTGCGCTTCGTCATACTTTTTTGCATGAAATAACTTTTCGGCTTTTTCAAAATTCGATTGTGACCAAATACAAATTGGAACAAATAAAAAAAGAAACAGCAGTTTTTTCATGTCTCAAAAATAAGAATTAAAAACAAGAAACCCGACAGATTTTAAAAACCTGTCGGGTTAAACTATAAGTACAAATTGAATTATTTCACAATAGTCAATTCATCAATAATATTTTTAGCTCCTGCATATTTGTCGATAATCCAAAGTACATAACGAATATCTACGTTAATTGTTCTTTGCAATTTAGGATCAAAAATAACATCTCCAGCCATTGCCTCGATATTTCCATCAAAAGCAATTCCTATTAATTCCCCTTTCCCGTTAAGAACCGGTGAACCTGAGTTTCCTCCTGTGATATCATTATCCGTTAAGAAATTTACTGGCATGTATCCATCTTTATCAGCATATTGCCCATAATCCTTAGCTTTGTTTAACTCTAATAAACGAGCTGGCAAATCAAATTCCTGATCTCCTGCTTTATACTTTTTTACCATACTTTCCATGGTTGTATAATTGTTTATTTTAGCATCATTACGAGGGTCAGCAGGTAAAGCACGAACTTTTCCGTAAGTTAATCTCAAAGTTGAGTTTGCATCCGGATATTTAATCGTATTTAATTTTGATTCTCTTAAACCTTCTACTAATTCACGGTAAGCAGTTGCAAAACCATCATCAGATTTCAATTGATCCTCTGTTTTAAAACGATATTTTGTATTCAAATCATTAGAGATAATATACAAAGGATCATGAACAATTGCCAAAGGTTTTGGGTCAGCCATAAATGCTAACACTTTTTCTTTGGTCGTGAAATAACTTGTTTCAGTTGCTTTTGTAACATCTGCAGTAAAATCACCATTATTTGCTGATTTCATTTTAGCAATTTGCGTAGCTAAACCATATTCAGCTCCTTTTACAGCATATAAATTCAATTGCGCCGTTAAAACATCTTTTTCAAGCGGAGCATAAAATTCACCGTAAATATTATCAATTAACGTATTGATCTTAGGTAACATTTCTGCTCTTTTAGCATCATTTTCCTTGTAGTAAGCAATTAACGCATTTCCTAAATTTGCAGTTCCTGACGCATAAGCAGAAGTACGCAAAAGTTGGCTTAAATAATTATCGTGAGTTGCTTTTAAATTCGTCGATCTGTAATAATCATTAATAGTAGGAATTACATTTTCGTATTTCTCTTTATTAGCAGGTTTATTTGCCCACTCGTAGAATTTATCTTCCTGTGCAGATTTAACATCAACCGTTCCTGCTTTTGTTAAAGCATCAATCATTCCCTGGCGGTTTTTCCAGTAATTTGCTGTCGAAGCATATTTAGATGCATATTGCAAACGAACTGTTGCATCTTTATCCATATACTTTTTCATTACATCCATTCCGGTTTTAGCACCTTCAACCCAAGCAGGATAAGCATATTTAATATTTTGTTCGATTCCGCCAGCTGGCATCCAACGGTTTGTTCTTCCAGGATATCCTAAAATCATCGCAAAATCATTTTCTTTTACTCCTTTAATACTTACAGGTAAGTAATGTTTAGGTTGTAAAGGCACATTATCTTTAGAATATGTTGCAGGATTTCCCGATTTATCAGCGTAAACTCTAAACATAGAGAAGTCTCCAGTTTGACGAGGCCATTCCCAATTATCTGTATCTCCTCCAAATTTACCAACACTTTCAGGTGGCGTGCCCACTAAACGAACGTCTGTGTAATCCTGATAAACGAAATAGTAATATTCATTTCCCTGAAAGAAAGGACGAACAGAAACGGTGTATTTTCCACCTTCGTTATTTTCCTTTTCAATCAAATTAATTTCTTGCTGAATAACTGCATTTCGCTCTGTTTCAGTCATTGTATCATTTACTTTTGATAAAATTCTTTTAGAAACATCGTCCATACGAACAAAGAAACGTACATATAATGATTTTGGTTTCATTTCGGCAGTTCTTTCCTTTGCCCAGAAACCATCTTTTAAATAATTTTGTTCTGCTGTAGAAAGTTCTGCAATTGCATTGTAACCGCAGTGGTGATTCGTTAAAACTAATCCATCTTTTGAAACGATTTCAGCAGTACAACCCCCGTTGAATTGTACGATTGCATCTTTTAAACTATGATGGTTGATACTGTAAATTTCTTCGGCTGTTAATTGCAAGCCCATTTTTTCCATATCTCTATGGTTTAATCTTTCGATAAACATCAAGAACCACATTCCTTCATCAGCTTTTACAGGAAAAGCCATTAGGCACATGGTCAAGAATAAAACTACTTTTTTCATGTTATTTTGTTTAAGTGGTGCGAATATAATTCATTTTCGCAACAAAAAACAACTCAGAACATCAAAACCAAAACATACACGACCAATTTTAATACTGTTTTACGAAATTCATAATTTTAAATAAAATAAATAATATGCATATGTGCAAATTCTTATTTCATAAAATTCAAAGCAAAACAAAAGATATATACTAATATCATGACTAAATTGTAAAAATAAACCGTCATTAATAAAATTACAAAATAAATTATTTCTTACAAATAAAATTATTTATGTTTGTCTCAATTATTTAATTTAAAGAAATGAAAAGATTATTACTAGGTGTAATATTGCTGGTTGCAACTATTACACATGCTCAAAAAGGGTCGATATTATTAGGTGGAAATGTTGGATTTGCTTCAGAAAAAATTGGAGATTCGAAATCAAATACTTTTGAATTTTCTCCAAAAGTAGGATACCAATTCACAGACAACTGGACAGCGGGAGTTGAAGGAGCTATTGGAACAATTGATGTTAAGGGATTTGAAAAAACTGAAAATTATAAAATTGGAGGTTTTGTACGTTATTCCACTCCACTTTCAGAAACATTTGCATTTTATACTGATTTAGGAGCGGGTTATCAAAACACTTCTCTAAACAATGCTAAAGGAATGTATGTAAATCTTACTCCGGCATTATTTATTAATATGAAAAGAGGATTTGGTTTAAACTTTTCTATTGGTGGAATCAGCTACGATAATCTTGATGGAAAAAATGATCCAAGACAAGAACGTATTGGATTTGATTTTGGAAAGACATTTAAAATTGGAGTTTCTAAAAATTTCGGACTATAATTCTTTAGTTTCTAACTTAGAAACCGAAATAATTTTGTTTTTTTCGTTCAAAAACAAAAACCCGACAATATTAATTGTCGGGTTCTCTATATTTTAAAATATTATTTCTAATCGTTCAACATTTTCCACAGTTTATCTTTTAGATCAGTTAAACCTTGTTGGGCAACTGATGAAATAAACATATACGGAATATCCTTGAAAGCAACATCAAGCTCCACTTTTAATTCGGCTTTAAGTTCGTCATCCAGCATATCACATTTAGAAATTACTAATAAACGTTCTTTGTCCAGCATTTCAGGATTGTATTTTGTCAACTCATTAACTAAAATATCATACTCACCTTTAATATCCGGCGTATCAACGGGAACTAAAAATAACAATGTTGAGTTACGCTCAATATGACGCAGGAAATAATGTCCAAGACCTTTTCCTTCTGCAGCACCTTCAATAATTCCCGGAATATCTGCAATTACAAATGATTGAAAATCTCTGTAAGCAACAATTCCTAAGTTTGGTTTTAGGGTTGTAAAAGGATAATCAGCAATTTTTGGTTTTGCAGAAGTTAATACAGATAATAAAGTTGATTTTCCAGCATTAGGAAAACCTACTAAACCAACATCAGCCAAAACTTTCAATTCCAAAATAACATCCATTTCTACTCCTGGTAAACCTGGTTGTGCGTATCGTGGTGTTTGATTAGTTGCACTTCTAAAATGCCAGTTTCCTAATCCGCCTTTTCCTCCTCTCGAAAGAATTTGTTTTTCACCATCTTCGGTAATTTCAAATAAGGTTTCTCCGGTTTCTTTATCTTTTACAACAGTTCCTAAAGGTACTTCGATAAATTTATCATCACCATCAGCTCCTGTACTACGATCTCCACCTCCGTCACCACCGTGACCTGCTTTAATATGTCGTGCAAACTTTAAATGAAACAGTGTCCAAAGTCCTTTATTTCCAACTAAATATACGTGTCCACCTCGACCACCATCACCACCGTCCGGGCCTCCTTTTTCAATAAATTTCTCTCTATGTAAATGTGTAGATCCTTTTCCTCCCTTTCCGGAAGAAACATATATCTTAACATAATCTACAAAATTTCCTTCTGTCATTTTCTTTTTGTTTATGTATAGTTTAAAGTTTAAAGTTTCAGGTTTCAAGTTGGCGCAATGCAATTAACTTGAAACCTGAAACATATAAAACCTGAAACAAATTTTTATTCTCAGTCGCAGTCTCAATTTTCAGTGCAGCTGCGACTAAAAACTGAGTCTGAAAACTATTTTATTTTTACTCTTTTAGCGCTTTCACCAGCACTTTATCAATCTTTACGCCATCCATATCGATGACTTCTAACACAAATTTTTGCCAGATTAATTTTTCGCCTTCTTTCGGGATATGAGAAAGCTCAGTCATAATCATTCCGCTTACGGTATTTACTTCGTAATCATTTGTCAATTCGTCTAACTCAAAATAAGTCAGGAAATCGTGTAATGAATAATGTCCGTCAACCAGCCACGAACCATCTTCTCGTTCTACTAATTTAAATTCATCTTTATAAAAATCAGATGCATCGCCAACTAATGCTTCGAGAATATCATTTAATGTAATAATTCCTTGAAAAACGCCATATTCATCTGATACTAATGCATAATGGATTCCTGTTTTCTTGAAATTTTCAAGTGCTTTATAAGCTGTTGTCTGCTCCATTAAATAAGGAGCATCTATCATAATAGCGCCCAAATCAAAATGATCGCTTTCGATGTTTGCAAATATATTTTTCAGGGTTACGATTCCAACTATATCATCATAATTATCTCTGTAAACCGGATAAACGGTATGTAAATCCATTAAAACAAGTTCCTTTATTTTAGCTTTATCAGCATTAAAAGGCAACATATCTACAGATTTACGATGCGTCATTAATGAATTCACTTTTCTGTCGCCAATATGAAAAACGCGCTCCACGATATCTTGCTCAATTTCCTGAACTTCTCCGCCTTCGGTTCCTTCTTTAATGATTGCTTTAATTTCTTCTTCGGTAACTTTACCATCAGCCGAAGGTTTTATTTGCAAAACATTCAATAAAAAATCTGTTGATGTTGTAAGCAGCCAAATAAATGGCGCTGTAATAATCGAAACAATTTTCATTGGTAATGCAACCGCTTTTGCAATGGCTTCCGGATAATTTAATCCAATTCGTTTTGGCAATAATTCTCCTAAAACTAAGGAGAAAAATGTTAGAATAACAACTACAATCCCAACTGCAACTGAATGTGCGTATGGTTTTAAAACTGCAAATCCGCTAACAAACATTTCTACATCTATTGTGATTTTATCACCACTATAAATACCTGTCAAAATTCCAATTAAGGTAATTCCGATTTGTACAGTTGATAAAAACTTGTTTGGTGAATTAGCTAAGTCAAGGGCAGTTTTCGCACTTTTATTTCCTTTTTTTGCGGCAGTTTCAAGTCTGTTTTTTCTTGCTGAAATGAGGGCAATTTCAGACATGGAGAAAACTCCGTTTAATAGTATTAGAAAAAATATTATTAGTATTTCCAATTTGAGGGTTATTCGTTATTTAATAGTTCGTTAATATAATTTGCAACTTCAGTATTTCATCGCCTCCCGATAGCTATCGGGATTTCACGTACAGCTGGAAAAAGCTTCTACAAATTATCAATAACTGACGTTAATCGTTCTGTAATTTCTTCGATAGTTCCTATACCGTTTACGGCATAAAACTTATTTTGTTCTTTATAATATCCAATTAGTGGAGCCGTTTTTTCATTATATTCCTGATATCTCACACGAATTTTTTCTTCGTCCTGATCATCAACTCTTCCACTTGTTTTTCCTCTTTCTAACAAACGCGCTACTAAAATTTCATCATCAGCTTCTAATGCAATTGTTGCTGTAACACTTGACCCAATTGTTGGTAAAAATTTATCTAAAGCTATTGCCTGATCTAAAGTTCTAGGATAACCATCGAACAAAAAACCATCAGTATCAGGATGTTTGTTTACCTCGTCTATTAACATTGCTGTTGTAACTTCGCAAGGAACCAATTCTCCATTGTCCATAAAAACTCTTGCTTTTTTACCTAAATCTGTATCATTTTTTAAATTAAAACGAAAAATATCTCCTGTTGAAAGATGATTTAATTTGTATTTTTCTTTTAAAAATTCTGCCTGAGTTCCTTTTCCTGCTCCCGGCTTTCCAAATAAAACAATATTAATCATAATATGAGTGAGTGTTGTTACTTCTGTTTTTTATAAGAAGTTTTAAATGAATATATAGTTGTGTGTGTTTGTATTATTCTGCTAATTTGTAAACTTCGGGCAAATTTCGTCCTAAACCGTCGTAGTCTAATCCGTAACCAACAATGAATTTATTTGGAATTCTGATTCCGATATAATCTATTTTAATATCTTTTTTATATGCATCCGGTTTAAAAAACAAAGTAGCCACTTTGAAATGTTTTACATTTTGTTCTTTAAACATATGCTTTAATTCTTCAAGCGTATTTCCGGTATCAATAATATCTTCGATTATGATTACGGTTCTGCCAGTCAAATCCTGATTGATTCCTATTAACTCTTTTACCGTATTTGTTGATTCAGTTCCTTCGTATGATGCCATTTTGATAAATGAAACTTCGCAAGGACTTTTATATTTTTTTAAAAAATCAGCAACTACCATAAATGCCCCATTCAAAACGCCAATAAAAATTGGAGTATCATCTCCAAAATCATCCTCTACTTGTGCTACCATTTTAGTTAAAGCGAAATCAATTTCTTTAGCCGAAACAAACGGAACAAATTGTTTATCGTGAAGTTGTATCATTATTTTTATGTTTAAAATAATGGGCAAAGATACAGAATTACAACCAAACTGTAAGTATCAAAATAGGGAGGACACATATTTTTTTAAGAATGTTAAATATCACTTAATATTTACAATTTTTTTCTAAAAAAGTTTTTATAATTTACTAAATTGTTGTTCTATAAATAATTAACCCAAAACACAAATGAAAACGACCGCCCAAATATTTTCAATATTCTTTTTAACTATAATGACGGCCTGTAACGGACAGGTAAAGAAAGAAGAGAAAGAAACTCTGGCAAAACAACCCAATATTACTGTAAAAACAGCAATTGGCGATCTGACTTTACCGCCTCCATATGCAACCGAATCTAAAACAAATAGTAGTAAAGTTATTAAATGGCCAGAAGGAAAAACGCCTATAGCGCCACAAGGCTTTACAGTTACAAAATTTGCAGACGGTCTTGAAAATCCACGCTGGACTTATATCGCTCCAAACAATGATATTTTTGTTGTTGAAAGCGGAACAAGAACGAGTAAAAACCAAATTACTGTTTTTCGTGATAAGGATAAAGACGGGAAATTTGAAACTCGTGAAGTTTTTATAAAAGATCTCAACAAACCTTTTGGAATGCTTGTTCTAAAAGACTTTTTTTATATTGCAAATACGGATGGTTTATACCGATATCCTTATAAAAATAATCCGTTGAAATTAGAAACACAGGGAACAAAAATCCTTGAACTTCCGGCTGGCGGATATAACAATCACTGGACGAGAAATATAATTGCAAATCAGGACGGATCTAAAATATATGTTTCTGTAGGTTCAGGAAGTAATGTTGGCGAAAACGGAATGGACAAAGAAGTGCGTCGTGCGGATATTTTAGAAATTAATCCTGACGGAACTGGCGAAAAAATTTATGCCGCAGGACTTAGAAATCCTGTTGGAATGGATTGGAATCCTGTAAATAAGGAACTTTGGACTGCTGTTAACGAGCGTGATGAATTAGGCGAAGATTTAGTTCCTGATTATGTTACAAGTGTAAAAAGGGATGGATTTTATGGTTGGCCATATTCTTACTACGGAAATAATCCTGACCCAAGAATGAAAGGCGAGCGCAAAGATCTTGCAGCTAAAGCTATTGTTCCTGATGTTCCAGTTGGTTCTCATACAGCATCTTTAGGATTGGCTTTTTATAATAAAGAAGCTTTTCCTGCAAAATACAAAAACGGGGTTTTCGTTGGACAACATGGTTCCTGGAATCGCGCTACAATATCAGGTTATAAAGTAGTATTTGTTCCTTTTGCTAACGGAAAACCTTCAGGAAAACCAGAAGATTTTTTAACTGGTTTTATTTCAAATGCTGACAAAGCCGAAGTTTATGGCCGTCCGGTTGCAGTAACAGTTATGCAAGACGGATCGCTGCTTGTAAATGATGATAGTGGAAATACAGTTTGGAAGGTTACTGCTAATAAATAAAATTAAATTCCAATATTTAATCCCGAAGCTTCGGGACCAAATTCCAAATTATCACATAGAATCATAAGTTTATGTCCTTTTTGTCAATTTCGACGAAGGAGAAATCACACTAGAAACTCCGCAATCAAAATCGCCAATCTTTGTCGAATCCCAAGTGTGATTTCTCCTTCGTCGAAATGGACAAGATTGTGTTTAACCTTAGCGCTTCGGTTAATTTTTTTTCATGTTTCAACAAAACTCTTTTATGATTTTAAAAAAATATTGTTTTCTTGTTTTCGTTGCATTTGTTTTCCAAAATACAATTGCACAAGAACAGAAAAACAAAACCATTGATTCTGTAAAAACCCAAAAACTGGATGAAGTTGTTATTAGTCCGTTTCATATTAATAATAGATTGCAAAATACGCCGGCTTCTATAGGGATTTTATCTAAAAAAGACCTTTTGCAAAATAATGCTACAGATATTACAACGGTAATTAATACGATTCCGGGAGTATTTATGCAATCTTCAAATTTTACCACAACCCGAATTTCGATTCGTGGTATTGGTGCAAGAACGCCGTATGGAACTAATAAAATCAGGGCTTTTTATGGCAGTATTCCGCTAACTTCGGGAAACAGCGAAACGGTGATCGACGATATTGATCTGGAAAATATTGGTCAGATCGAAGTTATCAAAGGCCCGCTTTCGAGTATTTACGGCGCAGGTTTGGGCGGTGCGATTTTGATTTCACCTCAACTTTCTAAAACAAATGGACAAAATGCGAGTATAAGCAGTGTTTTTGGTTCTTTTGGATTACTGAAAAATAGTCTGAATTATTCTTTAAATGAAAAAAGTTCGAGCCTGAATATTAGTTATCATAATCTCAAAACCGATGGCTGGCGAGAAAATAGCGCGTACAATAGAGAAGGAATCACGCTTGCCGGAGAGTTGTTCAGGAAGAAAAACAATAAGCTTACTTATTTTTCAAATTATACTTATTTAAAAGCTTTTATTCCGAGTTCGATTAGTAAGGAAGTTTTTGAGAGTAACCCAAAACTAGGCGCTCCAACATGGGTGGCTTCAAAAGGATTTAAAGAATACAAATCGTCTTTGGCAGGATTGGCTTATGATTTTAAAATTAATGACCATCTGAATAATTCCACTTCGGTTTTTGTTAATTATAAGGATAGTAATGAACCTCGCCCTTTTGATATTTTACGCCAATATACTTTTGGAACCGGAGGAAGAACTCAGTTTTCAGGAAACTTTAAAATTGCAAAAACAGAAAATCAATTTATTGCCGGAATCGAATATTTCACAGATAATTATAACGGAAACACTTTTGAAAATCTGTACAAAAACAATAACGGACAAGGAAGTTTACAAGGAAATCAAATTACTGAAACGGATCAGAGAAGGCATTTTTATAATATTTTCACGCAAATCAGATCTTTACTTTCTGATGAATTCGAAATCCAGGCAGGACTAAATTATAACGAAACTCATTTTGAGCTGACGAACTTTCTTCCGAATAAAACCTCAACTGAAAAATACAGTTATGACGGAATATTTTCGCCACAATTGTCTTTTTTATTTAAGCCGAATGAGGAACGTACTTTATATTTTTCGGCAAGTCGGGGATTTTCATTACCGGCAACAGAAGAAACGCTTACAAGTACAGGAAATATCAATCCTGATATAAAACCTGAAAGCGGTTATAATTTTGAAGTTGGAGGAAAATTCTATTTCTTCAATAAAAATCTCTATACGGAATTTGCGGTTTACAGAATGGAAATAAAAGATTTATTGGTTGCAAAACGAATTGGCGATGATCAATATGAAGGTGTAAATGCGGGTAAAACATTTCATGAAGGAATTGAAATTTTGGCAAAACACAATTGGCTGATTAATCATTTTTTTACATTGAATTCTTTTATTGGTGCTTCTTTAGGGAAATATGAATTTAAAGATTTTGTAGATAGCGGAAACGATTTTTCGGGAAATAAATTAACCGGAGTTTCTGCAAATAAAATAAATGCTGGAATAATTTTAAACACAAGTTTGGGTCTTTATTTTTCTGTCGATTTTCAGTTTACAGATAAAATTCCGTTGAACGATGATAATTCTGCTTATTCGGATTCTTATAAAATAATCAATTTAAAAACAGGTTATCGTTTTGAGATTCTTCAAAATTTAAATACCAATTTTGCATTTGGTATAAATAATGTTACTAATGAAAAATATGCATCGTTGATTTTACCAAATGCGTTGCCAGTGGGAACCTCATCTCCAAGATATTATTATCCGGGACTTCCTGTGAATTATTACGGAACAGTTTCATTAAATTATTTATTTTAGATGTGTCTTAAACCGAAAAAAAATGGTGTCTGATTTACAAACAAAACTCGACTACGTAAATGCCTACAGAGAAAACCGACTAATGGCTGCGCAAGATGTTCTGGAAAATCACTCTTTATTTGATGAATTGGTTTCGATTTGCTTTTCTCCATCAGATAAAAACAACCATAAAGCATGTTGGATTTTAGAATTTGTATCTTATGAAGAACTGATTTGGTTGCAACCTCATCTTGATTTTTTCTGTTCGAATTTAAAAATTTTAAAAGATGAAAGTTCCATTCGACCCATTGCAAAAGTGGTTCAGCTTTTAATTAAATCACATTATAAGAAAAGCGAGAATTGCATTTTACTTTCTGAAGAAAATTTGCAGGATTGTATTGAAGCTTCTTTTGACTGGCTGATTAATGATGTAAAAGTAGCAACAAAAGCCTATTCGATACGAACTTTATATGTTTTAGGAAATCATTATGACTGGATTCATCCTAAATTGCAGATTATCCTGAACAAAGATTACGCAGATCATTCGGCGGCTTATAAAGCTGTTGCGAAAGAAGTTTTGCGAAAGATAAATATTTAGATTATTGCCGAAATCTATAAAATCAAAAGAGGACATCTGTACAGATGTCCTCTTTTTTCACTAGTCAAAAATAAAACTAACTTCGCTTAAATTTTATATAATTGGGGATTTATTAAAATTTAAAGCGAAGAAAAAATTCATTAGAGTTTTTCGCACTTGCAACTATACTGCCAATATTGGTTTCATAAGCATAACCTAATGTCATGTGATCGCTAATATTTAAACCTGCAATTGCTGCATAAGCTTTGTCAATTCTGTAGCTTCCGCCAATTTCCAGAAATTTCTCAATTTGAAGCATCACATTAATATCTACCGAAAGTGGTGCGCCATTAACATAACGCATCATAAATGAAGGTTTTAAAACCAAAGCCGTAGCCGTTTCAAAATCATAATCATAACCTCCGCTTAAATAAACATGAGGTTTGTCTGTAGCAACAGCCGTATAACCATCTTTATTTTTTGCGCGTTCTGTATTTAACATTCTTGGAACAGAAAGGGATACGAAAAATTTATCATTTTTTAATAAAGCTCCAATCCCTACATTTGGATTAAACTGATTTATCGTAGCCAAAGCCGGATCTGATTGTGGCGAATAGGTTTCAAGTCCTGAAGTATTTACATTATAGAAATTACCTCCTGCTTTTATTCCTAAATACAAATCTGTAAGTGCTCCTACCTGAATTTTATAAGAGAAATCAATTCCTAATTGGGTTTGTTTTTCGATAAATGTTTTATCATAAACCATAGAAACACCCAATCCAAGATTACTTCCTACAGATGTTCCAAAAGAAACAGCTTGTGTTTGCGGAGCATCTTTAATTCCTGTCCATTGCTGACGAATTGTACTCATCAAAACGGTTTCTCCATCAACTCCTGCATACGCTGGATTCACAACATTCATGTGGTAACGATATGTGGTGAAAAGACTTTCCTGTTGGGCAAAAAGCATACTACTAAAAAGTAGTAATGCTCCCGCCATTATATTTTTAATTATTTTCATTTCTAAAATTTTATTTTTTACAATTACCTGTTAATGTAGATCCAACCTTCTTTATCAATAGAACCATCACCATCTAAATCAATTTGATAGTAATATGAACTTGAATCCGGTAAAGAGCTGGAATTTCCTTTGTAATGTCCATCCCAATCATTTTGGTAATTTCTTGAAGTAAATACTTCTGCTCCCCAACGATTGAAAACACGTACAACTGAGTTAGGATGATTTTCGATATTCGAAATTACCCATGTGTCATTTATACCATCTCCGTTTGGAGTAAAAGCCTGAGAAATGTTCAATTGTTTAGAAGTGCATCCATCACCAGTATTATTATTACCTTTAACAGTAACTTTTGCATTAGCCGAAGCTTTATTTCCAGCTTTATCCGCTACAGTTAAAAGAACTGTATTGATTCCAATATTGGTACAATCAAAAGAAACTTTATCCAGCGTAACTATGTCAATACCACAATTATCTGAACTTCCATTATTAATTTGATCAGCTGTTATGGATGCATTTCCTGTATCATCAAGAGTAATTGTAATATCCTTAGTTAAGGCTATCGGAACGATATCTTCAAAAACAGTTACTATAGCTGTTTTTGTTGCTACTTCTCCGTTTGAAGATTTAACTGTAAGAGTTACCGTATTCGCCCCCATATTTGCACAAGTAAATGCAGTCTGAGAAATTGTCAGAACAGGTACTCCACCACAAACATTTATGGACCCATTATCAACATCTGAAGCCAAAATTTTAGCACTTCCTGACAAATCAAGTTTGACATTGATGTTTTTTGTTAAAACAATCGGCTTATTTTTATCTTCTATTGTTACTGTTGCTGTTTCCGAAGAAACGTTTCCATTTATATCTGTGGCCGTTAATGTTACTACATTAGCCCCAATACTTAAACAAGAGAATGTATTTGGCAAAACAGTTAAAGTTGAAATTCCACATGAATCTGTAGTTCCGTTATTAACATCAGAAGCTAAAATTGTAGCATTTCCTGTAACATCAAGTTGAATAGTTATATTTTTTGTAACCACTGTTGGTTTAACATTGTCTGTAACTATTATGGTTTGAATCACTGGGACAGCATCATTCCCATTTGCATCACTTACATTCCATGTGATTGTTGTAGTTCCTACCGGATAAACATCTGAAAGTTGTTTAGCATCACTTCTTACTCCTATTGGAGTTGCAATTGTGCAATTATCCGTAGCAGATGCCGAAACTGTAACACTTGCACCGCAAACATTTGCATCAACATTTACATTTTTATCACCGTTAGAAGTGACTACCGGAATTTGATTATCGGTTACTATAATTTTTTGTGTACATGTCGATGAATTCCCAGAACCATCAGTAGCTGTCCAAATCACTTCGGTAGTTCCTATAGGATATATTCCAGAGGCATCGTCTGTTCCGGTAATATTATTGGTTGTTCTAATGGAGCACTTATCTAAGGTAGATGTTCCGGCAACCCACAGAAGGGCATTCTTCATTAGTAAATTTCCGTCCGTAGTATTATCCCAAAAATCAGATCGTGAATCTGTAGAAGGAGGGAAAAAATTTAAATCTGCTCTGCGAACTTTTAATAAACCAACATTTTCTTTAATTATTACTAATGGCGATCCATCTGTCCAGTCAGCTATTCTAACGGCTCCGGTTGCTAATGTATTAGAATTGCTTCTAAAACTAGCGTCTCCTCCATTAAAACTTAGCACATTTTTCATAATTGGATGCGTTGCGTCATAAATCGTTCCTAATGACTCCATAGAACCATCTATTTGATTATCAGGCATTAGACAACGATACGCATCTGTATTAAAGGCTCCTAAGATTGGAGCACTTGCAATATCAAATGTCATTGATACAACACCTCCTCCATTATTAATATATTGTGCTAAATTATCTCCCATAAGTGTTGGGTCATTTACAGTATTATCTGTCCAAACTAACAAGGCTTGATAATTTGCTAAAAGCGCCATATCCGGTGTCCCATTATTCGCATCAAAAATATCAACTGAAGTAAAAGCTCCCGTTGCAATTAATTTATTTTGCACTTCTGTAGTCCAAGATTGCTCGTCAGCTGCAACCAGTAATACTTTAGGAGGATTAGTTCCGGTACCTTGTTTAGGAATTACAATATTTGCTGTACAAATTCCGGGATCATTATTAACTGTAATGTCTACCGGACAAACAATAATAGGGGCTGTAACATCTTGAACTGTTATTGTTGCATTTACTGTTGAAATATTTCCGTTATTATCAGTTACAAATAATACAACGTCATTAATCCCAATATCAGCACAAGTATAGTTTATCGAAGTCGCCTCAGAACCCACTACCGGACTATAGCTCGCTTCTACAGCTAATGTTTTACCCGTTCCGTTGCAAGGATCTCCAAAAAGAACATTGCTTGCTAAAATATTTACAGAGCTTTTTCCTATTATATAAGGAGAAACGATATTTACGCTATTAGCTTCATGACAAGACCCTATTGCAAAATTACCACAAGCTCCTGTTGGATTTCCATAGCTGGCAAATAAAACGTTATTAAAAATACTTTTAGCAGGTGCTTTAAGCTGTAAATTACCACCTTCTCCGATAGTCATACAAGCATTACCAACACTTCCGGATGCTAGTTTATAGCTGCTAATTCCGCAATTATCTGTACTGTTATCATTTAAGTCGGCAGCATTTACCGTTACATTACCATTAACATCTAATTGAACTGTAATATTTTTAGCTATGGCAGTTGGTTTTATATTATCAGTAGCTGCGATAGTAAATGAAGTTGTAGTCTCAAGATTATTTACATCAGTTACAGTTACACTATATGTGCCAACGCCAAGACCTGAAGCGGTATCGGTTGTACTAACGTTTGGAGACCAGGCATAAGTATAAGGAGCTGCTCCTCCATTTACCCCTACCGTAATTTCCCCTGTTGTATCAGTACTGCATACAACATCTATAGCTTGAGAAATAGTTGCTGAATATATTTGCGTTATAACAACAGCCCCATTGCCTGAACGCCCTGTCATATCTCCACCGGCAGGATCTGGCATTGTAGTATTTCCAGCTATAAGTTGCGTATTATCCATATAATAATCTGATCCGGGTGTATAACCTCCAGGCTTATAAGAAGTAGCTGTAAGTGCATAACCAGAACCACCGGAACCTGCTGGCCAGCTTTGAACGCCACCATACCAGCCACCACCAGCACCACCATGTGCCCAATTGTCACTTCCTCTTTCTCCACCATTCCATCCCCCTACAGAGCATGTATTTGATTCAACTCCAGGATTAGCGTATCCAAATGAACCAGGAACAACCGATGAACCATAAGTTGAAGATCCGCCTGAAGTCTGATCAGCTCCAGTCGCATTACTACCATACACAGTAAATGATGGTGCATTTTCACCACCTCCATCATTACCTAAATAAGTAGCATTTTCATAGTTTTTTCCGTGACGTCCTCCACCTCCACCGGCGACAATAATTCTTGAGTACAATCCAGCATTATCATTCCACGCTCCGCCTACAAGACGAATATCAGAGGATCCTCCTCCCCCAGTTGAATTCCAACTTGAGGCCGTACATCCTATACCCTGACCTCCAATATAAATGTATAATACCGTACCGGCTGTTAAGGTAAGTTCTCCTTTTGAATATCCACCTCTTCCTCCAAATACTGTAGTTGGATTTGCCGGGTCATTTCCACCCTGCGCACCCCATGTTTCTAATCTGTATGTAGAAGTTGCCGGAACCGTAAAAGTCTGTACATTTCCGGTATAGTTTAAACTTGTAACTACTTGTTGGGCAAAACTCGTAACCCATTGCAAGCAGACAATTATAATAATTAATAAAATCTTTTTTTTCATATCTAAATATGGTTTGTTATTGAATTTGGTTTTTGTAATCTCTGTATTTTTCATTTCGCAAACAGCAATAAATATCCTCTCCAAATTGTTGCTAACAATGGAGTTTTACTTGTCCTGAGACAAATTTTTGAAACTAAAAGGGAAATTTAAAAACTATTTGAAATAACAATTTGCATTGTTTTATGCAAATTCGAAATGCAACGTTTTTTGAAAATGGCGAAAACTTATTCGCCCTGCAGAGTATTGTTATATCATATTTGGCTGGTTTAAGATTATCGAACAAAATTATATCGAAATCTAAACGCCGAATAGCCCATTCGGACACATCGATAGCCCGAAACGACCAACAAAATTTACCGTATTAACAAGGCTGTTTAAAACTTAAAAATGATACATTTTAAAATACTGAAAATCAACAAACTAAAAACAAAAACAGGTATAAATACGGTGTTCATAAAGTCATTGAAAAAAATCAGCTTTAGGATTGAAAAAATCAAGAAAAGAAAGAATTTTATAGTGATTACGGCCGTATTTCAGAAGGCATTTTTCCAAAACGTTTTTTGAAATTCGCCGTAAACTTGCTGGAACTTTTATAACCCGTAGCCAAGGCAATACTTTTGATCTGCATATCAGTATTCTGGATCATCTGCATGGCTAGAAGTAATTTCTTATCTTTATGATATTGCATCATCGACACTCCATGAACAGATTTAAAAGTTAATTTGAGTTTAGTTGCAGACATCTCCACTTTTTCAGCAATATATTCTACTCCTAAAAAGGGAATTGCTATGGTATCTAAAATTAGTTTTTCGGCTTTTGCAATTTTTCGATAATCTGGAGTATCAATTGGCAAATAATTCCCTTCCCGCTGATCTAACAATGCATTTTTAAAAAAAGTTGAAACAAGCTGAAATGCCTGCGTTTTTAAAATTGATTTACTAAATAAATCACGTTTATTGTTTTCTAAATTAATCAAAATTTCCTTTGATAATTCTGCTGCATTAGGCACAATATTTTGATAGGTAATAAATCCATTATCTGAATTAAGGAATTTTTTAATATGATTGTCTTCGGGAAGTGTTTCAAAGCCAAAATTACGTTCTGCCCATTCTTTATTAAAAGCATATAAATAAAACTCACATTCAGAACCTTTATAAAAATAAGCACCAACTGGAGTTCCGGGCTTTTTAAATCCCCAATATTTGCTCGAAAAAGGAGTTTTATCTGCAAATGTATTCTGGAGTTTTACTTCACTTTCAAAAACCGAAAATGTAAGTGTATAATAATCGATAGGAAAATCTTCATCATAAATAGCTTTTAGCATCACGTTTTTCTTAAAAGTAATACTTGTCGCAATAATCCAAAAACCTTCTTCGATTTCACGATAACGCATTACTCCGTGAGAGAAAGGATTGTTTCTGTAAACCGCCTGTTCTTCGACATCATGCCTAATAGATGGAGAATTGACAATACTTTGTACAATAACCTGAGGAGAATTTGATAAATAGGGCAATTCAAAAAAACCATCTCTGTAAAAGTTGATATTATCTTTTATAAATTTAACCCACTTTACTACGTTCATATAATAATACTCAAATTTTAATTTTCCCTAAAAGCGGAAGGTAACATTTCAAATCTTTTCTTGAATGCTGACGTAAATTTACTGGCACTTTCATAACCTGTAATCGCAGAAATCATTTGAATTTCGACTTGAGAATTTTGAAGAAGCTGTTTAGCAAGAAGCATATTTTTTTCCTTGTGATATTGAAGCATTGAGAATCCAAATACAATTTTAAAATCGGCTTTTAATTTTGTTGGAGATGTATTCACTTCTGATGCTATTTTATCAATTCCCAAAAAATTAGATTGCAGATTGTGCAAAATAATTTTCTCGGCTTTAGCTACATTATAGTAATCTAAATTGCTCAGTGAAATATTATCTGCAATCCGACTATCTTCAAAAGAATTTTTAAAAAACTCTGTAATCAACTTCATACAAGATTTACGTAATTCCTGCGTATTTAGATTTATTTCATCTTCGGCTTCTAAGATTTTCGATATTTTTTTAGATAAAACATGTGCTTTTGGAGCAATATCTAACCATGTATAAAAACCTTTTTGGGTATTAAAAAAACTTTCCAAAACACCTTTTCCGCAAAATTTACCGGATTTAATATTTTGATCAACCCACTCTTTATTCATGGCAATATTAAAAAATTTGCCTTCGGTTCCTTTATAAAAATAAGTTGCAATTTCGGTTTCCGGTTTATAAAAAGTCCAACAAGTACTCAATAATATTATGTCTTCAGAATCTTTAAAAGGGAATTTATATTCGAAAACAGAAAACGATAAAATATAATAATCTTTTAGATGATCCTTTGTGTAGATGGCTTTCGCAAGTATATTTTCTTTCAAAGCAATATTGGTTTCTAAAATCCAGAAACCGTCTTCCATCTTTTGATAACGCATTTTACCTTTCCAGAAAGCATTATTTGTTGTGATTAATTGCGTTAAGGGATTATGCTTAATTATGGGCAGTTTTATAAGACTGTCTAACATCACCTGAGGAGAATTAGACAAGTACGGTAATTCGAAAAAGTCATCTTTTAAAAGAAAAAGAAATTTATGAATATGCTTTGCCCAATCGTTTGTAGTCATTTACTTTATTAAAATCTAAAGCCGTTAAAATCACGTCAAACCTAATGATTCAGTGATAAAAAACAAAATTTTTACTTCAGATATTCTTAAAATAATCATTGATTTCAACAATCATTTTTTTTAATACTATTAATATGAAAAAACAGCAATTCAACGTACAATAAATTGGCATTTCTATTTTATCAATTATCTTTGCAGAAACACAACTACAATGAATTATTTTTCTTCTGATTTTAAATTAGGAATATTAGGTGGCGGACAATTGGGCAAAATGCTATTGTTTGACACTCGAAAATTTGACATACAAACTTATGTTTTAGATCCAAGTGACGAAGCTCCAAGTAAAATTGCGTGCAATAAATTCTTCAAGGGCGATTTAATGGATTATGAAACGGTTTACAATTTTGGAAAACAGGTTGATGTTCTTACTTTCGAAATTGAACTTGTAAATCTTGAAGCTTTAACCCAACTTGAAAAAGAAGGTGTAAAAGTATATCCGTCTCCAAAAACCTTAAAAGGAATTCAGAATAAAGGAATCCAAAAAGATTTTTACATTAAAAACAATATTCCAACAGCAGCTTATTTAAGATTTGATAATCACCATCATTTGCAAAAATCTATTGGAAATAACGAAATCACAATTCCGTTTGTCTGGAAATGTAGCGAGTTTGGTTATGACGGAAATGGCGTAAAAGTTATTCGTCATATTTCTGACCTGGATGATTTACCAAATGTAGAATGTATTGCAGAAACTATGGTTCCGTTCAAGAATGAATTAGCGGTTATAGTTTGCAGAAATTCGTCAGGCGAAATTAAAACCTATCCTGTTGTTGAAATGGAGTTTCATCCTGAAGCAAATCAGGTAGAATATGTAATTTGCCCCGCCAGAATCGATGAAAAAATCGCCGAAAAAGCCAGAGCAATTGCTTTGAATGTTTCCGAAAAATTCAATCATGTTGGTCTTCTTGCCGTTGAAATGTTTCAAACTAACGAAGATGAAATCCTGGTAAACGAAGTCGCTCCACGCCCGCACAATTCCGGTCATTATTCTATCGAAGCCAGTTATACATCACAATTCGAAAATCATTTACGTGCTATTTTAGATCTTCCGTTAGGAAATACAGATAGTAAAGTTGCCGGAGTAATGGTAAATTTAGTTGGCGCCGAAGGATTTTCCGGAGATGTAATTTACGAAAACATCGAAACCATTTTAGGATGGAATGGCGTTACACCACACATTTACGGTAAAAAACAAACTCGCCCATTCAGAAAAATGGGACACGTAACAATCGTAAACGAAGACATGAGCGAAGCAAGAAAAATTGCTGAACAAGTTAAAAATACGATTAAGGTAATTAGTGAATAGTTTTCGGTTAACAGTTTCCAGTTCACAACTTGAAACCTGAAACTTTAAACAAAAACAAACAGTTTTCAAACAATAAAATCACATGAGCAAAGTAGCCATTATAATGGGAAGCATCTCAGACATGCCAGTCATGCAAGATGCCATCGACATACTAAAACAATTTAATATCGAAACAGAAGTTGATATCGTTTCGGCACACAGAACGCCGGAAAAATTATTTGACTTTAGTAAAAATGCACATACTCGCGGAATTTCGGTAATTATTGCCGGAGCCGGAGGAGCAGCTCATTTACCAGGAATGGTTGCTTCAATGTCGCCGCTTCCTGTAATTGGAGTTCCAGTAAAATCAAGTAATTCTATTGATGGTTGGGATTCGGTTTTATCAATTTTACAAATGCCAGGCGGAGTTCCTGTTGCAACTGTTGCGCTAAATGGAGCAAAAAATGCCGGAATTTTAGCTGCACAAATTATCGGGAGTCACGATAAAAAAGTGCTTGACACAATTATTTCATATAAAGAAGAATTAAAAGCTGCGGTTAATAAAGCCGCCGAAGGCTTGAAATAGTTTTCAGCTTTCAGTCGCAGTTTTCAGTATAAACTGCGACTGAAAACTGAAAACAAAAATTACGCTTCCTCTTCAATATCCTCAAGAACAGCTTCAAATTCAGAATCCGTTATATCATCTTTATTTATCCAATTCTCTGAAGTAACCAGATTATAATTTACATCATCTTTCGTTGTTAATTCCCAAACAATACCTTCGGCTTCTGGAAACGGAATATTTCCGGATATTTGAGTTTCAAACAATCTTTTAATAAGATTTCTATCAGACAAACCGCTGTTCAATAATTTCAACACATTTTCGGCTGTTAACTTTTGTCCTTCTCCATCTGTTGGGGTCATAGAAAAATGAACAACAGAAGCTTTTGCATTTGGAAATTTTCCGTTGTAGGCTTTAAAAAGCAATTGATTAACATGAAATAAAGTACCCTGCATACCAATTACCGGATATTCTTCACAAACTTTATCGATCAGCATATTGTGTGCTATTTGCTCAATTTGTCCGTCGTTTAACTCATCATTAAATTTATATTTCAAAACTATTTCCGCAGCTTCATTAGGCTCATAATCTGAGATTGCCATTTCTAATAATTCCGGCAAACTATTTTTATCCGCTGTTGCACCGTCCGGATAGTTGAATTTTTCTAATAATTGAACAAAATCTTCATCTGACCAATATCCTTCCACTTCATTTACAGTATCGATATTCTTTATTACAATTTGATAGTTCATCACTTTTTATTTTACAATTATTTTCTGATTAGCATTTTATAATTCTAATCTTTTTTTACAATTTAAGTTTTTTAAATCTCCTTCAGCAATAAATAACATATTTATAACATAATTTACTTCGGCTTTTTATGCCAAGAATCAATTTAGTTTAGGTGAATAGATTTTTATAAATTGCTATCTTTGGGATTCATAAATATCGACTTCAATTAATAAAATAATTATATAATAATGAATATTTTACTTTCAAAATTTACTAACAAACATAATACTGCGCCTTTTTCACAAATAAAAATCGAAGATTATTTCCCTGCTTTTCAGGAAGGAATTGCTTTGGCTAAAGCCGAAATTGATGCAATTGTAAACAATCCCGAAGCACCAACTTTTGAGAATACAGTTGTAGCAATGGATTTTTCAGGTGACATTCTAGATCGTCTTTCAAGTGTTTTCTTCAATTTAAATTCAGCAGAAACAAATGACGAAATGCAAAAAATCGCTCAGGAAGTTTCGCCTTTGTTATCTGAATTTGGAAATGACATTACGTTAAACGCTGCTTTATTTGCTAAAATAAAAGCAGTTTATGATCAAAAAGAAAGTCTGAATTTAAATCCGGAACAAACAACGCTTTTAGATAAAAAATATAAAAGCTTTTCCAGAAACGGAGCAAATTTAGCTGAAGATAAAAAAGACAAATTACGCAAAATCGATAAGGAATTATCGAAGGTAAGTTTACAATTTGGAGAAAATGTTTTGGCAGAAACCAATGCGTTCGAATTGCATTTGACTGATAAAAAAGATTTAGCCGGTTTACCCGAAGGAACTATTGAAGCTGCACAATTATTGGCAAAGAGCCAGGAAAAAGAAGGTTGGATTTTTACTTTAGATCATCCAAGTTATATTCCGTTTTTGACTTATGCAGACAATCGCGAATTACGTAAAAAAATGGCAATCGCTTTTGGAGCAAGATCTTTTCAGAATAATGAATTTGACAATCAGGAAAATGTTTTAAAAATTGCAAAATTGCGTTATGAAAGAGCAAATCTATTAGGTTACAAAACGCACGCACATTTTGTTCTGGAAGAAAGAATGGCTCAAAATCCTGAAAAAGTTTTCTCATTTTTGAATGATTTATTGGCAAAAGCAAAACCTGCAGCTCAAAAAGAATTTGCAGAATTAACGGCTTTCGCCAAAGAACTGGACGGAATCGACCAATTAGAAAAATGGGACGGCGCTTATTATTCTGAAAAATTAAAACAACAGCTTTTTAATTTAGATGATGAAAAACTAAAACCTTACTTTCAATTAGAAAAAGTATTGAATGGCGCTTTTACGGTTGCCAAAAAATTATACGGCTTAACGTTTACCGAGGTTTTCGATATCGATAAATACCATGAAGAAGTGACGACTTATGAAGTAACAGACGCTGAAAATAATTTAGTTTCGATTTTCTATGCTGATTTTTTCCCAAGAAAAGGAAAACGAAATGGCGCGTGGATGACTTCATACAAATCACAATATAAAAAAGACGGCGTAAACGAAAGACCGCATATTTCAAACGTTTGTAATTTTACTAAACCCACAGAAACTAAACCTTCGTTATTGACTTTTAACGAAGTAACAACTTTATTCCACGAATTTGGTCACGGTTTACACGGAATGTTGGCGAATACGGTTTACCCAAGTTTATCCGGAACATCTGTATTTTGGGATTTTGTAGAATTACCAAGTCAGATAATGGAAAACTGGTGTTACGAGCCGGAAGCTTTGGCTTTGTTTGCAAATCACTATGAAACCAGAGAAATTATTCCAATTGAATACGTTCAGAAAATCAAGGAAAGTGCCAGTTTTCAGGAAGGTTTAGCAACTTTACGTCAGTTAAGTTTTGGTTTACTTGATATGGCTTGGCACGGACAAGATCCAACTAATATTCACGATTTAAAAACTTTTGAAACTGAACAATTTGCTAATACGCAATTGTATCCGGATGTAAAAGAAAATGCGATGAGTACTGCTTTTTCTCATATTTTTCAAGGTGGATATTCTTCAGGATATTACAGTTATAAATGGGCTGAGGTGCTGGATGCAGATGCTTTTGAATACTTTCAGGAGAAAGGAATTTTTAATCATGAAGTGGCAACAAAATTCAAAGACAATGTACTTTCAAAAGGAGGAACAGAACACCCAATGATTTTGTACAAACGTTTTAGAGGTCAGGAACCAAAACCGGAAGCTTTGTTGAAAAGAGCGGGACTTTTATAGATTTGTAGATTATTTCCCGAAGTTTCGGGATAGTGATGTTAGATATTTTAAAACCGAAGTAGAAATATTTCGGTTTTTTTTGTTCAATTCTAGGTAAAACTCTAAAAAATAAAATTACTTATCTTCACCGCTTTATTTAACTTTTATCTACAATTATAAATTGAAAAAATATTTTAAAATTATCGTTTATCTCTTCATTCTAGGATTAATAGCGATTGTTGCTGTAAATGTATATGTAAAATCTTCAACGAAAAAACACATATCTTATTCACTAAAAACGTTTCCGAAAAATGATATCGGAATTATATTTGGTGCCGGAATTACTGGAAATCAACCAGGTAAATATTTAAAAGACAGACTTGACGCGGGAATCTTATTGTACAAATCAAATCGAATAAATAAAATTTTACTATCGGGTGATAATGGCCGTGAAGGATACGACGAATTAACTGTCATGAAAAATTACTGTTTTAATCATGGAGTTGACACATCAAAAATATTCATAGATTATGCAGGTTTCGATACTTATTCTACCATGTATAGAGCCAAACATATTTTTAAAATCAGGAAGGCGACTTTAATCACTCAGGAATATCATTTGAACCGAGCCATTTATATCGGACAAAAACTTGGAATAAAATCAGTTGGATATTCTGCAAACAATGGAGAATATCCTGGATATACATATGTTACCTGTAGAGAATATCTTTCTATTTTTAAATCCTTTTTTGATGTTTTAAGAAATCGGGAACCTCACTTTTTAGGGAATCCAATTGACACAAATGGTCCTTCAAATTATTCAAAAGAAGACAAACGATAAAGAAAACCGAAGCATTACTGTTTCGGTTTTTTTTATTTAGAATCTATTTTAAAAAATGTTCGGTTCTTATAAAACCTGCCTGATTTGTTAAAATTTCCAGAGTGACATAAGGTTTGCCATAATTATTTAAAAATAAATTTCCGTGTTGCTGAACAAAATCCAGAAAAACGTGACCTTCAACATGAGCTGTAAAAGCCTCTTTATTTTTATATATTTCAAAAAACACAACTTCACCAATAGCTGGAGTTGGCAAATTGATTTCTGAAAAATCAGGAGTATGAACTAAATAAGTCCAGGTATCCGGTTCATTCTCTTTTACTTTTACCGCCAAGTTTTTTAGAAGTTCTATAGCTTCTTTTTCTTTGCCAGACAAAATAGTCCATTTTGAAATTAGTGTATACATGTTGATGTGTTCTTGAAATTATTTTAGAAAGAATATTTTAGAAATATCTTAAAAATGGAGTTGTTCGATATCAAACAACTCCATTTTAATTCCTATTTAAGTTTATTGATGATTTCCAATTGTTCAGGAAACCTCTCTTTTAGCTTATCAATTTGTTTTGTATCAGGAAGAAAACTATCTCTTTTATCCCAGGCAGGAGCTAAACTACAACTCACCAAAGCATAGCCAGGACCTAACAACTCTGCACCAAACCATTGATTGTGAGGTGCAATTCCTTGCAAAAACTGTCCTTGATCGATATCACTTCCAAATGTTACAGTGGAATATACACCATCATCTGAAAAAACATGAAGTTTGATTGCACTTCCTTGATGAAAAAACCATTGTTCATCCTGATTCAACGCATGTATCCTGAGTACTTCTCCTTCTTTTAAAAGAAAATAATTAATTGAGTACGCTTTTCTATCTCCTGCAAAACGTTCCGGTAAAGATTCTTTTAAAAGTATCAAATCACTTTCCGGACCAGCTGCCAAATAACCTCCAATTCCTGTTGGGATCATTTTTAACTTTTGAATCAATTGATCTGCCTGATTGTTGGCATCAGGAAATCGTTTAGAAAAACATACTGTGATTCCAATAATTTCGTTTCCATCCTTTTTGCGCAAAAGTCCTTTTTGTGTCACAATTTCTAAATCAGCTAATGAACCATCAGGTTCTGTAACCTGAATCGTTTCATAAAAATTCAATAAAGCGACACCGCTTTCCATAACTTCCTTGTCATGTGCCACATGAGCTGAGCGATTGTCTCTTGTACCTATAATATCTTCTTGCTTTTGCCCTAATAAATCTGCAAAATCTTTATTTACCCATAAAAAAACCGAATCATGATTTTTTATACAAAAATATACGCCATCTGTTTTGTCTAAAACATCCGCCACTGTCATTAGCGGAATTGTATTTAATGGCGTATTATTTATATCAACAAGTAATTCGTTTAAAACTTGATTTTCCATAATTTCTTAATTTGAAACAAATGAATTAGAACCGATTTTAATTTTTGTAAGAGACTCATGCTGCAAATTATCGGCTAAATCCTGAGCCAAAGCAACCATTGTCATTGTTGGATTCCAGGATCCGCTTGCCGGCCAAAGTGCGCCACCTGTAACATATACATTTTCAACTCCATTTGGGCGATAATCCAGACCAACAACTCCTTCGCCGTCTTTACCAATCCAAAGACTCGATCCTTCGTGAACTAATCCTCCAACTCTGCGTTGTTTTACAGGTGGATGTTCGCTCATCCAAACTCCTTCGTCTGAACTTCCATGCCAGTATTCAACAGCTGAACTTCCTTTTGGCGACAAAGCATTTTCTAACATTTGAAAAGTACCGTGATCCATTGTATCCCAGGTTTGTAAATCTGTTTTACTGGCTAGCGCCTGAAGCGTAACATTTGTTGTAGGATCAGATTCTCCATTTGGGCGTAAATAATTGTCCGGATTTCTAAAATCCATTTCTCCTAAAACTGCACAAACAAATACTAAATAATCTTCAGAACTTGTAAGTTGTGCCATTGAAGCTGTAGCAACAACATCCGGCATATAACGAGCTGCTTTTTGAGCGTTTTTAATTGGATCTTTATCTGATAAAACCGAAAGCTGAACATGGTATTGCATGCCGCTTTCCGGATTTACTCCTGCCATATAAATTGCCGCCAATTCTAATTCGTTTAATTGATTTTGAAAATCATAATCCTTACGAGGAATACGTGCTACTATTGATGTAATAAAATGTGCTGTAAAACGTTCACCTGCTTTTTTGACCTGAGGAAAAGAATTTAAAATCAACGTTGCCGGAGGAAGTGTTCCCATCGCCAAGATTATTTTAGCATCGCCAACATTTACTATTCCTCTTGAAGTGTCTAAAGCAGTAGCAACTCCATCTTGCTGATGAATACGGTTTACAACACAATTGCCAACCATTTTTAATGGGCTTCCCTGTCCATTTTTACTTAAACCGGATTGTTTTATAGCAAGATCCAACATTACTGATGGAGTTGAAAATTTTGCAAAATCTAAACCTTCCTGCACGCCCGAACCTACTGCCAAAGGTGCTGCCATACTTCGGGTTGCTGATGTTACTTTGCTCAAATTAGAAGCCAGCATTTCCTGAAGTTCTGTTTGTAATAATCCGTAAACAGGACGTTGTAATGCAATGTGTTTTAATACCACAGGTTCTAAATCACTATCAATTTTGTCCGCGGGGACTACATTTAATAAAATCTCAGCAGATTTAAAATGTGCTCGTGCTGCATCTATCGTTTCTTGTGGCCAATATTGCATTTCGTCCTGAGTTGGTCTTGGACACCAGGCGCTCCACATAATGCTTCTTCCTCCAAAAAATGGAATCATTCCGTGTTGAAACTGGATATTTCCTGAGGGCTGTAATGCAGTTTTACTAGAAAGTGTCCACGGAAATGTCTCTGATAATCCTCCTAATACATGTTGATAAGGAATTGGCAAATTTTGAAAATGTTCCGGAAGGAAAAAAGGTCCACGCTCTATAATTAAAATTTTAGACATTGGATTTTGGGCTAAAGTTCTTTCGGCAAAAGCCAAAGAACAAAAACCACTGCCAATTATAATGAAATCAAAATGCTCTTGTTCTCTTGCTATTTTCCAATCAGTTTCTGAAAGAAAAAAAATGTGATCCAAAACTTTTTGTGATGTTGGATCTTGCGGTCCTGGTGTTGGGAAACCATTCGCGAAATTTGGACTTGATGAAAATGTACTCATAATAGTTGTTTTTGGTTTATCTGATTTGCGACTCATCAATACATCATTCGGCATTAAAGTTCTTTTCTCTAATGATATTAAAAAGTCTGTCTGGAATTTTATGCAGTATTACTCTTCATCAAAATTTCAATGAAGAGTAATTAAAACTTACAATATTTTTTTACTTATTCTCGCGAATAAACTCTTCTAACTGTTTAAGCTTAAGCACTTTTGTTTCTTCAATGCTTTTAATTTTAGCGTTAACGTTTTTATTCGATTGTAATAATTTAGGTTTCGTAGTGTATAAATAAGACTCAAAAACATGGCTTAAATACAAAGGAGATTTTCCTTTTCGGATAGTATCAAAATTATTAGATTGATGACACGTAAAGCAGTTTACTAAATTACCTGCATTAATAATATGGATATCTTTCTTGAAGGATTGCGTATAAGTTTCCATTGTAATATTGGCTAAATTTGAAGAACCTCTTGCCAATGAATCCGGTAAAACGCTGGATATTTTACTTTTTACAATTGTCTTTGCTTGCTGTAAAGGAGATAATCCATCGGTATTTAACCAAATAGAACCATTATAAAAATAATTTTTGAAAACATCTTTTAGTTTAGAAGCCACACATTTATTAATGTTATCTACATTATCAAAATTTGCTGGTTCAGCCTGGCTGGTTTTCATATAATCACTCGTAGTTAAAACTTTTGGCACGCCATATTCATATAAAACAAATGCTTTACTTTGAACAACTGGTTTACCTGTAGAACTATTCCTTGTAATGCCTTGCAATCCTGAAGTTTTACCTTTTTCATACAACAACGTTTCAGTTGCAGAATCAACATTATCATTTTTCAAATCATAAATTGGAGCCATATCTTTATGTTCGAAAGTTGCCCAAATAAATTCAGGATGATTTTTTACAACTCCTACAACATGCATTCCCAGCAATGCTACAGATTTGGATACATATTTTCCTTTACTATTTAAAACAGCAGCTTTGGTAACAAAATAATCTGCAATTTTTTCTTTCGGAATTGCATCTGTGGTAATCCACGAGACTTTTAGTTCAAATGAACCAACAGGAAATGTCTCTAAGTTAGTTGGAGGAACTTTTCCGCCATTAATTTGAGCTGCCGCTAAAACTGCTTTGTCATATAATATATTATTCATATGAATGGAATAATATACGGTATCACCTGCTTTTTTTCCGGGAACAAATTTTGGATTAGAAACTAAAACGCCTTCAAAACCAGCTTGATTAATAGAACTCAAAACTAATTTTAACCCTAATTGCGGACTTACCGGTGCCATCTCCGGAGTAACTATATGCAGGGAATCTAAAAACAAAGGATTTCCGTTTTCTAAAGGCTTCGTAAGCCATAAAAACTTTTGCCATGACCATTGATGGAATATACAATTTGTGCTGCTTTTTGTATCAAATGGACTTCCGTCACCTTCTTTTGGCGGTGGTGTTTGTTCGTGCGGAAACCAACTAGCCTCACAATTGCAGGAATCAGATGCTGCAGTTGCGTATGAAGTTGTAATTCCGTTCTTATATCCTCCGTTATTTTTATTAAAAAGAAATAACCAAACGCCAATTGCAATTAAAACAGCAATCAGCAGACTAATAATAATGTATTTTTTTTTCATTTTTCAGGTTTATTAATGATTTAGAAAACAGAATATTCAAAAAAAAAAGACCGCCTAAGTCAGGCGATCTTTAAATTCAAAACTCTAATTAGAGTCAGGAAATTTTTTATTATCCTGTTGAATTTGTTGGGGAGAATTTTAAATCTAAACCAATTCTTCTTTTAAGTTTTTCGCTGAAGCTACCGGTACTTTTTCAACTTGATGTTGATAGTATGAAAAACCTCCCTTTCCGTTCCAGGCGTCATTGATCGCCAAATGAGCATCAAAATCAGCTAAAAAAGCACCTATTGCCGGAGGAGGAACAGAATGAACATATTGACCTTGAAGACTCACTACTTTAGTAAATTCTCCAAATCCAGTTGAATGAATTTTACCTTTTACCTGAACTACAATATGACTATCAGGACCTTGTATTGCCTGAGTAATCACTACTGTACCAGCTACAGAATTTTGTGATGGTACAACTACCAAACTAAATGAAGCGATTGGAGCACCTGGTGTTCCTACATTTCCTATTGTGCCTTTTGCTAAATAAGCACCTGCTAATAAATCTGACATAACTTTTTTGATTTAGGTTTTCCTACTCATAAGGCTTTTCGGTGACGCCTCGTTTTTTTTAGTGGGTTCTGCTCCACATATTTTATTTTACAAATCGCATTGTTTCAAATAGTTAAAACATTTTTAAACAATACATTTATGGGTTTATTTCTATTCAAAACTATAGCAAATAAAAAGGCGTTTTTGATAAAATGCTACAGGATGGAATTAATTAGACATGAAACGAGATAAAGAATGGCACAGAAAAATTTGATGCGTATAAACACCTGATTTTGTATAAATCCGAAAAAAAATCACATCTCAGAAATTATGTTTCATTTATTATTGAAAGTTTAAAAACTTTTAGCTACATTTGTTTCATGGAATTCAAAGAAGCAAAAAATAAGTTCGTACAAACCTGGGGAGCATTAGGTTCTCAATGGGGAATTAATAAAACCATGGCACAAATTCATGCTTTATTAATGATCTCTAACGAACCTGTTTCAATGGAAGATATTATGGAGGAACTGCAAATTTCCAGAGGTAATACAAGCATGAATTTAAAAGCTTTAATGGATTGGGGAATTGTTTATAAAGAATATAAAGCCGGAGAAAGAAGAGAATTTTTTACTGCCGAAAAAGATTTAGACGAATTAGCCGTGAAAATTGCCAGAGAAAGAAGTAAAAGAGAAATCAAACCTGCGCTTAAAATTTTAAAGGAAGTATCTACAATTGATGCTAGTAATTCGGCGGAAGAAAAACACTTTGCAGATCAAACTTCTAAATTATATGACTTTGTTTTAAAAGCAGATAATATGTTAGATAAAATGACGGAATTCAATGAAAACTGGTTAGGACGTTTGGTTCTAAAAATCATGAAGTAAAAAAATTTAATTAAAACTTTCATTTTTTTCTGAAAGTTTAAAATATTAAAAAACAATATTATGAATTTCTTAAAAGCAGAATGGAAAAATTTAGCACTTTTCAATTATCAAGTTGATGCTAAAATATTAGAAAAATATGTTCCGGTTGGTACTGAAATAGATTCATGGAACAACAAATGTTACGTTAGCCTTGTAGGTTTTATGTTTAAAAACACCAAAGTTTTAGGAATCAAAGTTCCATTTCATATTGATTTTGAAGAAGTAAATCTTAGATTTTATGTAAAACGATTTGAAAATGGAGAATGGAAACGCGGTGTAGTTTTCATTAAAGAAATTGTCCCGAAAAAAGCCATCACTTTTATCGCCAACAATTTATATCAGGAACATTATGAAACTCAAAAAATGCGGCATGAAATCATTAAGAACAATACAACTAATATTTCGCATCAATTAAGAATCTATAAAACCAAAAATCATGAAAACTCTAGAAAACCAAACCTTGCTTTATGATGAAGATTGTCCGCTTTGCAGTTTATACACAACTGGCTTTGTAAAAAGCGGAATGTTAGATGAAAATGGTCGAAAATCATATTGTCAATTATCTGAAGAGGAGCAAAATTTTGTAGACTTAAAGCGTGCGCCAAATGAAATTGCTTTGATCGATAATAAAACAAAAACCGTAATCTACGGCATTGATAGTTTATTGAAAGTTGTGGGATTTTCATTTCCATGGATTGAAAAACTTGGAAAAACAAAGCCAGTTCATTTCATTTTAAGAAAATTATATTCTTTCGTTTCTTATAATCGAAAAGTAATCATTCCGGGAAATATAAACGAAGAAAACAAATTGCAATGTACTCCGGATTTTAATTATAAATACCGTTTTCTTTTTATTGGATTTGCCTTAACGATAACAAGTTTTGTATTGTTTGGATATTCTAATTTAATTCCGAATTTACCAAAATCAAGTATTTTTAGAGAATTTGTTTTAGCTTTTGGTCAAATTGTTTTTCAAAGTTTATTTCTTTTAAAAGCAGACAAAAAAACAATTATGAATTATGCAGGAAATTTAATGACCGTATCTTTAATGGGATCTTTGATTTTGATTCCAATTTTATTTCTTAATCAATTTATAAATATTCCTGAAATATTGGTTTTAGGTTGGTTTGCAATAACAGTTTTAATAATTTTTAAAGAGCATTTTAGAAGAATCAAACTTTTAAAACTTCCTCAATATCTTTGTTATACCTGGATTCTTTATCGAATTATTGCTTTGTTTTTAATTTTAAATTAATTATTAAAAATTTTGCCACGAATTACACGAATCATCACGAATTAATATTTAATAATCTGACACAAGAATTTGAGCAAATTCGTGCAATTCGTGGCTAAAAAACTCATCATGAAAAAACTTATTATAGCCGCCGGAACAGGATTTTAGGACAAGTATCTCCAAAACCAGTTCGTAATGTTGACTTTATGAAGAAACTTAGAAAATCTGTTGGTTTTCCTTTCGGAATTCCGATGAGCGCTTTTCTTCTTGAAATTGGATCTTTTTTCATTAGAACCGAAACTGAATTGGTTTTGAAAAGTAGAAATGTGAGTCCGAAACGACTTTTAGATAATGGTTTTCAATTTAAGTTTAGAGATATTGACGAAGCTTTTAAAAATTTATTAAATAAATGATTTAAAACTTGAAGTAAATATACCTACTGACAAATTGATTATTCTAAAAAAGCTCCAGCGGAGCGTCATTTTTGTTTCTATCATTCCAAAACATTACACCCCACTGGGTTAATGGTTAATTGTTTTTCATTTCTATAAATATGGCGTCCCTCTGGGCAATGTCATTAAGTTAAATTTAAAAAAATAAAATTATTGCAAATTAAATCCGTTTTTATCCGCGTTTTTACGAAGTAAATCGGTTTTATCCGCGTCAAAATTAGACGCTGATTTTACTGATTCGCTAAAGCGAAAACGCTGATAAAAACGGATTTTTCTAGTTACTTTCTTGATTAAACTGTTAAGTAATTTTATAGATTTCCCTTAACTTAATGACATTGCCCGATCCCGAAGCGTCGGGACGGGACGAGATTGTTTAAATAAGTGAAACGCCATTTTTAAGTACAAATCTATGTTTCTATGTGTTAAAAAGAATTAGCACAACGGATTTTGATTCTAAAACTTCGATTATTCATTTTGGACACTCATTGCACCAAAATGAGCACTTTTAAACTGCAGTCTATCCTGAACTTTGCCCCATCAATTTAAAACAATTATTATGAAAACTATTTTTATTACAGGTGCTTCTTCAGGATTAGGAAAAGCTACAGCAAAATTATTTCAGGCAAAAGGATGGAATGTAATCGCAACAATGAGAAATCCCGAAAAGGAAACAGAACTTTCTAATTTAAATAATGTAACTCTTTTACCATTAGATGTTACTGATTACAACCAAATACAAAGCACGGTTCAAAAAGCGTTGGAATTAAGCGATATTGATATCGTTTTTAACAATGCCGGTTATGGTTTAATTGGTCCTTTGGAAAGTTTTAATGATGACCAAATCACTAAACAGCTTAATACTAACTTGCTAGGAGTAATTCGTGTTACAAATGCTTTTATTCCGTATTTCAGAGAAAGAAAAGGCGGTTTATTTATCTCAACTACTTCTATTGGCGGACTGATTACTTTTCCTTTAGGATCTGTATATCACGCAACAAAATGGGGACTTGAAGGCTGGAGCGAAAGCATGGCGTTTGAATTGAATCCGTTTGGGATAAACATCAAAACGGTTTCTCCGGGCGGTATCAAAACAGAATTCCTGCACGGATCACTTGATTCAGGAACTAAACCTGAATATCAAGCTATGTCAAACAGCTTGTTTGCAAGTGTTGACACGATGTTTGAAATGGCATCAACGCCGGAACAAATTGCTGATGTCGTTTATGAAGCCGCTACAGACGGAAAAACCAAACTGAGATATATCGCCGGAGAAGATGCTAAGGCACTTTACAAACAAAGACTGGAGCAAGGAGACGAAGTTTTTCGCTTGGCACTTGGAAAACAATTTTTTGGAGAATAATTTATTCAAACTAAATACCGTTCAGGTTTTGATAATCTGAGCGGCTTTAGTCTTGAAATTTTTATACATTTATATCATGGAAAAGAAAAACAATAATCCCACAAAAATTTCCTCAATATCGCAATTTCACAATTTATTAAATCTGCCAAAACCGCTTCATCCCATGATAAGTTTGGTTGATAATACCAAACTATTTATAGATGCTGATTTAACTAATAACCATTTCCTACTCGATTTTTATAAAATATCTTATAAATATTCTACGAATGGAAAAATGGGTTACGGTCAGGGCTATTATGATTTTAATGAAGGCGGATTAATGTTTACTTCTCCTAATCAATTGATTTTTACCGATAATCAAGAAGGAATTGAATATTTTGGTTATACCTTACTTTTCCATCCGGACTTTATCAGAAATTATCCTTTAGGGAAAAACATCAAAAAATACGGCTTCTTCTCCTACGATACCAACGAAGCTTTGCACCTTTCTGATAGTGAAAAAACAACTATTACAGGATTATTAACAAGTATTGATAATGAGCTTCATACATCTATAGACGAAATGAGCCAGGATGTAATCGTTTCTTATATAGACGTTTTGCTCAATTATAGCAATCGTTTTTACAAACGCCAGTTCATTACACGAAAAACAATGAGTCATGATTTATTATTGAAAGTAGAAGAAACTCTTGATACTTATTTAAATAATGCCGAGACCCTAAAAAAAGGTTTACCTACAGTAGATTTTCTTGCTTCACAAATTAATGTTTCTACGCATTATTTAAGCGATATGCTTAGAAATTTGACCGGCCAAAATGCACAACAGCATATTCATTCAAAACTTATTGAAAAATCAAAGGATTTCCTGATCAGCACGAATCTTTCGGTAGCAGAAATAGCGTATCAATTGGGTTTTGAATATCCTCAGTCTTTCAGTAAACTATTCAAAAAGAAAACTAGTTTAACGCCATTAGAGTTTAAAAATTCATTGAATTAGTCTTTATAATTACCCCTATTTATAAACCTCTTTTTATTTTAAAATCATAAAATTTCATAAAAAACATTTACTTGGATGTCGTAGTATTTGAGGGAAATTTTAAATATAAAAAATCACTGAAAAATTGATTTTTTAAGCTTCAGAATCTCATTAAATGAAGCTTTTTACACACTTAAAAAAGAATTTTAAAATAACAATTATTACTATTTTTATTCATTTTGTTACATTTTTTTTAATTAAAACACACAATACGTGCTGATTTTACGATAAATTTGCCAACTATTAAAAATTATAGCAGTCAAATCAAAATTAACCAAAAAAGAAAAATAAAAGCAATTTATATTCATTCTACAACTAAATTCAATTACAAAAAAGCCAATCGCAATTTGTATTTTGGTTTGGGTATCGTATATAATGAAATATTGAAATTGATGACCTTATATCTTTTTCTAATTTTGTTTTTCTATTATAATGAGCAGGAAATTGCTGTGGTTAGAAATTACAATTAAAAAAAATAAAAAATGAGTAAGACATTATTTGACAAAGTATGGGATTCACATGTAGTGCGTAAAATTGAAGATGGACCAGATGTGTTTTTTATTGACCGTCATTTCATTCATGAGGTTACAAGTCCTGTTGCTTTTCTAGGATTAAAAGCCAGAGACGTTAAGGTTTTATATCCTGAACGTACTTTTGCAACTGCAGATCACAATACACCAACCATAAACCAACATTTACCAGTTGAAGATGCTTTATCTGCCAATCAGCTTAAAGCGCTTGAAGATAATGCCGCCGAATACGGAATTTCGCATTGGGGTTTAGGTCACATTAAAAATGGAATTGTACACGTAGTTGGTCCTGAAAACGGAATTACTTTGCCAGGTGCTACTATTGTTTGTGGCGATTCTCACACGTCTACTCACGGTGCTTTTGGAGCGATTGCTTTTGGTATCGGAACTTCTGAGGTTGAAATGGTGCTTTCTACGCAATGTATCATGCAGCCAAAACCAAAGAAAATGCGTATTAACGTAAATGGTGAATTAAGCAAAGGTGTTGGTCCAAAAGACGTTGCACTTTATATTATTGCGCAATTAACTACTTCCGGAGGAACGGGATATTTTGCCGAATACGCCGGAGATGTTTTTGAAAATATGTCTATGGAAGGTCGTATGACAGTTTGTAATCTAAGTATCGAAATGGGTGCTCGTGGTGGAATGATCGCCCCTGACCAAAAAACGTTTGATTTCCTTGAAGGAAGATTATACGCTCCAAAAGGCGAAGCTTGGGATAAAGCAGTTGCGTATTGGAAAACCTTAAAAACGGATGCTGATGCTGTTTTTGATGCTGAATTAAACATCAAAGCGTCAGATATTGAACCAATGATTACTTATGGTACTAACCCGGGAATGGGAATTGGTATCTCAAAACATATTCCGACTGCCAATCAGGTTGAAGGCGGTGCGGAAACTTATAAAAAATCTTTAGCTTATATGGGCTTTGAAGAAGACGATGTAATGATTGGAAAACCAATTGATTATGTTTTCTTGGGAAGTTGTACAAACGGACGTATTGAAGATTTTAGAGCTTTTACAGAAATTGTAAAAGGAAGAAAAAAAGCAGATAATGTTACCGCTTGGTTAGTTCCGGGTTCTCACGTTGTTGAAGCTCAAATTAAAGAAGAAGGTTTACTAGATATTTTAACCGAAGCTGGTTTTGTATTACGTCAGCCGGGTTGTTCAGCTTGTTTAGCCATGAACGATGATAAAGTTCCTGCAGGAAAATATGCGGTAAGTACATCAAACAGAAACTTTGAAGGCCGTCAGGGTCCTGGTTCAAGAACTTTATTAGCAAGCCCAATTATGGCTGCCGCTGCTGCTGTGACAGGAAAACTAACTGACCCGAGAGAGTTGTTCTAGTCAATGACAATTGCAATAACAATTTCAAAAATTCAATAAAATTGCTTTTAGATTTAAACATAGATTCTCATTTTCAGAAAATCTAAAATCTAAAATCCAAAAATCTAAAATTAAAATGGCATACGATAAATTTAATATACTTACCAGCAGCGCAGTACCGTTGCCAATTGAGAACGTAGATACAGATCAAATCATTCCGGCTCGTTTCCTGAAAGCTACAAAACGTGAAGGTTTTGGAGATAACCTTTTTAGAGACTGGAGATATAACGGAGACGATTCTCCAAAAGCCGACTTCGTTTTAAACGATTCAACTTATAGCGGAAAAATCCTTGTTGGAGGAAAAAACTTCGGTTCAGGATCTTCAAGAGAACACGCTGCTTGGGCTGTTTATGATTACGGTTTTAGAGCTGTCGTTTCAAGTTTCTTTGCAGATATCTTCAAAGGAAACTGTTTAAACATTGGAGTTTTACCGGTTCAGGTGAGCGCGGAATTTGCTGATACAATTTTCAAGGCAATAGAAGCTGATCCTTATACACAATTAGAAATCAACTTACCCAATCAAACCATTACATTATTAGCAACGGGTCAACATGAATCTTTTGATATTAATGGATACAAAAAGAACAATATGGTTAATGGCTTTGACGACATTGATTATTTGCAAAACATTAAAGAAGATATTGTGGCTTTCGCCGATAAACTTCCTTACTAAAAAATCTTGTTCAATCTATTTAGACCCGACAGGTTTTTGAAACTTGTCGGGTTTTTCTAAATTAAATTAGAAAACATAGAACGCAGATAAAACCAGATTTTATTTTTAGCTAAAGTAAAAATCAGCGGTAATCCGCGTCTTCGCAAAGCGAATCAGTAAAATCAGTGTCAAAATTAAAATAGGAATCAATAATATCCAGCCATTAGAAATTAGAATATCAATATGGAAAAAAGAAAAATTGAAATAATGGATACTACACTTCGTGATGGTGAACAAACCTCCGGAGTATCTTTTTCTGCTGCAGAAAAATTGACCATTGCACAATTATTGTTAGACGAATTAAATATTGATAGAATCGAAATTGCTTCGGCTCGTGTAAGCGAAGGAGAATTTCAAGCAGTAAAAGGCATCACATCCTGGGCAACCGAGAAAGGATATATTAATAGAATCGAAGTACTTACATTTGTAGATGGTGGCGTTTCAATTGATTGGATGATAAAAGCAGGTGCAAAAGTGCAGAATTTATTAACCAAAGGTTCAATGAATCACTTAACACATCAATTAAAAAAAACACCGGAACAGCACTTTTCTGAAATTGCGCAAATCATCGCTTTAGCGAAAGAAAATAATATTGAAACCAATGTTTATCTGGAAGACTGGAGCAACGGAATGCGAAATTCTCCTGAATATGTTTTTCAGTTTTTGGATTTTTTAGTTACTCAGCCAGTAAAAAGAATTTTACTTCCTGATACTTTGGGCGTTTTAATTCCGTCTTTGACTTTTGAATTTATATCTAAAATTAGAGCAAAATATCCTCAGATTCATTTTGATTTTCACGCACATAACGATTACGATTTAAGTATTGCCAATGTTATGGAAGCTGTAAAAGCTGGCATAAACGGGCTTCACGTTACTGTAAACGGAATGGGGGAACGTGCAGGAAATGCTCCTCTTGAAAGCACCGTTGCCGTGATAAATGATTATTTACCAGAGGTTAGCATCAACATAAAAGAAACTTCCTTATATACAGTAAGTAAATTAGTGGAGACTTTTACAGGATATAGAATTCCTGCCAACAAACCAATTGTGGGCGATAATGTTTTTACGCAAACTGCCGGAATTCACGCCGACGGAGATAATAAAAACAATTTATATTTTAATGATTTGCTTCCGGAACGCTTCGGGAGAAAACGAAAATATGCCTTAGGAAAAACTTCGGGCAAAGCCAATATCGAAAAAAATCTTCAGGAATTAGGTTTAAAATTAAACAACGAAGATTTGAAATTGGTTACCCAAAGAATCATTGAATTAGGCGACAAAAAAGAAACGGTTACTAAGGAAGATTTACCATACATTATTTCAGATGTTTTGGACAGCCACACTTATCAGGACAAAATTACAATCGAGTCCTATATATTAATTCATTCCAAAGGAACACGTCCATCAACAACATTAAGTTTAAATCTTGACGGAGAAATCATCGAAGAACACGCTCAGGGCGATGGACAATTTGACGCTTTCATGAATGCATTAACCAAAATCTATAAAAGCAAAAAAATGACTTTGCCAAAACTGATTGATTATGCCGTTAGAATCCCTCCAGGAAGTAGTTCAGATGCTTTATGCGAGACTATTATCACCTGGATAAATGATAGCGGGAAAGAATTTAAAACAAGAGGATTAGATTCTGACCAAACAGTTGCAGCGATTATTGCAACTCAAAAAATGTTGAATGTAGCTCAATAAAGCTTCTAAGTTGCTAAGCTTCTAAGTTACTAAGTAAAAAGACTTAGAAACTCAGTAGCTCAAATCTTAGAAACTAAAAGAATAAAGAACACCAATTTACTAAATCACTAAGTATGAAAAAACTTAGAAACTTAGCAACTCAGAGACTTAGAACCTTAAAAAATATAAATAACTAAAAAAATGAAATTTAACATAGCCCTTTTAGCAGGAGACGGAATTGGTCCTGAGGTAATAAATGAAGCAGTAAAAGTATCTGATGCTATTGCAAAAAAATTCAATCATGAAATAACATGGACACCAGCTTTAACAGGAGCTTGTGCAATTGATGCCGTTGGAGTTCCTTATCCTGATGAAACTCACGAGATTTGTATGGCTGCTGATGCTGTTTTATTTGGAGCAATTGGTCACCCAAAATATGATAACGATCCAAGCGCGCCAGTTCGTCCGGAGCAGGGATTATTATTAATGCGTAAAAAATTGGGGTTATTTGCAAACGTTCGTCCTACTTTTACTTTTCCATCCTTAATTGATAATTCTCCTTTAAAAAGAGAAAGAATCGAAGGAACTGATTTAGTTTTCTTAAGAGAATTAACGGGCGGAATTTACTTTGGAGAAAAAGGAAGAAGAGACGGCGGAGAAACTGCTTTTGATAATTGTGTTTATACAAGAGTCGAAGTTCAGCGTTTGGCTAAAAAAGGTTTTGAATTAGCGATGACTCGTAGTAAAAAATTATGTTGTGTTGATAAAGCTAACGTATTAGAAACTTCACGTTTATGGAGAGAAACAGTTCAGACAATGGAAAAAGATTATCCAGAAGTTACTGTTTCATACGAATTTGTTGATGCTGTTGCGATGCGTTTGGTACAATGGCCAAACTCTTATGACGTATTAATTACTGAGAATTTATTTGGAGATATATTAACGGATGAAGCTTCGGTAATTTCAGGTTCAATGGGATTAATGCCTTCTGCTTCTGTTGGAGAACATACTTCATTATACGAACCAATTCACGGATCTTACCCGCAGGCAACCGGTTTAAATATTGCTAATCCGTTAGCAACTATTTTATCTGCTGCAATGATGTTCGAAGATGCTTTTGGATTAAAAGACGAAGCTGAAGCAATTAGAGCAGTTGTAAACAAATCATTAGAACAAGGAATTATTACGGAGGATTTGGCTGCAAAAGGAACTAAAGCATACAAAACCAGCGAAGTTGGAGACTGGCTTGTAGCTAACTTATAGTATTTTGTTTCAGGTTTATTTTGTTTAAAGTTTCAGGTTGTTGAAACGTGAAACAAAATAAACTTGAAACTTGAAACAAAAAAAAAGGGATCAATTTACATTGATCCCTTTTATATATTTAGAAAAAAATATTAATATCCTCCTCTGTTACCACCACGGTCATTTCCACCACGGCTGTTTCCTCCACCATAACCTCCGCGTGAATCTCCACCGCGACTGTTATTGTTGAAGCTTCTTCTTTCACCTTCAGGTTTCGGCTCAGATTTATTAACCACAATTGCACGACCTTGAACAGTAGCTCCGTTCAATTCATCAATTGCTTTTTGAGCTTCTGCATCGTTTGGCATCTCTACGAAACCAAAACCTTTGCTTCTTCCTGTAAATTTATCAGTAATGATTTTAACTGAATCTACTGCTCCGTAAGCCTCGAAAGACTCTCTTAAATCTGCTTCCTCAATACTGAATGGAAGACTTCCAACAAAAATGTTCATATGTACTTATTTATAATAATGTAGCAAATGTAGTCTTATTTTTTCTGTAATCTACTATATATTAGTTTATTTATGTTTTTATTTGGATTTAAAAATATAAAAATCAATAAAATCAAACAATCGTAAATTCAAAACTTAATATTTAATACTCTAAAGTGGTGAAACAGTAATTTTATAAAAAACACCTTCTGTAAAATTTATTGTTGGTTTCTCGGTATCTTCATCATCCACATTTACTGCGTTTACTTTAAAGGTTCCTGAGATAGTTTTATTATCAATATTATATTCAGTAATGATAATTTGTCCATTTCCTCTATTTTCTCCAGTTGTAAATTCTGCCAATTGTGAAGCCAGGCTATTAGAATAGGTTGCAGTTGTAACATTATCAATTCCTAAAATATAAGTTTTTTGAGCTGGTGAAGGAATTTTAAAAGTTACTTTCTCAAAACCTAATAAACCTTCAACAATAAGACTTCCATTTGTTTCTATATGAGCAGTATAACTTTGAGCTCTCCAAAAAACATTATCTTTTAAAGTTTGAAATGCGGGATTGTTAAATTTTATATCCTCTGTGCATGACACTAATAGAAAAGCAGCCATTAATAAGAATAAGTATTTTTTCATAAAGCAATGGATTTGAGGCAAAGTACCGTATTTTAGCTAATAACTCCGACTATACAGCAGTCAAAAACGGCAAAAATGTACCTTGACAATTTTTAATATCTTTTGAAACGGATAATTCATAAAAAAATTATATCTTTGCGCCCTTAATTAACAGAGGTCGAGTACCTCAAAATTTTAATCATAAGATTATGTCAGTAAAAATTAGATTACAAAGACACGGTAAAAAACAAAAACCTTTTTACTGGGTTGTAGCTGCGGATGCACGCTCAAAAAGAGATGGTAAATACTTAGAGAAAATCGGTACTTACAATCCAAACACAAACCCTGCAACTATCGAATTAAACATTGATAGCGCTGTAAAATGGTTGCACAATGGTGCACAACCTACTGATACGGCTAGAGCAATTCTTTCTTATAAAGGTGCTTTATTGAAACACCACCTTGATGGAGGTATTCGTAAAGGTGCTTTAACTCAAGAGCAAGCTGATGCTAAATTATCTGCTTGGTTAGATGCTAAAGCTGGAAAAGTTGATGCTAAAAAAGACGGTTTAACAAAAGTGCAAGCTGATGCTAAATCTAAAGCTTTTAAAGCAGAACAAGAAGTTAATGCTAAACGTTTAGCTGCTGCAGCTCAAGCTGAAGCTGATGCTATCGCTGCTGCAAATCCTGCAGTTGAAGAAGAAGTTGCTGAAGTTGAAGAATCAACTGAAGAAGCTCCTGCTGCTGAAGAAAATAACGAAACAACTGAAGCATAATTATATTTAGCGGGAATGCGTAAAGAAGAATGTTTTTATTTAGGTAAGATCGCTAAAAAATTTAGTTTCAAAGGTGAAGTCCTGGCTTATTTAGACACGGATGAACCTGAGTTATACGAAAATCTGGAATCAGTGTTTGTTGAATGCAACAAACACCTGGTTCCTTTTTTTATTGAAAAAAGTTCTTTGCACAAAAACGATTTTCTTAGAATTCGTTTTGAAGACATGAACACCGAAGAAGATGCAGACGCCATTATGGGTAACGCTATTTATCTTCCTTTAAATATGTTGCCAAAACTTACAGGTAACAAATTTTATTTCCATGAAGTAATCGGTTTTGAAATCGAGGACCAGCGTTTAGGCGTTTTTGGAAAAATTGCTGCTGTAAACGATACAACTGCACAGCCACTTTTTGAAGTTTTAAATGGTGAAGTCGAAATGCTGATCCCAATGATCGATCATTTCCTTGTAAAAATTGATCGCGAGAACAAAAAAGTGATCATGAACTTACCTGAAGGACTTGTTGAGATGTACCTTTAGTTTTAAAATTCCAATATTTTAAATTCCAAATTCCAATCTAACAGAAGGAATTCCAATTTCCAACCAAATTAGAGAAATTCAAAAAAAGAAAATTCCAAATCCTATAATAGAATTGAACTTCAATTTTATGCATGATCTTTTTAGTAAAAAATAATTAGAAAGAAAAATCTTACTTAAAAATAAATTCCTATTTTTGAACTCCACTTATTGGAATTTAAAAAATGAAATTTTATCATGACCAAACCTTATGATTTAGAGGAAAGGACTTTCCTGTTTGCAAAAGAATGTAGAATTTATATCAGATCATTAGCAAAAACTACATCCAATATTGAAGATGGAAAACAATTAGTAAGATCTTCAGGCTCAGTTGGCGCTAATTATATTGAAGCGAATGAAAAGCTTGGAGATAAAGATTTAATATTTAGACTCAAAATTTCCAGAAAAGAAGCTAAAGAATCCAAATATTGGCTGAGATTACTTCACGAATTAAATCCTGATCATAAAATACTTTCAGATCCTTTATTATTCGAAATAGAAGAATTACGAAAAATTTTATCAGCGATAATCAACAAAACTTCAAAATAAATATTAAGATTTTAATCTTACTTTTGCAAATCAAAATTACTCCGTTTTACATTTGGAATTTGGAATTTCTTTGTTGGAATTTTATTTTTCGTGTTGGAATTTGGAATTTAAAAAAATTGGAATTTAATCTCTATGTTTACATTTAAACAATTTTCAGTTGCACAAGATAAAACTGCTATGAAAGTAGGAACTGACGGCGTTTTATTAGGTGCTTGGGCTCCTGTAAATCATAATCCGTTTAGTGTATTGGATATTGGTGCAGGAACTGGAATTATAGCTTTGATGCTGGCTCAGCGAACTTATGCTGAACAAATTGATGCTCTTGAAATTGACGAAGAAGCTTATGAACAAGCAGTTGATAATTTTGAAAATTCTCCTTGGGGAGATCGGCTCTTTTGTTTTCACGCAGGATTAGATGAATTTATTGAAGAGCCGGAAGATGAATATGACCTAATTGTTTCAAACCCTCCTTTTTATTCTGAAGATTATAAAACCGAAAATGAACAGCGTGATTTAGCACGTTTTCAAGATGCAATGCCTTTTGAAGAATTAGTCGAAGCAGCTGATCTGTTACTTTCTGAAAATGGAATATTTGCTATTATTCTTCCATTCAAGGAAGAAGAAAATTTTATCGCATTAGCAAAAGAATCCGAATTATATCCCTTGAAAATTACTCGCGTAAAAGGAACTCCAACCTCAGCAATAAAACGCAGTTTATTAGCTTTTAGCCGAAATGAAACTTCAGAAATTGAAATGGATGAGTTAACAATCGAAATCGGCAGACATGTCTATACGCCTGAATATATTGAGCTGACAAAGGATTTTTATTTGAAGATGTAAAAATCTTGCCAGAGTTTGAACTCTGACAAAGATTAAACTTTCCTATTTTCCGCTTTTTGCAAAAAGAACAGCACGATCTAAAACCTCATCTTTTCCTTGCTGAATACCTAAAATCGTTGGCTTTACTTCAATATCAGGAACAATCCCAATACGTTGAATTTCTTTTTTATTAGGATAAAAAACGCCATAACAGGTAAATGAAGAAGATAATCCTTTTATGATCGAAAATTTATAGTTTCCTCCATCTGCACCTCCGGTCTGGCTTCCTATTACAATTGTAGCTGGAACCGTTTGCAAAGCCATAGCCGCATGTTCTGCATGGCTTACCGCATTTTCATCAACTAAAACAATAACATTTCCTTTATAATAATCAGGATTAATTTTTCCCAAATTTTCAGTTCCTGATCTCCAAATATATCTTCCGGGAAAAGTGATGTCCGGATCAATATATTTTGCATATTCTGTCGATTTCGGATTAAGCCAGTCTGCCAGCGCATACATTACATCATGAGGTTTTCTTCTGTCATCAAAAATAATGGCTTTTGTATTTTTAAGTTGATTTATTAAATTAGGAACATCTTCAACATCTAAGGCATCAAAATTAACATACCCAATATTCCCTTCTAAAATGTTCCATTTTTCTTTTTTAGGATATTCAATTTTCAAATCTTGATATTTATATCTATTAATTGATTTTACAGCTGTTTTACCATCTCTTATAAATTCAATTTCAACTAATGCTGTTTTTCCATTAAAAATAATCCAGTATGCATTTTTCAAAACTGAAGGTTCATTTGATCCTTCAACATACTTTCTGTTTTCTTTTATAATTTCAGCAATTGTTTTTCCTTCCACTTTTGTAATAACATCACCAATTTTTACATCACTGACCTTCGCCAAAGAGTCATTTTTTAAACCAATAACTACAGCTTTTTCATCAATTATTTTAACATCAAACGGAATAAATTTGTCTCCGAAATAATCAAATAATTGAGACATTTGAGTTGAAGCATGTGTATCATTTAGTTTTATAGAAATTTCACGCATTGCTAACACAAAATCTTTTTCTGACTCCGGAGCGATAATTCTTGGTAGGAATTCCACCAAGGTTTTATCCCATTTTTGATCCATTTGATATTTATAGGGAAAGAAATATTCTATATAATTCCAATATCTGAAAAATGCCAGAAGACGAAGATTTTTATCTGTCCATTTAAAATCCGGATATTTAATTTCATTAGTAAATTGCAAAGGCACAGATCCACTGCCCAATTCATAATTAACATAATACTGTTTGGTCTGAATTCTATTTTCTTCAATAAATTTTAATTTTTTTGAAAGTGATTTAGAAAACACTTCATTTTTTGACAACCAGGATAAATCGAAGTTCTTGTCAAAATAATTGATTTTAGAAACAGGTTTAACAACTTTATATCCTTTTACTTCTCCTAAAGAACTAATCCAGTTTTCGATTATTAATGAAAATTCTTCGGCTGATTTTGCTTCCTCTACTTTTGGTAAAATCTTAAACAATTCTTCATCCCAGTTTTTGCTCCCGTCAGCCACATTTGGGTGATAATATTTTAGAAATCCCCATATTTTATTAGTTGCCGCTAACTTCTGAATTTCAGTTATTGGCTTTGAAAATGCAATTTGAAATAATAAAACAAGAATAATAAGTAAAGCTTTTTTCATTATATAAAAAATAGTTTTGGGTTATTTAAATGGTTTTTGGTTAATTCTAAACTTGCTCAAAAATACTTTTGAACTGATATAAAATACGTTCGATCAAACGTAAATCTTCGGTTACGATTTCAGCGCTTCCTTTCATTTCCTGCTGAAATACGATTTGTTTTTTATAAGAAGTCATTAATCCGTTTGGAAGGGCGACATCCAATAATAAATTTCCGTCTTTATCAGGAACCAAAGAAATATTACGAATCTTACCTTTTAATACACCAAACTCACGATCCGGAAAATTCGCCAATCTTATATTTACCGTTTGTCCGACTTTTATTTTTCCGGAATTTAACGCTGGTGCTTTTACTTTTCCGACAAATCCATTTTTAGTGTCCGGAATAATTGAAAAAACATTATCACCCACATTTATGGTTTGATTCTCAGTCCAGACCTGCAAAAAAGTAACTACTCCGCTAACGGATGATTTCAACGCATAAGCAAGTTCCCAATCTTTTATCACTTTTTTAAGCTGATAAAAAGATTGCGCCATGTTTCTTCCTAATGTAACTTCTTCCTTAGTGCCGCTTATTTGTGAATTCTGACTCAATTTTGAATTATCAATTAAAGACGACCTTAATTGCGAAATAGACGTTAAAAGGCTTTTATAGCTTTTTTGAGCCTGAAGATATCCTAATTTTTTAGCCTCCATTTCCTGAGCCGAAATAATTCCTTTATTGAATAACGTTTCAAAACGGGCAATTTCATTTTTTTGAAGTTGTAATTCGCTTTCGTTAATTACTTTTTGCTGTTGCAGAATTTCCAGTCTTTCCTTGATTTGAATTTTTTCTGAAACCTGCGCCCTGTTTTCTACTTCAAACGGCTGAAGATTTTTATTCAATTGTTCTGCCTGATAATCTTTTTGAAAAACAGCAAAAGCACTTTCTATTTCACCTAATTGTGCATTTTTCAGCAAAGCAAACGGGAAAGCTTTCTTTGGATTATTAATATTATATTCATCAACTATTTTTTTCAATGAAAAAACGTCTTTGTAATTTGCTGTGTTTTCGATAATAGCAAGTGTAGTATTTTTTGACACGATCGATTTATCTTTTACCAAAATAGCTTCAATTCGCCCGGAAGATTTTGAAACTATTTTCTCTGGCGGAATATTAGTGGTAATTACAATTTCGGTATTTACAACATCCGGATATTTGATAAACCAGGAAACGAAAAACAGCATAAAAATAATTACGAATATTAAAACTGTTCCCCAACGGATCATCCAATGCGGTACTTTAGTCAGAATGTCCTGGACTTCTTCACTTCTGAGTTCGAATGTAGTATCTTCAGCCATGATTTAATTTCCTAATTGTAATTGATTTTTAACCAGCTCAAAATAATTCCCTTTTTGCTCGACTAAAGCCGAATGATTTCCTATTTCGATGATTTTTCCTTTGTCTAAAACAACGATTTGATCCGCATTCATTACTGTGCTTAATCTATGTGCAATAACAATAACTGTCTTGTTTTTAAAAAAAATATCAAGTTTCTGCATAATTTCTTTCTCATTATTAGCATCCAAAGCTGATGTTGCTTCATCAAAAAATAATATCTCAGGGTTTTTATAAACTGCTCTGGCAATTAACAAACGCTGTTTTTGTCCGGTGCTCATTCCTGTTCCTTCTGCACCAATTTTAGTGTTATAACCAAGTGGCAAACCGCTAACATATTCTTTAATATTGGCTACGTCAGCAGCATAAACCAATCGTTCCTTATCCACTTTATCCACGCCAATTGCAATATTATTGGCAATAGTATCACTAAAAATAAAACCCTCCTGCATTACTGCTCCAATATTTGCTCGCCAGGCTTTTTGTGAAATATTCCTTAGTTGCGCATTACCAATGTTGATTTCTCCCTTTTCAGGTTCATAAAATTTAAGCAACAACTTCATTAAAGTCGTTTTTCCGCTTCCGCTGACACCTACAATTGCCGTTACTTTATTAGCTGGAATATTTAGGCTTAAATTATCCAATACAGGAATATCAGATCCCAAATATCGATATGAAAGATTTTTTATATCAATATCACAATCATACGGCACATCACTAGTTTGATGTTCTTCCTGCTGGGTTTCATCTTCCTTTTCATGAATTTCGGACAATCTCGCTAATGAAATTTTAGCATCCTGAAGTTCTCTCACAAATTCTATAAGTTGCGTAATTGGCCCATTTAAACTCCCTACAATTGAACTTATCGCCAGCATCATTCCTAACGTTATAGAACCATCAATTACTAATTTTGCAGAAAGAAATATGATAAAAATATTTTTCAACTCATTGATTACAGAAGAACCAATTGTTTGTGTTTGCTCTAAAACCAATCCTTTTATAGAAACCCTAAATAATCTTGCCTGAACATATTCCCAACCCCAACGTTTTTGTTTTTCGGCATTATGAAGTTTAATTTCCTGCATTCCGTTAATAAGTTCCATTACTTTGCTTTGTTCCTGAGAAACCTCGGCAAAACGCTTATAATCCAGAACTTCTCTTCTTTTTAAAAATAAAGTAATCCATCCAAAATAAAGTATGCTTCCGGCAAAAAACACAAAAAATATCTGCAGGTTGAAATAGGCCAAAACTCCTCCCATAACAAACATATTAATTACAGAAAACAGCACATTTAATGATGATGTTGTCAGGATTTTTTCGATTCTGCGATGATCATTTATGCGCTGCATGATATCTCCCGTCATTCTCACATCAAAAAACGAAATGGGAAGATTCATTAACTTAATGAAGAAATCAGAAATGAGCGAAATATTTATTCTTGTCGAAAGATGCAATAATATCCAGCTTCTTATGAGTTCTAAGCCTATTCTTCCGGCAAAAAGAAATAACTGGGCAAAAAGAATGAGATAAATAAAATGAATATTTTGGTTTTGTATTCCAACGTCAACAATACTTTGAGTTAAAAAGGGGAAAATTAGCTGAATCAAACTGCTTGCTAATAAACCTATACTAAGTTGTGTTAAAAATGATTTATACCGCAATACATATTGCGATAACAATTTAAAGCCTAATCCTTTATTTTCTTCTTTGTCAAATTCAGACTGAAAAAACTTTGGCGAAGCTTCCATCAATAAGGCGATTCCTTCCTGAGTTGCATCATCGGCATTATTGCCTATCCAGAATTTAAGAAAATCTTGTTTATTATATTCAATTAAACCAAAAGCCGGATCAGATATATAATACGTTCCCCTTTTAATCTTATAAAGTACGACGTAATGATTTTTATTCCAATGTAAAACACAAGGTAAAGGCGCTTCGTTTAATCTTTCAAGATTTAATTTCACTCCTAAAGTCCTGAAACCAATTTTTTCTGCAGCATCGCTTAAAAAAAGCAAATTACTTCCTTCACGAGTTGTTTCACTAATGTCTCGCAACTCCTGAATCTGGATTGTTTTGCCGTAATGCTTAGCAATTATTTTTAAACACGTTGGTCCACAATCTTTATAGTCAGCTTGTTTATAATTGGTGAATTTTTTCAACTTATATTTTTTTTCCAGAGCAATTTAAGATTAAATTTCATGATATGACATAAAAAAACAGAGAAGATTATTATCTTCTCTGTCAGGTATTTAAAGACCATATTTATTAGAAATACAATTTCTGTAGGACATGGCACTGGTTAACCCTAACCAATTAAAATCAACTCAGTGACCAATTTCCTAAGAATCCCTACACCAATCATCAATGTTGGGAAATTTGCTCAATGTTCCACGATCGAGCGCCTACAAATTAAAAAAAACATGACTAAATTCTAAAAAAGGCTATTTTGTACTTCTATTAAAACGGTTAAAAATTAACAACAAAGGCGACTTGTATCACAAATACCTGATAATGTATTTACAGGACAGGTTCCGCCTACGGGTATTAAAACACAACCAGCTTCTATTGCATGTATCCAACATTCAGGAATTCCTCCCTTTATTGTTTTTTGCTCATTTTTGCTAATATGCTGTGCATCTTCTAAACTCAAAATATTTTTTAACATTTTATAAATATTGTTATTCAAAATCAAATAATGCTTATAACATTTCAATAGTTAACACGGAGCCATTAATATCGAACATTGATTTGATCCTATGTAAACAGGTCGTAAATTACGTGGATACGCCAGACATTGAGCCTCACTAGCAGAGAACACCACAAACTCCCCACATTCTCCATCAGGTGGGACACTTCCTCCTTTAATGCTTTTTTGTTCACTTACTCCTAGTGCTTCTGCTCCTTTTAAGTTTAAAATTTTTTCTAACATGATTCTTTGTTTTAAGTTATTTTAAAAATCCAGAATATTATTCAAAAGGAAACTTACAATTTCCTGTACTTCCTTCGCTCAAACCGGGAATTGATCCGTCAGGGCAATATGTAAAACAAGATGCACTACTGGACACGTTTCCTCTAACACAAAAGCAATGACAGTTAGATGGTGGAATTGGCTGTCCTCCTTGTATAACTTTTTGCTCATGTGAACTTAACAAATGAGCTCCTTCAAGGTTTAAAATGTTTTTTATCATGATAATTAGTTTTTGATATTTTTTTCTGCTTCATCTAATCTTTTTCCCAAACAACACCACTGCTTACTCAATCTTATTTCCTGAAGCTATGCTGTTTTTTCAAGAACTTCGGTCTCTTTTTCTTCTATATAATCGTTAAGAAAATATTTTAATTCACTTAATTCATATTCTATAGGAAACAATCTTTCGTTTACAATTTTAACCGGTGTGTAATTAAAATTATTTTTAGAACACCATTCATATTGCTTTTGTATTTCCTGATTGATCATCATATTTACTGAATCAACATGCCATTTTTTTAACCATTTTTTGAGGCCTATTTTTTTAATATGCCAGTCAGATATCGCTTCAACTGTCTTTCCCGGTGTTGCTCTATTTATAGTTAAAAGTCTTTCGACAACTGCTTTATAAGGATTCTCTGCATTTTCAGGATTAACATTGAATAAAACGTTTAAAAAAATCTTATCCGGAAATCTTAATACCAGATCAAATGCTTCCTGAAATGTTTTATGGCAATGATCACAACTCGGACTTATAATTATAGAAAGCTTTACTGCTGCATTTCTGTTTCCAAAATTCAAACCTCTTAAATCTTCGAATCCACTTGTGTAAGGAACTTTTTTAGATAAGAAATTCAATAAAGAGTAGTTTCTTTTAAACTTTTTCATCTCTTTCAAAGAATTCTCGTTTCCTAAAATAGTTTTTATCATTGTTTTTAAAATGGACCAAATCGGGATCAGAAGAACTACAGATAATAAGAATGGAAAAACATTCTCAAAACTAAAACTCAACGTAAACAAATCTGATGCAAACCAAATGACACTTTGTGCAAAAATCAAAGCCGAAACAGCCAAACACATTACACACCATTTTTGAACTTCAAATTTTTGAATCCAAATTGAAGATACAATTACCGGTATTGCCAATAAACTTAAAAACCCAACAAAAATTGCCGACTCTAAAGGCTGAATTAAAATACCTATCAAACTTGATCCAAAGAAAATAAGTGGTAAATCTGAAAAATTTATCCATTTATCTCCTATTACTTCTTTACCGTTTATTACAGAACTGCAAGAAGAATTTGAACTTAGATTACAAAATCTTGAAATAATACTATTTTTAAAACCTAGTTTTTCCTGAACAATAAAAACACTTACTAAAAATCCTAAAATTGATGTTGCTAAAAAAACAACACTAAATAGGTTATAACTATTATAAAAAAAAGATAATCCAACTAATAATAAAAGCGGCAAAGTATATTTTAACCAGCTGAACTCAACTTTTAAATTATCTCTTGCAATTACATTATTAGGTTCTATTGCAACTATTACTCCATTCCAATCCAAAAGAAACTTTTCATAGGGCATTTTTACACTTCCCTTTTTTATTGTATTAATACGAACAAAATTTTTTGCCTTTTCTACTAATATAAGTTCCTCTTTAAAATATGCTAAAAAGTTCGAAGGCAAATCTACTATTTGTTCTTTCGAAACTCTTACCGCTGCATTCTCTACAGAAAGCAAATCCAAAGAATCTGTTATCGCAAATAAGCTTGGATAATTAGGATGAGAAAGAAACAAATCTTTAAACTCATTTTTAATTTCCGAGTACCTATTTATTTGTAGAAATTTTTGGACAAGTTTTAACATCTTTTCGGATCTTTAAAATCATAATTACAATGCAAATATTGGTGTTTTTATTGATAAAAAAGTGCTCTAAGCATACAATTTATTAATTATACTACATACAATTTATAAATTATATCAGTCTGAATAAAAACACAAACAATTGTTTTACAGCTAATTAAGTGATATTTTCATTGATCAAAGTACTCAAAACCATAATCTCGATTAAGGGTTTTGCTTTTTGTCTAGTTTTGATAAATCAATAAACCTAATTTGTAAAAACATGAAAAATACGACATTAAAATTCGAGAATTTTGAAGCTGAAAAATTATCAAGAAATCAACAAAAAACAGTTCAAGGAGGTGACGATCCTGTTGACCCAAGTAACCAAACTGGTAAAGGTGCTACTCACCCTTAAGTACTTTCACTGGTAAAAATCATGTTTCAAAACTTGAAAAGTTTCATAAAACAATCTGAAAACTGGTCAAAAAACCATATTAAATCACTGGAGATTTTCAAGTATTAAGCGTGTACTTTCAAATAATAAATTAACCGTCAGCGATTTTGAAACTGAAAAAGTTATAAAAAGATCAAGAAAAAAAGTTAGTAGAGTTGACACAGAGCCAACTATTGGGGAAGATAAAGGACTTAGTTAAACTATAAAATATAAAACATGAAAAATTATAAAATTAAATTAGAAGATTTTGGGGCTGAAACATTATCTAAAACTCAACAAAAAACAGTTCGCGGAGGCGATGGTGATCAACCTCAAGTAGATCCAACGATAAGAGATGGAAAAGGAGCTGGAGATCACTAATTGATTAAAAGTTGCTTTTTTTAATTTAAATATTATTCGCAAATTGAGCTGGAGATACTCCAGTTCTTTTGCGAAATGATTTAGCAAAAGATACCGCATTTTTAAATCCAACACTTTCTGCAATAGCCTGAGTAGAATATTTGCGATACATATGATTGGTAATCATTTCATTAATCACATAATTAATCTTAAGCTCATTAGAGTATTCTCCAAATGATTTACCAAATCGTTTATTCACAACATAAGATAAATAAGTAGTATTTGTTTTTATTTTTTTAGCCACATACGATAACGTAAAATCAGCATGTAAATATTCGTGTTTACTTTCAAGGGCAAGTAATTTTTCGACTATTTTATTCTCTTTAGCCTCATCGATACTTAAGTTGACATTTTCTTTTTTAAGCTGAATTTCTTCCTGTTCTTCTGCCTCAATCAAAACTTCTTGTGGTTCTATTTGACTTTTCTTCTCCAGATTGGCTTTGAATTCTTCAATTAGAGTGTTCATTTTTTTATGCGCTTTGTTTTTATCCCGAATGTTTTTAATTAACAAAAAGACAATTGCAACAAATAAAACAACGTAAAAAACTTTCAGGGCTTTATTCAAAAAAACCTCATATTTATATTTTTCCTGAATAGAAACCATCTCCTCAGTTAAATCACCTACACCCAGTTTGTAATTTACTTCTAAAATTTGGTCATTTAATTTTGTTTCGGATTTTTCATAATTATCCAAATAAATTTTAGAATGCTTATACGCTAAATCAGGTTCTTTAAGAATATTGTAAATCTTTGCCTGATAGTAATTTGACTTCAAATAATCTACTCCATTCGTTTTTGTTATAGCACCAATTGAGTCAGATTTTTTAAAAAAAACTAAGGCTTTATCATATTTTTTTGTGGCATAATATACATCTCCTAAATTGTAATTTGCAGAAGATAACATGTCTTGCATATTATTTTGATTCGCTAAAAATATAATATCATAATATGTTTTTTCAGCGTTGACATAATCTTTTTTCCAGCTATAGATATTACCAAGACTTAATTTGGCAACTATTTTATTATCTGTAAAATTTTTAGAATAACTAATTGTTCGTTTATAGAAATATTCTGAAGAATCCAGCAGGATTTTTTTGGTCAAGTTTTTTGCGTAATAATTCTCATACGAACCCGCTAAACTTAAGTTGATGTTACTCTTAGTATTTAAAAATTGTTCTCTTGTATAAAAACTTTCATTTTTATCAACAAAATCATTAATTTGTCTTAAATTTTTAATAGCTAATCGATAATTACCAACAGCATTATTTATTGAAGCTATATTATTTTTAAATTTTACGATTTGAATAACATCTCCAATTTGTGCAGAAAGCTTCATTCCTTCCTGATAATTTTCTAAAGCTTTACTAAAATCACTTCGTTTCCATTCACTCAATCCAGCATAATTATACAAATAAGTTTTAAGCTGTATTTTATCTCTGGAATCTGGCATTTTATCCAGATAATCAAGCGCCAATTTATATTTTTCTTTTGATTGAACAGTCTTTCCTCTTAACTGAAATAGATAAGACAACGCTCCGTTTGAAAAAGCCAAATGTTTATAATTATTGGAATTTGCCATTTTATTAGCATATACAAAAGCACTATCAACATTTACATTAATATTTAATCGAATCTTATCTTGTAATATTAAATACTCTTGCTCTGTTAAGGCACTTTTTTGTTGAGCAAATGCATTATTCAGAATAAAAAAGAGTAAAAAAGAGATGATCAGCCTCATTCATTTTGTTTTTGGAATCTCAAAAATAGCTTATAAATTTTCAATAAACTAAAATAAATTTGCATTTATACTATTTTTCTTCTTTCGTGCTTATCAAAATATAACATTTTAACATTGTTTTGTTATATTTTTATTCCGTAAATTTGTTTTGTAAAACTATCAAAAATGAAACCAGACCTATTTCAAGCTCCAGATTACTATAACCTAGACGATTTATTGACAGACGAACACAAATTAGTTCGCGAATCTGCACGTGCGTGGGTAAAAAGAGAAGTTTCTCCTATTATAGAAGAATATGCCCAAAAAGCAGAATTTCCTAAACAAATTATTAAAGGACTTGGAGAAATTGGTGGTTTCGGACCATATATTCCTGTTGAATATGGAGGTGCCGGTTTAGACCAAATTTCATACGGTTTAATTATGCAGGAAATCGAACGCGGAGATTCTGGCGTAAGATCAACTTCATCTGTTCAGTCTTCCTTAGTAATGTATCCTATATGGAAATACGGAAACGAAGAACAACGAATGAAATATTTACCAAAATTAGCAACGGGAGAATTCATGGGATGTTTCGGTTTAACCGAACCAGATCACGGTTCTGACCCGGGAAGTATGATTACCAATTTTAAAGACAAAGGAGATCACTATCTTTTAAATGGTGCTAAAATGTGGATTTCAAATGCGCCTTTTGCAGATATTGCTGTTGTTTGGGCAAAGGATGAATCAGGAAGAATTCACGGATTAATTGTAGAACGCGGCATGGAAGGTTTTACAACTCCTGAAACTCATAATAAATGGTCGCTTCGTGCATCATCAACCGGAGAATTGATATTTGACAATGTAAAAGTGCCTAAAGAAAATCTTTTACCTAACAAATCAGGTTTGGGAGCGCCACTTGGCTGTTTAGATTCTGCTCGTTACGGAATTGCATGGGGAGCAATTGGTGCAGCGATGGATTGTTATGATACGGCTTTAAGATATGCTAAAGAAAGAATTCAGTTTGGGAAACCAATTGGAGGAACTCAATTACAACAGAAAAAACTGGCAGAAATGATCACCGAAATCACAAAAGCACAATTATTAACCTGGCGTTTAGGAGTTTTGCGTAACGAAGGAAAAGCAACAACGGCTCAAATTTCAATGGCAAAACGTAATAATGTTGATATGGCAATTCATATCGCACGTGAAGCCAGACAAATGTTAGGCGGAATGGGGATTACAGGCGAATATTCGATTATGCGACACATGATGAATCTTGAAAGTGTTATAACTTATGAAGGAACTCATGACATACATTTACTGATTACCGGAATGGATGTAACTGGAATTGCAGCATTTAAATAACAAACAACTATTAAAATATATACAAATTCAATATGAAAAGCTTCTTGTTATCAAGAAGCTTTTTATCTTTGCAAAAAAATTACGCAAATGAATATTGAAACTATACACAATAGCATTCAACCTCAAAAAGATCAACTTTTACAACATTCCTTATATAATAAAATACAAAGCATTGATGATTTGCATCGTTTTTTAGAAAGTCATGTTTTTGCAGTTTGGGATTTTATGTCATTATTAAAAGCTTTACAAGCCAAACTTACTTGTACAACAACACCTTGGTTTGCCACTAAAAATCCTGAAACAAGATACTTAATCAACGAAATTGTTCTTGCCGAAGAAACAGATTTAACTATTGACGGAAGAAGACAAAGTCATTATGAAATGTATCTTGAAGCAATGGAAGATTGTGGTGCTGATACAAACGGAATCAACAATTTTTTATCTGAAGTAAATTCACTTCATAATATTTTTGTTGCTATAAAACAAAGTTCATTACACGCAGATATAAAAGGCTTTTTAGATTTTACTTTTAGAGTAATCGAACAAGGGAAACCTCATGAAATTGCCGCAGCATTTACTTTTGGAAGAGAAGATTTGATTCCGAGCATGTTCACTGCGATTTTGAAAAACTTTCAAAAAAATCTTCCTGATACAGATTTACGCAAATTACTTTATTATTTTGAAAGACATATTGAATTAGATGCTGATGAACATGGCCCAATGGCAATGCAAATGATCACTGATTTATGTGAAGATGATGCGCAAAAATGGAAAGAAGTTGAAGAAATTTCTATTCTTGCATTAGAAAAACGAATCGGACTTTGGAATGCCATTGAAGAACAAATTCTAATGAAAACAGAAATGGTATAAAAACCGAAATAAGTTATTTAACGTAACTATTTGTTTAGAATGAACCGAAACTTAATTTACTTAAATTATGAACCCACATTTCAAACAAATAGTTATTGTTATTCTTTCCATATTCCTTTTGAGTTGCAGCTCTGATGAAACAAAGTCAGAAAGTGCGGTTACTCCAGATCCCATTATTCCTCCTGTAACACAAGTTCCTACTAACACGATTTCAAAAACCATCAATTATTTAGCTTTAGGAGATAGTTATACAATAGGTCAAAGCGTGTGCGAAACGTGTCGTTATCCTGAACAATTAAAAGCAAGTCTAAAAGCAATTTATCCTCAAACTAGCTTTTCATTAAAAGTAATTGCAACTACAGGATGGACAACGACTAATTTAATTTCGGCAATAAATAATCAGAATTTAGATGCTAACTATGATTTAGTTACCCTTTTAATTGGCGTAAACAATCAATATCAGGGAAAGGATTTTTCTATTTATGAAAATGAGTTTCCACAATTAGTAAACAAAGCAATTACTCTGGCAAAAGGCGACAAAAAAAATGTAATCGTTATTTCAATTCCAGATTATGCTTATACGCCTTTTGGAACAATTCAAATGCAGGGTCAGGGAACAAGAATTTCAACCGAAATTAGCCAATATAATATGTTTGCCGAAAATTATTGCAAAGCAAATGGAGTAGTTTTTGTTTCAATTACTGATATTACACAAAAAGGAATTGAAAATCCGGGTTTAGTCGCAGGTGATGGTTTGCATCCATCGGCAGCAGCTTATACTTTGTTTACAGATCGTATTTTACCAAAAGTAAAAATTGCTATACAGGATTAAGATTTTATAGAAATAAGGAATTAAATCATGCAAGTTTCACCACCAAAGGAATTATCATCTTACATTAAACATTATCTTTTTTTAGATAATGCGGCAACTGATATCCAGAAACTTCGGTTATTTTCTGATGGTAATACCGGCGTTGTATTTTCTTTAAAAAGTAAACTTATTTCAGATATCAACGATTATAAAGTAAAAAATTATTTACCAAGTTCGTTTTTATACGGACAACTTAATGGCTTCAAAGACATTTATTCTGATAATGAAATTGCTTTAGTAATTGTTGTTTTTCAGCCAAATGGAATACACCAACTATTAGGAATTCCCGCCAATGAATTTCAGGATTCTATTATTAATATTGATGAAATATTTGGTCAGAAAGGCATTTTGCTTCAGGAACAATTATCTGAAAATAATAATTACGGGAAAATTGAAGTATTGAATCATTTCTTTAGAAAGATTGTAAACGAAAAATCGATTCCAAATCAGTTATTAATAAACAGTTCGCTGGATTTTATTATTGCGAATAAAGGACTTTTCTCTGTAAAACAACTGGTTGAATATACCGGCTACACTGAAAGGCATCTTGAGCGAAAATTTAAAGAATGCATCGGATTAAATCCGAAGAAATTTGGCAACGTTATAAGGCTGCATTATTTTCTAAAATTATTAAAAGATAAATCTGATGAAACTAATTTGACCACAATTTCATATGATGCAGGATTTTCAGATCAATCTCATTTGATAAAAGAATTCAGGAAACATACCGGAATATCTCCAAGAGAATATTTATACAGTACAGGAAAATTGGCCAATAATTTGATCAAAACATTTCCTGATACATTTTAAAATGTCGGTTTTATACAATTTATAGAATATTTCGAACGCTATTTTTGACCTAAATTAATAGCTTAAAATATGAAAAATCTAAAAATAGCCACTTCTCAGTTCGAAAATAAAAGTGGCGATAAAATCTATAATTTATCTGTAATAGAAAAGCTTTCGCAAAAAGCATCAAGCGAAGGCTGCGACGTAATTTCGTTTCATGAATGTTCAACTATCGGATATACATTTGCCAGAAATTTATCGAAAGAACAAATGTTAGATTTAGCAGAAATAATTCCGACAGGAAAAAGCATTTTAAAACTTATTGAAATTGCTAAAACCAATGATATTATCATATTAGCAGGTCTTTTTGAAAAAGATGAAAATGATAATTTATTTAAAGCTTATGTTTGTGTAGACAAAAATGGATTGGTTGCAAAATACAGAAAGCTTCATCCGTTTATAAATCCATATTTAACGCCTGGAGATCGCTATTGTCTTTTTGAAATCAAAGGCTGGAAATGCGGAATTTTAATTTGCTACGACAATAATATTATTGAAAATGTCAGAGCTACAAAACTTTTGGGAGCTGATATTATTTTCATGCCACATGTAACAATGTGTACGCCTTCGACCCGACCTGGGGCTGGTTTTGTTGCGCCTCAACTTTGGGAAAACCGCGAAACTGACCCAACTTCTTTACGACTGGAATTTGACGGAATGAAAGGCCGCGACTGGCTTATGAAATGGTTGCCCGCAAGAGCTTATGATAATGCAATTTATGCGATATTTTCAAACCCAATTGGTATGGATGATGATCAATTAAAAAATGGCTGTTCTATGATTGTTGATCCTTTTGGAGATATTATAGCCGAATGCCGTTCTTTCGACGACTCTTTTGCAACAGCAATAATTAATCCCGAAAAAAATATTCAGGCTGGAGGAAATCGCTACATAAAAGCAAGAAGACCAGAATTGTATCGCGATATTATTGGTCAAAATCACGAATCTGAACAAAATGTAGTTTGGTTAGATTCTGATAAAAAAAGTTAAAACCAAGAATTTTTATGACTTTAAGCCAATGAAAATTTATCTTTACATAATTGATTAATCTACAGAATACAACCCAATAATGGAATTTTTTAAAACTACAAATGAGGATATCGATGCTGTTTTCGATATTTATAACGAAGCTACATCTTATCAAAAAACAGTCAATAACAAAAGCTGGAGAGGTTTTGAAAGAGAACTTATAGAAAAAGAAATCGCAGAAAACCGTCATTTTATAATCAAAGAAGGAAATGAAGTTGCGTGCACCTTTGTACTTACTTTTGATGATTTAATTATCTGGAAAGAAGCAAGTAAAGACCCGTCGATATATCTTCATAGAATTGCTACAAATCCAAAATTTCGAGGACAATCCTATGTCAAAAAAATCGTTGAATGGGCTAAAACTTACGCCAAAGAAAATGGTAAAGAATACATTAGACTTGATACACATAGCGGAAACGAAAGAATAAACAAATACTATACAAGTTGTGGTTTTGACTATAAAGGAATCAGCACTATTGAGTGGACAAGCGAATTACCGGAACATTACAAAGAAGGTTCTTTTAGTTTGTTTGAGATTAAAATTTAGTTATAATTTCAATCTAAAAAAATAATAAACCCTTTGTGTAAATTTTATCACAAAGGGTTTTCTTTATTTAAAACCAAAATAAAATATAAGAAAAAACTTAATTAATTTGTTATTAAACTTTGAGCATTTCCGTTATTTTATAATTATAAATTCAGTTATTATATTTAAAATTTAGACATTCGATTCAGTTAGTTTATATTTGGATAAATGCGTGCGAAAACATGAGTGAAAAAAAGATTATTCCGCTTGATTCAAATACTTTTCCTGAACGGAATAAAGCAAATCATAACGATGAATTGCTACTTGTTAATAAAAGACTTGCAGAGCAAATTGAAGTCCGAAAAAAACGTGCTGCAGAACTAATTATTGCTAATAAGGAGCTTGCTTTTCAAAATAAAGAAAAGGAAAAACGTGCTGCCGAATTAGTTGTTGCAAATACAGAACTTGCATATCAAAATCAGGAAAAAGAAGATCGTGCCGCTGAACTTGTTATTGCGAATCACGAACTTGCTTTTCAAAACAAGGAAAAAGAAAAACGTGCCGACGAATTAAGCGTTGCAAATTCTGAACTTATTTTTCAAAATAAAGAAAAAGAAAAACGTGCTGCCGAATTGGTTGTCGCAAATACAGAATTGGCGTATCAAAATCAGGAGAAAGAAGATCGTGCCGTTGAACTTGTTATTGCGAATCACGAACTTGCTTTTCAAAACAAGGAAAAAGAAAAACGTGCCGACGAATTAAGTATTGCGAATTCTGAACTTATCTTTCAAAATAAAGAAAAAGAAAAACGTGCTGCCGAACTGGTTGTCGCAAATACAGAATTGGCGTACCAAAATCAGGAAAAAGAAGATCGTGCATCTGAACTTGTTATTGCCAACAAAGAACTGACTTTTCAGAATAAAGAAAAAGAAAAACGCGCTGCCGAATTGGTAATCGCAAATACAGAACTTGCATATCAGAATCAGGAAAAGGAAGATCGTGCATCTGAACTTGTTATTGCCAACAAAGAACTGACTTTTCAAAATAAAGAAAAAGAAAAACGCGCTGCCGAATTGGTTATCGCTAATATGGAGCTGGAATATCAAAATAATGAAAAAGAAGATCGTGCGGCGGAACTTTTGATAGCAAATGCTGAACTTACTTTTCAAAATAATGAAAAAGAAAAACGTGCTGCCGAATTGGTGATTGCAAATACAGAACTGGCATATCAAAATCAGGAAAAGGAAGATCGAGCCTCAGAACTTGTTATTGCGAATAAAGAACTGACTTTTCAGAATAAGGAAAAAGAAAAACGCGCTGCCGAACTGGTTATCGCTAATATGGAGCTGGAATATCAAAATAATGAAAAAGAAGATCGTGCTGCTGAACTTCTTATCGCAAACACTGAACTTACTTTTCAGAACAATGAAAAAGAAAAACGTGCTGCCGAATTAATTCTCGCAAACAATGAACTTGAAGCTTTTACTTATATTTCAAGTCACCATCTTCAGGAACCTTTACGGAAAATACAGGTTTTTTCAGACCGAATATTAACAGATGAACATCATAATTTAACCGAAAAAGGAAAATATTATTTTGAACGTGTAGAAGTTTCGGCTTCACATATGCAGGCACTTATAAATGATTTATTGAATTATTCCAGAACAAGTGTAACAGAAAAGAAATTTGAAAACGTAAGCCTTAATGAGATTATTATTAATGTATTAGACAATTTAAAGGAAGAAATAAAATTAAGAAATGCAATTATCGAAATTTCCGGAGATTGCAAAGCTTATGTAATTTCGTCACAGTTTGAGCAACTTGTCCATAATTTATTAAGCAATTCTTTAAAGTTTTCAAAAAAAGGCGAAAGTCCGCGCATTGCTATAAAAAGCATTTATACTAAACCTAAAACAAAAAACCTTCCGTCATCCGCAGATTATTGTCATCTTACAATTAGTGATAATGGTATTGGATTTGATGCTCAATTTGAAAGTCGGGTTTTTGAAATGTTTCAGCAACTTAACAATAAAGCTGATTATAAGGGAACAGGAATTGGTCTGGCGATTGTGAAAAAAATTGTAGAAAACCACAACGGAATTATTAAAGCAACCGGCAAACTTGGTCAGGGAGCTAAATTTGATATTTATATTCCGGTCGTATAAAATAAAAAAGCCTTTTGTGAATTTTACAAAAGGCTTGTTTTCTAAAAAGTATATCCCATTCTAATATGGAAATAAGGTGTATATTGATTTCTATTTGTAGAGTTACCGTCTGCATTATGATAATTCCCATTATAATAATTTGGTTTCAGATATACTATTCTGTAACCAAAACCTGCGCCTCCTTCATAGGTAAAATGATTTCCAATCTGGCGTTTAAATCCCCAAGTAGGAATAATAGACAAATCAGCTGTTTTAGTGATATCATCATCCAAATTCAACACAAACCAATCCGGATGATAACTTGTTTTTAATGAAACATAATTTCCACTATTATTCGTTATTTTTTTTCCGTTTTGACTACGTTTATTTAAATTGTAGTAAAATTTAGGTTCTAATGTCAAAACCGGCTGAAAAATAAATCCCGCTCCTTCATATTGATCCCCAACAGTAATATCATGTTCGATTCCAATCTCGCTTCTTAAGGCTAAACTATTTGCAAGTCTGCTCTCATTGTTTATCCACAAACCAATAAATCCGGTTTGTACACTAAAAATAGATTTTTCAACACTTGCGTTTTGGGCATTCATATTTAAACTTAATACTAAGATTACTAACAAAACAGCTTTTTTCATTTACAATTGTATTTTTTTAATTAGCATAAAAAAACCCGTAAAACGAATTACAGGTTTCATAATGAATATTTTTTGCAGAGAGGATGGGATTCGAACCCACGATACAGTTACCCATATACTAGCTTTCCAGGCTAGCTCCTTCAACCACTCGGACACCTCTCTAAATTGGGTTTGCAAATAACATAAAAAAAACTGACTTAGAAAAACAAATCAGGCATTACTTTAGAAGAGTTTTGATTGTATTGGTAAATTTTATTTTTCGCCACGAATTCCACTAATTTTCATTAATTTTTTATGAACAGCAACAGATTAATATTTATTCGTGGAAATTCGGGAAATTCGTGGCAAACTTTTATTTACATGCTTTTTCTAAATTCTTCCATAAATAGTTTTACTGCTTTTTTTTGATAGGCTCCTTCGATCGTTAACATAAACGATTCTCTTTGCGTGGGAACTCCGGTAATTGCGATTGCTTTTAAATTATCCCAGCCTTTTAGTGCTTTCTCGGTTACAATTGTAACCCAATTACTTTCTTCTACCAATTGTAAAAGGGCATGAACCGCATTTAATTCAATTGAAACTTTAGGTTTCATGTTATTTTTTAAAAACAATTCATCAAGAAATTCTCTGGAACTAAATCCTCTTACGGGTAATATGAGCGGATAATCTCCTATTTTTTTAAACGAAATTTTATCCAAAACAGCTAAAGGATGTGTTTTTGAAACTGCCATAACCAGATTTGAAGTAAATAACGGTATCTTCTGAATGGTTTCTTTTATCTCTTTGGATGAAATTACCAAAACCAAATCTAATTCGTTATTCAATAATTTAGTTTCCAGAGGTTCTGTTGAACCATATTCTACAACAATTCTCAAATTTGGATATGTTTTAGCAAACATGTTTACAATTGGCAATACCAAAAGTCCGAAAATATAGGTTACTCCTATTCGCAATTCACCGCCAATCATTTCGTTCAAATCGTCGATTGCCTGTTTGCCACTTTGTACATTTTCGATGATTTGTTTGGCGTGAATGAGGAAAACAGATCCGGCTTCGGTAAGTTGCACTTTCTTTCCAATCTTTATAAATAAAGGCATTCCGAGTTCTTCTTCCAGCTTTTTCATTTGTTGCGATAAGCCGGATTGCGTTACAAAACACAATTCGGCAGCTTTAGTAAAATGAAGTACCTCAGCAGTTTTAATAAAATATTGTAATTGATAAATTTCCATATTGATTAGTTTAACTACTTATAATCAGTAAAATTATTAATTTTTCTAATGAAATCATAATTCCGAACTTTGTAAAAAATATTAGGAATCATGTTTAAAGCGTTAAGATCAAAAAACTTCAAATTATTTTTTTACGGACAATCTGTTTCTGTAGTTGGAACCTGGCTTCAAAAAACAGCCGTAAGTTGGATGGTATATAGCGTGACTGGTTCGGTTTTTTTATTGGGATTAACCACTTTTTTAAGTATGATTCCGTCACTTTTTCTTGCGCCTTTGGCAGGAAGTATTATTGGGCGTTATGATAAACACCGCGCCATGATTTTATTACAATCATTGGCAATGCTTCAGGCTGGTGCTTTGGCTTTGCTGATTTACTTAAAAATATACAATATCAATTTTATTTTGGCTTTAAGCCTTATTCAGGGAGTTATCAATTCATTTGATATGACGTGTCGTCAAACCATGATGATTGATATTGTGGATAATAAAGAAGATTTACCAAACGCCGTAGCTTTAAACTCAACTCTAAACAATTTTGCCCGAATTGCCGGTCCCGCTCTTGCCGGAATTATTCTGCACAATTACGGTGAAGACATTTGTTTTATCGGGAATTTTTTAAGCTACATTCCGGTTTTAGTTTCTTTGTTGATGATGAAAATTACGCCACATATTAAAACAACTGATAAATTTAAAATGTTAGAAGATTTTATCGAAGGTTTAGATTACGTTAAAAAAGAAACCGAAATGGCAAAAATGCTTTTAATGTTAATGTGCAGTAGTTTATTCGTGATTTCATTTAATACTCTCATGCCCGTTTTTGCGAAAGATATTTTTAGCGGAAATGCCCAGACTTTCAGTTGGTTTGAAAGTGCTGCCGGAATTGGTTCTATTTTGTCGGCTATTTATCTGGCGAATCTTAAAAAATCTGATAATATGGGTAAAATAATGATCGCTGCCAGCTTATTATTAGGTTTTAGCATCATTATACTTGCTTACTCAAATAGCTTAACCGTTGCGCTTATTTGCATGGCTTTGAGCGGTGTGGGAATGATGGCGCAAACATCATCAATCAATATTTACGTTCAAACGCAAAGTATTGTGAATATGCGATCCAGAAGTATTAGTTATTATTTAATGGCATATCAGGGAATGATTCCTGTGGGAAGTTTGATTATTGGGTACGTTTCTCATATTATAGGAACCAGAAATACGGTTGCAATTCAGGGAGTTATTTGTATAATTTCGGTAATTGTTTATGTGTATTATAAAAGCCATAAAGTTGTTGAACAAGATTTAGAAACTTGTGAAGTTACTTATAGAAACTCTAAAATTTAAAGTTTAAATCAGGTAAGTTATATAAGAAATTATAAGCGGAAAGTTTAAAAAGTTCGGGGTTAAGTCTCATTTTATTCGCAAGCTTGTCATTTCGACGCAAGGAGAAATCACACAAGAAACTCCGTTCCTAAAAGTATCAATCTTTGTCGAATTTCGTGTGTGATTTCTCCTTGCGTCGAAATGACAAAACTATGAATGATGGATTAAAATCAATCTTCACAATATGATTTGTTCCTCTGGAACTCTATGTAATTGCCGAGAAATAGTTTGTTTAAATAAAAAAGCTTTCCTTTTTTCGCATGCTTTGTCATTTCGAGGAACGAGAAATCACACTAGAAACTCCGTTCCTAAAAGCATCAATCTTTGTCGGATTTCTAGTGTGATTTCTCCTTGCGTCGAAATGACAAAATTAGGAATGATGGATTAAAATCCATCTCTACAATATGATTTGTTCCGCTGGAACTCTTTGTAAAATATTGGGGATTGAATTGCCTCCAGCTTTAGCTGGATGTTTGTATTTATAGCGATAACATTGGCTTTAGCCAAACTGCATTTCGGTTAAAGCCAATCATCTTTCTTTTCTCAATTTCCTCCAGCTAAAGCAGGAGACAATTCAGAAAAAGCTTGAAAATTCACTTTTAATTAAAATGAACTTATATCACTTATATGGTAAAAAAACCACTTATATGATGAAAATCTAAAGGGAAATTTCCCCGCGTAAAGCTGTTTCAAAGATAGTTTTGAAATCCTCTTTTGGGATATTATGGCCTAATAAGTACATTAGTTTTGTAATGGCGGCTTCGGTAGTAATGTCTTTTCCTGAGATAACGCCAAGAGATTTTAATGCCGTACTTGTTTCGTATTGTCCCATATTTACGCTTCCTGCTGAACATTGCGTTACGTTGACAATGTGTAATCCGGATTGAATTGCTTTTTGAATCAAATTCAAAAACCACTCTTCGGTTGGTGCATTTCCTGATCCGTAAGTTTCAAGAACAATTCCTTTTAAATCTTTAATTGCCAAAATCGAAGACAAAACAATTTCGCTCATTCCCGGAAACATTTTTATAATCGCCACATGATTGTCTAAGTTTTTATGGACAATCAGTTTTGCATCTTTATTTACAGGAAGAAATAAATGTGAATTTAATTTAAGATGAACGCCGGATTCTACCAATTCAGGATAATTTGGCGCTGTAAATGCTTTAAAATGTTCTGCATTTACTTTCGAAGTTCTATTTCCGCGGTATAATTTATATTCAAAATACAGACAAACTTCGGTGATTACCGGTTTTCCGTTTTCTTGTAACGAAGCAATCTGAATTGCTGTAATAAGATTTTCTTTAGCATCGGTACGTAAATCACCTATTGGCAATTGTGATCCTGTAAACACAACCGGTTTTGCTAAATTTTCCAGCATAAAACTCAATGCTGAAGCCGAATATGACATTGTATCTGAACCGTGAAGTACTACAAATCCGTCAAAAGAAGCATAATTTTCCTCGATGATTTCTGCAATTTTTGTCCATTCTGCGGGATTCATATTTGAGGAATCTATAGGATCTTCAAATGAAACTGTTTCAATCTCACAATCTAATTGTTTGATTTCAGGAATATTTTGCAATAATTTTCCAAAATTGAATGCTTTAAGCGCACCTGTTGCAAAATCCTTACTCATACCAATGGTTCCACCAGTATAAATCAGTAATATTTTAGCTTTAGACGACATCCTGGTATTTTAATTTATTGACTACAGGATTCGCGTACATTGCTAAAAATCCTTGTCTTGCAATCGGGTTTTCGGTACTGCCAATACGCATTTCTAAACGACGCTCAAATAATGATTTTTCATTTTCCTTATATAAATGAGCAAATTTATCTGTTCCGTTTATAATATCGTAAGCAATAAAATTAGTTGGCCATAAATGATAATTCTTCAAAATAGAATCGTCAATTACTTGTGCCAAAGCCTGAATTTGTTTGTTTGTGTTGTCATTTTCAGCCACAATCTGATCAATTTCAGTATCAAGAACATCTCCTACAGAAATGTGTATTCTTTTTTTAGTTCCCATAATACCACTTAAAATGGTCATGAAATCTTCGTTTTTTTCCTTAATATAAACTTCGTTGTTTGCTTCGGCCATTAATTGTGGCATTTTCAAAACATCTGTAGGATCGTATTCGTATGAAATAGAAACCGGAACAACTTTTAATTTCTTAAAATAATCCATCAAATTGGCTTCGTCAGAACCCATTCCTATCATTTTTAAAACTCCGGGATTGGTTTCGTCGTTTCCGTCTTTTGTACGTCCTTCTCTTTGTGCGATCCAAACCGAACGATTTTCGCGAAGCAATAATTGTCCTATATATTCTGATAATAATTTAGAACTCTGCAACATTTCACGAGGCGTTAAACCTCTCAAAACCAAAAAGTTTCTGTTTAGTTTTGCCAAAGTACTCAAGAATGCTTTCTGAACCAGATTATCTCCAATTGCCGATGCTGTCATGACTAAACCATGTTCAAAAAGGCAAACATTTAATAAGGTTGTATCTAAAAGAATGTCTCTGTGATTAGAAACAAATAAATAAGAAGTGTTTTTTTCCAGTTTCTCAAAACCTGAAGTTGTAAGTCCTTCAGAGCTTTTATCGAGTACTTTTTGAATAGTATTATAGATGAAATTACATTGAAAATCACGAATAGAATGTGTTTTTTTCAATTGATCTTTCCAAGCATCATCTTCTAATTCTGGAAAAGTAAAATTCATCATGGCTTTCATCATCGGATGATTGACAACACCATGAAGTGCTTCATTTATTTCGGAATCATAAAACGGTCGAATGGCATCAAATTTCTGCATTAAATATCTATTTTAGTGGGCAAAAGAACAAAAAAAAAATCAAACTATTGTAAGGTACGGGTTAAATCCCAAAAACGTCTTTAGAATTCTGAGTCGTTTTTGCTGCTATTTCTTCTTCAGAAACATCATAAATATCAGCTAATTTACTAATAACATTTACTAAATAGCTGCTTTCATTGCGTTTTCCGCGATACGGAATTGGCGCTAAATAAGGTGAATCGGTTTCTAAAACAATATTTTCAAGATCTATCTGATTTAAAAACTGATCGATTTTTCCGTTTTTAAACGTTACAACTCCGCCAATTCCTAACTTCATATTGTAGGAAATCGCCTGAAGCGCTTGTTCATGTGTTCCGGAAAAACAATGAAAGATTCCGAATAATTCCGGAGATTTTTCTTCTTCGAGAATTTCAAAAATTTCATCAAAAGCTTCACGACAATGAATTACGATTGGTAATTTATATTGTTTTGCTAACTGAATTTGTCTTCTAAAAGCAATTTGCTGTTCTTTAAGATGTGTTTTATCCCAATACAAATCGATCCCGATTTCGCCTACGGCATAAAACTTTCTTTTTGCCAGTTCGGTTTCAACGTGTTTTAGTTCTTCTTCATAATTATCTTTTACATAAGTGGGATGCAAACCCATCATCAGGAATACATTATCCGGATAATTTTGTTCCAGATTATACATTGATTGCGTTGCAGCGGCATCAATTGCGGGAATAAAAAAACGGGTTACTCCGGCATTTATGGCTCGCTGTATCATTTCGTCGCGATCCTGATCAAATTCTTCAGAATATAAATGTGTGTGTGTATCGGTAATTATGGTTGTTGGATTCAATTTTATAATTTTTAAAGGTTCAAAATTACGATATTATTAAAAACTTTCCCAATTGAATGTTGTTGTGGTGAATGGCACGCGGATGACACGGATTCACTTTGTGAAAACGCGGATTAAAAACGGATTTTTCTTCTTGTTTGGTTTGTTGTGGTTTGTGTTTTAAATGTTGTTGTGGTGAATGGCACGCGGATGACACGGATTCACTTCGTGAAAACGCGGATTAAAAAACGGATTTTTTTTCTTGTTTGGATTTGGGGTTTACTTTTGCGTTTTAAATGTTATTGTGGTGAAATGATACGCGGATGACACGGATTCACTTCGTGAAAACGCGGATTAAAACAGATTTTTTTCTTGTTTGGGTTTGTTTTGGTTTGTTTTGTTTTGTTTTGGTTTGTTTTGGTTTGGTTTGTGTTTTTGGTTTGCTTTAGTTTGTCAGGCTGAGCGGAGTCGAAGCCCACGCAAAGTAATCAATCCTACTTTACGTTTGTAAACCTGACAGGTTTTTAAAACATAAGTGTTCGGAAGAGTTAAATTGATTTACATATATTAGTATTAAAGTCTAATTGTATGGAAAAGAAAGTCACAGTAGGTTC
>NZ_JAYSPC010000006.1:0-28491 GCF_043722275.1 Flavobacterium sp. | reverse complement strand
AATGTCGCACCCAGAGGATAAATATTTAATAGAACCTGTTTATGATAAAATAAAAACACTTGAAGGTAGCTCAGCTTCTTTCCCTTACGGAGGTTCTTCAGGCGAATGGGGAGATTCTCATAAGTCATGGACAGAACAATATGGAACTCCTATTGGGGCTGATATTACCTATTATGCAGGCTATGAAGATACTTTTTACCGGTTAAATGTAGATTTTCCAGTGGAAACCATGCAGGATTTAACCAAAAGATTTTATTCTGAGAATGAAGATTTAGAATATAACGAAGTAGTGAATGAATACGTATATGATAGAAAACCCTATCAAAGTGCTTATACAGAATTTGGTGATCTTGTTTTTGGATTTGCGCCAAAAGGGATAGTTGTTGTTTGGTTAAGATATGGTGCTACTCAAAAAGAACTGGGACGTTATCAAGCGGAAATAATAAAAGATGATGCAGCTCTGGAAGAAAAGTTATTTGCTTCATGGTCAATGAATCGAAAACAAGTGCACGAAAATTATTTTATTCCAGATACAAGTCCTGAAAAATGGGATAATTACCGTAAAAAATATGTTTGGCATACTGCCATAACTTCTACAAATCCAGCTTTCAAACTTTTTGATGTCATGACAGGATACTTTAATGCGGAATCTGAAATTGCTGTTCGACCTGTATCATTAACTCCTGCTAAAAGAGCAAGAGCTATTCCAAGTCATATCACTTTTTTTTGGGAAACGGGCAAAGGAGAAAAATTTGAAGGCAGAGCATTTTTTAATTGGGAAAAAACAAACGAACAATTTAAAAATGGAGATAACGGCGATAATGAAATTCAAATAAAAGTTACTGCTGATAATGGAGATTTTGAGGTTTTATTAAACGGAAGATCTTTAGAAACAGTTAATAAAAGAGTATTTAAGACTGATATAGAATTTAAAGAATCTTATAGATAAATGTTTTATTCTAAAAAAACAAAATGCACAATGGATAAATTAACTAAAACCATTTTCCTGCTAATATTGATAGCTATATCTATGCAGACCTATTTTATAAATGGGGAAAAAAATTCTGAAAGTGTAATTATTTTTGCAGTTCCTATATCGATTAATATACTGCTAATCATTATTTATTTTAGTAACAAAGAAGATTTTGCTTATAGAAAATCTGTAGGCAATCTGATAAATTGGTGCTTAATTATTTCTGCAATCTATTTTGTGATTTTTGGGTATTTACTTCAGTTGGGTAAAGCTTTTAAAAATTAATTATGAAAAAAAATAAACATATTGACTTCACAAATATACTGCTAACAGTATTGCTCATAGTTACTGTAATTGCAAATGGTGTACAAAATTATTTCTTCCAGGGACGAGAAAGATTTGAATGGAACATAGGTGTTATAAGCAGTAAAGAAAATGTAGTGCAAGTTTCAAGTTGCAATTTCAAAGGCAATTCTTCTGACATAAATAAAAACATGATACTTGATAATAGTTGGGATAAAATAAACAATTCTGAAAATAATACTGTTGGTGCTTTTTTCCCCGATAGTTTATCAATATCATGGTTTTCTTATAATGAGAAAAAATTTTATACAGGTAATTTTGTTTTACCATATGAAACCATTTTGAAAAAAGCGGTGCAAATGGGTATTTTTCCAACTGAAAAGAGTACTTATAGAAACGATCAAATTCTTTGTTTGTTGCTGAAATTCAACCCAAAGGGAGGGTTGCAGTATGGATACAAAAGTTTGATGAAAATGATAATGAAACAAAAATTAAAATTGGAACATATCAAACTAAAGAAATCAAAGCAACTTGGCATATTTTTGATCATTATTCAGAAACCGACAAAACTTCAGATATCGATATCTCTAAAAAAGTGGCGTTAGTAATGGAACGACACTCTTATAGATTAGAAATCAAATTGCCAGACGGATATACTTTAGATAATTCTTATTTTGAATTTTTTAATCAAAATATTTATAGTTTTAGTGAAAGAAAGTCGAAAACAATTCCTGTGTTTGATTATCTACCAAAAGAATTTTATTTGAAATGGGGAAATGGGAAAAAAAAATTTATGACGCAATTTTCTTTTGATGAAGAGGATATTTTAGATAATTTCAGGAAAGAAAGTGGCAATGCTAAAGCAGAATCATTAGTTCTTGAATTAATTGTAAATGATCGTAATAACGGTATTAAAGTTATTCTGAAAAATACAAAAACAAATTCAGAATTTATATTTAAAGACAGATATAAATCTAAAAATGAAATGACTATTTTTCCACAGATGTAAGATGCTTAAAGATCAATAATTAAGCTTTGACTTTCTAAAAAATCAATAACCACTTTGTAATCTCTTACCGAGAGAACCAGAAAGATGAATTGGAATTAAAATCGGGAAGGACAGTATAAAATTAGATATGAAAGACGAAACAACTCAGCTAGAAATTTATGCTAAAAGTATATATTAGTTATTTCTTTTGATAACAATAAAAAAGGGCTTATGAAAATTTTCATAAGCCCTTTACTTTTTATATAAACTTTAAATTATTTCACGATCAATTTTTTAGTCACATTCAAACCTTTAGAATTAATATTTACAATATAAATTCCGGATGATAAATGATGATTAATTTGTCCTGAAGTAGATAGTTTTTCTGTTAAAACAGTTCTTCCGTTTATATCAGAAACAGTAATTGAAGCCGTTTCTCCATTTTCTAATTCAGGCAATACAACTTGAAATTGATTGTTGGTTGAAGGGTTTGGATAAATAGTTACTGCTTTTTCTTTGATTAAAGCGTCTTCTACTTTAAGAACAGATTTAGCACTTGAAGCACTTGTAAGTTCTAATTGCCATTGTGCGCTAAACCAACCATCCTGAGAATTTCCGTATTGAGCAGATCCTGTTTGGTTTTCTACATGAATAATATTTCCGGATTGCCATCTGTTTCTGATTCTGATCCAGGTTCCGTCAACATTATCGCTAGACCATTGTGCGCTCCAGAAAGTAGTGTCAGTAATATTACATTGAACAGATCCTGTTTGACCTTCGATATTAATCAGTTCGCCTGTTGCAACATTTTTAAGAACATAATAAGTTGCATCAATTGCAATTTTTTGCCATTTGTAATTGTTGTTAGTAGCCGTTGCTCCATAACCTACATTTACTCCGGCATCAGATAAATAAGCGCCGGTCCATCTGTTTTTAATCGTGTAATACGTTCCTGTTGCGGTTGAAACAGTAATTGCACATGTACTTGTTTTGCTTCCGTTAACGGTTGTAACAGTAATAGTTGCAGATCCGTTTGCTACAGCAGTTACCAAACCAGAAGCATTTACAGTTGCCACAGCAGTATTACCTGAACTATAAGTTACTGATTTATTCGTGGCATTTGCAGGTAAAATTGTTGGTGTAAGTTGTTGTGTTCCACCAACAGACAACGATGCTGAAGCCGGACTTAAACTTACACTTGTTACCGCCACATTTGACGCACTTACAGTTACTGCACAAGTTGCGGTTTTTGCACCATCCTGAGTTGTTACTGTAATAGTTGCAGTTCCTGCGGTTACAGCAGTTATTAAACCGGAAGCATTTACAGTTGCTACAGCAGTATTGCCTGAACTATAAGTTACCGTTTTGTTTGTTGCTGTTGCAGGTGCAATTGTGGGCGTTAATTGTTGTGTTGCACCAACTAATAAAGACGCTGTTGTTGGCGATAAAGTTACTCCTGTAACCGCAACAACAGTTCCCGGATTACTGTCATACCAAGTTGCATTCATATACCAACCTGTTTTATTTCGGCTTAAATCAGCAGATTGGGTTGTTCCGTCATTAAAAATTAAATTGGTCGAAGTTACATTTGTAAACGTATAGCTATACCAGCCATTCCCTGCATCTGTCATGTTTACGCCAGGCCAGGAAGCATCGGCTAAAACTCCGGTTGGTAAAGCGCTCCAATAATAAATCTTAATTCCGGTTCCCCAAGTTGTTGGTTTGTAGAAATAAACCGTAAAATTAGTATTCGGGTTTACCGTGATAATTGCGGTTGCGGTTTTATTTCCGTCTTGAGTTGTTGCTGTAATAGTTGCCGTTCCTGCCGAAACTGCTGAAACCAATCCGGATGAATTTACAGTTGCAATTGCAGTATTACTAGAACTCCACGTTACCGTTTTATTCGTAGCATTTGCCGGAGCAATTGTTGCCGAAAGTTGTTGTGTATTTCCCGCATATAAACTTGATGTTGTTGGCGAAACACTTATTGAAGCAACCGGAATTGACGCAACCGTTATGGCTGAAGTTGCTGTTTTATTGCCGTCAACTGTTTTAACTGTAATAGTTGCTGTTCCTGCCGAAACTGCTGTAACCAAACCAGATGTGTTTACAGTTGCAACAGCTGTATTGCCGGATGTCCAGGTTACGTTTTGGTTTGTTGCATTTGCAGGAGCTAAAGTTGCATTTAATTGTTGAGTAGATCCCAAACCAACAGTTGCCGTTGCAGGACTAACAGAAACTCCTGTAACGGCAACAACCGCAACATTTGTATTGGTTAAAACAATATATTGAAAAGCATTAAAAGATTGTGTAGCTCCGGAAACCAATGTTACGGTAGCACCAGTATAGGCATCTTTATAAGTTCCTGCCAATGCTGCCGGAATCACAAATGTTTTACCGGCGTTTCTAAGATTGGTCATTACAATAACTTTCTCTGTTCCTAATGTTTTTGTAAAGGCACAAATATCATCACTCGCATAAGGCGTCATTGTACCACGTCTGATGGCAGCACTACTATTCCTGAAGTTAAGTATTTTGGCAAATTCTGGTGTGGCAGCTGTATTACTCCAGTTGATTTTTACAGAAGTATAAGGCCACGGAATTACCTGATTGAAGGCTACTTCTTGTCCGCTGGTTAAAAAAGGAACACCTTTCATATAACCCGAAACTAAGAAATTTGCCACTACTCCGGCATTACTTTTAAATACTGTAAAAGGAGCAGTATCGCTGTTGTTTTCGGAATCGTGATTTGCAGTCCATCTCACTTCTTGCTGACTTCCTGTTGCATACGTATATTCCATGTCATTTGTGGTTTGGAATCTTGTAGAAACCGGACCTCCGCCAGCCACATTTTTCAAGGCATCGTAAAACCATTTATCACCAAAATTCATATCAAATCCTGCTTGAAAATTTTGTAAACGATCTCCTTCGGCAAGCATTAATAAGTTATGAGAACTGATTCCTCTTAAATTACTGATAATTTCCGTCCAGAAATCAATAGGAGGATTATTAGCAAAATCACAACGATATCCGTCGATATTTGCTGCAAAAATCCAATAACGCATCGCATCTTTCATTGCTCCGCGAAGTGCCGTATTGTTAAGATCCAATGCTGCTATGTCAGAGAAGTTTGCCAACTGATTAATTGTTGTGCCGGTTCTTTGATAATATTCCGGATGAGAAACCGTCCAGGGATGATCCCATGAAGTTCCGTTTACAGCAATATCCAGCATTACCGCCATACCTTTGGCATGAGCCGCATCTACCAGATTACGCATATCTGTAAGCGTTCCGTATTCAGAACCTACTGATTTATAATCTTTGATACAATAAGGAGAGTTTGAACTTCTCGAATCTGTTCCATAAGGATAAATTGGCATTAAATAAAGCACATTGATACCAAGTGATTTAATTCGGTCCAGATCAGATGTAACTGCGGATAAAGTTCCGGAAGCACTATGAGGACGAATATGAACCTGATAAATATTTGCGTCTCTTGGATCTGGAACTCCTGTATATGGCGTGCCATATTGAGCAGGATCCTGGGCATAAACTGAACTTGCAAATAATAATAGAAAACAGACTATTGTTTTCGTGAAATGAAATAATCTAGTGGTAATTTTTGTTTTCATAATTTTTGTTTTTTGCATGCTTGTCAGCATCTTAACTAAAATTCATTCTCACTCGCATTGGTTTTAAATATGACAAACATTTGTAGTTAATAGTTTTCAAGTAGTAATAAAATTCTTAATTTTTTTTCGCCACGAATTGCACGAATCCCCCGAATTAAGCTTTTTCATAATCTTAAACAGATTAAAAATTTGTGCTAATTCGTGAAATTCGTGGCAAAAGCTTAGAGACTTAGTATCTCAGTCCCGAAGGTTCGGGATAGAAGCTTAGTTTATAACTTTTTCAATCCCTTTAATTCTGTAGCATTTCCTTCCTTAATGCTAATTGCAACACCGCCGCCCGGAGCTAAATACTGTTTTAAAATTGTTTTTGAGGTTATCACAACTTTGGTAACAGTATATTTTTGTGGATTTTGATTCCAGTTTGCTTCTTTCGCATCAGCGTAAATAGTAGCGATGAATTTTTTTCCGGCAGGTAAATAATCGAAAGTAATGTTAGCCGTTCTTGCGTTTTCATCTGTAATTCCGCCTACAAACCAAGCATCTTTTCCTTTTGCTTTACGAGCAATCGTGATGTAATCTCCAGGTTCAGCTTCAAGAATATAACTGTTATCCCAATCAACAGCAACATCTTTTATGAACTGAAAAGCATCTGGAAAACGCTCGTAATTCCCCGGAATATCAGCCGCCATTTGCAACGGACTATACATTGTCACGTAATACGCCAATTGTTTTACTAAAGTTGTATTGACACGTTGCGTACTTCCGGTTCCATAATACGAAAGGTCAGTCTGAAAAATTCCAGGCGTATAATCCATCGGACCTCCCATTAATCTTGTAAAAGGCAAAATCGTGGTGTGATCCGGTGCTAATCCTCCCATAGATTCAAACTCAGTTCCGCGAGCAGATTCCTGAGCGATCCAGTTTGGGAAAGTTCGGTTTAAACCCGTTGGGCGAACCGCTTCGTGACTGTCAATCATGATTTTATAATCGGCGGCACGTTTGGCCACGTTGATGTAATGATTCACCATCCATTGTCCGTCATGATGTTCGCCACGCGGAATAATTTTACCTACATAACCTGTTTTTACAGCATCGTAACCGTTGTCATTCATAAATTGAAAAGCACGATCTAAACGACGCTCATAATTCGTCGCCGATCCTGAAGTTTCGTGGTGCATGATAATTTTCACGCCTTTTGAAGCCGCATATTCATGAACTGCCTTTACATCAAAATCCGGATAAGCGGTTACGTAATCAAAAACTTCCTCTTTCCAGTTGTTGATCCAGTCTTCCCAACCAATGTTCCAGCCTTCGATAAGGATTGCATCGAAACCATTTTTAGAGGCAAAATCAATATATTCTTTTGCACGTTCAGTTGTAGCTCCGTGTTTTCCGTTTGGCGTTAGCTTAGAAAAATCATCCGTTAGTTTTACATTATTTTCTTTTCCAAAAGCCCATGTACTTTTTCCTGCAACAAAATATTCCCACCAGATTCCGATGTATTTTACGGGTTTAATCCACGAAACATCTTTGTAACTTGTAGGTTCGTTGAGGTTCAAAATTAGTTTTGAAGCCAAAATTTCAGTTGCTTTATCACTTACAACAATAGTTCTCCAGGGCGATTGTGCATCTGTCTGGATATATCCTTTTGCACCAACGGCATCCGGCGCTAAATGACTTACCATTTTGTTGGTTTTAGCATCAACTTCAAGATACATTGCCGGATAATTAATCAAACCAGCTTCGTGAATATTGATGTATAAACCATCATCAGATTTCATCATTGAAGGCGTTTGCACAGATAATTCCTTGATAGGCGATTGTGCATTGATTTCGATAGTTGCTTTTTTCATCAACGAAGGAATTTCAGAAATTTTCGAAGTTGTATAAGCATATTCGTTTGTGTCATAATCTCCCGGAATCCAGAAAATTTTATGATTTCCTGCTAATTGAAATTCGGTACGTTCTTCCTTAATTACAAAATAACTCAAATCATTTTGCTTTGGAAACTCATATCTAAAACCCAATCCGTCATTGAATAATCTAAAACGAATTCGAATATATCTGTTATTGTTTTTGGCTTGAGCCAAAGTCACAACCAGTTCGTTGTAATTGTTGCGTATTGTTTTTTCTTCACCTAAAACAGGATTCCAAGTATCATCTACTGTAGATTGTGCTGTATTTGTAACGGTAAAACCATCCAAAAACGAAGGCATATTTTGTAGCTCTAAACCCAAAGAACTTGGTTTTATAACTGGTTTTTGTTTATATGATAATTGGTAAGATGGAATTCCGCCCTCTTTCAATTCAAATTTTAAGGAAAGATTTTTGTTTGGTGAAGTTATTTCCTGAGCGTGAATCCAGAAGGAATTGGCGCATATAAAAAGTAACAACGCTATTTTTTTGCTCAAACGAATTTGAAGCGGCATTTTTTGGGATTGAAAATTCATGTTATTTAGTTTTTTGCAAATTTAATTTAATTTTAAAGTTGCGTGGGTATTAATTCTTCAATATTAGATATTGAAAAGGAAGTAAAGTGATTTCGGCGCCAAGAGTTACAGACGTTCCTGTGACAGCATCTTTCCAGGTTGCTTTTAATGAGTTAGCTACCAAATATTTCACAGAATTATTGGTCAGGTTAGAAAGCACCAAAACTTTTTCGGTATCTTTTACCATTGTAAATGCACTAATAGCATCGCTGCTATATCCTGTGTAAGTTCCTCTTTTAACGGCGTTGCTTGTGTTTCTAAAAGCAATTATTTTTTTGTATTCGGCTAACATTGAAGCGTCTGCGGTTGTCCAGTCAATTGGAGTTTTGGCAAAATAATTAAGCCTTTTGTCATATCCCACTTCTTGTCCGTTGTAAATCATTGGAACAGATTTCATATATGCTGCAACAACAAAAGTCGCGATAGATCCTTTTTTACCTCCAAAAAGTTCTAACGGCGTTCCTTCTGAAAGGTTAACATCGTGATTGCTGGTATATCTTACAACTCTGTTTTCAGTAGTATAATTGTTGGCATATTCCGTAGCATTAGAATCCTGAATTGTAGTTGCGGGTTTACTTTCCTTAAAGATATTTTCTAATGTACTGAAAAAGTTGAATCCAAAAGTATAATCAAAACCTGAAGCAAAATGATTGACTTTTGAACCTTCGGCCAACATTAATATGGTTTGATTTTTTTTGATGCTTCTTAATTTCGTAATTGCATCTGACCAAAATGTTTGCGGAACAAAATCGGCATAATCACATCTAAAACCATCAATATTTGCGTTATAAATCCAATATTCCATAGCATCGATCATTGCGTTTTTCATTTCGGTATTATTGAAATCCAACTGCGCTACGTCATTATAATTTGTTCCCGGCGGAATAATGATATTTCCTTTGTCATCTTGCTGATACCAATTTTTATGTTGAGTAATCCACGCATTATCCCAAGAAGTATGATTGGCAACCCAATCCAGAACAACGGCCATATTTTTTTTATGCGCTTCTTCAACTAAAAGCTGAAGATCCTGTAAAGTTCCAAAATCCGGATTTACAGCTTTGTAATCCTGAACGGCATAAGGCGAACCTAATTCTCCCGAAGCTTTCACTTTTCCAACAGGATAAATTGGCATTAAATAAATAACATTTGCGCCCAATTCCTGAATTTGAGTTAATCTTTCCTGAACGCCTTTTAATGTTCCTGCCTGACTAAATGCACGAATGTTTACCTGATAAATTACGGCATCTTCTTTACTTGGCATTTTTTCGAAAGAAGTTCCATATTGCTGATAAGGAGAACTTACGACCGAATCGCCATCTGAAGAACTACACGAAATAAATGCTAATGCAAGTATTAAAGTATAGGCAATATTTATATTTGATTTCATATTTTTTGAATTTGGTTTTAATAAAGCTCAGAATTTTTCAAGTTTAAAGATATCCTGCCTTTCGCTCAAAAAAGACAGGTATCACTCAAACTAATCCAGCTTATTAACGTTAGATTATTTTTTAACGATTGTACAAGTTGCAGTTGCAGGATATCCTGTTGTTGCCGGATCTACATCGTTTATTGTAAATGTTATTTCATAAGTTCCCGGTTCGCCAATATCATAAGCGCCGCCATTATCCTTATTGATTGTATTTGTTGTTGGATCAGCAGGTCCGTAGTTTACATCCCATTTATCATTTAATCTAAATTTTAAAGCTCCGGCTAATAAATTAGCAGTTACTTTCCAGGTTTTAGTTTCATGGTTGTATGACATTGGGATAGAATGATTCCATCCATAATCTTTATCTTCCGGTGTTGCTGCATGTGTTGAAGATCCCACGATTCCCCACGTATATGGAGTAGAAGTCCATTTTAAAGTATTTAAATTTACTTTTATCTGATAAGATCCTTCTCCCGGAAGATGGAAGTTGGGCTCGCTCATATTTTTTAAATCACTGTTTGATGCTCCTGCACCGTAGTATTGATCCCAATTTCTGGCTGTGTTTAATTTAAAATCAGTTCCATTTCCTGGAGGAAGAGTAACATAACCCTGATAAACGCCTTTTGCAATAGCAGTTAAAGCTGCGGCAGTTCCCACATTAAAATCTCCCTGATAGAATCCCGGCATATAAATTTCGCCAAAAACAACGCTTTTTTCATAAGGTGTAACGGTTAAAGTAATAGGGTCAGAGTAGATTTTTCGATCCATTGCAGCTTCTACGCGAACTACTAATTTTCCGGCAACATCTGGCTGAAGTCCTAAGGCTGTGGCAATTTTATTTAAATCAATGGCAATAAATGATTTGCTTAAAACATCTTCACCAACAACAACTCTTTTGGCTTTTTCCCAGGCATTGCTGCCGCTGGTGTCTCCAATTAAATCAAATTGAATGGCATAAGTAACCGGCGCATCAATTGGGAAGGTTACTTTTGACCACGAGACAAGTAAAGCATTATCATCTGCGGTATCTTCTGTTAGCACTATTGTACTTGCAGAAACTTCAATTGCAGAAGGGAAACTAACGGATTTTAATGTCGTTAACTGACCTTCACTTTCACAGGAAGCGCCCAGAACAAGCAAGCTCCCTAAAAGGAATAATTTACTAATATATTTTTTCATGATTGTTTTGTTTTTAATAACCCGGGTTTTGTTTCAGTCCACGATTCGCATCTAAAGCAGATGTTGGAATTGGGAATAATTTTCGGAAAGCAGGAGATGCAGGTCTGAATTCGTTTGCCAATAAAAATTTGTCAAAACGAATCATGTCTTGTCTTCTGTGACCTTCCCAGTTGAGTTCGAATCCTCTTTCGTTATAAATATCATCAAGAGTTGGGTTTGCAGCTAATGCATCTAAACCGGCACGTTGTCTGATTTGATCTATAAAAGGTTTTGCAGCACCGGGATTTCCCAAACGGGCATTACATTCCGCTTGCATTAAAATCACATCGGCATATCTAAAAATCGGGAAGTCATTTGAAGCTCCTCCGCCACTTTTTGCTCCAGCCGGATAAAATTTAACATTACGAACTCCAGCCTGAGGATCAGCTCCGGGATTGTCAAGAGAAGCTACATCAAGGGTATAATTATATCCTCCGGGTTGTTCGCCCACTAAAAACTGCTGTCTTCTAATATCTGTTAAGGCATATTTCAGGAAGAAATCTTTAGGAACAATAGTTCCGTTCCAGCCCGCCATTCCAAATAAAGCGGTACCATGCGGACCATACACGCTGCGAACAGCATAAATGTTACGGGAAACGACATCAAGAGTGGCGTAAATAGGTAAAATGGTTTCATCATCCGGAAGTACATCTCCAAACAATTCATAATATTTATTCCCTAACGGACTAGAAGCATTTGCTGCTCCGGAATGTAGTGTAAATCCGCCTTCGCTCACTTTGTTACAAGCGGTTAAACATTCGCTCCATTTTGCATCGCCTGTATAAACCTGAGCGTTCAAATATACTTTTGCAAGTAAAGTATAACCTGCCCATTTATTAAATCTTCCGTAATAATTTCCTCCTCTGGTTCCGGAAAGCAGTTCTACGTTTTCGGTTAATTCTTTTACAATAAAGTTGTAAATTTCTTTACGGCTTGATTGCGGAATTTTATCTACTGTAATATTATTATCAGTAAAAAACGGAACATCGCCATAATCATCAATTAATAGATAATAAAAGAAAGCGCGTAATACTTTCGCTTCGGCAATTTTTGAAGCTTCGGCATTTGATTTTTCTAATAATCCAACAGCTAAATTGGCATTGAAAACCGATTTGTACAACCAGTTCCAGGTATTGTTTATGATAAAATCTGTTGGCAGCCATTCATGTTTATGCAAACGTGCAAAATCTTGTTGCCAGTCTCCGGTATTTCTATGCGGAATCACCTGCTCGTCAGAAGACATACAGTTCATGTCATACCAGCCGTTATCAGCGCCTGCATATCCAACACCTGGTATATTGTTGCGTTGAAAGTCACCCGGAATTTCAGCATAAACGCTTGCAAGAGCAATATTGGCACCTTCGGGCGTGCCATAAAATTCATCGGCAGGATATTTATCGTACACATTTTCGCTGATATCTGTACATCCAAAAAGGGCTAGGAAACAAACGCTTCCTGCTATTAGTATATTTTTAATTTTCATTTCTTTACTATTTAAATTTTACAGTCAGACCAAATGCAACACTTCTTGTACGAGGGTAAATTCCCCTGTCACCACCAAAGTTATCAGCTGGATTACCACTCCCACTTATATTCAATTCAGGGTCGAGACCTGTATAATCTGTAATCAGTAATAAGTTGTTTCCTGTAAGAGAAAGTCGGACAGAGTCTACATATTTATCTGTAAAACGGAAAGTATATCCGGCAGTAACATTTTCTAAACGAATAAATGAACCATCTTCTAACCACAAATCAGATCCATAAGGTGAAGAATGAATTCCTTTATCAACAGCACTTTCTAAAATATTTGATTTACCGGTATTTTCCAGCATACTTAAGTTTTGATTCAATGCGTTGTAGATTTTATTTCCTCCGGAACCTCTTACTAATACAGAAGCATCAAAGTTTTTGTATCTGTAAGAAGGGTTAAATGCAAAAGTATAAGTTGGCAATGCTGAACCTGCATAATAGCGATCCGGACTTTTCACACCTTGATCAATAACACCGTTTCCGTCACGATCTTTTACTGTTTCGACACCATTGTCATTTACACCGGTATGTTCTAGGATATAAAATGCACCAACCGGTTTTCCTTGTACTAAATAAGAGTTTGCAGCTCCCCAGCCTACATAATCTGTATTTAAAGGAATACCATTAATACTACCGCTTAAATTAAGCACTTCGTTTTTCATCAGGGATACATTTCCGGCTAATGTAAGTGTGCTGTTTTCGGTTTTGATAACATCATATGCAAGAGCAATTTCCAGACCTTTGTTTGAAATACTTCCTACGTTTGCTTTTATTTGATTATAAGGATAAGGTGGTTGAGGTACGGTGTAATCAAATAATAAATTTTCGGTTTTAGAATCATAAACGTCTACGCTACCTCTTAATCTATTGTTTAAAAGGGCAAAATCAAGACCAATATTAGTCTGTTTTTTTGTTTCCCATTTCAAATCAGCATTTGCATTTTGAGTAATGTTGAAATTGGTAATAGGCATTCCTCCAAAATAAGTTGTTCCTGCACTTCCCACTAATGACAATGAGGTTTGTGGATAAAGACCTTGTTGGTTACCGGTTTCTCCATATCCTACACGCAACTTTAATTCATTAAATAAAGTTTGAGTTGCCATGAATGATTCTTTGTTGATTTGCCATGCAACAGATGCTGACGGGAAATTTCCCCATTTGTTGTTTGCTCCAAATACAGATGAACCATCACGTCTGATACTTGCTGTAAGTAAATAACGATCTAACAAAGAGTAGTTTAATCTTCCTAAATAAGAAACTAAAGTTCTGTCATTTTTATAAGAAGAAATATCAGAAGATTGTACTTTCGAAAAATCTCCAAATTGCAATGCGTTATAAGTAGTATTATCGTTTATAAAACCTCTTGCCTGAGCATAATTTCCCTGATACGTCTGACTTTGCCATTCGTATAAGGCTAATGCGTTGAAACTATGAATCCCGAAAGTTTTTTTATAGTTAAGGCTAATATTGGTTAATTTTTCATTTTGTCTTTCATTTTTAATATTTGCATATCCTTTCTGATCTATTGCAAGAGCATCTGTGGATTCTGCCGGCATGAAATATCCAATAGTTGTATTTGTTTTTCTCCAGCTTCCAAACCAGTTTGCCGAAAAACCTTTGCCTAAATCTAATTCGGCTTTTAAACTTCCAAATAAATTATCACTTTGTCTTTCATTTATAGCAGTTTGAGCCACCGCATAAGGATTTAAATATTGAAAAATAGTTGGATCTGTATAATAGGTTCCGTTCGTATTAAAAACAGGATCAGTTGGTCTGGCCAATAATGAATTTGTAATCAGGTTTGACTTATACGAAACTGTTCCTACTTCGCCAATACTGTTGGTTACATTATTTACTCCGGTATTTAAATTAAACGTCAATTTTAATTGGTCATTAAGAGCCAATTGCGTAGCCTGAATACGACCAATATATTTTTGATTGCTTGAATTAATTACAACTCCATCTTGTAAAATAGCCGTTAGTGAAGCTCTGTAATTGAATTTGTCAGTTCCTCCTCCAAAAGAAAGAGTGTGCGTTTGAGTGATTCCGGTTTGCGTTAAAAGACCGTACCAATCTGTATTTGAACCATGATTTGCCGAAGCCGGAACACCAACACTTTGAGCAGTTGCCCACCATTGGTCAGCATCTAACATCTCTAATTTTTTTGGAATAAAATCGATAGAAGTAGAACCAATATATTCCATAGTAGTTTTACCTGCCTTGTTCTTTTTAGTCGTTACGATAATAACTCCCGGAGCTCCTCTGGAACCGTAAACGGCAGTTGCAGATGCATCTTTAAGAACATCGATACTTTCAATTTCGCTTGGCGGAACCTGATTTAGCAAATCCATATTTCCCTGAATTCCGTCAACTACTACAAGCGGATCATTTCCTCCAATTAAAGAAGAAATTCCACGAATACGAACACTTGGTCCTGAACCCGGTTCGCTACCAATTTGAGTAATATTTACACCGGCAGCTTTTCCTGCAATCAATTGTAACGGATTTACAATTGCGCCTTGATTCATATCTTTTGCAGCGATGGAAGAAACCGCTCCTGTAACATCTTTTCGGGCTGTAGAACCGTATCCTACAACTACTATTTCCTGTAAATCTGTAGCGTCAGGAATAAGCTGAATGTTGATAATATTTTGACTGGCAACTACTTTTTTTTCTTTATAGCCAACAAAAGATACAATAATTACCGAAGAAGCACTTTCTACAGTAAGTTTATATTTTCCGTCAAAATCAGTTACCATTCCGTTTTTTGTTCCTTCTTCAATAACCGAAGCTCCCGGCAAAGGCAAACCATTTTCATCAGTAATAATTCCGGATACAGTTTGTTTTTGATAGTCAATATTTTCTGTTTTAAGCTCTGGCTTTTTCAGGATAATCTGAGTATCTCTCACTTTAAATTCAGTTGGAGTTCCTTTAAAAAGTTTATCTAAAACAATATTGATATTTTGGTCTTTTACAGAAATAGAGATAACACGATCAAGATCAATGTCATTTAGTTTGTAAATAAACCTGAAATCTGTTTTTTGTTCAATGGTCTCAATAACCTTTTCGATTGTTGAATTGTTTAATTCAAGAGTTACTTTTGTCTTTTGGGCATAAGTATTTCCTCTAATATTAAACATGGCGACCAAAATAAGTAGTGTAGTTAGTTTCAATTTTAGGTCATTTTGGAACAATGAGTATAGGAACCCAATGTTCTTAGATTTTTTTTTCATAATTTTGTTAATTGATTGTAGTTAATTCGTTATATTCAATCACTTAGTAAATCGGAAATTGTTCGCAGCTCTTTCCGATTTTTTTATTCCTGTAATTTTAATTCTTCATAATTGGTCATGTTTTTTGTGGTTATTTAATTAGTATCTGATTGTTTTTTATGGTGTAATGAATGCCATGAATATCATTGAAATAGCTCATAACCTTCTCAATAGATTCATCGTTAAAACTTGCATTGAATTTTTCGCTGGCTAATTTTTCGTTTTTATTTACAATTGTAACATTGTAACGTCTTTCCAGTTTTGTAATAATATTTTTGAAAGTCATATTTCTAAAAGTCAAACCACCATTTATCCATGAAGTATAAATATCAGTAATGACTGGTTTTGTTGAGATTAAAGTGTTTTCTCTATTGAAACTTCCTTTATAACCTGGTTTTAAGATCGTGTTTTTTGTAGCATCAAAATTTTCGTTTGAATTGTACATTCCCACAGAACCTTCCACCAAAACAACATCTGTTGCAGCATCTTCAGGATAATTAGAAACATTAAAATGAGTTCCTAAAACACGCACATTCAAGGCATCTGCATTTACAATAAAGGGATGCTTTTTATCTTTGGCAACATCAAAAAAAGCTTCACCATCCAGAAAAACTTGTCGGTTTTCACCAACAATAAATTTAATGGGATATTTAAGAGTTGTGCCTGAATTTAAGTGAACAAGCGTTCCGTCAGACAATTGCAACTTGAATTTTTTACCGTACGGAATTTTTATCGTGTTGTACGTTACCTGTTCTAAATCAGAATTGTTTTCGTAAATAATTTTATCTCCGTTTTGATTTCCAACCACATTTCCTTTTGAGTCTTTTACCTGAACCGAATTATTTTCGGATATAATCTGAACTTTTCCGTCTTCTAATTGCAATACAATATCAGTACTTTTAAAGTCGAATTTAGGTTCTGTTTTAGTTGTATTGAAAATTCCTTTTTGATAAGCAAGTCCAATTCCTAATAAAACAACTAAAGAAGCAGCAATCGAAATGTATTTTTTGAAATTTGATTTTTTAGGAGTAATTGCTATCACAGTTTCATTTTCCTGAGTGTTAGCCAAAATGTTTGCAAAAATAGTATTAGCAGTTTGCTGATCCATTTTAGGCATTTCAGTCAAAAGATTTTGAATATCTTCTACCGAAGGAAAATCATCCGTAAGTTTATTTTTTTTATAATAGTCGATTACCTCGTTTGTTTCATCGGGCGTACATTGGTTTAAAACAAACTTTTGTAAAAGGTGTTGCATTTCAGAATTTGAATTCATTACGAATTGATTTAGGTCCGGGTTTTATATAATACAGTTGAAAGCAAGTTGAGTACTACTCAAACGTTGTAAATTTTTTAATTTTAACATATTTGAATGTGATTATTGTTGTGATAAAGCTCGGTAAGTATTGATTTTGTTGAGTTTTTCGATTAAAATATTTTTTTAAAAATATTTTCTTTTTTTTGAGGATAAATGAGTTGTTTTTCATTTCGAAGAAGATCTCCGCAACGTGACTAAACCCGACAGGTTTTAAAAACCTGTCGGGTTTGCTGTTCAATATTCAGTTTTGTCATCTCGACCGGAAGGAGAGATCGCATTAGAAACTCGACAGCAATTTGCTTTTCTTCGAGGAATCTCCGCAACGTGACTAAACCTGACAGGTTTTTAAAACCTGTCAGGTTTACTGTTCAACATTCAGTTTTGTCATCTCGACCGGAGGGAGAGATCACACTAGTAACTCGACAGCAATTTGCTTTTCTTCGAGAAATCTCCGCAACGTGACTAAACCCGACAGGTTTTAAAAACCTGTCGGGTTTGCTGTTGACTTTCAGTTTTGTCATCTCGACCGGAGGGAGAGATCACACTAGAAACTCCGCAAACAAAATCGCCAATCTTTGTAGAATTACGAGTGTGATTTCTCCCTTCGGTCGAAAGGACAAACTTTGCGCTCTTTGTGTAAACCTTTGCGAACTTCACGGTTAGGCAAAAAAAATCACTCTGAAAAGAGTGATTTTGATGGTTAACTTGGTTTTGTGGTTTAGATAATTTCGTCATGAACTTGAAAAAAGACTCGCATTGATTCTAACGCTTTACTCATTTGGTTCCTGACTGTATTGATTGAGATGCCGAGTTCCTGACTGATTTCTTCATAACTCATGCCTTTTTTACGGGACATCTTAAAAATTTGCTTTCGTTTTGGCGGCAATTGTTTCATTGCTTCTTTCCTGAGCTTTTTACAATCTTCTTCACGAATCGAATAATCTCCGTATTCATGTGATTTCTGACTTTCGTAAAAAATCTTTTCTTTCAGCAAAACATCATTTGCAGCTTTGTTGAGGCAGTTAAATGCCTGATTTCTGGCAATGGTAAAAATGTATGCTTTAAAAGATTGTTCGATATTTAAGTTTTCACGATGTTGCCAGACTTTCATAAAAACATCCTGTACATTTTCTTCAGCAGCTTCTTTTGATTTTAATAAACTGATGCTATAACCATATATATCCTGGTAATATAAATCAAAAAGTGAACGAAATGCTTTTTCGTTGCCATTTTTGAGTTCACTCACCAATAATTTTTCGCTATAGTCTTTCGTTTCTAACATTAATTTAATTAGTCGTATTTAAATCTAATTATATTATGATACTATCAAAATGGGTACTCTAATTTGCTGACTGATTAGCAAATATATAAAAATATTATTCGCAACAAATTTTATTAAAAAAAACTTAATTGTATTTTTTTTAATAAAATTTATATATAATCCCAGTAAAGGTACTTCTAAACGGCTCTTTATCAAGCGTGGGTTTTACTAACTGATATTTTGAAATTAATTATTTCGATCTAGAATTATTGCGAATATTCTTATTTAAGATGTTATATCTGATGATTTAGTAATAAGATATCACAAAAAAATCCCTTTATCTTTTTTAAAAGACAAAAGGATTATATAAAAATGAGAAATCTGAAATGTGATTCTGTTAAATAAAATTTTTATTTAGTTTTTCAAATCTTTAATTACTTTAAAAGCAACATCAACCTGATCTTCTCCAACTAAAATAGTAAATTCATTTGAAGTAGAAATTACCTCGTTTATTATAATTCCTTCCCAAGCTAAACGTTGAAAAATGAAATAGTAAATTCCCGGAACAACGATATTTTCCTTTGGTAATTTTACGGTAATAGAAGCTAAATTATCTAATTTCTGAATTAATTTTTCTCTCACAAAGTGCTTTTCAACTAAATGATTTACACTGCTGCTAACAACAATATTAGTTTCATTTACGCCACGAGATGAGGTGTAAAATATATCAGATAAGGCATTTATGTCAGAAATTAAATCGGCTTGTTTGTTTAAAACCGTTTCTGATGCAGCAAAAGTATAATCCGTCAATTCTGAGCGAACGGTAATTTCACCAATATTCTTGATTACCTTATTAATTTTATGATTTAATTTAAAATCTAATTCTTCAGTGAGTCGTTTTAAGGACATTACAACTGCGCCTTGTTTGACTTCTTTACCAAATTCACTTTCTAATTCGGTCATAATGTTCCGGGAAAGAGAGGTTAGGTTAATGATTCCAAGCGATAACGCATTTAATAAAAAGGGTTTCGTTTTAATGTAATTTTCGACGATTGAAGAAACGGTTTTCATAATTTTTTTCTTTTTTTTGTAACTTAATTGTGGTTGTTTGGTGTAATAGCGATGTTATAAATCTTTGCAAATATAAATAAAAAAACAATTTGTTACAAATATAACAATAAAAATTTATGTTAAAAATGATAAAAAGCATCTGTAGATGTTCAATTGCAAATGTTTCACCACTTTTATGAATGGCAACAATATCAAATCTTATATTCAAATCATCACAAAAATCCTTTTCCCTATCGTTTATGTAGGCATTTACTGCTTTAATAAGAAGTTGAATCTTTTTAGGCTTTACAAAATCTTGTGGAGCACCAAATCCAAACTTGATCTGGTTTTAACTTCAATAACTGCTAAAATTTCATCTTTTTGTGCAATAATATCAATTTCAGCCTTTTGAAAAGTCCAGTTTCGATCTAAAATTTTATATCCTTCTTTCTGAAGAAATTCTACAGCAAGATTTTCTCCTTTTTTCCCAAGTTCATTATGTTCAGCCACTTTTAAGTTATGAGTTTTGAGTTATTAGTTATGAGTTTGTTTTGCACGCAAAGACACAAAGTCGCAAAGAATTAAATAAAACTTTGCGACTTTGTGTCTTTGCGAGATTTTTGTGTGGTATTGTAGTTTTCCTTATTCTTTAAGGAATTGTAATATTATTTTTGAAAAGAAACAGTACTTCCTGTTTCGTTGACTTCGATTGTAATAGTGTTTCCCATTATCAAAGCTCGATTGTCCTGAATATGTCCTGCCGGAAAGTTAAAAATTACCGGAATATTATATTTTTTAGTAACATCGTCTACAATTTCAACCGCATTTTTCCCCCACGGAACTTCATTGTCTTTCATTTTGGTCATTCCGCCAACGATAATTCCTTTAAGATTTTCGATACATCCATTACGTCTTAAATTCATCATCATACGATCAATATGATAAAGATATTCGTCAAGATCTTCGATGAATAAAATTTTGTCCTTGCAATCAATTGCTGATGGAGAACCTAATAAACTGTATAAAATAGACAAGTTCCCACCAACTAATTCTCCGGTTGCTTTCCCGAATCTGTTCATTTTGTCCGGCGCCACAGAATAGGATAATGGTTCACCAAACAAACTCGATTTCATAGAACTAATTGCGGTAGGAGTAGCGCGCGGAATCGTAACCGGCATTACGCCATGAATTGATTTATAACCCATTGTATTCAAATGATTGTGTAAAACCGTTACATCACTAAAACCTATAATCCATTTTGGGTGTTGCTTAAACTTAGTAAAGTCTAAAAGATCAACCATTCTCACAGTTCCATATCCGCCACGAACACACCAAATTGCTTTTATATTAGGGTTATCCAACTGATGCTGAAAATCTGAGGCACGTTGCTCATCGGTTCCGGCTAATTGATTAAAGTCAAGTCCAATAGTGGTTCCTACAACGGCTTCTAACCCCCAACTATGCAATAAATCGATGGTAGGTTTTAAGTTATCGTCGACATTTTTTCTGGCAGTTGCTAAAATAGCTATAGTATCTCCTTTTTGTAAATAAGGTGGTGTTATCATATTTTGTTGGGATTGACAGTTGAATGATTGTAAAGCAAAAATAAGAAATACGAATTTACAAAAAGAAAATTGTTTCCTGAAGTTTAAGAGTTTGGTAATATTCATTGTTTCTTTTTGCTTAAAATTATAAAATATTTTAACTTGTTTTTTGAGTTGTTATTAACCGCCATATTTTTTTGTAATTCCTCTAAAATTAAAATTAATCCTTTATCAGCTTCTTCAGATTGTACATTAGCAAAAAGAATAAAAGCTTTGTCAATAGCTTTACAAATATATACTTTGGTTAAAAATGTTCCAGGATTTCCGTTATGAAAAGAATATTTTAACTGATTACTTTCTTTGATCTCAGAATTCCATCCAAAAGAAAATTCAGGCAATCCGTAATGCATTTTATTAAAATCTTGAGCACTTAATATTTTAGATTTCCCTGATAAACCCTGCAATTGCATTTGTGTAAATTTACAATAATCTGGTAAGCTAACATTTATATTTCCTGCTGAAGAAAGCCAATTCAGTTTATAGTTTGTTGCCGGAGCTTCCGGTTGTAAATTTTCGTCATGTCCCCAAGGTTCATTTTCATTTTTTAAATTGGGCTGACCGAATTCAAACTCTATTTTTAAACTTTTACCTAATTCGTATACTAAAGTTTCATAGCTTTTACCAGTAGCTTTTTCAAGCATAAGTCCCACCGCGACATAACTCGGATTAGACCAATAAATTTCTTGTTTTTCTAAAATAGGTTTTTGTTGCAAAAACCAGGCAATAAATTCATAACGTTGTTGCTGATTATTTCCTTTAATTTCTTCCTGAGTTGGTGTATTATTCCCATAAGACCAAGTATTTATATTGGCACGAAAAGTCAAAAAGTCCTGTAATGTGAAATTATAGATTGCGGGATTACTTTTTGATTTTAATTCAGGATATAGATCAAAAAATTTAGTGTTCCATTTTATTTTACCTTCTTTAATCAAAACCGTAGCTATATAACTTGTAATCGTTTTTGTAATTGAGCCCAAACGAAACTTATCTGAAAGATTTGCCTTTAAATAACTATTGATTCTTTGATTTCCTAAAGCCTGAATTTCTACTATAGCATTGGATGAAACGACAGCGTAGGCGAGTTCCGGAATGTTATGTTTTATTCTCACACTATCAATAAAAGCGATGTTTTTCTGTGCATAAGAAGAGCTGAAAATTATAAATAGAATAAAGAATAAAAGATGTTTTTTCATTTTTTTGAATAGGCAATTGAGTCAGCAAGTTACAAGACAATCCGAAATAAAAAAAGTAAAATCAAATAAAATAATTGGAAATTTCCTACAAATTGATTTATTTGTTTAAATTGAGCTTTTTTAAAATATCCGTTTATGAAGCTTATCAGATTATATATTTATTGTATTGCAATTTTTTCATTTTCATTTTTACAGGCACAATCCAAAAAATACACGATTCACAGCGTTGCTTTTTATAATTTCGAAAATCTTTTTGACACGATAAACGATCCAACAACCCACGATGACGAATGGACGCCAAACGGAGCGCAACATTGGACAAAAGAAAAGTACGAACAGAAATTAAAAAATCTTTCCAGAGTTTTGTCCGAAATAGGAACGCCGGAAAATTCAAACGCACCAACATTAATTGGAGGTTCGGAAATTGAAAATCGTGGCGTTCTTGAAGACTTAATCAAACAGCCTAAATTGCAGCATTTCGATTACGGAATCATTCATTTTGATTCACCGGACAAACGTGGAATTGATGTTGCATTACTCTATCAAAAAAAATATTTTAAACCCACATCCTATTCGAATATACCTTTATATATCTATAAAAACAATTTGATTGCAAAAGAGGAAAAAAAGGAAGAAACAGATGATGAAGTCGAAATAAAAACGGAGAATAAAAACCGAATTTTCACAAGAGATCAGCTTTTAATAACAGGTTTTCTGGAAGATGAGGAGATTCATATTATTGTAAATCACTGGCCATCGAGATCTGGAGGCGAAAAAAAAAGTAGTCCGTTTCGTGAAGCAGCGGGAAATTTAAACAGAAGAATTATAGATTCGCTTCAACAAATAAATCCGAATGCAAAAGTCATGACGATGGGCGATTTAAACGACGGTCCGTTTAATAGAAGTGTAAAAGTAGCATTAGGTGCAAAAGCAAAAAAGAATGAAGTTCCGGAATTTGGTACTTTTAATCCGTTTGAAGAAATGGCAAATAAAGGTATGGGAACAATTGCCTTTAGAGATTCCTGGGATATTTTTGACCAAATTATAATAACAGAATCTCTAATAAAACCTGATTTCTCAACATTCAAATTTTGGAAAGCAGGTATTTTCAACAAACCTTTTCTTGTTCAGACTTCAGGACAATATAAAGGATATCCGTTACGCCACAGTTTAACCGAAGTTGGTTTTAGCGACCATTTTCCGGTTTATATTTATTTGATAAAAGAGATGAAATTGTAGAGTCGCAACTGTAGAAATGCACAGCAGTGCGTCTAGGCAAGAAGATAAAACATCTATCAAAAGACGCACTGCTGTGCACCTCTACCCGAAAACTTTTGCTTAACTTAGCTTCATACAAATTAACCTTCAAAAAAATGTCAATAGCAAAGCCCTTCAATCTTACTAAATGGATCGACGAAAACCGTCATTTACTTAAACCACCTGTTGGAAATAAAAATCTTTATGTGGATTCCGGTGATTACATCGTGATGATTGTCGCGGGACCAAATGCGCGAAAAGACTATCATTACAATGAAACCGAAGAACTTTTTTACCAACTCGAAGGAAGTATAAAAGTGATTATTCAGGAAGACGGCGAACGTAAAGAAATGGAATTACATGCCGGCGATATGTATTTGCATCCAGCAAAAATTCCACATTCACCAGTTCGTTCAGAAGGTTCTATAGGTTTGGTAATCGAGCGTAAACGTGCCGGCAAAGGATATACTGACGGATTGCTTTGGCATTGCGAAAACTGTAATCATAAACTCTACGAAGTACTTTTTGAATTGCACAATATTGAAAAAGATTTCCTGCCGCATTTCGAACATTTCTATAATTCATTAGAACTAAGAACCTGCGATAAATGCGGAACCGTAATGGAATCTGATCCTAGATTTGTAGCGAATAAATAATAAATTGAGTCAGCATATCCTAACAGGTTTTTAAAACCTGTTAGGTATCTATACTAGAATAAAGATCTTTGGATAAGGGCTTTTCTTGGAATTTGGACTCGAGCTATAGCGAACAGGCGGAGTAATTTCAAAGTTGGAATTTTAATTTTTTTAGGAGCTATTTCCCGCTATCCGTTACAATCTTTTCCTGGCTAAAGAAGCCAGAAAAAGGATTTTCACTTCTATCGGGGCTAGGGCATCAGTATAAAAAGGACTACATTATAATTTGAGAAGAATCAAATACAAGAATTTTAATAGATTTAAAATATGGAAGATATTATTGTAAATAATTTCAATGAAGAAGATTTTTTGAAGGAATTAAAAGCAGCTATAGAACAAGGTAAACGTAATATTGAAAATGGGGATTTTATAACTCATGAACAAATGCTGGAGGAATTAAGAAATAAAAAGATTATATAAGTACAATTACCCACAATTTTGTCAATTTCGACGCAGGAGAAATCATACTAGTTGATCGACAAAGATTGGCGACATTTTTTGCGGAGTTTCGAGTGTGATTTCTCCCTTCGGTCGAAATGAAAAAGGAAACAAATCCGTTTAATCTAGTCGCAATCTGAAGCTAATTTCACCATGCTTACAACTCAAACTTTTTCCCCTGTTCAGGATAAATAATCTCCAACCCTAAATCATTTTGCTTTTGCAATTGTTCTTTAAGTATTTCGATGTTTTTTGTTGGCGGTTTCAAATGTGTTACAATAATATTGAAACCTTTTAGTGTATCTTTTCCTGACAAATCTGCTAAAACGTGAAGTTCTTTCATTAAATAATTTGGAGTTAAATGTCCAAACAAAAACTGATCAGGTTGCTCATTAGGGAAAGAAACTTCAATAAATATTCCTTTTAATTGTTTGCTTTTTATAAGAGGCGCGATCTCCGTCCAGAGAGATCTTAACTTATCACTTTTTTCTACAGCATCAGGTCCCGTGTCTCCTAAATATAGTACATATGAATCTCCGTTTTTGATTAAAAACGCCGTACTTTCAAACGGGTTGACATGGCTTAGCGGAAAAGCTTTTGCTGTCATGGTTGTATTCGTAATTGGAGTTTCTGCGCCAATATTTAAAGTCTGAAAATGATATTTATTCAATGGTTTTCCAGGACCTTTATCACCAAAATTAGCCCAGGTTTCATCATTAAAATAATGATTTTCCATCATTTGCATACATTTTTCAGTAGCGTAAACGGTCTTAGATGAATCGGCAGGAGAATTAATAATCAATCCCGAAACGTGATCTAAATGCGCATGCGATATAAAATATCCTTTTATATATTTTCGTAAAACTTCACTTGTAGAAACTTTAAAAACTTTATTTTCAATTGCTTTCTCAATTCCTGCATTTATAGTTCCTGCATCTAAGGAAATGAAATCGTTAGTATTAATTGGAGCAACTAAATAAGCCGATAGATTTTTTTCATCAATTCCGCCTTTTATTCCTAATGGAACAACCTGAAACGAAGCTTTTTGCTCTTTTTGAGAAAATGCATTAAATGAAATTAAAACCAAGCAAAACAATAACCGATTGAAATCAGACATATTTAAATAATTTTATGATTACAAATTTCATGAATTAAAGGGAATAAATCGCGGTATATTTCTTTAATTCATTTTTATTAATCCTAAATTTACTTGATTTTAACAAAGGCGTTCGGTTGAAATTCAACTTGAAATAATATCTTTACATAAAAATATAACAATTTTAACTAAAAAAGTTACAATGACAACAATAGCATCGCAATTTGGAATGAATGAGGCTCTGGAAAAATTGGGCATCAAATTGGTAAATGAAGGAACATCGACTGGTGTACAGAATTTTTCTTCGGGAGAAATTTTAGACAGTTTTTCACCGGTTGACGGAAAGTTAATTGCATCGGTAAAAATGTCAACACAGGAAGATTACGAAAAAGTAATGCAATCAGCGACAGAGGCTTTTAAAACTTTTCGTTTAATTCCTGCGCCACAACGTGGAGAAATTGTTCGTCAGTTTGGACAAAAATTACGTGAAAACAAAGAAGCTCTTGGTAAATTAGTTTCTTATGAAATGGGAAAATCATTGCAGGAAGGATACGGTGAAGTTCAGGAAATGATCGATATCTGTGATTTTGCAGTGGGATTATCCCGTCAGCTTCATGGATTAACGATGCATTCTGAAAGACCGGGACACCGTATGTATGAGCAATATCATTCGTTAGGAGTTGTTGGGATTATTTCGGCATTCAACTTTCCGGTTGCAGTTTGGTCATGGAATACTGCTCTGGCATGGATTGCCGGAGATGTTTGCGTTTGGAAACCTTCTGAAAAAACACCTCTTTGCGGAATTGCATGTCAAAATATTATTGCTCAGGTTATTAAAGAAAATAATTTACCTGAAGGAATTTCATGTTTGATTAATGGAGATTATAAAATAGGAGAATTAATGACGGCTGATACCAGAATTCCGTTAGTTTCTGCTACAGGTTCAACCCGAATGGGAAAAATTGTTGCACAAGCTGTTGCAGGACGTTTAGGAAGATCATTATTAGAGTTAGGAGGAAACAATGCTATAATTGTTACTCCGGATGCTGATATAAAAATGACAGTTATTGGTGCTGTTTTTGGTGCTGTAGGAACTGCCGGACAACGTTGTACATCAACACGTAGATTGATTATTCATGAAAGTATTTATGATAAAGTAAAGGACGCTTTAGTAGCAGCTTACAAACAATTACGAATTGGAAATCCGCTTGACGAAAATAATCATGTTGGACCTTTAATTGATACACATGCCGTTGAAATGTATGCAGTTGCTTTGAACAAAGTAGTTGCCGAAGGCGGAAAAATTTTAGTTGAAGGCGGAGTGCTTTCCGGTGAAGGTTATGAAAGTGGCTGTTATGTAAAACCAGCAATTGCCGAAGCTCAAAATTCATTTGCGATCGTACAGCACGAAACATTTGCTCCGGTTTTATATTTAATTAAATATTCTGGAGATGTTGATAATGCCATTGACGTTCAAAATGGAGTAAGACAAGGATTATCATCCGCTATTATGACTAATAATCTTCGTGAAGCGGAAAGATTTTTATCTGTGGTAGGTTCTGATTGCGGAATTGCAAATGTGAACATCGGAACTTCAGGAGCAGAAATTGGTGGTGCTTTTGGAGGAGAAAAAGAAACTGGTGGCGGGCGTGAATCTGGATCTGATGCCTGGAAAATATATATGCGACGTCAAACTAATACGATCAATTACACAACAAGTTTGCCTTTGGCACAAGGAATCAAATTTGATTTGTAGTATTATTTAAATTCATAAAATGTAAAAGGCTTCCAAAATGAACTGCCCCCAAATAGTGTCTAACTTTTTGGGTGCAGTCTAAAAATTGGAAGCCTTTTACTTTTAAGAATAGTTTATTTTTTTAGAATCGTCTGATTAAATGATCCATTATTAGTATATACTTTTACTAAATAAGTTCCAGGAGTTAAATTACTTACATCTATTGTTTCAGTATTTTTATCGGCTGTTTTTACCAGCATTCCTGAAACATTATAGATTACAACTTTTTCTATGTTTTGTTTAGTTGAAATTGATAATGAATTTGTAACAGGATTTGGATATACAACCGGTTTGGTAATTTCCGCTATTTGAGTTTCGTTAAAGTCTGCTGTACGTAATGTAATTCCGGCATAGGCTGTACTTATATAAAATAAGTTTGCAACAGATCCTTTGCTTATTGTATTTGTTCCCGCAGGTATCGATGCAGTAACTATTCCGGCTGACGCAGTGTAAGAAACATTATTAACTTTTACTGTTCCTGTAAAATTAGAATCAAAAACTAAAGTCAATGTTGATGAATTCGTAGTTGTGTACGTTATTGTTGTGCCTGATTCAATTTTTAAACGTTCTGTTAATGTTAATCCATTATACGTTACAGATCCAGCTGTAGAATTCATGTTTCCGGTAATAGTATAAAACGAACTTGTTTTTCCCGAAGTTGTAAAATTATGAATCTGATTTGTACTTGGATTACTTGTCGTTACAGTAATAGTTCCTGATCCTGTTGCTGCTGTTCCGGTTCCAGTTGTGGCGATAGAATAAGATACGGTAACTGTTGGTGTACCGGAAATAGTGATTGTTTTTGCCGAAATATTTTTCATAAAACTAATTCCAGAGGCTGGTAATCCTGTTACTGTTGCGTCTGTAGCAGTTCCTCCCCATGTAAAAACTATAGTGCCAATGGCTGTTCCGCTTGCGACAGTTTGGTTGTTGTTTGATGTAGAAGTAAG
>NZ_JAYSPC010000005.1:0-35461 GCF_043722275.1 Flavobacterium sp. | reverse complement strand
GGCACGGATTGCAAATCCGCGCTATCGGGTTGAAATTAGATTTTTAAATTATTCTCACTTTTCAAATGTTTAATATAATTATCGAGCAAACTTTGAATTTGTTGTGCTGCAACAGGATTAGCCGAATGAACATTAAATCTTAAATCTATTAAATCAATTCCTGATTCATAAACCAACCATTTTGCTGCTGCATATCCATCTTCAGCAATAATATTATTTTCATCTAATCCCAGATCATTATCAAAGCTAATCAATTCAGGAAGCCCGTTTTCAATAATTACTTTTTTAAAATCATTAAAATTCCTAACAATTACAAAGTCATCGTCGGTGAGGTTTTTGTACACCATTTTTACATTACGTATATCGTCAAGAAAAAGTTTATATGTCATTGTTTATTATTTTATTAAAAAGTATTTGAACTTTTTATTTAATATTTGAGAAGAATTTGAAAATATTTAACACAAAGTAACCACAATATTGTCATCCCGAGGAACGAGGGATCTCCGTAAGAAACTAACACAAAGTATTTTACCTAAATTGTCGAGCTACTTGCGTGTCCTTCGACTTCGCTCAGGATGACAAAAAGCGCAGACAAATTTTGACAAAGGTCTACTCGCAAAAGCTTTGCGTCCCGATAGCTATCGGGATTGCGTTTTTAAACCTCACACAAAAAAATCTTAGCGAACTTTGCGGTAAAAAACGTTGCGGTTAAATCATTCCAAACTATAAAATCCTATAAACAGGATACTGCAAATGTGCCTTTTCATAATAAACCGAATGTTTGTAAATCCAGTCTAATTGCGCTTCTGAACTTTTAGCCAATTCGGGATCGTTTTGTTTTTTAGTTTCTAATTCAGCTTTTAAGACAGGATTATCTTTAAGTAATTTTGCCGCTGTATCTTCAAAAATATATTCTGAATAATGTTCTTTTTGCTGTAAAATAGGATCGAAGAAATTCCAGTTAAAGAATGAATCAACACCTTCGGGCTTAAAAGCTTCTACTAAATATTTAACGCCTTTTTGGTTTGTTGGAACTAAGTAATCACCTTTGGCGAAAGCCATTTTTACAATTTTAGAAGTTACCATCGTATTTTGGTGTAAATAATGTCCTTCATAAGCATTTGGAACCGTTTTAAAACTGGCGATTTTATAGCTTTCAACTTCAATAATCGTATCATTTTTAAGTTGAGAATATGTAATATTGTTATTCTTCAAGAGATCAACAATATTCCAATAACCACGCGGAATGATATAAGCAAAAGGAATAACAACGTCTTTTACTGATTTGAATTCCTTGATATACGGAACGTCTTTTTTATAAGGTTTGCTTCGGTCATAATACAAACGATTTCCTGTTGTAGCTTGACTTTTTTTATAACCCGCTTCATATCCTAAAAACGAAAATGTAGTGGCTTTTGTGCTGTCTAATTCCCATTTTAATGTATACGGTTTTTTAGGTTGAAATTGCTCCAGATTTTTCACACGAAGTTCTTTAATTTTTTGATAATTCGCATCGGTAAAATCCATTGTTGATTTTGTGTATTCGTAGGTCATTTTTACACGTTCGGCATATTTTTTCAGCATATGTGTTTCAACCACAAAACCAATTGTATTAAACAACGAAGTATAACCCGTTGTATATCGCGGACTATCCACAAATTGACCAAAACCTTTGTCCGGAGTATCCTTAAAAGAATCTACATAAGGCGTTGTTTCGATTTTCTTTTGCTGTAAATCTTTAACCAAAGCTGGCATCATTTCATTATTCAAAAAATCGCCCAAAATAGTTCCTAATTTATTATGTTGTGTCATGATGTAAGTAAGTTTGTATTGATAATCAGATCCGTTGCTTACGTGATTATCGATAAAAACATCAGCATTTATCTTTTGGAAAATCTCGACAAAACTCTTTGTATTTCGAGTGTCTGATTTCATTAAATCCCGATTCAAATCGTAATTTCTGGCATTTCCTCTAAAACCATAAATTTCGGGTCCGTCCTGATTGGCTCTTGTTGTTGAATTTCTATTTAAAGCTCCGCCAATATTATAAACCGGAATCGTAACCAAAACGGTATTTTTTGGCGCTTTTAATTTTCCAATTGCCAGATCTCGATAGAATTGCATCGTTGCGTCGATTCCGTCAGGTTCTCCGGCGTGAATTCCGTTATTGATAAAAAGAACCGCTTTGTTTTTCTGGATTTTTTCAAAATCAAATTCCTCTTCAGGATTGTAAACGACCATATGCAAAGGTTCGCCGGAATCTGTCAAACCCATTTCCTTAATTTGAATCGTTGAGAAATCTTGCGCTAAAAGTTTATAATACGCAATAGTTTCTTCATAAGATGCCGACTGATTTCCGTTTCCTTTCTCAAAAAAAGTATCGTATTTTTTATTGTTCTGACCGAAGATTGTAATGGTGAAAAGTAAAAAGGAAAATGTAAAAAGTTTCATGGTTTTTGGTTTAAAGAAAAGTCAAATATAAAGTTTTTATTTGTTTCAAGTTTCAGGTTTGAAAATGAGAGTGGAGCAACTTTGGCATTTTACCGCAAAGCGCGCAAAGTTTTTTAATTTTGAAAGTTTTGTAAAAACACAAAGTTCGCAAAGCTTTGTCTTTTATATACTTTTGTTTTTTTTACTGCAAAGAGCGCAAAGATTTACGCAAAGTTCGCAAAGCTTTGCGTTCTTTGCGTTCTTTGCGTTTGTCTGCACAATCTAAGCACAATCTATAAAAAATTTGCGTTCTTTGCGGTTAAATTTTATTCTCAAAGCTTTGCGACCTCTGCGTTTTCTGAATACAATCAAAACACAAGCTATTATAAAAAACTTTGTGACCTTTGCGGTAAAATTTTTTATTCACATTTCAACTTGAAACCTGACCCGAGACTGAAAGTCGAATAGGCGAAGCAAACAAACAAAACCTGAAACAACTTTTTTTGACTACTTTTGCAAAATGAATAAAAATCACCATTCCAATAACATACTTTCGAACTTAGGAATTGAAACCCTAAACGAAATGCAAGAAGTTGCGCAAGATGCAATTTTAAACGATAACAATGTTTTACTGCTTTCTCCAACAGGATCAGGAAAAACATTGGCTTTTTTATTACCTGTTTTAGAATTATTGGAACCGGAAATTCTTTCGGTTCAATGTTTAATTCTTGTGCCTTCACGCGAATTAGGTTTGCAGATTGAGCAAGTTTGGAAGAAAATGGGGACGCAATATAAAGTCAATATTTGCTACGGAGGTCACTCGATTGATACTGAAATCAAGAATTTGAGTAATCCGCCAGCAGTTTTAATAGGAACTCCGGGAAGAATCGCCGATCATATTGACAGAGATACTTTTAGAACTGATAAAATTCAGACTTTAATTCTTGATGAATTCGATAAATCATTACAATTGGGTTTCCACGAGCAAATGTCATATATCATTGGGAAATTAACAAAATTGAACAAACGTGTTTTAGTATCTGCAACTTCAGATATTGAAATTCCGAGATATACAAGAGTCGTAAACCCAACAGTTTTAGATTTTATTCCTGAGCAAGAAGAAAAAACGAACCTTTCGATGAAGATGGTGGTTTCTTCGGCAAAAGATAAATTGGGAAGTTTATTTAATTTGATTTGTTCTCTAAAATCACAATCGGCTATTATTTTTTGTAATCACCGTGATGCGGCAGAACGTATTAGTGATACATTGAACGAAAAAGGAATTTATTCTACCTATTATCATGGCGGAATGGATCAGGACGAGCGTGAACGCGCTTTGATTCAGTTTAGAAATGGAAGTGTAAGTTATTTAATCACAACTGATTTAGCAGCTCGTGGATTAGATATTCCTGAAATGAAACACGTAATTCATTATCATTTACCTTTAAAAGAAGACGAATTTACACATCGTAACGGTCGTACGGCACGTATGCAAGCTTCCGGAACGGCATATATTATTACTCACGAAAGTGAAAAACAACTGGATTATATTGACTACGGAATGGAAGTTTTGAAAGTTGAGAATACAACGACTTTACCAAAACCACCGGAATATCAAACTATTTATATTAGTGGCGGAAAGAAAACCAAATTAAATAAAATTGATATTGTTGGATTCTTTTCTCAAAAAGGAAAATTAGAGAAAGGTGATTTAGGCTTAATTGAGGTTAAAGATTTTATTTCATTTGCGGCTGTAAAATTCAATAAAGTGAAAGATTTGCTTCATAATATTAAAGACGAGAAAATGAAAGGCAAGAAATTTAAAATCGAAGTTGCCCGAAAAGTGGTTAAGAAAGAAGAAGAGAACTAAAATTTTTATCTTTTTCTGTATTTAAATGCTAGAGATTGCCTAATTTACTGCTGCTTTTCGATAAATTAACAGCTTTTGATTTAATTGCAAATATTTGTATTTCAGTATCTTAAGGTGTTTTTTTAATGATTTGAACAAGGATCTTAATTTATTGTTAATAAATTAAACGATAAGGCTTTAATTTATCATATTTTCTGCGTTTCTTGCGCCCGTAAATAATAAACCCCAAATTAATTATGAAAAGAATTATTACGATTGCCATTTTGATGTTTAGCTTTGTTTCTTTTGCACAAATTAAAGTTATTGAAACTGTACCAGTTGAAAGATTAGGAAAAGTAAATAACAATTATATTCAAAAAATTGGAGATGAATATACTGTTTATTATACAAGTATCCAGAATGATGATGATTCATCAAGCTTGAGAAAATTTACATTTAAAAATGTAAATAATGATTACAATAGTCTTTATAATATTATTGTAAATGGTTTTACTGCAAATCCTTTGTATGATATTAAATTAGAATTACCTAATAACTACATTTGGTTACATTACACAGGAAGTGTTCTTCCTGAGAAAGCTACAGTTCAGTTTATGGTTTCAAATAAAGATGCTTCTTCTGCTGCAAGCAACGTTTCTGAACCACTTTTAAAAGATCAGATTAATAAATTATTTCAAAAATAAATTTTTTAGTTTCAGATTTCAGGTTTTATTTGTTTCAAGTTAAAAATCTGTGGTAAGAAAACTTTAAATATTAAAAAAGGCTATTCAAATTCTTGAATAGCCTTTTTTGTGTTTAAAAAAGTTTCAGGTTTTCTTTATTTCAAGTTTCAGGGTTAAAAACTTAGTCACTCAGTAACTCAGAACCTTAGCAACTTTCTAAAAGTTATATCTTCTTCACGTATTGTGTGATAATCACAATTTGCTGACCATCTACTTTTCCTTCAATATATTCAGCGTTTTCGTGATCTAAACGAATGTTACGAACAGCGGTTCCTTGTTTGGCAACCATACTTGATCCTTTTACTTTTAGATCCTTGATTAAAACCACAGAATCTCCGTGTTCTAAAATTACACCATTACTATCACGGTGAATGATTTTGTTTTCGTCTTCTTCACCTTCTCCCGTTGCTTGCGCCCATGCAAGAGTATCTTCGTCTAAATACATTGTGTCAAGCAATTCCTGAGGCCAGCCAGCAGCACGCAAACGGCTTAACATTCTCCATGCTACAACTTGTACAGCAACGTTCTCGTTCCACATACTGTCGTTTAGACATCTCCAGTGATTTAAATCGACATTATCAGGATTTTCAATCTGGTCAATACAAGTCGCACACGCCATTATGCTTTCGTCAAGTCCACCTTTTTTAGTTGGTAATACCTCATATACTTTTAGGTTTTCTTCAGCTGCACAAAGTTCACATTTTGATCCGCTACGTTTGTTTAATTCTCTTTCGATGCTCATTGTTTGGTGTTTATTTAAAATGCGAAATTACTTATAATTTGCTTCGCTTGCAAGTTTATGATTTTGGTGGTTTTGAGCCCACGGGTTTTACGGGTTGAAACAGATTCAACGCGGATTTTTATTTAATAAATTATCCTTTGGATGGATTGAAATCCATCCCTATAATATGTTTCAATCCTAAGGCTTGTTTGTAAGCTTTGCAAGGGACGGAGCAATCTCACTAGCTATATCTTTTCATAAAGATTCATGATTAGTGTCTTGCTTTGTCTTGCAATGACTTACTTTTTTACTCTAACAGCATCTGGAACCAGCATTTCATATTCGCCGCCATTGCGCAATACATCGCGAACAATACTTGAACTTATGTAAGATGTACTTGCGGCGGTTAATAAAAATACGGTTTCTATTTTAGAAAGTTTTCTGTTAGTATGTGCAATTGCTTTTTCGAATTCGAAATCGGCGGGATTGCGTAAACCTCTTAATATAAAATGCGCTTTTTGTTTTTTTGCTAAATCTATAGTCAAACCTTCATAAGTAATAACCGAAATTTTTGGTTCGTCTTTAAAAGTTTCTTCTATGAATTGTTTTCTTTCTTCGAGCGAAAACATGTATTTTTTTTCGGCATTTACACCAATTGCAATCACTATTTCGTCAAAAAGAGAAATTCCTCTCTTGATAATGTCTTCGTGACCTAACGTAATTGGATCAAATGATCCGGGGAATATAGCTTTTTTCATTTTTTTCTTTTTGAGGTTCAAAGTTTTTATAGGAGCTAAGGTTCTAATTTACTGAGTTTCTAGGTTTTTTTGTCATTTCGACAGAGGAGAAATCACATCCAATATTCTATGACAATGTGTCTTCACTTTGCGGGGCTTCGACTCCGCTCAGCCTGACATTAGTTTGACTTCGCTCAGCCTGACGAGTTAAGAATTTATCAGCCGACATTAGTTTGACTTCAATCGGTCTGACAATATTATGCATTAAAAAAGGTTCTAAAACCTTAGTGCTTTAGCAACTTAGAATCTTAGAACCTTTTTTGGCTATGCCAAAGCCAACTCAATCGCATTTGTGAATAAATCTTCAAGAGATATTCCGGCTGCTTTTGCTTGTTGCGGAATCAGACTTTCGGTTGTTAAACCTGGGATTGTGTTCATTTCCAGCATATATGGTTCGTTGTCTACGATGATGAATTCGCTTCTTGAAAAACCTTTCATTTTTAATACTTCATAAGCACGTTTTGCAGTTTCTCCTACTTTTTGTGTCAATTCATCAGAGATTCTTGCTGGTGTAATTTCTTGTGATTTTCCTTCGTATTTGGCTTCATAATCGAAGAAATCATTGTCAGAAACAATTTCTGTGATTGGTAATACTTTGATTTCGCCTTTGTAATTGATTACTCCAACAGAAACTTCGGTTCCGTCAAGAAAACTTTCGATGATGATTTCGTTATCTTCTTTATATGCTACTTCAATTGCAATTGGAAGTTCGGCTTCTGATTTTACTTTTGAGATTCCGAAGCTTGATCCTGCTTTGTTTGGTTTTACGAAACATGGCAAACCAACTTTTTTAACGATTTCGGCTGTATTGATAATGTCACCTTTATTTAGGTAATAAGAAATTGCTGTTTTGATTCCGTACGGTTTTAAAACCGATAATAAATCACGTTTATTAAAGGTAAGTGCCGCCTGGTAATAATCACAAGATGATTGCGGAATTCCTAATAATTCAAAATAAGCCTGCATTAATCCGTCTTCGCCCGGAGTTCCGTGAATGGCGTTGAAAACACAGTCAAAAGTAATTTTTTGATCGTTTACAGTTACAGAGAAATCGTTTCTGTCAATTGAAAATTCGGCGTTGTTTTCATCTACATAAACCCATTTTTCTTTAAAAATATGAATACGAAATCCGTTATATTTTGTTTTGTCAAGATATTGGTGAACGACGTTTCCGCTGATAAGTGAAATTTTATATTCGCTTGAATATCCGCCCATTATGATGGCTATGTTTTTCATTTTATATTTTTGTTTATATTTTGTTTCAAGTTTTATTTTGTTTCAGGTTTTTCGCCACGAATTCACGAATTTTTTTAATTCAATCTGTATTATCTGCTTTACTATTTTAAATGTACGCGCTATTTCGTTTGCTTTGTCATCCCGAGGAACGAGGGATCTCCGTTAGTAGCTCGACATGCAAGATAAACTTTGCGTGAGTTTCTTGCGGAGATCCCTCGTTCCTCGGGATGACAAATAGAAGCGTAAAATGCTATTATGAATTGGAACTACAAATAATATCGCTTAAAAAAGAGCGTTCTTATAAATCTTAAATCCCTAGCCCTGATGGAAGCGGCATCCTTTTTCTGGCTTCTTTAGCCAGGAAAAGATATAGCGTACAGCAGGAAATAGCTCCTGAAAATTTAAATTCCAATTTTTAAATTCCAAATTCCAAAAATCATCCTTGACTTCGCTGAGAATGACAATCAGAACACTTTCTTGTTTAAAACAAAATTATCATTTTTTTTGAAACGAAATAGCTTTATCTTTGCGACAACTAAAAATAAATTTATGACTTTACGTAAGTATTTAACAAGCCGTGTGTTTTTTGTACAAATCTTGATTGCGGCTGCAATTATTGCAGTTTTGGGTTATTTGTTTATGCATTGGCTGACTTTTACAACTGATCATGGACATGAAATTGCTGTTCCTAATTTAACTAAATTGACGGAGGAACAGGTTGAAGCAAAATTAGACGATTTAGACTTGGACTATGTGCTTCTTGATAGTGTAGATTACCGAAGTGAATTTCCTAAATACAGTGTTGTTGAGCAAGATCCGTTGCCGGGAACGATGGTAAAAGTGGGAAGAAAAATATATATTAAAATTAATGCATCAGGATTTTCATCTGTTAAAATCCCTGATTTAATCGAGAAAACGTATCGTGAAGCGGTTCCAACTTTGAAGGCTTTAGGGCTTGAACAAGGAACGATTACGTATATCCCAAATCTTGGAAAAGATATGGTTTTAGAGATGCGTTATAAAGGTAGAAATTTAAAAGTAGGAGACCGCGTGCTTAAAGCGTCTAAAATCGACTTGGTTTTAGGTGACGGAAAAGCAACGTATGTAGATGAAAGCCAGACGACAGATAGTACAGCTGCGCCAACTACTGAAACCCCAAAAGATGAACAATAATATTGAAAATTTAGATCTGGAAGACGAATTATACGAACATTTCAGGTTTGATGTGCCTAAAGGTCAAGCGTTTTTGCGTATTGACAAATATTTGATGAATATGATTCCGAATGCAACACGGAACAAAATTCAGAATGCTGCAAGTGAAGGAAGTGTTTTTGTAAATGAAATTCCTGTAAAATCAAATTACAAAGTAAAACCACTTGATCTTATTACGGTAATGTTGACGCATCCGCCGTTTGAAAACCATATTCTTCCGGAAGATCTTCCGTTGAATATTGTGTATGAAGATGACGCTTTGCTATTGATTAACAAGGAACCGGGAATGGTAGTACATCCGGGTCACGGAAATTATACCGGAACTCTGGTGAATGCTTTGGCGCATCATTTTGATAATTTGCCAATGAACAGCAGCGAACGCCCAGGTTTAGTTCATCGAATTGATAAGGATACGTCCGGACTTTTGGTTGTGGCAAAAACGGAAGCTGCAATGACGCATTTGGCGAAGCAATTCGAAGCTAAAACTTCTGAACGTGAATATGTTGCTCTTGTTTGGGGAAATGTTGCCGATGAGGAAGGAACGATCGAAGGAAACCTTGCAAGACATTTAAAAGACCGCATGCAAATGGCTGTTTTTGCTGATCCTGAAATTGGAAAACCTGCAATTACACATTATAAAGTGCTGGAACGTTTTGGTTATGTTACTTTGATTTCTTGTAGATTAGAAACCGGAAGAACGCACCAAATTCGCGCGCATTTAAAACATATTGGGCATCCGTTATTTAATGACGAGCGTTATGGTGGTCATTTAATTTTGAAAGGAACTACGTTTACAAAATACAAACAGTTTATTGAGAATTGTTTTAAAGCTTTGCCACGTCAGGCTTTGCATGCTAAAACGCTTGGTTTTGTGCATCCTACAACTGGCGAAATGATGCGTTTTGATACGGAATTACCTCAGGATTTTCAGGATTGTATTGAGAAATGGCGTAATTATGGAAAAACGCATAATATAGAAGAGGAAGAATAGAAATTTTAGATTTTAGAATAAAGAAAATAGAGAAAAGATTTCTCGTATAAAAAAGCTCCTATTGGAGCTTTTTTTGTTTTTACCATTAAGATATTAAGTTAGTTAAGGTTTTAGCTTAATTTTTCTTAATCTCTTAATGGTTTAAAAACTTTATCAAAGACTTTTAATTGTTAAATTAATTATTTTTACTTCGCCGTTTGTGATGAAACCTAGTTTTCCTTGTTGGCTTAAATTGCTTTTTTCAAGGGAACATTCTAATGTGGTTTCGTTATTTACAGAGAAATATAATTGGTTATTGAGTACTTTGACTTTTATCGCGTACCATTTATTGTTTTCTAATTTCATTGGTTTTTTAAACAAAGTAGGACCGCCGCGTTTTTCGTATTCGTCACTTCCTTTTTTGTAAACACCTCTGCCAATCACGATATTCTGATCAATTTGATAGAGATAAGTTCTAATATATTGTTCTTTTTCGATGTTGAGCATAACTTCGAACAAGGATTCTTTGGTCATGTTTACTTTAAAATCAATTTCATAATTTTCCGGGAGTTCCTTTTTAGATTCTATTACGCCCCAATGCATTGGACCTCCAATTCCTTTTAAGGTATCTTTTTGCAGAAACCATTCTTTTGGATTTGATTTCCATTCTGATTTTAAAGTGGCGCTTTCGCTGATTTTGTATTCTTTTTTAGTTGTTGAAATTGTACCACAACACGAACTGATTATTAGCGAAAATACCAATAATGCGAGATATTTAATTTTCATTTTTGTGTTTTTAATTGAGCTCCGAATGGTATTTTATTTTACCAATTGATCCTGTTGGAGTTGGTAAAAGTTCAAAAACCGAAGTAGGAGCGAGGCCAGATTCTACGCGATGTGACACATATAAAATGCTGACGTTTGTTTCTTGTTTGATGGTATTGATTAGCTGAATTACCAAATCGACATTTTCGTCATCTAAACCTTCTACGGGTTCATCCAAAATCAATAATGGCGGATGTTTTAAAACGGCACGAACTATAAGCGCAACTCTTTGCTGACCAATAGAGAGATCGATGAAACGTTTTTTGTGTAAATGACTCATTTCAATTACTTCAAGCCATTGCGTAACGGTTTGTTTTTGTAAAGTTGTTGGCTCAATATATAAACCTATAGAATCGAAAAATCCGGAAAGAATCATTTCTTCTAAAGTGTGCCCTTTTTGAAATAAATCGGTCATGGAAGTTGTGAAAATCCCGATTTGTTTTTTGATATCCCAAACGCTTTCTCCGGTTCCTTTTTTTCTTCCGAATAAATGTAAATCCTGTCCGAAACCTTTTGGATTATCTCCTGTTATTAATGATAGAATGGTACTTTTTCCGGAACCATTTGGACCAATTAACTGCCAGAATTCACCTTGTTTAATTGTCCATGAAATATTGTCTACAATTTTGCGATCGTCATAACTTACCGAAACATTTTCCATTTTGATTAATACACTTTCGTGGAAGGAATGTAGCTCAATCGCTTTTGGAATCGCCGATGTATTTAAGGTTTTAAAATGACTTTCGGTTTTTGAAATGGGATGTAATTCGAATGTATTGTCTTTGATTTGCGCTTTATTTGGAACAAAATGAAGTACATCAGTAACACGATTTACAATTTGGATAATGGCAATTTCATCTGTTAAATCTTTTAAAGATTCGGCTAAAATTACGCGTGAAGCCTGATCTAAATGATCAAACGGATTATCGAAAATAATGAAATCAGGTTTTTGATTGATGCAGTACTTCAGAAATTCTTTTTTGCGTTCGCCAGATGAAAAAGTTCTTAATTGTCTTTGAGATTCCGGAGAAGCTGCTACAATATCGTATTGGTATTCTTTTTCGATGAATTTCTCAATGGCAATGTCTGAAAACAGAATTCCTTTTTTGTCATTAAAAACGGATAATTCTCCTTTGGCTTCGCCAGAAATTAAAGTTTGTATAAAAGCTTTTTTATCTACCTGATTCGATAAAAGTATATCCCAATGCTGCATTTTTTAAAGTATTTATTTGACTATGTCTTAATATATAGTGGCGTGTAAATTAATTTTTTTTTTGCCACAGATTAAAAAGATTAGAAAGGATTAATCCTTTTAATCTGTGAAATCTGTGGCAAAAAAGTATTTTACGCAAAACATATCTTTTAGGTATGTATTGCTGCGGTTATTTGATTTCTTTTGTTGCCATTTCGCGATTATTTCTTGACCATTCGCTCCAGGAACCTACATATAATTTTGGAATAGGAATTCCGGCGTAATCCATCGCTAATAAAGTATGACAGGCGGTAACTCCGGAACCGCAATGCACAATTATATTTTCAGGTTTTTTATCGCCTAAAATTTCCGAATATTTTTGAGCTAAAATTTCTGCCGAATTAAAAAATCCGTCTTGATCTAAATTTTCGCTAAACGGAACATTTATTGCGCCAGGAATATGTCCGGCAATTAAATCCAGAGGTTCGGTTAAACCATCAAAACGATTTTTATCTCTAACATCAATCACAATATTTTCATCGTTATTTCGTGCTTTTTCGACCTCATCGATATTTGCCTGAGATAGTTTCCATTCTGATATTGAATAATTTTCTGTTGGTTCAAAATATTCAATTTCTGAACTTATAGGAAAACCAATTTTTATAGCAGCTTGCAAACCTCCATTTAAAACCTGAACTTTTTCGTGACCAATTGCTCGCAACATCCACCAAAATCGGGCTGCAGCATTTGAGCCGTTTTTATCGTCATAAATTATAATGTGACTTGAAGGAGAAATTCCGAGGTTTGAAAGTACTTTAGAAAATTTCTTAAATGATGGCAAAGGATGTCTTCCTCCGCTTGACGGATCATTTTCTACTGTTGCTAAATCCTTGTTTAAATCGACATAACGGGCACTTTTTAAATGTTCGATTTGATAATTTTCTTTGGCATTAATTCCTGCTCTGGCATCGACTAAAATAATGTTAGATGAATCTTTTAATTTTAATAAATCGTCGGGGTTTATAATTGGTGTCATTGAGTTATATTGATTTGTTTTGAAAAATTATCCCGGAATTTTCTCGATCAATATTTCGTTATTGGCTTTATCAAAATAAGTACAAGTCATTTCGAGAATATCAATGCGCCATTTTGCAATTCCGGATTGCGCGGCATGATTGCAGAACGTTAAATAATCGGTTTGACCGTCCTGATGCATCACTAAAAATTCAATAAAACGCTCTTTATTGGCAACTGGCGCAATCTGAATTTCAGGATATTTTTCGTCAGATGAAACGGTGTAACCATTTACGCCGTAATATTCTACATTTCCATTATTGACAAATGTGTCATATCCTTTTACGCCCAAAATTATCAAATCTTGTATATAATTTGGAAAATCTGCACCGCTTTGTACTTTGGCATGTGCTTCTTTTATTTGTTCGATTGTAAACATGTGTTTTTAGTTTTTAAGTTAAAGTTTGCCACGAATTTCAAGAATTAGCACGAATTATAATTTAACATTATACAAATAAAAATTTGTGATAATTCGTAAAATTGGTGGCTAAAAAAATTATGATTTCAAAAATACGATTAATGGTTTTATAAATTGCTCGAAAGATTCTATATGCGGTAAATGTCCGGTATTAGGAACTTCGACCAGTTTTGAATTTGGTATTATCTTTTGAGTTTTTTTGCCAAGTTCCAGATAATTTCCCATCGTTTTTCTAACTTCTTCAGATACGAGAGGTTTTCCTATCGCCGTTTTATCTCTCGTTCCGATGATTAAAAGTGTTGGACTTTTGATGTTTTTGAATTCGTATAAAACGGGTTGCGTGAAAATCATGTCATACATCAAAGCGGAGTTCCAGGCTACTTTTGCATAATCAGGGGCTGATGTCCAGCCTGCGCCAAGTTCTGCCCATTTTTGGAAATCAGCGTTCCATTTTCCATCATAATAATTTGCCATTTGGTAGCTTTTTATGTTCTGATAGTTCTGCTTTAATTCAGATTCGTACCACCAATCTACGGGTTTATAAGGAACAACAAGTTTCCAGTCTTCTAAACCAATTGGGTTTTCGAGAACCAGTTTTTCAGTAGTTTCAGGATACATCAAAGCAAATCTTGTCGCTAACATTCCGCCCATTGAATGCCCTAAAATGGTTGTTTTTTGGATTCCTAAATGGTCTAGTAATTTTTTGGTATTTTCTGCTAATTGCTGAAAAGTGTATTGATAATTATCCGGTTTAGATGATTTCCCAAATCCTATCTGATCCGGAACAATTACTCTGAAACCTTCTTTTGTCAAAGCTTTAATTGTAGTTTCCCAATAAGCGCCGTTGAAATTTTTACCGTGAAGCAAAACGATATTTTTATTGTTATAATTTTCCGGTTTTATATCCATATACGCCATTTTAAGATTTTGACGCTGATTGCTCAATTCTAAAAACTGAACAGGAAACGGATATTCATAATTGGTTAAATTAATATCCAGCGCTTTTACATTTTCCTGCTGCGAAAAGCAAAAGAACGGAAGCAGTAAAAGAATAAGTTTTATATTTTTCATTTTTTGAATGTATTTCGTTTTCGAGTATCTATAAAATTAAAGTTAACGATTTTAAAATCAAAAAATAAAATCTTAAAATTATCAGAAAATATCTACTGGAAATTATGCCATTACGGCTACAATATTCAAAGCAATTTCAGCTAATTTTCTATCTCCTGAAATTTCCACTTTTTCTTTGGCTTCAGCCGGAGTCATTCCTTTTGAAAATAATAACCACGCATTATTCGGATCAATTTTGATAGTTGCAGTTGGTTTACTATCAGACTGTTCAAAGAATCGCCAATGATCTTCTTCCTTAATGATATTCCATTGACCGCCAATTTCAGTATTTACAATTAGCGTAACAATGGTTCCTTTTTCCGCTTCTGTATCTTTATAAGTATGTGGCAATGCATACATAAATGTACTGATGAAAGGATGAAATAACTCTTTTGTTAAAAGCGCTTGTTTACCAACGGCATTCCTAATTTGCTGTTGATGAAGGAATTTTTCAGTGTATTCCCTTGCGATATGAAACCAGTTTAACGAAGTTTCTTCGCCAGCCCATGCAACTGAAAACAACGCATTTTCAAAAGGATTTAATGTTTGTAAATGGTCTGAATATTGCTTTCCTGTAGTTTCTAATAACTGTGTTAATACAAGAGGACTCAATCGTTTTGTTGCATTTGTCCATGTCATATTAAGCTGATTTAAAAAAGCAACTAAATCTTGATACGAATTTATATTTTCAGGTTTTTCTCCAAAATAATGATCTCTGGATATCGACAAACCTCTTAAATTTCCGTCGAGTAAATGGGAAGCTATATCTTTTACGGTCCATTTTCTGGCAACAGTTTGCATATTCCATTCTTCCTCAGTTAATGATTTTAAAAGTTCGATTAACAATTCATCTAATATCGCAAAAAGATGTAAAGTTTTAATAGGTACAATTTGCAAAGCTGCCATAACAGAATTATTTTTTAGGAATGTTTGTGTCGTTATTTTTTTATAGTCACGACTTGTTGCGGATACGGAATATCGATATTGTTTTCGTCAAAACGTTTTTTGATGCTTTGCAATAAATCGCAATACATCACAAATCCATCTGTAGAATTTTTTGCCCAAGCCCACGCTTTTAATGTTACGCTTGAATCTGCGAGTGCAACAACACGAGCGATGACTAAAGGTGTTTCTTGCTTTTTATTTTCGGCAGTTCTGGTATCAATAAAAAACGGATGTTTAGCAACTTCATCTTTCATGATTTCTAATGCGTTTTCGACATTAGATTCATATCCAATTCCAATTTCGATTATTTTACAGCATTTTGTATCGTGCATATTTGTATTCACAATAATTTGATTGCTAATGACCGAATTTGGAATTATGATTCGGTTATTTTCTGCATCTTTTAAAACCACTTGTCTTAAATTGATATCTTCAACTGTACCAACAAAATTGTTGATCGTGATTTTATCATTGATTCTGAAAGGTTTGAATATTACCAGAAAAATTCCGCTTACGATATTGCTTAAAGCTTGTTGAGAAGCCAAACCGGCAACCAGCGAGATAACTCCGGCGCCGGCTAAAAATGAATGTCCAATGATTTTAAATTCAGGAATTTGGATCAATGCAAAGGCAAATCCTAATATATAAATAACGGTTATGATTAAGTGTTTTAAAAACCTGAAACCCGTTGCATCATATTCTTTATTACTCAGTTTTCGATACAAAAAATAGCGTAATACTTTATCTGTAATTGCGCCTAAAACTATCGTAATAACGGCTATTATAGCAATGAAAATTCCAATTCTAAAGTCTTTTATGTAATCAATCATACGTTTTAATTTTTAAGAAAAAATCTAAAATATCTGTTATAATTTTGGATTGGTAATTTATGAAATGACTTTTTGATTTAAAATCTATTTCAAAGTTGGAAAAGCTAATTTACGAAGTTTACCTGTTTCTGAAGATTTATAATTGTCATAATCAGTAAATTATTATGTAATAAGATTTTTTGTTACAATCTTTAAAGTAAATTATGCAAAAAGGCATATTCTCTGATTTTAAATTGATTTGAGGATTTAATGATTCGGTTTCATTGTGGAATGTTTAACGTGTTGATATTTTGTGTTTTAAATCAGGATAGGACAGGACGGTCTCTGTTTAGCATATCGCTAATTTGGTTATAACTATTTAACCATTATAACCGTTTACTATGAAAAGAATTACTTTAACCTTTAAGCATTTGCTTAAAATTTTTATGATTTTTGGTTTACTTACAACCATTTACGATTTAAAAGCTCAAACATTAGCTTTTCCTGAAGCTACAGGTTTTGGACGTTTTACTACAGGCGCGCGAGGTGCTGCAAATCCGCAAATTTATTTAGTGACAAATTTAAACGATAGCGGAGCAGGTTCGTTTCGGGATGCTGTGAGTCAGGAAGGCAGATTTGTAATTTTTAAAGTTGGTGGTATTGTCAATTTGCAAACTCAGGTTGTCGTAGCAAGCAACACAACTATTGCGGGTCAAACTGCAACCGGCGAAGGAATTGTGTTTTTAGGACCACGCGTTACATTTTCAGGAGCGAGTAATACAATTGCCAGATATCTCAGGATTCGTTACGGCGGAACTGCTCAAAATCAGGATGCATCAGGAATTTCAAGCGGTGCTAATTTAATTTTGGACCATATGACTTTTACTTGGGGAACTGATGAAGTTTTTTCTATCAATTGGGATAATAAAGGCATAAGTCCTGATAATATCACGATTCAAAATTCGATTATTGGTCAGGGATTACATCGTCATAATCATTCGGCTGGAGGATTGATGCAGCCTTCCGGCGGAAAAATAAGTTTGATTGGAAATTTGTACATCTGCAATAAAACCCGGAACAATAAAATAAAAGGAATCAATGAGTTTGTGAATAATGTGGTTTACAATTGGGGAAATTACGGCAATACTTACGGACACGCTGAATCTGGAGACGCTTATATTATGGGCGGAGATTCCGCAGGAAGTTCTGATGTTAATATCATCAATAATTACTTTATTGGCGGACCAAATACCAGCACAACAATTTCGACGCCGTTTAATAGAGGAAATGATAATTTCTCTTTATACGGTGCGGGAAATTATTTTGATAACAATAAGGACGGAGTTTTAAATGGCACATTAGTTCCCGCAGATTTAACGGGATATCCTACGGGAAATGCATCGACGATTTTGTCCACGCCATATGATTATCCTATGAAAAATACAACGCTTTCTGCCTTAGATGCTTATAATAAAATTGTGCAAAATGTTGGTGCTTCGTACCCAAGACGCGATCAGGTTGATAATTTAATGATTTCTGATTTGATGTCTAAAGGAACAACTGCGACTTATGTTTATGTTCAAACTGATTTAACGCAGAAATTTGGTTTTATAAACGGAGGCGCAGGGCATGTTTATGGTGCTCTGGCTCCTTTAGATACTGATACTGACGGAATTCCTGATGCTTGGGAAGATGCAAACGGTCTTGATAAAAATACTGCCGATGCTTTATTGGTGAGTACAAATCATGCACCTTATTTGAATATCGAAGTGTATATTAACGGATTAACGAATGAAACTCCTCCTGATTTTATTATTCCGCCATCTGATATCACTTTTACAAATGTGGTTTCTACCGAAATTCCCGCTTCAAGTTCTTTGACTTTGAATTGGACAGATAATGCTTTAAATGAAGATAATTATGTTTTAGAACGTTCTTTAAACGGAATTAATTTTACTGTAATTGCAACTTTAGGAGCTAATAATACAAGTTATAATGATGAAAATTTGATCCCGAATACTCCCTATTATTATCGTGTTAAAGCAACAAATAGTTCAGAATCATCTGTGTATAATTCAATAGCAATTATAACTACACCGCCAATTCCGTCAGCGCCAACTAAAGCAATTTCTCCAACTCCTGCAACGGGATTTAATAATGTTGAATTATCAAATGGAAATGCAACTTTAAAATGGAGCGGAAGTTCGAATACGGTTAATTATGCAATATATTTTGGAACAAATGTTTCAAATTTAATCAAATTGGCCGATATTCCGTATGTTGCAAGTCCGTCTTATCAGGTTACGGGATTAAATCCGGCAATAAATTATTATTGGAGAATTGACGCTGCAAATGCTAAAGGAATTGCAACGGGCGATGTATGGAGTTTTTGTACTTTAACGCCAAATCTTGTTGGTCATTGGCCGTTTAAGGAAACAGCATCTGAAGGAGAACAAATAGAAGATATTTCAAGTTATGTGAATCACGGTTTATTAGATGCAAATTTTGATAATACGGCTGTAAGAGTTCCCGGAAAGGCAAATAATGCGATTGATTTTTCGACATCTTTAAACAATAAATCGATGGTCAATATCCCGAATCAGGATTATTTATTATTTGATAAAAATTCGTTTACAGTTTCATTCTGGATGAAAGCTGCTCCGGCTTTGTTACCAGTTTCTTCAGCAACAAGTATTTATTTATTGTGCAAAGGATCGTTTACGAAAAATGCTATAACTGGTGCAACTGGCAAAAGGTATAATATAGAGGTTAAAGGTGGACTTTTACGTTTTGCAATTGATGACGATATCACAAAAAGAGAATTAACAACGGCTGCGGCAAAATATTTTACGGGAGATTGGGTAAATGTGGTTATTATGAGAGATGTTATTGCGCATAAAATGAGAATTTATACTAATGGTGTTTTTTCGGCTGAACTTGATGAAACAGCAGTTACCGGAATTGCTGAACCTACAGATTTGATAATAGGGAATATTGGTGAACTTGAATTATCTTCAGGTACAGCGCCGGCGCCATATAAAGGTCTGTTTGATGAACTTCAAATATTTAATTATCCTTTGAATGCTACTGAAGTTTCGGGTTTATATACTCAGGTTTTTTTAAGTACGGATAAATTCAGCGTCAACAAAAATAATATTATTGTTTATCCTAATCCTGTAAAAGATCAAATTTTTATCAATATCCCTAATTATAATTTATCTTTTGCAACGGCAACTTTAAGCGATATGACGGGGAAAATTATTCTTAAAGAAAAAATATCTTCTGACGGAAATGGCGTTTTTTCTCTAAATATTGCCAATAAAAAAGTGAGAGGAATTTATATGCTTACTATTTCGGGCGAAAGTTTAAATTGCAATTTTAAAGTTGTGGCTGAATAACAAATAATCTATTTATAACTAAAAAACCGTTACAAATTAATGTAACGGTTTTTGTGTTTTATAATCAATTTGATTGGGTTAAAGTCCTACGAAGTCATCACTTTTTGGAAAAATACTCAATGCTTCAATAGCAATTTCCGGAGTTGGAGAGGCTAATTTTCTAAGTTTTGTATCCATCCAGGCTCCGTCAACGGTAATAACGGCACAAAGTGTATCATCTTCTTTTCTAAATTCGTGAATAATGGACCAGCGCGAAGCATCGGCTTTCATTTTTGAAGTTTTAGTGTGAAGAAATATTTTATCAGAAAGTTTTAATTCTTTTCTAAAAATACATTCTTCTCTAAATAAAACAGGTCCAAAGCTTTGTGTTTGCATTACTTTTAAAGTTAAACCTAATTCTTCAAGGATTTCGATACGATGTTGTGCACCAAAATCGTAATAAGCGCTATGACGAACGTGAAAATTTGGGTCAAGATCTGACCAGCGAAATGATAATTCTTTAATAAATGAAGCCATTTTAGTTGTATTTTAAATTCTTTAGGAGAAATTTTTTTCCTCTAAAGAAGTATTAATTTTTAATGAAAATCGAAATTACAAATAAAAAAGGAAACTGTTTGTTAGAAAAGTCTAAAGAGTTATTCAGGTCAGATTAAATTAATATCCTTTTTCAGAATAAATATTGAATTGTTGAAATGAAATTTCTCCAAAATCCTTTACGGTTTTCAGTTTGTCAACGTTTGAGATTAAGGCTTCGGCATCTGGCGCGGAACTTGGATTAAGAATATAATTGATAAAATGATCTTTGTATAAATACCAGTTATTTTTGGCTTTATTGAATTTAAAAGTTGTGATGTGTTCCCAATGATGTCCGCCGGAAATACGATGTTCAATAGAAAAATAACCGTTTTTAATTGCGATTGCATCAAAAGGATCACCAAATAAACCACCGCAATCGATGCAATAAGCTGCATTTTCATTTTTATAAGCGAGTTTATAACTTCCGTCTTTTTGACCTAATAAAAGTAATACAGGTCTTTTGTCTGGTTTGTTTTCATCCATATTTGACGTTGTTTCTTCGGTTGCTTTGCGCAAAACTAAAATACAATCGTCTATTTTGTCAAGATTTAAATCACCGTTTTGTTGTGCAATTGCTTCGTAGCCTTTTGGAATAAATAATTGGATTTTTTTATTGGTAATAGTAATTGTTTCGTTGAAAGTATCGTGTTTTGGGATGGCTTTTGCCGATTTATTATTTGTGGTTTTATTGGCAGTTTTTTGTTGTGAAAAAGTCAAATTTACACTAAAAAGGAAGAATATGAATATTACAGATTTTTTCATTCTGGTTTATTATTTGGTTAACAGATATTAGTTTACAGACTTTCTAAATTATCCCATTCATATTCAATTTTGTTTAATCTCATATAATACGGAATAAGAAGTAAAATTTCTATACGTAGTGAAAAAGGACCATCTTTTGCAGTAAACGGAAGCACAAACATTGAAACAATACAGATTACGACTCCGCAAACAGCATCCATTTTGCCAATTGAAATTGCATTGGGCTTTTCGAACCAAAGGGAATATGCCGCAAATCCTTTTAAAAGCATAATGGTAATTATAAAGATTCCGGTTCCTGAGAAAGCAGTATCGCTTGAAAAACCATAAAGCGATAGGTTTATATTTGGTATGAAAATGTTTGCGATAACTGCACAAATGGAGCAAAAGGTTAAAATCATAAATATCCAACAAAATGTTTTAATCCACCATGGCAAAAGTTGTCTTCTGATTATGGGTTCTTTGTCAAATTCATCAAAATGACTTTCTAATTCCTGATTCATATTCCTGGTTGGGTATTTTAATTTATTATTGAGGATTCTAAATTATATTATCTGAGTAAAAATCAGAATAAAAAGAGTGATTTGTATTCCCAGAATAATCCAGAAAAAGTTTCTGCTTGGTTGTGAAACATTTTTTAAAACTGTGATTGTTTTTTCTTTAATAACATCTGATAAATTTATATTTTCATCGGTAAAATCAACATCGTCCAGACTTACTTTTCTAAAACCGAAAATGATAATTTTTTTTAACCATTTGTTCTCTTTAGAATCTTTGATTTCCTGTAATACTTTTAGTTTCAGTTTTGCAGTATCAGTTCCTTTTTTTAATAAATCAGGATGGTTTGAGTTTATTTTGCTGAGAATCTTGTCAATGATTGGATAAAGTAAAACTTCGCCTTTGTCTGATATTATTTTATTTATGGTTTTTGATAGTATGTATTTATTTCCAAGGGAAAACAATAGAAAAGGAAGGATAAAAATACAAAGTACGGCTAAACTAAACCCAATTGGTCTGAGTGCAAATAATACTAAAACTATGGCAATTCCGTTTGCATGTGCCAATCCGGGACCAGACGAGGATTGATAAATAACGGTACATAAGGTTAGAACTGCTATAAAAGCAACTAATAATTGTCCGATAATATTTATTTTAATAAAACTGAATGTTGCGGTGCTGAATAGTTTAGTAATGTATTTTAAATTGTCATTCATTGATTGTGGTATTTTTTTGATTGGTTATTATGATGGGTAAAAATATAGAAAAAACAGTACAAAAACGGAATGATTTTAGTTATTCAATATTTAAAATTAAAGCACTTTATGGGAGCAACTTTTTTGAAGATTCTTTCTCTTCCTTAACATTTAATTTTTTTACAATCCAAGGCAAAGTAAGTCCTTGACCTATAAGTGTTAATAGAACGACGGCTACAGAAATAAATATAATTACGTTTCGTTCCGGAAAAGGTGTTCCGTTTTCTAATTCCTTTGGTATACCAATAGCAATTGCCAGGGAAACTATTCCGCGCATTCCGGACCAGCTGAGAATAACACTATTTTTAAAATCTAAAAGAGCGTGTTCACTAACTTTTCGTTTCCCTTTTATGAATGCTTTTTGAAGATTTATTTTCTGAAAAAAGATTCTCACCATTCTAATAAGCAAAGCAACAATGGTAATGATAATGGCATATCCTATATAAGGTAAAATCATATGGGCATCGATATTTTTTAAGATATATCTAAAGTTGAGTCCAATTAAGATGAAGATTAAACCATTTAATAGAAAGATTAGAATGTCCCATAAACTTCTGGATTGGTTTTTTAGACTTTCGGGAAATATTTTTTTGCTGAAACGAGCAATAGCAAGTCCTAAAATAACTACGGCAATTACGCCGGAAACATGCAATTGTTCTGCAATTAAATAGGTTACAAACGGCATTAATAGCATAAAACTAATTGTAACGTTTACATTTTTATGTACTCTGGTTAATATAAAGCTTAGAATTTTTGCCATTACAAAACCAACCAAAAAACCACCGCCTAATAATAGTAGAAATTGCAAGGTTGCTTTCCAGATTACAAAAGCGGAACCCATTACGGCTGCAACAGCAAAACGATAGGCAACTAATGCCGAAGCATCGTTAATTAAGCTTTCGCCTTCGAGTATGGTAATAGTTTTATGGGGAATTCCAAGTCCTTTTGTGATGCTTATGGCTGCAACAGCATCGGTTGCAGAAAGTATTGCGCCAAGTAAAAATGCTAAAGGCCATGTAATATTCGGAATCATGTAATGAGCAACTACGCCAATCCAAAATGTAGTTAAAAAAACCAATGTTATTGCAAGTGTACTGATTGTATTGATATTGGTTTTGAAATCTTTAGGGGATATATTAAAAGAAGCGTCGTATAATAATGGCGGAAGAAATATCAGAAAGATAATTTCGGGATTTATTTCGATTTCGCCCATTGTTGGTATAAAACCAATTGCAATTCCGACTATCACAAGCAGAATTGGTTGAGGAAGTTTTATTTTATCAGCAAAAGCTGAAAGACCAATTACGATGGCGAGTATGAATATAATGATGCTGTAGTTTTCCATTTTGGCTGATATTGAATTTTAGAAAGTTGCTAATGTAAGTATTTAAGGATTTAATTGAAAATATTGAAAGACATTAAACTATCAAATTAGGATAATCTTATAATGAAACCAAAAAGCCTAGCCCTGATAGAAGCGGCATCCTTTTTCTGGCTTCTTTAGCCGGGAAAAGATATAGCGCATAGCAGGAAACAGCTCCTGATAATGACACTTAAAGTGCTGATATGCCACGAATGTCAGGTTTTTGAAATGTCATGTTGTCAGATATTTTTAAATGTGCGGACAGTAAAACTGACAATTTACTTTGGTTTTTTATATTGGCACAAAGATTGACTTATGCCACGTAAGTTATAAATGTATATCAAAATTAAATATATAAAAAATGGGTAAAATAATCGGAATTGACTTAGGTACGACGAACTCTTGTGTTTCTGTAATGGAAGGTAACGAAGCAGTTGTTATTCCTAACGCAGAAGGAAAAAGAACAACGCCATCTATCATCGCTTTTGTTGAAGGTGGAGAAATTAAAGTAGGTGATCCTGCAAAAAGACAAGCGGTAACGAATCCTACAAAAACGATTGCTTCTATTAAACGTTTTATGGGACACACTTTTGCTGAGACTACAAACGAAGCAAAAAGAGTTTCTTATTCAGTTGTAAAAGGTGACAACAATACGCCACGTGTGGATATTGACGGTCGTTTATATACTGCTCAGGAATTGTCAGCAATGACTCTTCAAAAAATGAAAAAAACTGCTGAAGACTATTTAGGTCAAACTGTAACTGAAGCGGTTATTACTGTTCCTGCTTACTTTAACGATGCTCAACGTCAGGCTACGAAAGAAGCTGGAGAAATTGCTGGTCTTAAAGTTATGCGTATCATCAATGAGCCAACTGCTGCGGCACTTGCTTACGGATTAGATAAAAAAGGAACTGATCAAAAAATTGCTGTTTACGATTTAGGTGGAGGTACTTTTGATATCTCTGTTCTTGAATTAGGAGACGGTGTATTTGAAGTATTGTCTACAAACGGTGATACTCACTTAGGTGGTGATGATTTTGACCACGAAATTATTGACTGGTTAGCTAATGAATTTTTAGCTGAAGAAGGTATTGATTTACGTCTTGATCCAATGTCATTGCAACGTTTGAAAGAAGCTGCAGAGAAAGCAAAAATTGAATTGTCTTCTTCTTCAGAAACTGAAATCAACTTGCCATACGTAACTGCTACTGCTTCAGGACCAAAACACTTAGTAAAAAAATTAACAAGAGCTAAATTTGAGCAATTAACTGATTCATTAGTTAAACGTTCTATGGAGCCAGTTGCTAAAGCATTAAAAGATGCAGGTTTATCTGTTTCTGATATTGACGAAGTTATCCTTGTTGGAGGTTCTACTCGTATGCCAAGAATTGCTGACGAAGTTGAAAAATTCTTTGGTAAAAAAGCGTCTAAAGGAGTTAATCCTGATGAGGTTGTTGCTATTGGAGCAGCTATTCAAGGTGGAGTTTTATCTGGAGATGTAAAAGATGTATTGTTACTTGACGTTACACCTTTATCTTTAGGTATCGAAACTATGGGTGGTGTTATGACTATCTTAATTGAGGCTAACACAACTATCCCAACTAAAAAATCTCAAGTATTCTCTACTGCTTCTGATTCTCAACCATCTGTTGAGCTTCACGTATTACAAGGAGCCAGAGCAATGGCTGTTGATAACAAAACTATTGGTCGTTTCCACTTAGATGGTATTCCACCAGCACCAAGAGGAGTTCCTCAAATTGAAGTTGCTTTTGATATTGATGCTAATGGTATCATCAAAGTAACTGCTACTGATAAAGGAACTGGAAAATCTCACGACATTCGTATCGAAGCTTCTTCTGGATTAACATCTGAAGAAATCGAAAAAATGAAACAAGATGCTGAAGCTAATGCTGAATCTGACAAAATCGCAAGAGAAAGAGCTGAGAAATTAAACGAAGCTGACGGTATGATCTTCCAAACTGAATCTCAATTGAAAGAGTTAGGAAGCAAATTAGCTGACGATCATAAAGTTGCTGTTGAGTATGCTTTAACTGAATTGAGAATGGCTCACCAATCTCAAGACATTCCAGCTATTCAAACTGCTCTTGACAACATCAATGCAGCTTGGAAAACAGCTACAGAAGCTATGTATGCTCAAGGTGGTGATCAAGGTCAACAAGCTGCTCCACAACAAGAGCAATCTGGAGACAATGTTGAAGACGTTGAATTCGAAGAAGTCAAATAAGTACTGATTAATATCAGTTAACAATAAGTGCTAAACCGCTGTGAACGTAATGTTTACAGCGGTTTTTCTTTTTTATTCTTTTTCGTTTCTGCTGTTTTTTAATCGATTTTTATCATATATTTGTACCACATTTGTACCGGCACTTAAATGGATACAAAGTGGCACTTATGTATATTTATGGTACCTTAATGAGGAGACAAAGGCGATGAAAAGAATAAATAAACAATGTCTTAACTGCGGTGGGGAATTTTTGCCTAAAACCGTGACTTCTGTTTACTGCTCGCATATATGCAGTAAAAAAGCATACAAACAGAAGAGTAAGCAGCTTAAAAATGAAGCGGAAATCAAAGCACTTGCAGATAAAATACCCGAGAACAGGGCATTTATTTCTGTCCCGGAAGCTGGTATGCTTTTTGGTGTTGCTAAAAGAACCCTTTACCGGCTTGTCGGCCAGGGAAAAATTCCGTCGGTTAATCTGGGAACCCGCCTTGTAAGGATAGACCGCAGAGTGATGGAAGGGAGGTTCGGTCCTGCCCGCAGTCTGCCGCAGGCTGAGAGCGCACCGAAGAAAAAATTATACAGCCTTGAAAAAGAAGACTGCTATTCCATCGGCGAAATAGCCCAGAGATTTCAGATTTCAGAACATTCAGTCTATAATCATATCAGGAAATATTCAATACCCACCAGACAGATCGGAAAGCATGTATATGCTCCAAAATCAGAAATTGATAACTTGTATAACGGAAATGATTTTATATGAAACAATTAGCAAAAACCAAGGTGACTGTGCGTCTTCGAAAGGCAGAAGACCGAAAGGAATGGTATGTTTACATAGAAAGCTATCCTGTAGAGGTTTCCGGAAAAAAAACTCCCCAGAGAATCCGTGAATATTTAAACAGATCTGTAACAACAGTGGAGTGGGACAAGAAAAGAACTGCCCGCACAGATGCAGAGGGTATAAAAACCTATAAACCCAGACGTAGCGATAACGGAATAATAAACTGCAGAAGCGAAAGCGACCGTGAGATAATGCTGTATGCTGACGCAGTGCGTAAAATCCGACAGAAAGAATACGATAATACAGATCTGTATAGTGATACTGAGAACCTATTGGCTGAACAGAAAGAAAAAGCAAAAGAGGATTTTATTAAATACATTGCTACGGTGGCGGCTAAAAGGCACGCCCGAAGTTCAAAATCCATTCAGATCACTTGGGAGCGCACAAAAGAATTTTTAAAAAGCTATTCAGCTGGCAGCCTAATGTTTTCCCAAATTGACAGCAGAATGGCGGAAGATTTTAAACTTTTTTTATTATCAGCTCCGCGCGGAGGAGGTAAAAATGGAATCCTTTCCACCAACACTGCGGGAACGTATTTTTCGATATTTAAAGCCGCTTTGAAACAGGCTTTTATTGATGGATATTTAACCGTTGATTTATCTTCGAAAATAAAAGGCATCCCTGAGCAGGAGTCAAGACGTGAATATCTCACTATTGAAGAATTGAACGCACTGGCCGAAACGCCATGCGAAAAAGACGTCCTTAAAAGAGCGGCGCTTTTCTCAGCGCTTACAGGTTTGAGGCATTCCGACATTCAGAAGCTCCGCTGGAAAGAGATAAGTCTGGAAGACGGCAGGGCCAAACTGCATTTCACACAGAAAAAGACAAAGGGTGTCGAATACATGCCTATTTCCCAACAGGCTTTAGATCTCTGCGGAGAACTGAGGCTTCCCGGACAGCTTGTCTTTGAGGATCTGCCGGACCCGTCGTGGATTTCACGTCCTCTGAAAAAATGGATTGAATCTGCAGGCATTAAAAAAAATATTACCTTCCACTGCTTCCGCCATACATTTGCAACACTTCAGCTATCAAGCGGGACAGACATTTATACGGTCAGTAAAATGCTGGGGCATACCAATGTAAAAACTACTGAAATCTATGCCAAAGTAATAGATGAAAAGAAAAACAGTGCTTCGCAGGCAATACAATTGGAATCTTTAAAGAAATAAGCGCAATGAAAATTAAATACTTTGAATATATCACAGTTTACCTGTCTGTTTTTTTAGTCTGTGTCTTTGTCGGTGTAATCGGAAGACTGGTGCTGCTGGAAAAAGGTGCCGATGAATATACAGCCGGCGTTTTCTTTTGGATCAGCACTGGATTTGGAGTTTTAATGTTTGCAATTCTAAGTTTATTTCTAAACGATTTGGCTGAGAGATTGGTGAATCGTTTTTCGAAGGCAAAAAAAAATGAATCGCCTGAAAACCGCATTCCATGTGAAGACCTTGAAAAAATAGAAGAGGAGCCACAGTATGCTTTAATTAAGCCCGAATTGCCTGAAAATAAAAACGCAGCCATCGATATTCAGCAGTTAAGGGAGCAGCAGCAAAATGCAGCCAGTAATCAAAAACAAGCCAGAATTGATACCGTCATCCGTTATGCGCAGCACGAGTTCGCGCTTTACGTGTCGGACGACGATTTGAAACAATTGGGCAGGAATATAATCATATATGCAGAAGGCATAAATTTTGAAAAGATTAAACCGGTAAAAGTAAAACATCTGTCCAATCTCGATCTGTATCATTTTGGCTGGAATATCTGGAATTGTTTTAAAGTCAGCAGACAGGACGGAGCCGCGCAATTTTTAAAGCTGACGTTTGCTGACGCTTTAAAAGATGTTGAAGAGAAAAGCATTAAAACGCATCTCAAAGATGATGAACAGAAAGGTCTTATAAAGATTATGGAAGATATTACCGATTTTTAAATGCCAATAACTATATAGCACTGTGTTTTTCAAGTGTTTCTGCCGTGACGAAGGACACAGCAGAAACACTTTTTTCATTTGTACCATAACTGTTAAAAACAATAGCTATGGACACAAACGAAATCTCTTTTGAGAACCTGCCCAAAGCAGTAGCGCACTTAGTGAAAGAAATTGCCGAGATCAAACTTCTGATTCAGAATGTACAGGTATATGAATCTAAAGAAAAAAGTATTCCTATTGGTATTGAAGAAGTAAGCCGACTTATAGGCAAAGCAAAGCCTACAATTTATGCTCTTGTAAGGCAGAGAAAAATACCTTGCTATAAATACGGTAAAAAGCTCTATTTTTTTGAAGAAGAACTTTTAGATTGGATCTCTAAAGGCAAAAAGAAAACAATACAGGAAATCGAATCAGAAGTATTGAAATATAATCATAATCGAAATAAATAGATGGATAACAGCCAGCAGGAATACTTATATCACTCTAGTAGGTCATCAAAAAGCATTTAATACGAAACGATATGTTATCTACAGACAGGTAATTCATGTTGTTAAGATATTTAAAAGCAATTATTTGTAATGTTTTTAAACATACAGGTTTCTAATTTTATGAGACTGTTTTTCTTCATTTAAGCGGTAAAAGACCCCTTTTTGAACGGAACAAAAAAAGATAGTGTCATTCTATCTTTTACATTGGAATACGTACCAGGTTACATATTTTATTCTTTTCTCACGTATAAAGGAATGTAAACTTTAATTTTAATGTCAGATTTATGTATTCCAATTGACATTTATATTTTAATCTTAATAACTAGTGCTTCGTTTTTAATGAAAATTGCTCACTTTTAAAACAATATATTTTATTAAGTACTAAATAAAGTTCTTTGTAATTCCCAATTTTTTGATTTTTGCAATCAAAGTATTAGAAGGGATATCCATTATTTCGGCAGCCCCGCCAGCACCTGAAACTTTGCCATTGCATTTTTTGAGCACACTCATAATATAATCTCTTTCCATTTCTTTTATAGTTTTGAATTCGGTGGAAGTCGCAGTCGGGGAAGCTGAGATATTTATTGAGTTGTGAGAAATTTCAATATGATTAATGATTTCACCGTCGTTAAGAACAATACTTCTTTCAATTAAATTTTCAAGTTCACGTATATTACCTGGCCATGGGTAACTGATAAGTTCGTCCAGAACCTTTGGCGAAATTTTTTGAGGTTTTTTACCCATTCTTTTTGATAGTTCTTCTAAGAAATAAGAAACCAATATTGGAATATCATCTTTACGTTCACGTAAAGGAGGAAGCATGATGGGGAAACCATTTAAACGGTAATACAAATCAAGGCGAAATTTACCTTCTGCAACTGCTTTTTCAAGATTAAGATTAGTCGCTGCAATGACTCTTACATCGGTTTTGATTACTTTATTACTGCCAAGACGAGTAATTTCTTTTTCCTGCAAAATGCATAAAAGTTTCACTTGCATATCCAAAGGCAGATCTCCAATTTCATCTAAGAATATAGTTCCTCCAATGGACTGTTCAAACTTTCCTATTCTAAGATCGGTGGCTCCAGTAAAACTTCCTTTCTCATGTCCAAAAAGTTCTGATTCCATTAATGATGCAGGAATTGCGGCGCAATTAACTTTTATCATTGGTTTCGAAGCCCTTGGAGATAAATGATGGATGGCTCTGGCAATTTTTTCTTTTCCTGTTCCGCTTTCCCCCAAAAGCAAGACTGAAATATTAAAAGAGGCAACTGTTGCAAGCTTTTCTTTAATTGCCTTAAAATTTAAACTATTACCAATAAGCCCTAATTTTTCATCAGAAAAACGATCGTCTAATATGGTATTATTTCCTTTAAGATTTTGAGATGTTTTGTTATTGCTTATAATATGAGGAAGTATAAAATTGCTTAATTTAGGAATACAATTGGCTATGTTATTCAGTAAGGGGTGAAGCCTTGTTACAAGAGCATTGTGATCTTCTGTAAAGATGTTTTTATTTTTACTATAGAAGGAAAAAGTCAACAGTTTTGACTGTGATATTTCTATTGATTTTGCTATCATTGATTCTACTTTATAAGCAAGACTGATTTGCTTATCCATTTCATTCGATTGACACATTTTATTAAAATCCATAGCATTAAATAACATACTATTGGAATCAGGGGTCGTGTATTTGATCCAGATTTCATTATTAGGCTTTCCGATAGTATCCATAAATTCTGGGCAGTCGATAAAATCAAAATCATTTTTGTTATTCTTAAGAAAAGCATGTCCCCCGCCTAAAAATTTTTCCTTATCCTCCCAACAGATCATAAAAAAATCAAAAGGAATATACTGTTCTAAAACTTTAGTAATCTTAACCAATTTCTTAATCTTATCTCCCGGTTCTGCTATTAATTGGAGTACTTTACTTTGCAAATCTGTTTCTTGATGTAATTTATATTCAATATCATGATCATATCGGTATTGTGCTACATCGAGCGTCACGAGGATATCTTTTTCTCTAAAGGGCTTAACAAGAAATCCATAAGGTTTAGTAGCTTTTGCCAGTTCTAATATACTCTGGTTCGAATTGGCAGAAACATATATAAAAGGTATGAAAAGCTCCATTAGCTTATTGGCAAGATCTATACCTGTTAGCTTTCCAATAAGATAAATATCCAGAAATACCCATGCTGGTCTTTCAGTATTTATTATCTGCAGTGCTTCAACAACTGATGAAGCGATGCCCGCAACTTCATAACCGGCACGTTCAAGAATCATTTGGAGATCACTAGCGATAATAAACTCATCTTCAACTATTAGTATTTTACCTTTCATAAGTGAAATTTACGCTTAAATAATGACATCATAATTAATTTGGGTTTTTTTGTTCTGAATTTTTAAATTGAATTGTTTGTAAATGTTCTCGTAATGACAATGTTTTATATCACGCAATGTTCTTTTTTGATATTAAGACGCCGAATTTTAGAATTTAATGTTGTGGAAGGTATTTGAAGAATCTCAGCAGCTCCTCCAATACCGCCAACTTTGCCATTACATTTTTTTAAGACCATAACAATATGGTTGCGCTCGACTTCGTCGATCGTGGGTATATATCCTGGATTTTCGTCATTCTCAGAAGGTTGAGCAAGGACAATATGATTTATTACTTTATCTGTATTTAAAATTAAAGTTCGTTCAATTAAATGCTCGAGTTCTCTTATATTACCAGGCCAGTTACAAGCCTTCAACTGTTTGATTACCTTGGAAGAAAATGCAACTTTTTCTCTTCTTTCAACTGGCATATATTTCTTAAGAAAATGATAGGCAAGTTCAGGAATGTCATCCTTGTGTTCACGTAATGGAGGTAAAAAGATCGGAAACACATTTATTCTGAAAAAAAGATCCATTCGAAAAGTTCCCTTATTTATTTCCTGAATTAAATCAACATTGGTTGCTGCTATAATTCTGACGTTAACTTTTATAATTGTATTTCCTCCAATGCGTTCAATTTCTTTTTCCTGAAGTACTCTTAATAATTTGGCCTGCAAATCTAAAGGCAATTCTCCAATTTCATCTAAAAACAAAGTACTGTTATTGGCTAGTTCAAACTTACCCTTTCTTTGTTCTGTCGCTCCAGTAAAACTGCCAAGTTCGTGTCCGAAAAGTTCGCTTTCAATTAAATTGGGAGGTAGAGCCGCGCAGTTAATCTTAATCATTTTATGATTCCTTCTCGATGATGCCGTATGTATTGCATTTGCAATAAGCTCTTTTCCTGTTCCTGTTTCTCCCATTATAAGTACTGAACTATCTGTTTTGGTTACTTTTTTGACAAGATTATAGATCTCTTTCATTTTATCCGAAGAACCAATCATAACAGGATAGTTAGTGGCATTCGATTTTGTAATCATTTTAACGGTATTGTCAACTGGACTAGTTTGAAGTTTTTGGTTATTATCTAAAGATTGTATGTTATTTTCAACGTGAATGAAGTTTCCAAGTAATAATGAAAATTGCCCTCCAATTATTTTTAAGAGATCAACTCTCACTTTTCCAGGAATCATCCAAAGAATTCCAAAGTTTTTTTTCCCTATTTGAAGTGCAGTTGCTGTTATTCGTCTAATGCCTAAAGTTTTCCAAAAATGAATATATAATGGAACCTCATCAGATAGTAGCAATTCTTGTACATCAAATAGTATTGGTGAACCATTATCTAGTATGCGTTTTACAATCCAGTCATTTATAATTGTATTTGGTGCGATGTTTTCATGAGTTATAGTTGTAGAAAGTTTTAGATTTTCATCTGTAAGAAATAAATTGCAAGCCCCATATTTATTGATAGTTGTAATGAAGAAGCCTTTGTTCATTTCAAGCGCATTCATTAAACCCTGAATTGAATTCGTTAAATCAACTGTATCTGAAATAGTACACAATTTTTGTAGGAACGACAAAACGATGGCTAATTCAGTATCACTATCGAGATTTTCGGCTGGACTATTTAACATAGTATATATTGTTAAGTTTATTTTCTTTGGTCTAATCGGATCCAGTAAAAAAAAAGTACTATTTAATTTACTTTATGTTTTTTATTATACTAAAACCTAGCCAAAACGCAATACATTGATTAATAGCGATTTAGTTATTTTTTGTTTTGGTTAATTTTACCATATTTGGTAAAAACTCGTAGCTATTTACCAAATAATATAAATACTTAACATATTCATTAAGAATCTATTTTTAATTATTTACATTTAATTTCTCTAACGATCTTAATTGATTTGCAAACTTGACAAATGAAGATAAATTCTCCTAATTTGATGCTTTTACTTGCGATAACATTATTGGTGTTAAACGCCCAGATTTTAAATGCGCAAAAAATAGCTTCATTTGATTCTAAGAAAACACTCTTGATGGTATCTGCCGGATTTTATACCGTAAAAAGTTTTGCGAAGGTGGATTTGGACAGTAGCCTTGTTATTTCTGCTTTACGTTATCGTGGAAATAAAATTCCCATTATTTGTGAAGGTTTTGAAGATGCCTTTATCACTCGAAATTGCGGCTGGCTCAATAGTAATTCTGAACCTGATTACATTATAAAGCAACTTAATAAAACAAAAGGACCTGAACATACACGTCTGTGTCTTTTATTGGGCGCGTTTTATAGTTTTCATTCTGGTTTTGATAAAAAATATACTGATTTAGGAATCAAATTTCTCACCCAGGCAAAGAAAGAAGCAGACTTGCAGCAGAACCAATTGTGGTCACTGCAGGCAACCTGCCTATTAGGAAAATGCTATATGAAGCAGGGTAATATTGAAAGAGGCAAGTTATGGTTTAATATCATTACTGATAACAAATCTGCAAATGATGAAATAAAAGCAAAGGCATGGAATTACGAAGGGATGTATTGTCCGTTTTTGGCGGAGACTGGTGCTTTCCGATTGGTATGCTTAAAAAAAGCCGATAAGCTATATGATAAATTAAAGGATAATGGTAATCAAATCAATACCTTAATGAACATTGGCTATATGAGTTTTGCCGTTGGAAACATAAAAGATTCGAATGAAGCTACATTAAAATCCTTATCAATACAAAAAAGAAATGGTTTTATTCACCAACAATATTCCTATGATCTTTTAGCTTTTTTATCCGGTTTAGTTCTAAAGGTACCATCTCAAATAAAATTTGCAATGAACGCAGTTTCATTTGCCGAAAAAAACAAGGATTCCTTAAACATGGGACATTTTTACGAGAGTGTCGCTGGAGCTTATACTAATGAAAAAGAGCAAAATGAAACAGCACACTGGCGAGATAAGGCATTACAAAGTTTCCAAAAATATGGAGGAGATGCAGAATTATGGGTTACATTATTAGATTTATCTAATGATAACTTTACTACTGAGAAAGCGAACGCACTCATTTCGCTTATTGAGAAAACGTGGAAGAAAGATCCTCCTCCAGATGCAATGGCCGAAAAAAATGCTTATCAGGCATTGGGAGTCTGTTATAATAAACTTGGCATTTATACCAAAGAACAATCTTATCTTCTAGCAGCAAAAAAACTTGATAAAAAAAATACAATGGTGAGAGGTGGAATATCAGATTCACGATTGGATTTTGTAATAGGAAAAAATTATTTTCATTTAAAACAGATAGATTCCAGTAGAAAGTATTTAATGAAAGCTATAAAAGCGCCACAAGTTTCAAATATTAATTTGATGAATGCTTATCTCGTTTTATATAAAAATGACTCCATGCAGGGGAATTATAGAGATGCTATGATTAATCTCAAAACTTTCTCCGATATGTATACTGAATCCACAAATCAAATCGAAAGCAAGCAGATAGTAGATTTAAGTATAAAGTACCACACGCTGCAAAGAGAAAAGAAAATTCAATCACTTGAAATATCAAACGTACTTCAGAAACAAAAAGACGAGTCGGCCAGAAAAATATTTTATGCCGGAATTATTGTTTTATTGTTATTAATTGGGCTGATTTACGGTCGTTATTATTTGAATAAAAAACGTAACAAGGAAATAGACGCTCAAAATTTAGTATTGCAGAAAATGAATGCGCAACAGGAGACGCTAATAGGAGAGAAGGAACTCTTGTTACGTGAAATACATCATCGTGTTAAGAATAATTTACAAACCACTGTGAGTCTTCTTAATATACAATCTGCCCATATTGATAATGAAGTTGCTCTAGAAACTATCAGAAGTAGTCAAAGACGTATGCAGGCCATGTCTCTCATTCATCAAAAACTGTATCAGTCAGAAAA
>NZ_JAYSPC010000004.1:0-25373 GCF_043722275.1 Flavobacterium sp. | reverse complement strand
GCGTTTTTACGAAGTAAATCTGTTTTATCCGCGTCAAAATTAGACGCTGATTTTACTGATTCGCTAAAGCGAAAACGCTGATAAAAACGGATTTTTCTAATACTTTCTTGATTAAACTGTTAAGTAATTTTATAGATTTCCCCTTAACTTAATGACATTGCCCGGAGGACTAAAGATCTCCAAATCACCTACAAAAACTAATCCAGCGTTTGCGCGATCTTATCCAGGTTTAAACTATTTGCCATTGCGGTAAATATTCTATAGTACACAGATCTGTTATCGTATAAATCGTCATGAGTTCCTTTTTCGACGCATTTTCCCTGTTCTAAAACAATTATATTAGAGGCATCTATAATTTGCGAAATACTGTGCGAGATAATAATTACCGTTCTGTCTTTTTTAATGGCGTCAAGTGATTTTTTTATCTGCTCTGTAGCTATAGCATCTAAACTTGCCGTTGGTTCATCCAGAAAAATAATTGGCGGATTTTTCAGGAACAATCTTGCAATAGCAATTCTTTGTTGTTGTCCGCCCGAAAGTAAATACGCATCAGAATCATAACCCTTAGGCAATTGCATGACTTGTTCATGAATATAAGCTTGTTTGGCAGCATCTATAATTTCAGATTGCGTTGCTTCAGGTTTTCCGTAAAGAATATTCTCTGCAATTGTACCTTTAAAAATGTGATTCTTCTGTAAAACCAATCCAATATTTTTACGAAGAAAATCGGTATTGTAATCGTTCAAATCTACTCCATCCAAATAAATATGTCCAGATGAAGGCAGATAAAATTTATCCAATAAATTAATAATGGTACTTTTTCCGGCGCCGCTCAATCCTACCAAAGCGGTATTTTCGTTTGGTTTTATCGTAAAACTAACATCAAAAAGCGCTTTTGTTCCATTAGGATAAACAAAATCCACATTTTTAACTTCTATAAGCCCAAAAATTTTCTCAGGAATATAATCACCGCTCGTCTCCTTTTCATTATCAGATTCTAAAATATCAAAGAATCCTTCGGAATATATCAAGGCATCGTTTACTTCATCATAAATACGATGCAATTGCCTGATTGGCGACGAAACATTATTAAATAACATAATATGAAACATAATTGCTCCAATTGTCATGGTATTATTTAAAACAAAATAAGCGGTTAGAATAATGATAATAACGAGTCCTATTTGTTCTATGAAACCTTTTATACTTTCAAAAATAAAACTCGTTTTTCTTGTATCGAGCTGATTTTCGGTCATTTCAAACTGAATTTTCTGATGCCTTTCTGCTTCCATAGGTTCACGAACAAAAGACTTAATTACAGTTATGGATTCAATTAAACTTATGATTCCGTTATTTTTAGTTTCCCGATAATTACGCATTCTTCTTCTGAAACCACTTAACTTAGTTGCCTGAAGCTGACTCACATAAAAATAAATCGGAATAATACATAAACTTACTAAACCAACATACACATTGGCATAAAACATCAATATCAGCGCCACAAAAGCATTGGCAAACAAAGGCATAATATCAATAAAAAAATTCTGAACCAATCTTGTTAAACTGCTAATGCCAAGATCAATTCTGGTTTGTAGTTTTCCGCTTTCATTTTCACCGGAAGTATAAAACTCCATTCTATAACTTAAGATTTTTTCTACAATAGCCTGAGAAATATCTCTGGTTATAAAAATACGAAGCTTTTCACCATAAAACTTCTGACCAAATTGTACGATAGAATAAATCAATTCTTTAGAAAGCAAAACAATAGTAATTATACCTAATAAATGGAATCCTTTTGATAATGGTTCATGCGCAACCATTAAATTATTAATTGTATCTACTGTATATTTTAGTATTAAGGCATTGACTTGTGCGGCAAACGATCCTAAAAAAGTAAGGAATAATGTAGCAATTACCATTTTTTTGTATGGCTTAACAAAAGGTGTTATTTTTTTATAGAGTGCGGAGATCTTCATTTATTTTTAGTTTTCGTCACATATCAAATATAAGAATTCTAAATTTGTGTTTTAAATTACTCCTATATAATATAATCATAAACTATTTATTATGAAACTCGTTTTCGCTTCAAACAATCTTAATAAAATCAAAGAAATTCAAAGCATATTAAAAGGATCTATTCAATTATTAAGCCTGGAAGACATTGGCTGTCATGAAGAAATTCCTGAAACTGCGGATACTATTGAAGGAAATGCCATTTTGAAGGCTAATTATGTAACCCAAAAATACGGTTATGATTGTTTTGCTGATGATACAGGTTTAGAAGTTACGGCACTAAACGGTGAACCTGGAGTATATTCGGCAAGATATGCAGGAGAGCAACGAAATGCTGATGATAATATGGATAAACTTTTAAAAGCTTTATTAGATAAAGAGAATCGAAGTGCCCAGTTTAAAACCGTTATTGCACTCAATATAAAAGGAGAACAGCATTTATTTACCGGAATTGCAAAAGGAACTATTGTTTTAGAGAAAACAGGAAATCATGGTTTTGGCTATGATCCAGTTTTTAAGCCGGAAAATTATGACGAAACATTTGCAGAATTATCTTTGGACATTAAAAATAAAATCAGCCATCGTGCAAAAGCGACGGGGCAACTAATTGATTTCCTGAATACAACCAAATAATTGTTTTAAATACAACATTTTATAGTCTAAAATTTATATTTCAAGACGTGTTTTTGTAGTAAAATCTTCGTTTTATGATTAAAAACATTTTAGGATAAACATAACTTTTTGATAATCAAATCATAACAAATACATAATTCTTAAAATAGCATTAGTTTATCTGAATAATTAACAGTAATTTTGCACCCTATTTTAAAAATACATATGAACAAATTTGAACAATTAGGATTGAGTGAATCGTTACTGAAGGCGATTTTAGATCTAGGATTTGAAAATCCGACTGAAGTACAGGAGAAAGCGATTCCCCTATTATTGGAAAAAGACACAGATATGGTTGCGTTGGCTCAGACAGGGACAGGGAAAACGGCAGCATTTGGTTTTCCGCTAATTCAAAAAATTGATGCCAACAACAGAAATACACAAGCATTAATTTTATCTCCAACACGCGAACTATGTTTGCAGATTACCAACGAAATTAAAAACTACTCTAAATACGAAAAAGGTATTAATGTGGTAGCAGTTTACGGTGGAGCTAGCATTACAGAGCAAGCAAGAGACATTAAAAGAGGAGCACAAATTATTGTGGCTACTCCAGGTAGAATGCAAGATATGATTAACAGAGGATTGGTAAACATTTCTCAAATCAACTATTGTATTCTTGATGAGGCTGACGAAATGTTGAACATGGGATTCTACGAAGATATCGTAAACATCCTTTCAACTTCTCCAGACGAAAAAAGTACATGGTTGTTCTCTGCAACTATGCCACAAGAGGTTGCAAGAATTGCAAAACAATTCATGCACGATCCATTAGAAATTACAGTAGGTGCTAAAAACTCAGGTTCAGCTACCGTTTCTCACGAATTTTATTTAGTTAATGCACGTGACCGTTACGAAGCTTTGAAACGTTTAGCCGATGCAAATCCAGACATTTTCTCTGTGGTTTTCTGTCGTACTAAAAGAGATACACAGGCTGTTGCCGAAAAATTAATTGAAGATGGATACAGCGCTGCTGCATTGCACGGAGATTTATCTCAGGCGCAACGTGATGGTGTAATGAAATCTTTCCGTGGAAGACAAATTCAGATGCTTGTTGCTACTGACGTTGCAGCACGTGGAATTGACGTTGACAACATTACACATGTTGTTAACTACCAATTACCTGACGAAATCGAAACTTACAATCACCGTTCAGGACGTACTGGTAGAGCTGGAAAATTAGGAACTTCTATTGTAATTGTTACAAAAAGTGAGTTGCGTAAAATTTCATCTATCGAAAGAATCATCAAACAAAAGTTTGAAGAAAAAACTATCCCGTCTGGAATCGAAATTTGCGAGATTCAATTATTGCACTTAGCAAACAAAATTAAAGATACTGAAGTTGATCACGAAATTGACAACTATTTACCAGCAATCAACAATGTTCTTGAAGGTTTATCTAAAGAAGAATTGATTAAGAAAATGGTTTCAGTAGAATTTAACCGTTTTATTGCTTACTACAAGAAAAACAGAGATATTTCTAATCAGTCTTCAGGTTCTGAAAGACGCGAAAGAAGTGATTCTGCTGAGCCAAGAGAATTCAATAATAACGGAGCAGTTCGTTATTTTGTAAACATCGGTTCAAGAGATAATTTCGATTGGATGTCACTTAAAGATTACCTGAAAGAAACATTAGACTTAGGTCGTGATGACGTTTTCAAAGTGGATGTAAAAGAAGGTTTCTCTTTCTTTAACACTGATCCTGAGCATACTGATAAAGTTATGGAAGTATTAAACAACGTACAATTAGAAGGACGTCGTATTAATGTTGAAATCTCTAAAAATGATGGCGGCGGAAGACGTGACCATAACGGACGTAGTAGCGGTGGAGGCGGTGGACGTAGTTCTGCTCCAAGACGTGAAGGAAGTTTTGCTCCAAGACGTGAAGGTTCTGGCGGAGGCGTTGGAGGATTTAGAAGCGATAGAAACTCTGCTCCAAGAGAAGGTGGTTTCAGAAGCGACAGAAACTCTGCTCCAAGAGAAGGTGGTTTTAGAAGTTCAACTCCAAGAACCGAAGGTGGTTCTGATAGAGCTCCAAGACGTTCTGAAAGCTTTGGTGATTCACCAAGACCAAGAAGACCAAGAAGAGATTAATAATTTAATTATCTTAAAATATAAAATCCCAAATTCCAGACATAATTGGAATTTGGGATTTTTTTATACAAAGAATCTTCTTTTAATAGATATGTTTTGTAATTCAAAACAATTAATTTAAATCTCCTTACCCTTTTTTAGTTAAATACCAGAAGCAACAGTTCTTTCCTTTGTTAATTTTCTGATAATTATATTCGAAGACTGCGAAATATTTAATCCCTATTTAGTACTTTTAGTGCTTTAAATCAGGATATGAAATATTTCGCAGTTTTCTTTTTTACACTACTATCTACAATCGGTTTTGCACAAGACGCTGAGTCTACAGTACCTCAAAGAGTATCAGGTTACATTATCAATGATAATAGTAAACAGCCTCTTGCTAATGTAAATATCATCAACACCAATAAAGTTCGTGGTGCAAAGTCTGATGCAAAAGGATATTTTGAAATAGATGTTCAGCTAAACGATACCATTCACTTTTCTATTCTGGGATTTCAATCTTTAAGAATCAGGGTAACAAATGACTGGATAAAAAATAAAGTAACCCGAATTCAGCTTACTGAAAAAGCAATTGCTCTTGAAGAAGTAATTATTGCTCCTTTTAACTTAACAGGATATCTTGAAGTTGATTCAAAATTAATCCCAACAAAAGAAAACTATCGTTATAGCATTTCAGGACTTACGCAAGGTTATGAAGCCGGTGAATATTCTCCAAATGCTTTCGGGAAAGTATTAGGATCAATTTTTAATCCTGCCGATGTTCTTTATGGTTTCTTCGGAAAAAATGCCAGAGAACTTAAAAAATTAAAAGAAATGAGGAAGGATGATACCGTGAGAAATCTTCTCGAATCTAAATATGATCGTGAAACAGTTTCTGTACTTTTAGGTGTTAGTAAAGATGAAATTCCTGAAATTTTACAGCGTTGCAATTATTCTGATGCCTTTATACAATCAGCAAATGATTTGCAAATCATGGACGCTATTAGCGGTTGTTACGAACAATACAAAGTATTGAAACGAAACTAAATCTCACTAAAACATACAACAAAATCCTCATTTACAATCGTAATGAGGATTTTTTCTTTTTCTTTATATTTGATTATTAACCGAACAAAACATAAACCATGTCTTTAATCGCTTATCAAAACATTGATTGGAATTTAATTACCAGAACAGAACACGCCGGAGAAACCGGAATTGCATATTGGCAAACGGTGCAATTAGAAGGTTTACGAATTCGGAAAATTACTTATTCTGAAAATTACTTTGCTGATCATTGGTGCCAAAAAGGACATATAGTACATTGTCTGGAAGGGGAATTTATTAGTGAATTAGAAAGCGGAGAAAAGTTCATACTTAGTAAAGGAATGACTTATGTAGTTTCTGACAACGCAAGCTCTCATCGCTCTATAACTGCCGCCGGAGTGGAATTATTAATAATAGACGGGGATTTTTTAAAATAATTTTAGAAACAAATCAGAATATTTTAGCTACATTTACTTATATTCAAAAAAGAAAATAACTAAATTTAAATATTATGGCAAAGAGTCAGGATGCTAAAAAAACAGCAAAAAAAGAACCGTTAAAAACGGCTAAAGAAAAGAAAGAAGAAAAGAGAGAAAAGAAAAATTCTCCTAAAAGAGATTAAATTTTAGTATTCAGTCACAGTTACAGTTTTCAGAATTATTGAGACTGAAAACTTTCACTGGAAACTAATACTTTTTTCAGTCCCATTCGCAGTATCCAGTTCCAATTGTGACTGAATACTGCGACTGAAAACTGATTACTTTATTTAACCGGAATATTTGAAAGAATTTCTAATACAAATTTCCAATATTTTTGGGCAGAAGATATACTTGCTCTTTCGTCTGGTGAATGCGCACCATGAATAGTTGGCCCAAAAGAAATCATATCCATTTCAGGATAATTTGTTCCTAAAATCCCACATTCTAAACCAGCGTGACAAGCTACAACTTTTGGCTTTTCACCGTTTTGTTTTTCGTAGATTCCAACCAAAGTATCTAATATTTCAGAGTTTACATTTGGTGTCCATCCCGGATAAGATCCTGAAAGTTCTACTTCACATCCTACTAATTCAAAAGCAGAACGCAATGCATTAGCTAAATCAAATTTTGAAGTTTCTACAGAAGAACGTGTTAAACATCCTATTGATATTTCACCATCTTTTATAATAACTCTGGCAATATTATTTGAAGTTTCAACCAGATCATCCATATCAGCACTCATTCTGTAAACACCATTATGAGCAGCATAAATAGCACGGATAATTCCTTCCTGAACTCCTAAATCCATTACTTTTTCAGGTAAATCGCATTTTACGATTTCAATAGATAAGTTTGGTTCTGTAGTTTTATATTCTGTTTTAATATCGTTGATAATTTCCTGCATATCAAAAATATATGCTTCATCAAACATTTCAGAAATAACTACTTTAGCAACACTTTCTCTCGGAATTGCATTTCTTAAACTTCCTCCGTTAATTTCAACTACTTGCAAACCAAAGTTTTCAAATGCATCAAATAACAAACGGTTCATTATTTTATTGGCATTTCCTAAACCTTTATTGATATCCATTCCTGAATGACCACCATTTAAACCTTTTACGGTAATAATATGTCCAACTGAACCTTCCGGAACATCTTCTTCATTATAAGTTCTTGTAGCGGTTACATCAATTCCTCCGGCACAGCCAATATCAATTTCATCATCTTCTTCAGTATCTAAATTCAAAAGAATCTGACCTTGAAGAATTCCTCCTTTTAAGTTTAAAGCTCCTGTCATTCCTGTTTCTTCATCAATCGTAAACAAAGCTTCGATTGCAGGATGCGGAATGTCTTTGCTTTCTAAAATAGCCATAATTGTTGCTACCCCAAGTCCATTATCAGCGCCAAGTGTTGTACCACGAGCACGAACCCAGTCACCATCTACATACATGTCAATTCCTTGTGTATCGAAATCAAAAACAGTATCTGCATTTTTTTGATGAACCATATCAAGATGCCCTTGCATAACAATTGCTTTGCGGTTTTCCATTCCCGGAGTTGCCGGTTTTCTGATAATTACATTACGGATTTCGTCTTCAAAAGTTTCTAAACCTAAACTGTTTCCAAAGTTTTTCATAAACTCAATCACACGTTCTTCTTTCTTTGACGGACGCGGAACAGCGTTTAAATCCGCAAACTTATTCCATAGCGCTTTAGGCTCCAGATTTCTTATTTCCTGACTCATTATTTTTTGTTTGAAGTTTAACAATTAAGAGTTTCAAAGTTACAAAGTTTAAACTCTTTTTTGGTAATAATTAAAATTGTATTTATAAATTTTATAATTCTTTTAGACCATAAAAAAGAAAACTAATTATAATTAATTTTTAGATTTCAATTATCATTTTTGAAGTACTTATCCCCTTTCCTCCTGCCATTAGTTTTTTTATTTTACTTTCTTCCAATACTAAATCGACAATAATTAAACTTGGCGACGGAACTTTCATAAAATGACCTTGTTCTATTAAAAAATGACTCTTATTACTGCTTAATTTATCATATAAATAACACGCAAGCGTTCCCGCAGCCATTCCTGTTCCGGCTTCTTCCTCTATTCCGTATCTTGGTGCAAACATTCTTGTTGTTACATCTCTTTCAGAATTTATACCATTAAAAGCAAAAACATAATACCCAACGAGATCAAATTCTTCGCTTAATTGATTTATCAAATCAAAATCAGGCTTAATATTGCTTAGAATATTGATATCTGAAACAGGTATAATCAAAAACGAATTACCGGTATTCACTAAAGTAATTGGTGTTTTTGACGGAATATCGTCTTCTTTTAAATTTAAGGATTTTAAAACCAATTGCTTTCTGGCTGAAACATCTCTGTAAGTTGGAGCTTGCTGTTCCATAAATGCCATTTCGCCAATGATTTTTATATCTCTTTTTCCGTCAATTGTTTCCTTTGATGAATTTGGATTTTTAATTTTCCCTAATTGACTTAAATACGAAAAAGTGGCAATTGTTGCATGTCCGCAGTGAGCGATTTGCCGATTTGGGCTAAAAAATTCAAGTTTAAAATCGGCGATACCAGATTTAGAAACAAAAGCTGTTTCTGAAAGTCCGACTTTTGCTGCAATTTTTAGTTTCTGCTCGTTCGTATAATCTTCAGCGTCAAGAACCACGCCTGCAGGATTACCACCTTTGTTATTATCAACAAAAGCATTTACAATTTGTACTTCGACTTTTTTTATTTTGTCCATTTTTTAATAATTTACGATTAATAATTCAATCTAAATTATAGACGCTAACTTCTAAAAAAAGACGCAAATCATTTTTTAAGAAAAGTTATCCAGATTCAATTCCTCTTTGTTTTCACAATTTAAAACAAGTATTTTTACTTTTTCTTTTCCTCTTTGTACTCTTGATTTCGCACCAGAATAAGAAATTTCAAGATATTCCGCCAATTCTCTTTGATTAAAATCTTTTAAAATAGTCAACAATAAAGCTTCCTTATATTTATCCGGTAAATTATTTATTTTACTGTTGATACAATTTGCAAGATTCGAAAAATCTACATCAGCATCATCATCAATAATATCAATATTTTCCAAAGAATCAATATTTTTATCTTTTCGGAAATAATCTAAAATAGTGTTTCTTGTAATTTGATATACCCACGAAGTAAGTTTTGAAGAATCTTTTAAAGTATGAACATGAAGCTGAATTTTCACAAACACATCTTGTAATATATCTTCGCTTATTTGTTTGTTTTGTACTTTAGAAAATATAAACTTTTGAAGTTCATAATGAAGATCTTTCCAAATATTTTGAATTTCTTTTTCCATAATTATTAAAAAACTGCAAAATTTAATTTATAAAGATAACAACAAATACAGCAAAAATAGTTTCTTATATTTACAATAATTTATAAGAATCAAAATGCTTAAAAGAAAACACATCTTACCTTTATTCCTTCTGTTACAGATTATCATTTTAAAAATCCTTCCGTATTTCCCAGAATTTATAGAACGCTTTTACAGCAACGGATTCTACATGAAAATCTCTTATTTTTCCAGAATTGTTTTAGGTAAAATCCCTTTTTCGGTTGGAGATTGTATTTATTCTATTTTGATTTTATTATTAATTCGGTGGATTTGGAAAACCCGAAAAACCTGGAAATTACAATGGAAAGATAATCTTCTAACAGTTTTAAGCTGTCTTTCTATATTTTACTTTTTCTTTCATTTGCTTTGGGCATTTAATTATTACAGAGAACCACTTTTCGAAAAAATGAAAATTGAAAGAGAATATTCTGATGCTGAATTATTGACATTTACCAAAAAACTAATTGCAAAAACAAACGAAATTCAGTTTCAGATTACAAAAAACGATGGCTCTAAAATTGTTTTTCCGTATTCTCAGGATCAGGCTTTTCAGATGAATTTAAGTGGTTATGAAAATCTTGCAAATCAATATCCGTATTTTAAATATGAAGTTTTAAGCGTTAAAAAATCGCTTTTTAGTTTACCGCTAACTTATATGGGTTTTGGCGGTTATTTGAATCCGTTTACAAATGAAGCTCAGGTAAATGATTTGTTGCCAATGTATAATTTTCCCGTTACAACTTGTCATGAAATGGCGCATCAAATGGGTTATGCAAGTGAAAGTGAATGCAATTTTATTGGAGTTCTTGCTTCTGTAAAAAATCAAAATTTATATTATCAATATTCGGGATATAGCTTTGCTTTGCGTTATTGTTTAGGAATGTGGCAGGCTAAAGATGAAAAGATATTTAACCAATTAAAGAAAAACGTCAATGTTGGGATTTTAAAAAATTATCAGGAAAGTCAGGATTTCTGGAAACAATATGATACTTTTATAGATAAGGGTTTTCATGTTTTTTATGATAATTTCTTAAAAACAAATAACCAAAAAGATGGTATGGAAGGTTATAGTAAATTTGTAGATTTAATGGTGAATTATTATAAAACTAGAAAATTATAAAAAGTTCGCCACGAATTACACGAATGATCACGAATTTTATAAACGAAAATGACTTTTATTTTTTATCTTAATGCAAATTAAAGCGAAAAAAGTAATTTGAAAAATTTGTGAAATTCGTGGCAAAAAAATCGTACTATTAATCTGTTCCAAAAAAAATAATCATTCACTGTAACAAAATTGATTGCAGTACTACTAATAGATTATGAGCGAAAATCTAGAACAGTCATTTGTTGCGCAATTGCAGGCAAATCAGAATATAATCCACAAGATTTGTAGATTATATACTGCTGGCGAAGATGCTCACAAGGACTTGTTTCAGGAAATCACTATTCAGTTATGGAAAGCTTATCCAAAATTTAGAGGCGATAGTAAATTTTCGACCTGGACGTATCGCGTTGCCTTAAATACCGCCATAACATTATATCGAAAAACAAAAAGAACCGTTTCAACAGTTGAGTATGAAAGTCATCAGCATTTTATAAAAGATGTTGATTACAATTATGAAGAAGAAGAACAGATTAAATTGATGTATAAAGCCGTTTATCAGCTTAATGACATCGAAAAAGCATTAGTTTTTATGTATTTAGAAGACAAAGATTATCAAGAAATAGCCGAAACCTTAGGAATCAGCGAAGTGAATGCGCGTGTGAAAATGAATAGAATCAAGGGGAAACTTAAAAAAATACTAAATCCTTAAAAATTATTATGAAAGAACTGGATTTACTAAAAAAAGACTGGAAAAAGAACGCCGATTCTTTTCAACAAATTTCTGAAAAAGAAATCTATAAAATGATTCATAAAAAATCATCTTCAATCGTGAAGTGGATTTTGATTATTAGCATTTTAGAGGTTTTATTCTGGACTGTATCTAATTATTTTTCAAATGTTGACGATGCATTACAAAAAATGAATCATCCGGAGATTATATTGTATATGGAGGTTTTGATGTATTTTAACTATGCTGTAGTTTTAGTTTTTATTTACTTTTTCTATAAAAACTATAAAACAATTACAACTACAGTTTCTACAAAAACATTAATGAGCAGTATTTTAAAAACCCGAAAAACGGTACAATATTATGTTTGGTATAACTTAGGAATGATTGTAGTTTCGTCAATTCTTAGCTTCTTTATAGGCTATGTTTACAATCCTGATATGGCTTTTATCAGAGAAAAACTGGCATTAAACGGAAAAGCAATGTTGTTTTCTGTTGGAGCTTTATTATTGCTGATTATAGTACTTTTTGGAACTTTCTGGTGTATCTACAGATTGCTTTACGGAACTTTATTACGTAGATTATATTCTAATTACAAAGAGTTGAAGAAAATTGATTTCTAAAAAAAGGTTTTCTTCTAAATTACTAAGGTTCTGAGATGCCAAGTTTCTAAATTTTTTTTCCAATAGAAAACCCCGAAACCTGAAACTTTTAATCTAAAATCAGAACTCTAAAATCTAAAATCCTAGTATTCCCATCTTCTTAATTTATTAAGTTCTTCTTCTGCTTTGATTTCTTCGGCTGGAATAACTTTCAAGAATGATGGATGTTGCTCAATTGCAAATTCTACTTTTGCTACGATTTCATCAATTGTATCATTTTCATAATCAATATCAAGAGGTTCTTTGATAATGAATGACTGTAGAATTCCTTTTTTCTTCATTCGCAATCCTTTCTTATCAAATGAACGGCGAAACCCGTCAATAACAATCGGAATTACAATAGGTTTATGTTGTTTGATAATGTGAGCAGTTCCTTTACGAACGGGTTTAAATGATTTTGTAGTTCCCTGCGGAAACGTAATTACCCAACCATCTTCAAGCGCGATTCTGATATTTTCAGTATCATTTGGGTTCACATCACGTTTTTCAGTAACATCAACACCTTTTGCACGCCATGTTCTTTCTACTGTAATAGCGCCCACATAAGCTAAAATTCTGGGTAACAAACCAGCTTGCATTGTTTCTTTGGCAGCAACATAATAAATATTCATCTTTGGCTGCCAGAGATATCCAATGTTCTTAATAGTATCTTGACGTCCGCTTAAACTTGCGTTAAACACGTGAAACATAGCAACAACATCAGCAAAATAAGTCTGATGATTTGATATAAACAAAACATTTGTATCCGGAAGTGTCTTAATAATTTCAGATCCTTCAATCTGCAAATCATTAAAACCTCTATATCTCCTGTGAGTCATGGCACCCAAAATGCGGATTAACCATTTCTTGATGAATAATATATGTCCAAAAGGATTTCGTTTAAACAATCCCATAGCAGTGTATTGTATTTTTTTGTTAGAACGCAAACATACAAAAATTATTCGTTTGGCAATACTATAAAGCAATTTCGGAAAGAAATCGCTATTATAATGAATATCAAATTGTTAAATTTTAGTGTTTACAGATTTTCTTCAAAAGTTATTTTCAAAACATCTCTAAGTTCACTTAAAATCATCGCTGTTGCTCCCCAAACCATATGATTTTGAATATTAAATGCCGGAACTACAATATTATCACCGTAAGAAGTTGACAATTTGGCTTCTATAATTATTTCATCGTCTAAAAAAACAGATAATGGCAATTCTATAATATCAGCAACTTCTCTGGCATCTGGATAAAATAAAAGTTCTTGGTTTGAAATCCCTAAAAACGGATGTACTAAAAAATTACTTGGCGGAATATACATTGGAGTAAATTGTTTTATTACTTCAATATTTTCAGGCGCGATTCCAACTTCTTCATGAGTTTCCCTCAAAGCAGTTTGCTGATAATCTGCATCTGTAATTTCATATTTTCCTCCGGGAAAAGCAATTTGCGAAGAATGAACTCCTTTATAAGCATTTCTGACAATTAAAACCAAATGTGTTTTTCCTTCTTTTGGATAAAACAACATCATAACAGCAGCAATTCTGGGATTCTCTATTTTTAAATCAGCATTTTTTAAGGCTTGTATTCTTTCTTTTGGAGCCATTTTTATATGCGAATCAACTGCCGGTAATTCAACTGGAATTAAATTAGGAACATATTGCAAAAAATCTTGAAAATCCATAATCAAAGTTTATTTTTGTACCTTCAAATAAAAGACAAATAAAATATAAATATAGTCCAGAAAACGCGGTTCTACAAGTTTTCTAAAATCAAAGCCATAAAAAAATGTACAGCAGAGAAGAATCACAGAAAATAAAAAGAGAGTTTTGGGTCGCTTTCGCCGAAAAATATCCGCGTAAGTGGGTACTTTATGACACAAAAATTAAAGATTTTTCTTTTAAATTTTATGTAGACAATAAAAAAGCTCAGGTATTGATCGACATCGAACAAAGAAGCGACGAGAAACGAAATGCTTATTTTGAAAAACTGGAAGCTTTAAAAAACATTCTGGAAGAGGAATTTATTAAAAATCTTGTTTTCGAAAAAAACTATACTCTTGAAAGTGGTAAAACCATTAGCAGAATCTGGACTGAAATACAAGGTGTAGGTTTTAGCAACCGTAATAATTGGGGTACTATTTTTGAGTTCTTTTTCGAAAAAATGAATGCTCTGGAAATGTTTTACCTAGAATATGATGAGTTTATAAAGGATATTTCTTAGGACAGGTTCTAAGTTGGTGAGTCGCTGAGATACTAAGTTTTTATGTAGCAAACCCGACAGGTTTTTAAAATCTGTCGGGTTTATTATTTAATTTTAAACGCTAAAAATATTATACAAAATAATATGATCGTCGTAATTAATATATAGTTGTTTGCGATAATCCTGTTTTTTTCTGGTAATAATTGAAAGCTTACATTCGCGGCCTTCATTATCTTTACACATAAAAGAATACACGATATCAGTATCATTTTCTTCGCGTTCGATGTAATCTAAAATGCTAAAAAGCTGAATTTCTTGTGAATAAACTACAATTCTATGTTTATTGGTATCCAGAATAATAGATAAATTGACCAAATCAAGATTCGACCATTCTCCCCATTTACCTCTTTCATTTTTCTCCAAAACACTAAATCCTGATGTTTTAAAACTATACGACTGGCTTTGAACTTGTTGAAAACCAAATCCTAAAAAAAGTAAAATAATATATGTGCGTATAGTATTCATAATGTAATTCTTGCAGGTAATTAAAACTCAAATTTAGCTTTTTCTTTGCAAGCAGCTTCAAAATCGGCTATCATTTCTTGAACAATTTGTTTAACTGGCAGTATTTCATGAATTAATCCGGCGATTTGTCCAATTTCTAGTTCACCTTCTTCAAGATCTCCTTCAAACATTCCTTTTTTGGATCTTCCTCTGCCTAAAAGCTGTACTAAATCTTCTTTTGATGGTGCTTTTTGATATAATTCCTGAACGTCATTATAAAATTTATTTTTAATCAATCGAACCGGAGCTAATTCTTTTAAGGTCAATTGGGTATCTCCTTCTTTTACTTCAACTATTTTTTGCTTGAAATTATCGTGAGATGAAGATTCTAAAGATGCTGCAAAACGACTTCCAACCTGAACGCCATCTGCGCCTAAAACCATTGCAGCAAGCATTCCTCGTCCGGTTGCAATTCCGCCCGCAGCGATAATCGGAATATGTATTTTTTCTTTCACCATTGGGATCAAAGTCAACGTTGTTGTTTCGTCACGTCCGTTGTGTCCTCCTGCTTCAAAACCTTCAACCACAATAGCATCAACTCCGGCTTCTTGTGCTTTTAAGCCAAAAACACTACTGCTCACTACATGCACAACAGTAATTCCTTTTTCCTTTAAAAAAGAAGTCCATGTTTTAGGATTTCCCGCCGAAGTAAAAACGATTTTCACGCCTTCTTCAATCACGATATTCATGATTTCTTCAATATTAGGATACAGCATCGGAATGTTTACACCAAAAGGTTTATCGGTTGCTTTTTTACATTTCTGAATGTGTTCACGCAAAACTTCCGGATACATCGATCCGGCGCCAATTAAACCTAAACCTCCCGCATTACTTACGGCCGAAGCTAATTTGTAACCACTATTCCAAATCATTCCGCCTTGAATAATTGGGTATTTTATATTAAAAAGTTGTGTTATTTTATTCATTCAAAAATGCAATTATTGTTTGATTATCTTTCCTGTTTTATGAACTCCGTCAGCATCAAAAGTATAAAAATAGAGTCCGCTTTTTAAAGCTTCAACAGAAAGAATTGGGTTTTGATTTGTTATTTGTTTCTCAATAATCTTTTGTCCTAAAACAGAATAAATTGAAATTGAAGCGGTACTATTTTCAAACAAAAATGAAACTGTTGTTTGCGCCGGATTAGGAAAAACAGAAAAAAGCGAAGAAGAGGTCGCAAAAGTTTCTACTCCTAAAGCAGATCCAAAATTGGGAATTCCGTACCCATAATTATTATTTGGCGCAGCATATTTATCAGAAGACTGAAGAATCATTTGCCTGATTTCTTTATTGGTTTTAGTTGGAAAAGCCTGCCATAAACAAGCAATCATTCCAGCCATAATCGGGCATGAAAATGAAGTTCCGTTCACGGTAACAATATTCCCTGCCGTATCTGATACTACCGAGGCTGTACCTTGCGCCATAATATCCGGTTTTATTCTGCCATCATAACTGGGTCCAACAGAACTGAAGCTTGATTTTATTTTTGAAGCCGTAACTGAACCGACTGTAATCACAGAAACTGCATCTGCGGGCGCACCAATATGAGGTTCTGCTGTGCTTCCTTCATTTCCTGCCGAAGAAACCACAATTATTCCTTTACTAAAAGCAATTTCGGCACCACGGGAAATAAAATTTGTCGAGCCATCCATATCGCTGTAAGTATGGCTATAATTAGGATTATCAAAACCAAAATAGCCTAACGAAGTCGTAATAATATCCACTCCTAAACTATCAGCCTTTTCGGCAGCTTCTACCCAATATGATTCTTCTACAGGATTTTCTGTAGGAGCATATTCTGTAATAAACAAATAGAAAGAAGCGTCTGGAGCTGTTCCAACAAGAGCATTTTCTTTGTAACCTCCTATTGTGGAAAGCACCATTGTTCCGTGACTATCACCTGTATAGAAATTATCGCTTCTGTTGACAAAATCATAACCTCCTAAAATTTGATTATTATCTATAAGTCTTTTAAAAGGCTGAGCAGTATTTACGCCCGGAAAACCAGCATCAATAACAGCAATTATTTTACCTGAACCTGTTTTATTTTGCTGATGCAAAACTTGCCCGTTCAACATTTGAATTTGATTTGCAGAAGATCCGTATGCATAATCAATTGTCGTTTTCAGCTTATCATTTGTTTGGGAAACTATGTTCTCTGAAACTTTTTTTAAAGTTGTACTCAAAGTTTTATTCGCAAAAACTACTTTATCGACAAATGATAATGATTTAAGCGATAAAATATCGGCTTGGGTTCCTCGAATATGAAGTGCATTTAACCATTTAGATTTTGCTTTGATGGTGATTCCTGAGCTTGATTTTATCTGATTTATATAAGTTTCTTCTAATGGAATATCAGTAAGATCTAAGGTGATATTTTGGTTTGTTCTGCGATCTAAAGCACGCTGAGTAAGCATCAATAACGGATTATCAAAAAAAGCTTGTGCATTTGGTTTATCTTTAAAATATACCCATGCATCTTCTTGCGAATAGATCGCAGAAGAAAATAGCATCAAAAAAAATATGAAATAGTACTTCATGATTACTTTTTTAAAGGGTTAAACCTTTGTAAAAAAGTATAAAGCTAAGAAATTACTCCCGAACCAACTAATTCATTATCGAAATACCACGCTGCAAACTGACCTTCGGTTATTGCTGATTGCGGCTCATCAAAATGAGCATACATTCCGCCTTCAAATTGGTGTAAAGTTGCTTTTTGCAAAGGCTGACGATAACGAATTCTCGCCATTACTTCCATCGTTTCCCCAACTTTTAATGCTAAATCAGTACGAATCCAGTGTACTTCTGATTTTTCGATAAATAATGCTTTTTTGAATAATCCGGGATGCTGACTTGTTAAACCAGTATAAATTGTATTAGTTTCAACGTTTGTTGCAATGATAAATAACGGATCTGTTGTTCCGCCTACATTTAGTCCTTTTCGTTGCCCGATTGTAAAATAATGCGCTCCCTGATGTTTCCCAACTACTTTTCCCATTGTTGGAAGATATGCAGGTTTTTGGGCTTCAAATTTCAATTCATCTTCTACTGATAAACCGGTTGGTTTTTCGATAGTATAAATAGGATCATTTTTATCTATCTGAACAATTTTACCGTCTTTAGGCTGTAATTTTTGTTGTAGAAATTCCGGTAAACGTACTTTACCAATAAAACATAATCCTTGTGAATCTTTCTTTTCGGCGGTTACCAAATCCATTTCAGCAGCGATTTCACGCACTTCAGGTTTTGTTAAAGCTCCTATTGGGAATAATGATTTTGCCAATTGATCCTGAGATAACTGACATAAAAAATACGATTGATCTTTGTTATTATCTGCTCCGGCAATTAATTGATAAACCGGTTTTCCACCAACTTCAATTTCATTTTTTTGACAATAATGTCCCGTTGCCACATAATCAGCACCAAGACTTAAGGCAATTTTCATGAAAACATCAAATTTGATTTCGCGATTACAAAGTACGTCAGGATTTGGAGTTCTCCCTTTTTCGTATTCGTTGAACATATAGTCAACGATTTTCTCTTTGTATTCTTCACTTAAATCGACAGTTTGAAACGGTATTCCGAGTTTTTCAGCTACTAATAAAGCATCATTACTATCTTCTAACCACGGACATTCATTAGAAATAGTAACTGAATCATCGTGCCAATTTTTCATAAAAAGGCCAATAACTTCATATCCCTGTTGTTGCAATAAATAAGCAGCAACACTCGAATCTACTCCACCGGAAAGTCCAACAACTACACGTTTCATTTTAAATCGTTTATATTTTCACAAGGGTGCAAAGATAAGCCCTATTTTTGATAATCGTGATAGTTTTGATTAGTTTATGTAATGACATCGTAGAGAAAATTTATTGCGCTCAAAAACAGATTTAGATTTCAAGAAAATCTAATTCATTTTAGGTTTTGAATCTGCCTGATAACTGCTTTTTGGGTCGCTCATATTTACTTCCTTGGTCAATTTTCCTTTAAGATAAAATTGCCACATATTTGCCTTTTTACCGTTTACAAATTTCCCTTTTGAAGCTACAGCTCCATCAGCGTCATAAAAAACAGCATCGCCATTGTATTCATTATTTTTATAAGTAGTTTGTTCTAAAAGAGTTCCGTTTTGTCCGTATTTTTTATAAACCCCTTCTTTTAGTCCGTTTATGTATGTCATTTCTTCGGCAATTTTAGAATCCGGATAATAAACAGTTCTTGGTCCTTCTAATTTACCATTTTTATAATTCTCCAATGTCATCAATACTTTTGAAGATTTATGATAATACTTCCACTCGCCTTCACGCGATTTACCTACTTCTTTTCCTTCGCTTACTTTGTTCTTATTCTGATCATAAAAAATAGTATAAGAACTTCCGTTATTGGCTGTAAAATCACGAGTTGCAATAACATCCCCTTTTTTGGTATCATCAAAAAATTTAAATACACCCGTTTCTTTTCCGTGATCAAAAGTTCCTTCGTAACGTGGGCGTTTAGAAACTTCATAAGTTCCTTTCCAGACTCCGTCTTTTTTTCCGCTGGCATCGACTTTATTCACATCTTGTGCAGAAACCAAAACCGCATTTAAGAAAAGTAATCCGATTATTATTTTTTTATAAATCATGTAATTTAATTTTAAGCTTTAACGAAAATGACATTGATAAAGTATATTGCAATCTTTTAAATTTAGAATTTACTCCAAATTTAAGAATATTGGATAAAAAAAAATCCCGATAAATCGAGATTTTTTAATATTCTAATTATTTTTTATTCTGCTTTTTTGTGGCCTCTTGTTGTTCCATTACATCTTGTAAACGTTGCTGAAACTTACTTTGTTTTTTAGGCTCTTTTAATTTATTCTCCTGAATCTGAGCATGAATTTTATCTGTATCAACAATATAGTTTTTAATTACAAACATAATTCCTATTGTAATCAAGTTAGATATAAAGTTATACAAACTCAAACCTGCACCATAACTATTAAAGAAAATCAACATCATCAATGGCGAAACATAAATCATGATTTTCATCATTTTTGCCATATCCGGCATACCTTCTTGTTGTGGCGCTGCCATTTGTTGATCTCCGGAAGTCATTTTCATATAGAAGAAAATCGCAATTGCTGCCAAAATTGGGAACAAACTGATATGACTTCCGTACATTGGAATATTGAAAGGTAGTTTTACAACGGCATCAAATGAAGATAAATCGTCTGCCCAAAGGAAACTTTTTTGTCTTAACTCAAAAGCCGACGGGAAAAACTGGAATGATGCATACATAAACGGGAGCTGAATCAATGCCGGAATACATCCTGCCATTGGGTTTACTCCTGCTTTATTATATAATTTCATCGTTTCCTGTTGTTTCTTCATTGGGTCTTTTTTGAATTTTTCTCCCAACTCTGTAATCTCCGGACGTAAAACTTTCATTTTTGCCTGTGACAAGAATGACTTATATGTAATTGGCGACATGGCCAATTTGATGATAATCGTAAAGATAATAATCGCTATTCCGTAAGCAATATATGAACTTAAGAATCCGAATAATGGAATAAAAACCCATTGGTTGATCCATCCAAAAATTCCCCATCCTAATGGAATAATTTTCTGGAAGTTTTTATCGTATGATTTTAATACTTTATAATCTGATGGTCCAAAATACCAGTTCATTTTATAATCTACTTCTCCGTGAGAGAAAGCTAACGGAACAGTTGCTTTAAATTGTTTGATAAAAGTAGTATCGATTTTTTCATCTTTAACTAACTCATCAGATTGTAGTTTTGATTTTTCGAATGGTTTATCAGTAGCTAAAATTGCAGCGAAAAAGTGCTGTTTAAAAGCGATAAAACTCACTTTTTCCGGAGTATCTTCTTTTGCATTACCAGAACTTACTGAACTGTATTTTTCATCGCCATATTCATATTCAAGTTGAGCAAAACGTTTTTCTATAGAAATACTTTTCTCATTTCTATACGATTTTAAATCCCAAACTAAATCTAATGGTTTAGATGAATTTAAAACTTTATTCAATCCTTGAGTACGAATATCAAAACCAACTAAATAATCATTTGATTTCAATATATATTTATATTCTAAAAACTCATTTGCTCCAGCTTTCAAACGCATTGTCAATATTTGATCCCCTCCGTTTTTAGTCAAAGTAGGTTCAAAATATAAATCTTTAGAATTTAAAGTTCTGTTGTCAGTTGTTTGTAACTGAATGCTTAAATTCGAATTATTGTCTTTGATTAATTCTACTAATTGTCCGGAATTTTTCTCAAACCTTTTGAATTCTTTCAATGTAGCTTTAACTATATAACCACCTTTATTGGCGATTTTTAGTATCATCTTTTCGTTTTCAATAGTCGTAAAACCCTCTTTAGCAGAAGGAAGTGTAGCTGAATAAGCAAAACCACCTAATGTTTTTTGTAATTGCGCTAATTGAACTGTATCGCCTGGAGTTGCAGCAGTAACCGGTAAAACAGCTGTTTTTGTTTTATCTGTTGTAGACTGTGCTTCTTGTTTAGCAACTAATTCTTTCTTGGCTTTTTCAGCAGCAATTTCTTTATCAGAAGGTTGATTTTGGTACATAATCCAAACCAAAATTCCAAATATCAATACAAAACCAATGATTGAATTAAGATCAAATTTTTTTTCTTCCATTATTTATTTAAAAAAAGTTATTCGTTTAAGGATATTAGTAATGAGTTGACCCCAAAAGTTACATCTTTTAGAATTAATTATTATTTTTTATGCGTATTTACATGCTTATTTACCGCAGCAGCCACAAAATTTACAAAAATTGGATGTGGGTTTGCAACTGTACTTTTGTATTCAGGATGGTATTGTACTCCAATAAAAAACGGATGATTTTCAAGTTCAACAATTTCTACCAAACCTGTATCCGGGTTTACTCCTGACGCTTTTAAACCTGCTTTTTGCAGTTCATCAGCATATTTATTATTGTATTCATAACGGTGACGGTGACGCTCTGAAATTGTCTTTTGTCCGTATATTCTATGCGCTAAAGTATTTGGTTTAATATCACATTTCCAAGCTCCAAGACGCATCGTTCCACCTTTATCTGTTATTGTTTTTTGTGCTTCCATTAAATCCACAACCGGATGAGGAGTTTTCTCGTTCATCTCTGTTGAATTCGCATCAGCATAACCTAAAATATTTCTTGAATATTCAATTATAGACATTTGCATTCCTAAACAAATTCCGAAAAACGGAATATCATTTTCACGTGCAAAACGAACTGCTTCAATTTTTCCTTCAATACCTCTTTCTCCAAAACCCGGTGCTACTAAAACTCCGTCAAGTGGTCCTAATTTCTCTTCAACATTATCACTATTAATGTGTTCTGAATGTATAGAAATTACGTTTACTTTAGTTTCATTTGAAGCTCCTGCATGGATAAACGCCTCTAAAATAGATTTGTAACAATCCTGCATTTCTACATATTTACCAATCAGACCAATATTTACGGTATGTTTTGGATTTTTTAATCTGCGTAAAAAAGTATTCCAGTTTTTTAAATCCGGAGCGGCTTTTTTAGGTAAATCTAATTTCTTTAAAGCCACAACATCTAATCCTTCTTCAAGCATTAAATTAGGAACTTCATATATTGTTGAAGCATCAATAGACTGAATTACCGCTTCTCTTTTTACGTTACAAAACAACGCTAATTTATTACGCAATTCATCCGAAAGTTCATGCTCAGTTCTACAAACCAGGATATCAGCTTTGATTCCGCTTTCCATCAATGTTTTCACAGAGTGTTGCGTCGGTTTTGTTTTCAACTCACCCGCAGCAGCTAAATAAGGAACTAAAGTTAAATGAATAACAATTCCGTTATTTTCTCCTAATTCCCAAACTAATTGACGAACAGATTCTATATAAGGTAATGATTCAATATCACCTACGGTTCCGCCAATTTCAGTAATTACAATATCATAATCGCCTGATTTCCCAAGCAATTGCATTCTGTCTTTAATTTCATTTGTAATATGAGGAACAACCTGAACTGTTTTTCCCAAAAATTCTCCTCTTCTTTCTTTTTCAATAACCGAAAGATAAACTCTTCCTGTAGTAACGTTATTTGCCTGAGAAGTAGGAACATTCAAAAAACGCTCATAATGTCCTAAATCTAAATCTGTTTCGGCACCATCATCAGTTACATAACATTCTCCGTGCTCATATGGATTCAACGTACCCGGATCCACATTGATATATGGATCGAATTTTTGAATAGTTGTACGATATCCTCTTCCTTGTAACAATTTTGCTAAAGATGCTGCGATAATTCCTTTTCCTAATGAAGAAGTCACACCGCCTGTAACAAAAATATATTTTGTTTGATTCATTCTGTTGTTGTTTGTATGTAGTTGTGTAAAAAACTTGGCAAAAGTACAAATTAAATTAGACAATTTATCAATTAGAGAATGAGATAATTTGCAAATTTTTAAATAGATCGATTAGATGTTTCCGTTATCGATAATTTTAACTTTTAATTAGACCTTTTTTTGAATATTACCCTAATCTTCTTCATATTAAAACCAGATTATAAAATGAAAAAATAAAGAATAGGACGCTAAACAATATGTCTGAAATCAACACAATTCTAAAATTAGATAAGCGTATTATTTTATTGATAATGAAACGCACTGTCAATTGAATAAGAAAAAAAGAAAAAATTTTTATACTATATGGATTATAGATAATGGCTTCATTGAAATTAAATCTCAATATTTGAGAAAAAGCTCTTGTAAGACCACGGCTTTTGCAATAACTCAACGGCATTCCTTCGCACGAAGATGGAATACCAAAATTCAAATAAGGAAGTAGAAAACAATAAAAAAAAACAAACATAATAAATGCAATAAAAATCATGTTTATCTTTTTATAAGACTCTATTTCGTAAGCAGATTTTATTTGCACAAGGAGATTTATTTTGTTTTTCTAACCTTTATCGTGTCTGATGTTATTTCTAAAGTATTTAAAGAATCTTGTACTTTTACCGAATCTATATTTTCTGAATCAAACTCTTGTGTGATTTTATCTTTTTCATCCTTTTCCTTTATATTAGAACTTACTTTTGCTACAATAAAAACCATAACAACAATAACAATTACTATAGATAAAATTCCTAAAATAAAGCCTGCTTGTGGCAAAGTTGCAGAAACATTATTATTTCTTGCCTGTAAAACACCAATTGCGCCAAAAACAATAGCAAGAAGTCCAAAAATTATTGCAATTATACCAACACATGGTATGAATGAAACAAGGACACCTACAATGCCTAATACCAGTGCTGCAATACCCATTCCCTGACCTGCATTTTGTTGTGAGTTATTATCCATCAATGTTTAAATATTATTATCTTTATTTTATTAATTCCACATTAAAAGTATTGCCATTAGAAGACCACCAACTAATAAAAAAACAATTGAAATAACTGCCGCAATAATTCCTAGAAACAAGCTTATCATAGCTAATGAAGTAGGTGCATTTTCAGTTTTTGCCTGAGATAAACCAACTGATGCCAAAATTATTGTAATAATCCCACCTAGCAAGCCAAAAAAATTAAAGCAAGGTATAAAAGAAGCTATAATCGATATTACTCCTACTATTAATGCTGCAATACTTAAATTCTGGCCTGCATTTGACCGTTCTAAATTCTCCATAAATGTATGTAGTTGTCTTATTTTACAGGTTTCGGATATTGTTTTTTAATGTTTCGAATCAATTCTTCCAATCCGTTTAATTTTAGTTCATAAACAAGTGCCAGTTGCTGACCCAATTCTCCGTTAGGAAAACCTTTATTATGATACCAAACTACATAATATTCCGGTAAATCAATTAAAAATTTTCCTTCGTATTTCCCGAAAGGCATTTTTGTATGAGCTAATTTTATGAGAAGTTTTTTATCTGGTTCCATTTTTTTTCTAAAAGAAAGAAGCAAGAAAGTAGAATAAGGACTAATTCTCTCACTTGCTTCTTATTGGCACAAATCTATTCTATTTTTTTATTTTTCTTGCAAAAGATTAAAAGGATTTAAAAGATTTTTTTTTCTCCACGAATCTCACGAATTAGCTCGAATTAATTAGCAAAAAATAGTGCAAGTCGTGGCGAATATAAAAACTTAGAATCTTAGCAACTCCGAACCTTAGTAACTTAGTAATGCCATCTCACAAACGCTTCCATTGCTGCGTACGTTGCTAAACCTAATTCCTGGTACAAATTAGCTGTTTCTGCATTTCTGTCTTCGGCTCTTTGCCAAAATTCCCTGGCATCTGTTCCCTGAAAAACAACACCATCTTTTTGCGATTGGTGTTTGAAAATTCCATGACGTTTTGCCAATACCTGATCCGGACTCATGGGTACAGCCATTTCGACTTCGTCAATTCCCCATTCCTGCCAGGCTCCACGATATAACCATAACCAG
>NZ_JAYSPC010000003.1:0-5586 GCF_043722275.1 Flavobacterium sp. | reverse complement strand
TTATCGTTTTTAAATGTTCTGTTTTGTTGATTGATCAGCGTTATTTGTCTCACGATACTTTGGAACATTTCGTTTAAACGTCTTATTTTGTGTACTTCTTCAGTTCCAGTTGGGTAGCGTATGGATTTATTACTTCGTATGTTTTCAGGTTTCTAATGATTTGCTGTAATTGATCCCTGGCTTTTTGCTGATCTTTTGTATCTATTTCTCCTGCGTATTTTTTATTTTGATAGTCTATTATTCTACGGCTTTGCCCTTGGCTTTCATCAACGGCTAGTAAAAAACTACGGCTCATATTATCTTCGTAAAGTTCGCCTTTGGTCGTGGCGGATAAACTGCTAAAAACACCTTTTACTTCTTTCTTGGTCGATTTTATATTACCTTTTTTGTCTTTTATAGATACCGAACTTGATAATCTTTGATTACTGATTAATTCCCGCATGGCAAACATGGCTTCTTCTTTTAATCCGTCCAGATCTTCTATGACCAGTACTTTATTTACAAGCTCATATTCACCCCAATTGTACAAACTACTTTCGGTTATTCTTGTAAATCTTAAAACATCTTCCTGCGGGATCAGATCAGCTATTTTACTAATTAAATGGGTTTTTCCTGAGCCCGAACTTCCCTGAACTATAGCATGTAAAGGGCTTTTGGTTTTATAACTCGAAGCAATAATAAAGAGCAATAATCGCGAGTTTTCCTCACCAATAATTCCTGATTGTTCGATTAAAATATTGATTTGGTTTAGAACATCTATTGAATTTTGTTTTTTAGATTCTTCGATTATTGGATTGTTAGATTGGATTGTCTTATCCTGAATTGAATAAGAAAAACTTATCTCTTTTCTTTGTTCTAAAAGTTCAGTAAATATTTCTTTTTCGTGTAATTGTAACGTTTCGTTAATGTCTTTACTTGGCAGTTCTATTGTCGATATTTTGTATTGTTTAAATTGATCTGCATATTTTTTTACAGCTTCTTCGCCTGCTTTATCATTGTCAAAAGCAAAAATTATTTCTTCTAGTTCTTTTAAATTTAATATTGCATTTTGGATTTCTTCGTTTAAACCATTTGTGCCGTAACATGCCAATAGAGTGTAATTTTCTTTGATTTCATCTATTTGTAAAAGACTTGCGCAGTCAATTATGCTTTCGGTCAGGATTAGTTTTTTGGTTTCCTTTTTTGGGTAATCAGGATAAATTCCTGATCTGTTTTTTAGGTAAAAATGTTTGGCGTCTTTCTCATTTATTGTACTTCTAAAATAAAGACTTACAACTTGGTTTTCTTTGTTTTTTAATGGAAAAACAATTGATCTGTTCCCAAAAACATTATAGGCTTTATCTCCTGTTTTACTGGTAATGTTTCGGTCTAAAAGTAATCCTGTTTCTAAACAATTATTGATTAAGGTTTCATCACGTCTTGTACCGTGATGGAACTGTCCGCCATTAAAACCAATTTGCAAAACTTCGAGATCTAAATTTCTTTCTTTACAATAATCCTTTGCAGGATTACTGTTAAAGATTCCTTTTCTAAAACTCTGGAACATTTTCTCTAGAAAAACGCTTTTGTTTTCTGTCAGAATTACCGTTTGCTTCGCCTGTTCGCCTTTCAGGCTCGGGTCTATTTTTTGACTTTCGACCTTAGTCTTTGGATTTATTCCTATTATGGTTACACATTTTAAAATCGCTTCTCGTTTACTTAGTTTTTCATAATCCTGAACAAACTGGATCTGATCGCCTTTTTTATCGCAGGCATGACATTTGTAAAAATTACTTTCAAAATTTACCTGCAGACTCGCTTTTTTATCTTCGTGAAAAGGACAAAGAAGCATTTTGTTTTTATTGGGCTTTAAGCCGTAATGATCCAGTACAGTAGCAAGATTTAAGTTTTCTTTAATTTCTTTAATGGTCATTTGGGCAATTGCTTTAGGGTTTGTTTTACTTCTTTTATTACTTTCTTATAAACTTCCTGATCTTCATGCAATACAAGAGGTTCAATGATCAATAATTTTTCACGGATTATGATATTTACAGTATCGCCAACTTTAAAACCCATTTCTTCAAGCCATACACCGCTCACGCTAAGCCACGGAACTGTTTTATATCCATAGGTTAATACTCTGTGTTTGGATTGGAGTTTTACTTCTTTGGGATTTCTGACCGCCATAATTGCTGTGATTTAACGTTTGTGTTAATTTGATACGTCACAAATGTAAAATATATGTATCAATAAAACAACTAATGTTTTATCAAAAAGATACATATTGCTTTATTTGTGCTTTTTAGATAACTTTACGACAAATTATACAGTATGCAACACATTGGTAAAAATATAAAGAGAATAAGGGAAGAGAAGGGATTAACGCAACAATCCATTGCTGATCTTATTGCAATGCACCGCTCTAATTATTCAAGGGTAGAAACGGGTGACAGAGAATTATCTCTTGAAGCTGTGGGCAAAATTGCCAAATATTTCGGTATAACTATTGACCAGCTGGTAAATTTAGAAGGTGAGATTCCGCAAGAAATTACAATTGAAGATAAATCTTTAATAGAACAGGTTAAATTAATTCAGGAACTGGAACCTGAAGAAAAAAGTATGGTTTTCAAAATGGTCGATACTTTCCTGACACAAAAGAAGTTTAAAGATTTCTTTCAGAAAAATGTAGCTTCGCTATAAAAACCAAAAGCCACTCCGTAATGAAGTAGCTTTCTTATTTAATTATGTTTGTCGCTCATCGTTGTGGGCGCAAAGTCAGAGACATTTGCCAGCTTACATAACAACTTTTGTACTCTTCGAAGAGTTGGGGGGATTTTAGATAAAATAATTAACTACCAACACATCTGATACATTATCCCATTGCGTTGTATAAAATCATTTACTATATTTATCTCCAACTAAAATTCAATAATTTTTATATTTACTTTCTTAATGAAAACTACATTTAACAAAAACTACATTAAATCTTCAAATCTAATTTTCTTATCCGCTTTAGTTGGTGCAATAAATTTGTTATTACTTCCTGGTCTATTATCATCAAAAACAGCAATGATAGTTGGTTTTTTTACAATAGTTTTTTTGATATTTCTCGGATTAATGATTAGATTAGGAATATTTTGGATAAAATATTTACTCGTAATATTGGTTTTATTAGGTCTAACTGGTTTACCACTAATAATAAGAAACTTTTTAGATCGGCCATTAAATGGTATTTTTAATATAGTACAATCGATTATTCAAATCTACGCCATTGTATTACTATTTAAAAAAAATAAAACTTAATTTAAAAGGAATGAGCCCGATATTATATCGGGCTCATTCCTTTTAAATTTAATTATAAATTCGTCTAAACTTTTGGGTGCAGTCTACTTTGAGTTCTCTTCACTTTTATTTAGTTTGAATTAATGGATAAAAACATTTCATTTTGGTCAGTGGAACTTCACTGTAAAGTGACAATAACAACTGATCTATTTTTTTTGAGAAGAGACATGAAATTATAATTTCCTCACCTTCAAATGTTATAATTTTTGCATAATAATAATCTTCAAACGGAAAATTTTTTACTACAGAACCAATTAATCGTGTACCTGACATGTATAGTTTTATCTTTTTAAAATTGGCTCTATCATATTTAACGGATTTATCTTTTTTAAATTGAATAATCCCTTTATCGTTTATATCATAATTATAATTTCTGCCATGATTGTAATAATCATAATGAATGTAAGCGGTAGGCAAAACCAGTACAATAAACATGGGAATGATTACATATACAAAAATTTTACCATCAAAGTTGGCAGCGTATAGTATATATAATATTATAACTACTATAATGATTTGAGTTGCTAATAAACTAATCTGAGTGCTTATCTTTTGACTTAACTTCATAATATTAGCGATGCGCATTTGCAGTTGCAAAATTTACATTATTATAAAATTGATTTAAATATGGTGTGGTGATTGTCTTGAATTCATCATAGATAGTTTGAAGAGTTCCCTTCGCACCTCCGATTACAGCACCAGTAGCAGCACCAGCCACAGTACCAGCTGCGGTCCCGACAGGTCCTCCTGTTGTTCCAAAAGCAGCACCTACTTCGCCACCAACATATGAACTAAGAGCCGCTGTAGCTAAAATACCTCCCCCATTTAGAAGAGCTGTATTGCCGCTCACTTCTCCATTAGCATAATCTAAACCAACTTGTGCAACTTCTAATCCAGTACCTATATTCCCTGCCTTACTACCTATAGATTCTACATATTTACTATTAACACCCATCATCTGTAAGGCTTCTGTATTATCAGCAATTACCGAATTAAAATCAGATATCCCTCCTAATACCTCACCAGCTACTTTTAAAGGTGCTTTGTCTGGAGCTTGGTAAGTAGTACTAGCATCATTATCATTTGACCATTTACCTCCTTCCTGTAATGTTATTGTGCCACCGTTTTGAGCTTTGTAACTATTATTGGTTACTCCATCCGAATAACCCGAATAACCAGCATCTTTGGCTTGCTGTGAAGTCGTAATATCACTCCTATATATCCAATTATTTCCATCTCTAACCCAATCTTTAGCTTCCATTCCATCAGGGTCAATAAAATAAATAGGATTATTAAGAGCATATGTAAATGGAGAAAACCGTCTTGACGTTTCAGCCTTCGGGTCAATGTTCATCCAACGACCTAAAGCAGGATCATAATTTCTTGCTCCATAATCATAGAAGTTAAGCCCCAGCTCGTCTTGGAGTTCCTTTCCATTGTACTTATACTTGTATTGTCCTGCGTGATATTTCCCTCGCCCGAGCGTTTATTTTTGCATTCCTGCGAGCATAAACTATTTTTTAAGAACGTACTTTTTCATTTTCTTATCCGCTCAAAAATAGGTTTTAAATTTTCAATTGAAAAATAAAATTGATTGATTTTTCTTTCTTTTTTTAGACTTGGGTTTTATTTTCAATTGAAAAAAAAAGATTCCATTTTTATTGATGCGCTCGATTTTTGTGCCGGATTTTTTTATCCTGATGTTTCTATTTAAAAATAATGTTCTCTAAAAAATCCTGCGCAAAAATGAGCATAGCCCGACGGCGATTGAGTTATGCGCAAAGACAATGAACACCCCAAGTGAGCAAAAAAAGCGTTGTAGATTTTGGCTCATAAAAAGCTTTTTTTAGCGAACGGGTGGCGGTGTTGCGGTCTTGACCAGCGCCACAGACCGGGAAGCCCTTTTTCTGGGCTGTAGGGATGTGTGCGTGCAACGGCGGGGAAAATATAAAAGTCAGCGTTAGCGTTCCTTATTCCATTGCAAAGCTTTAGCGGAGCAAACCCCGATGACTGGGCAAAAGAGCAACCGCCAAAAAGTGTGTGGCGGTTTGTTTTTTTGCCTTATTCAGAGTGTAGCGGAGCGGAACAAATATATTCGGCTAAAAAAATAAAATAGCCACACCGAACGTAAGGTAGAGAACGTGTGAAGTGATGAGCGGGAACGGAGTGGATATTCTGGATAAAGTGAGCACCTAATTCTGGATAAAAGTGAGCAGTATAAATGAACTCAAAAAGGTGTCTAAAAAGTAGTTTAAAAATATAAAA
>NZ_JAYSPC010000002.1:0-61791 GCF_043722275.1 Flavobacterium sp. | reverse complement strand
TTTTATATTTTTAAACTACTTTTTAGACACCTTTTTGAGTTCATTTATACTGCTCACTTTTATCCAGAATTAGGTGCTCACTTTATCCAGAATATCCATTCTACGCTAACAATCAATGAGATCTGAAACGAGATCAATTGTCATGGCTTTAATTGCTAATAAAGAATAAAAATAGATGCGTAAAATAAATAAACCAGCATTAGCTGCAGCAGTGGCCTTCCTAGTATGTCTTACAACAGTGAGAGACAGCGGACTTCGTGGCAGACTTCAACGCTGTCAAATTTTGATAAATGATGTGGAAAAGAGTTTCGAGCTAAAATATGCAAACCGGGCGTCAACAAAATCATTTTATTGAAAGTATTAGATGTTAATCAACCTGTGTGGTTAAAAATTTGGTCTGAAAGCTTAAGTGTAACCAAAAATCTTGCGTACGGTATAGAAAATTCGAGTTCTACCTTTGAAAAAGTTTTAACCCTAATAGATAAAGGCATAGCAGTTCCTGAAAGAATATTAGTATTATTTTCAGACAGTGTATTTTCAGATTTATCAGGATATCAGGACCGAGAGAAGATATGGCAAAATCTTCCGCTAGTTCACATTCAAAAATTTCAGAAGGCAACAGCAGTCGGCTGTATGAAAAAGATATTAGATGGACGATTAACTATTGATAAAGTAGAGCAGGAAATTAAAACTATCCTCAGCGGTAATGATTTTATCAGTACTTTTCTAAGTGAAAATAGATCAAATATAAATTCGGTTTTGATTGCTTTTTCGACTATATCAGATCTAAAAGATAAACACCTTTCCGACTACATATATTACTTCAATGAAATTTAACTGAGCTTTAATCCTTAAAATTAGGAAATGTTGTTTTAGAAAAAAGATTTGCAGTTTCGGCCAGACAAATTTTTGAAAAAGCAAAATATAACCAGCAGTATAGAATTGCCTTAAACAATTGTAAGACTCTTATAAATTTTAGCTTTTACGAAAAACTTATGTCCGGAAACCTATTTGGTGGGCAAGTTTCTCTTGATGCTGTTTACGCTGAGATTTTAAATAAGGCATTTCAATGTACCCAAGGACCATAACATAGTGATATATGGAAAAGAGCTGGTGGCGATGTCAGTAAATTTATCAATCAAAAATCACGTGAAGAAATTGGAAACATCGTATTTCGTTGTTAAGAAACGGGGGAGGAGGGATGCATCTGTCTGCGGGTTCACGGTATAGCCGGAGGTATCAAAGATGTCGTTCTTGGTGACGTAGTCGCATCATCTAAAGTAATAGGTTTTGAAATTATTAAAGACGATGAAGAATTTAAGCCTAGATTTGATATTGTACCTTCGTCGTATATTTTAGAACAGCTTGCAAAACATGTAAAAAGAGAAGGAAAGTGGATTGAAAAACTAAAGGGTAATAAAAAACCAAATGCTTTTGTACTTCCAATTGCAGCAGGTGAAAAAGTTGTTTCTTCAACGCGTGCCACGACTTTTAATTATATTAAACGCTACTGTAGTGATGCTGCAGTGGTAGATATGGAAGGGAACGGATATTTAATAGCCGCTAGGCCATATCACGCTCACGGTATTGAAGTTCGCGGTATTTCAGATTTAATTGAAAATAAAGAAGAATCCGATGCTGGCGGGTCACAACCGATAGCAGCTGCCAATGCTACAGCATTCACATTTGGAATGATCGATGCTCTAAAAATGTACAACAAGCTTGAAAAAGATACAAATTCAGAAGATTTCAAAAAGAAATTCGTTGATGAATTGATTAAACTTTATCCACAAGAACCAGAGCAAGATGATATTTGGAAACGTGCAGGAGGTGATGTTTCTATTTTAATTAATACTGCAAATCGACGATCACAATGGTATAGCGCTCTCGAAAAGCTTTTTCTTGGGGGAGGTGGAAAAAATATTACCTCCGCTTCTCTGATAAATGAAATTAAAAATGATTACCCTCAGCTCATAACTGATCTTTTTTAGTTCGTTAATTGAAACATTACACATTTTAAAAAACATTGTAATCATTGAACTAGGAAAATCAAATGCTTTTCTTTTTAAACCTCTGTCAACTCGCTTAAAACTTGAAAATCTTCAAGCAAAAGGTTCGAATTTTGTACTTTCAAGTTCACAAAAAAAAAGCCTGTTTCATTGTGAAACAGGCTTTTTTTATGCTTTATTTTTTTAGCTGTTTTCATAATTTATCACACATTCTACCCAAGTGCCTTTATTTTAGCTTTTTTTATAAATACTCTTATAAAGCCTTATAAAACCTGTTTCATTTAAGGAACAGGTTTTTTTTTGATGTTTTTTTAACTATCAAATTTTTCTACTCCTCGGTTCAGCTTTGTTTTTAGTGTCGTTTGCTTTTCAACGATTTGTGAGCCAAATGGTTGCTTTAACCGTTTTATATCAATTCTCTTTACATTACAGCATTTGCTCTGTCGTTTGCTGTTTTTTATTTAAGGGACGGCCACAAAATATAGTACTAATTATTCCGAAAAAACAACTTTAATCAGTCTGTTGTATAATCGTTTAAGATTTGGAATGTTTTTGTTGTGCTAATTTATGATTGTTTTTTTAGGATGAACTCTATTTTAATAATATTAAACGGCGATTTTTTCTTTTTTGTAAGAATTGTAAATTTTCACATTCAATTATTTTATCTGATTTCTCGTTTATTGTCGTTTTGTAATGATGATTTAATTTAAAATAATTGTGTCCTATTCTTGATGTTTTTTCAATTAAAATCCTCTTAGGCACTCTTGATAGTATTATGTTTTTTCATAAATCTTAATCATTTTTTTGACAATTCTATGTTTTTAAAAAATGTCTTTTTCTATGGAATTAAAAACTTTTGCAGGTAATAATAAATCGTATTTGCTCCAATATTTGAACAATTAAATAATTGAAATCGTTAGTTGTGGTTGAGATGTGGTTTTTAAACCACAATAAACTGGAAATCAGTATAGATGGCTATTGTTTCATTTTAGTATAAAAACAATTTATAAAATTAATGACATGTTATTTATTACTGATTTTTTAAAATATAGACTCTTCATACTGCATATGAAAAGTGATGTAAGTAATTGTTTTAAAAAAAACATCCTTAATTATTGATTTTTTAAACATTCACTATTTGCTTAGGGAGTGATTTTTTTTGTAAGAGTATTAGAGTTAGATGTTGAATGAATTTTTGTGTAATTGGTTCCTTAAAAGGGATTATTGTATTGGTGTTAAGTATAAAAAGAAATAGAAATTAAAAAATGCGAAATGGGGTAAAATAAAAAAGGCGAAGTAGGAATTACAAAAAATGAATAAAAATTTAAAACAGAAATGAATAGAATTAAAATAAAAATGAACAAAAATTTACTTATCGTATTAGTCTTTCTTTTATTTAATATAGGATATGGGCAAACCAATACCTGGAGAGGGGGTGCCGCCGGAAGTACTCAAGCTTGGGAAACAGCTACAAACTGGAGCGCTGGTCATAGACCAACTGTATCTGAAGATGTTGTAATTCCATTTACAACGTTTCAACCTATAATTGTAGCCGGTGCTTTTTGTAAAAGCATCAAGCTGTCTAATTCGATTCCTGGGCAAGTTATTTTAACTGTAAACTCGGGTTCTCTAACAGTTAGTAATTCATTAGAAATGGATAGTAGCACTAGTTTGCGCATTGTTACAGGAACAGTCATCGTAACCGGAGATGTTATCATGAGCGAGTTGCCAACGAAAAGCGATGTGACTTTCAGCGGAGCTGGATCTTTAATAATTGGTGGTAAAATGGCTGGTGGGATATTAAATGCCGGACCGGGATTGGTAAATTATAATAGTGCGACTGGTCAAGATGTTGGTGCTTATACTTATAATGATTTGACACTTTCAGGGAGCGGTATTAAAACAATTAATACCAATACAGTTGTAAATGATGTATTGTCAATGGAGGGAACAGCAACAACATCTGCTGCGCCCACTTATGGGGCAGTAGCTACTTTAAGGTATAACAGTACTGTAGTACATACAGCTGGTCTGGAATGGATAACCAATTTCATTTCGTCAGGAGGTGTTATAATTACTAATACAGGTGCAGTTAAGATAGTTGCTGTTGAAAAAAAAATGGGCAAAGACATACGTCTTTATATAGATAGCGGTTCATCATTATTAATTTCAGGAAAACCTGATTTTTATTTAGGAGGTAATTTAATTAACCTTGGGAAATTAGAGTCTGATGGTGATATTTATATTTATGGAGATGGAGAAGCCCAAAGTATAGATGGTTTTACCGCGGGAGGAATTGTTATGACTAAAGGTGCCGGTATAGCTACTTTTATGGAAGATATGAATTCTGGACACTTAACAATTAATGGCTTAGGAGGGACACTTAATCTGGGGAGTAATTTAACCCACACATTTGATGATTGGATTAGAACTAAGGGAATATTAGATGGTACTTCATGTCTTGTGAAATTTTCAGGAAATGTGGTTGGTACTGGAGGCACTTTTATATCAGGGACAAGTACTGTTGAATACAATGGTGGAATACAAGATTTAGGAACAGGATCAATTACCTACAATAATATTGTATTATCAGGAACAGGTATTAAAACCTTTGGTGCAAAAACTACAATTAATGAGACAATTTCAATAGTTGATGAAGTAGTCGCCAATCTTACTGCTGGCTTAGTACACTCTGCTAAAAGTATAAAATTAGGAGTCGCACTTGGAAATGGGGGATCTTGGGGAAGCTCACTTTCAAATGCTGTAAATAAAAATAACACTTTTTTTGTTTCCAATAACGGTATTATAAATGTGGGACCAACAATAGTAATAGATACTAATACTTTAGTAGCAATGACTAGCACTTATGGCACACCATCTGAATCAAAAAGTTTTACCATATCTGGTATTGCTATGGTTGAAGCAGTTGTAGTTACTGCACCTTTAGGATTTGAAGTAAGTAAAGATGGTATAACATTTACTGATACAGTTTCTGTTGGAGGAGTTGGTAGCTTTGGAGATACAACACTTTTTGTTCGATTAAAAGGAACGATTATGGCAGCTGTAGATTATTATTATGGAAATATAGTTTTAACTAGCAAAGGTACTACTGATGTAAATATTGCAATTGCAAAAAGTACTGTAAATAAAGCACCGTTAACTATTACCACAGTGAGTGATAAGAGAGAATACGGATCAGAAAATCCTGTTTTAACAGCAAGTTATGATGAGTTTAAAAATGGAGATAATGTAGAAAGTTTAGGTACATTGTTTAAAATTCAAACTACGGCAGTTAAAGAAAGTCCAGTAGTAGGTAGTTATTCAATCACAGCTAGTGGAGCGGCTTCATCAAACTACACGATTACTTATAGTCAAACCGGATTTTTAACAATTGATCCTGCAGAATTAATAATTAAAGCAATTAATACTAGTAAAACGCATGGTGATGAAAATCCAATCTTATTAGTAGAGTACATTGGATTTAAAAATGGAGATACTGCGGCGCAATTAAATCCACAAGTTGTAATTAATACTGATGCAAAGGAAGATAGTCCAATAGGAAAATATTCTATTAAAATTGAAGGAGCATTTTCGTCAAACTATAAAATTAATTTTGTTGATGGTATTTTAGATGTAGTCGCTTCAAATAATGCCGGTTTATCTGATATTATTAATAAAGGTGATTTAGATCCAACTTTCGATCCAGATAAAAAAGGATATACTGTAGTGGTTCCAAATGAAATTAATTCTTATGTAATTAATCCAGTACCAAGCAATCCAAATGCAACAGTTGTAATGACAATTGACGGAGTAATTATTGATCCTACAGTTCCATTCGATTTAAAAGTAGGAGATAATGAAATTAAAATATTTGTTACGGCTGAAGATGGGGTTACAAAAGAAGAATATACAGTAATTGTAACGAGAGAAGAAGCTCCGGTTTCTAATAACGCAGGTTTAATAGATTTAGCCATTAGTGAAGGCATTTTAAGTCCTGCTTTTACAGAAGGAACTACAAATTATACCGCTAGTGTACCAAATGACATTACAAGTATTACAATTACACCATTTAGTGAAGATGCTACGGCAACAATAACAGTAAATGGAGTAGTAGTACCTAGCGGAACAGCTTCAGCAGATTTACCGCTAAAAGTTGGTGAAAATGAAATCATCACTAAAGTAACAGCTCAGGACGGAACTGTTAATACATATACGGTAATTGTGACAAGAAAAGAAGCTAAGGCTCCTGATAATGCAGGTTTATCAGATATTGTTATTAGCGACGGTACTTTAAGTCCGGCTTTTAATACAGATACAAATGATTATAGAATTGATGTACCATATAGTACTGATTCTATTATAATAAATCCTAAACCAATCGATCCGGCTGCAACAGTCGAAATGATAATTAACGGAACAACAATTAGTGACAACACAGCTCCAATTGCATTAAATGTAGGCGATAACGTAATCACAGTAGTTGTTACGGCTCCGGATGGTACACAAGACACATATACTGTTATTGTAAATAGAGCAGACGCTACGCCTCAGGCAATTATACCTTCAAATATTATTACACCAAACGGAGATGGTAAAAATGATTTTTGGATAATTCCCGGTATCGAATTATACCAAAATAATTCCGTTAAAGTTTTTGACAGAGCAGCAAGATTAGTGTATTCTAAAAATAAATACAGCAATGATTGGGATGGTTCTTACAAAGGATCACCACTTAATGAGGATACTTATTACTATCTAATTGATCTTGGATCTGGTCAGCCTAAAGTAAAAGGATTCATTACAATCATTAGAAACTAACATTTAGCAAAAGAAACGAAAAATAGTAAAGTGGTTAGAGCATAACCACACAGAGATAAATAAAATGAAAATAAAATCAATAAAAACAATCTATTTGCCGATAATTATGTTCCTGCTAATATTAGGAACAAATTCCGCAAATGCGCAGTTAACAGAATATGAGTCTATGTATTTTCAAAACCAGTATATTAATAACCCTGCAATGGCGGGGTTAGAGGAAGGGGTAAAATTAAATATAGGTTATCAGCGACAATGGGACGAAGTTCCAGGCAATCCAATATTAATGAATGCTACAGTCGAATACAATTCTGGAAATAGAACTGGACTAGGATTAAATGTTACAAGTGACAGAGCCGGATTAATCAACAGAACAAGAATAATGGGAACCTTTGCTTACCATTTACCATTAGGAGTGGAAGACAAAATTCATTTCGGATTGTCTGCAGGTGCAAAATTTGCCTCAATTGATTACGGTAAAGTGCTAGGAGATAAAGATGATGCTGTTCTACAGAATTTTAATGAAGGAGCAAAATTAGATGCAGATTTAGGTATTGCTTATACAAGCAGATTATTGACTGTTCAGGCATCATTGCCGAAACTTTATAATCTTTTCTATGAAAATGATAATGATGTAAAAAATTACGCAGATCGCTCTACTTTTTATTCAGCTGTGAGTTACAAGATATTATTATCTAATTACGATGAAAACTTAAATGTTGAACCATTAGTTGCGTATAGAGGTATTAAAGGACACAAAGATATTTTAGATATGGGTGCAAGATTTAATTTTCCAGATTATAAAATGAATATATCTGCGTTTTATCATACCAATAGTATTGTTTCTACAGCATTTGGAATTTCGCTTGACGAGTTAGGTGTTTTCCTTGCTTACTCTAAATATTTTGGAAGTTTGGGTGCTTATGCAAACAATACTTTTGAAGTAGGATTGAATTACAAAATGTAAAAACAGTTAATAGAGTTTATTTATAAAGCTAAGGAATGCGTAATGTATTCCTTAGCTTTTTTTATTGGGGTTATTCAAAGTAAGAAGTAAAATAGGACTCAGATAACTTTATAATAAAAAGCATGAATCCTTATGATAGTGTAATAATCAAAATTTTTATAATTGTTTTTGAAGTTCTAACTCTGAAATAATTTGTTTTTTCATTGTAGTATTGATAAAATCTTTAGCTTCGGCATAAGATATATTGTATTTACGTGAAATTATCTGTAAATGAACAGGGAAGTCTGAGAGCAATTTATCATAATAAAGATTTAATTCACCTTCATTCGGCATTTCGAATTGTAAGCGCAATTGAAATCTTCTCAACAAAGCAGTATCAATGGAATGATAATGATTTGTGGCACAAATAAGTAAACTATCTGTTGGGAAATAATCAATCAATTGAATAATTGTATTGACAAGGCGTCTCATTTCACCCACATCTTTATCATCACTATCACGGCTTTTACCAATTTGGTCAAATTCATCTAAAAATAATACAGCCTTTTCCCGAATAGCTTTGTCGAATATGGCTTTTACATTTTTAGAAGTTTCACCAATTCGGGCATTAATTAAAGTACTCAGATTTATAATTACAATATTTTTATTCAACGCAGTAGCGATAGCTTTTGCTGTAGTTGTTTTACCACAGCCCGAATGTCCATGAAGTAATATTTTATTATCTACTTTAAGATTATACTTTTTTAATTCTTCCAGATATTGGTGTTCTTTAATCGTTTGCGTTAAAGCAAATTTATTTTCATCGCTAAAAAGTAAATCGGCTAAAGCAATTTTTTCGGTATCGTCTACGGTAAGTTCGTATAGATTCATTTGAATTTTATTTGATGCAAAATTATAGTTTATTCTGTAATGTTTTCATCCCAAATTTCTTTTCCTAAAAATCTGTTTCCAAAAACAGAAGTGCCTATTCTTACCATGTTTGACCCTTCGGCAATAGCAAGTTTTAAATCCTGGGACATACCCATAGAAAGTTTTAGGTCAGTTATTTGCTCTATTTTTTCAGTATAAATTTCATCTCTGATTTCTCTCAGCAAACGTAATGAAGGCAGCATTTTTTCTTTTTCAACATCTAATAAACCAATCGTCATTAAACCTTTTATTTTTAAGGTTTCATATTGTTTTAATTCGTGAATAAAGGAAATTACTTTATCAGGCGAAAGCCCAAATTTGCTTTCTTCAAATGAAGTATTCACCTGTATAAAAACATCCAGATTTCTACCTTCTTTTTGTAATTGCCTGTCAAGTTCCTGAGCGAGATTTAATCTGTCTAAAGACTGAATACAGGAAACATACTTTAAAACATCTTTTATTTTATTAGTTTGTAAATGACCGATAAAGTGGCGCTGTATGTCTAATCCTTTTAATTCAGGATCTTTATCCCGCAATTCCTGCATTTTATTTTCGCCTGTTAAAGTTTCACCTGCTTCAATCGCAATTCTAATTTTATCAGCAGAAACAGTTTTGGTAGCAAGTAGTAATTGTACATCTTCCGGATTTCTTCCTGAAAGTTTACAGGCATTTTCGATTTGGTTATGAACCTCTTTTAAGTTTGAAATTATTATTTCTTTCATGATGCAAAATTATAAGTTGTCCAGGTGAAAGTTATGATCCAGTTTTTGGTATTTAATATAGTCCAGATTTTGCTGCATTTTAAAATATGAGCAGACCAGTATTATATAAAAAACGATAAAAATTGGATTACGACTTTATAGAGTGATCTGAAATAACTTGATCATTGATAAATAGCAATGTTTTGATCTTAAATAGATTAGCAATTGAATAAAATTAAATACAATTTATGAAAATAAGAGTAAACTGTATTTGATTAGTTTTACAAATATTCTGAAAGTGCGATAATACCTTCTTCAAGTTGTTTTTCTGTCAATGATGCATATCCCAACCTAAATCCTGATACAGAATTGTTATAACTAAAATTTTCAGGGTTCATAATCTTAATTCCTTTATGAAGTAATTGTTGGCAAACAAACGGAATATTTATTTTAGAATTAGGTACAATCCAGAAAGCCAGACCTCCTTCAGGTTTATCAAAAGTAATTTTATCTTTTAAATATTGATTACAGAGACTTTCAAAATAATCTCTTTTCGATTTATAAATAAGATTGGTTTTTTTAAGATGTCTTTTTATAATCCCTTCATTGATAAGGTGTAAAACAGCTTCTTCCATAATATTATCACCTTGCACATCAATAATTTTTCGATGTTTACCCACTTTCAGAATGGTTTCCGGTGTACTTACCAAGTATCCAATACGCAATGCCGGAGCCACAATTTTACTTAATGTGCCTATATAAATAAAGTTTTTTGCATTTTCATAACTCGAAATAGGTAAAATAGGACGTTGACCAAAATGAAATTCATGGTCATAATCGTCTTCTATTATTGTAAATCCGTATTGATTGGATAATTCAATTAGCTTTAATCTTTTTTTAAGGCTCATTGTAACCGTAGTTGGAAATTGATGGTGCGGTGTAACATATATAGCTTTTATTGTATTGTGGTTTTTAAGATATTCTTCGACTTCATCTAAATTTAAACCATCGCCTGCAACATTCACAGGAAGTAAAGCTGCCCCTGCATTTTCAAACGCGCTCCATGCCGGTTTATAACCCGGATTTTCAATCATAACATAATCTCCTTTTGCAAATAAAGAATGTGCAGCAAGATACATTGCCATTTGACTGCCACGCGTTATGCAAATTTCATCAGGTGAAACATTCATGCCTCTTTTAAAATTAAGCATTTGAGCAATTGCTTTTCTGAATTCAGGCATACCTAATTCATTACTGTAACCCATGATTTGCCAACGCGATTTTCTGTTGAAGATTTCCCTGTAAGCACGCGCTAGATCTGTCATAGGAGCAAGCCGGCTATCAGGAAGACCGTCATCAAATACAAGATGAGGTATTAGTTGATCATCGCCAACTATTACTTTTTGTTTTACTGTTTTATTTAGCAGTATTTCAGGTAATAAATCAGCCACGAATGTACCCTTTCTGTCAATTGTAATCAACCAGCCTTCTGCCATTAAAAGATTTAAAGCTTCAATCACAGTATTACGATTTACATGCAGTAAACCTGCTAATTGTCTGCTTCCGGGTAAAGCAATTCCGCTGGCTAACTTTCCTGATTTTATAGCATTTATAATAGCATCAGCAATTTGTAGATAAAGTGCCAAATTTAATTTTTTGTCTAAGTGAATTTCTAGTGGCCAAGGTCGTAGCATCTGGACTGGTTGTTTATATTAAAACTGTGTCACAATTACAGACCAAAGTTAGAGTATTTTTGTGAAGCAATAATGCAGAAACTTAAATTAAATAAATATGGAAACGAAAGAAAAAAAATTCTCATCAAAAGATTTTCACCAAACTTTTGCACGACCAAGCTTTGTAATGCCTGAAAAATTAATTCATAAAAATGTTGAAAATGCAGGTGTACACAATCAGTTTTCTACAGAAAGAAAACATCCGGTTTTTTTTATCGATTTACCCAGTAAAAATGTCAGTATGACAATTGGTGGATTATTACCGTCACAGTTAACAAACAGACACAGGCATACTTATGAAACATTATTATATGTAATTGAAGGGACCGGATATACTGAAGTGGAGGATCAAAAAGTAGAGTGGAAGGCAGGTGACGCTGTTTATATTCCTGCTTGGACATGGCACAGACATCAAAACTTAAGTGATTCAGAAAGTGCTAAATATATCGCTGCTGAAAATGCCCCTCAATTACAAAATTTAGGAGTAGCATTAAGAGAAGAAGAAGGCAGAGATTTATAAAAATAAAGCTAAATAAGAAATGGAAAACACTTTATTTAAAGGCATAATTGCTTATCCGATTACACCTTTTGACGAAAAAGAAAAAGTAAACATTTTACTTTATAAACAATTGCTGGAAAGATTAATTGTTTCGGGATCTCATGGTGTTGCGCCTTTAGGCAGTACAGGTGTAATGCCGTATTTGAATGATGAAGAAAAACAAGCCATTACTGAAGCAACTGTAACACAAGTAAAAGGAAGAGTTCCAATTTTAGTTGGAGTTTCAAACCTGACTACAGAAAGGACAATTTATCATGCAAAGTTTGCTGAAAAGGCTGGTGCTGCGGCGGTAATGATTATACCAATGAGTTACTGGAAACTTAGTGATGATGAAATTGTACGGCATTATGATGCAGTTGCTAAACAAATTTCTATTCCAATAATGGCATATAATAACCCGGCCACGGCTGGCATTGATATGTCGCCTAAATTACTAAAAAGGATTTTAGAAATTCCTAATGTTACCATGATTAAGGAAAGTACAGGCGACATTCAAAGAATGCATTACCTCAAAAAAGAATTAGGAGATTCAGTCGCATTTTATAACGGATCAAATCCGCTGGCACTTTCTGCATTTGCAGCAGGAGCAACTGGCTGGTGTACTGCCGCTCCTAATTTAATTCCGGAACTCAACATTGCTTTGTATAATGCTGTACAAAAAAATGATCTTCAGGAAGCTCAAAAAATATTCTACAAGCAAATTGATTTACTCCGTTTTATTGTAGAAAAAGGACTTCCCAGAGCTGTTAAAGCGGGATTACAAATTCTGGGTGTCGAAGGTGGTTATTTACGCAAGCCATTGCAGCCACTTGAAGAGCACGAGATAAAAGAACTGGATCGTATTTTGCAATTAGTTAATAATTAAACTAAATAATTAAGAGGCATAGTTTAATCGCTATGCCTTTCTTTTGTAGTTTTGATAATCATCAATTGTTTATTCCTCAAAAACTTTTTCAGTATCTATCGGGTTATTTTCCTGATAAAGTTTTTGTCCAATTACGCCTTTATCTCCCAATGCACGACCTTTTATTAGCCATGCAATTCCGAAAGCAAAAAGCGAAAGTGCTTCAAAAACTAAGGTAGAATAATTAAATAAGTTGAAAGTTTCAGCTATTGGAACCATAACTACAAAAACTATAATTGAATAACCACAAACTCTATAAATGTTATTTTCGTTTAGAATACTTTTAGGAGTTCTGGTTTCGTTTTCCTGTCCAATTGTAAAAACGTTAATTGCCAGCAAAGCCAATATTAAAAACAATAGAGCGGCAAAACCATAATGAAGCCATCCCAGCCATTTTTCGCCCGAAGGAATAAGCGTATAAATTTTCGTTTTAATACCATCCGAGTTTGGATTCGTTGGAAAAAAAGCAACTCCTAACGCCATTATTCCCGCAATATTGGTCAATAAATTATCATTTTTCCAAATCGAAATATTTCCATTTCCTTTATACCGAATCAAAAATAAACCAACGGCACACAAAGTTCCTGTAAAAATTTCTCTTAAGTGTGTGTAATAATAATCACTGATAGAAGGCTGAACTGGAGTTTGAAAATAATTAATCAGGGAAAATCCAACTAAAAATAGAGGAAGACTAATTCCTAAATATCCTATTGCACGCCTGATTCGTCTGTAAGTGAAAATGTCATAACCTTCAATCTTAATTTCCTTATCATCAATTTTCATGTTGTTGCTGTATTTAACTAGAAATTATAAAGTTATGATTTTTGTAACGAATATTAGAAGCTCTAAAAGTTAAATAGTTTGCCACGAATTACACGAAATTAATGTTGTAAGCTTATTAAAAAACATAAAAAAATGTAAAATGGAAATTTTTATTTGGCGTTTTCCTATGTCCAAAAGATTGTTTTTCTACAAAATTTTGGTTTACCTCTTAGAAAAAATATTCTCCACAACCCAAGCCGGACCAATCATTAAAAATTGAAGATCTTTTAAGAAAGAAGGTTTTTTGCCCTCAATATTATGTCCGTAAAATTGCCCGATCCATGCAATAACAAAAACACCAATAGAGAAAATCCATAGAGGAAAAACCTGTGAAATATAATAATTAACCACTAAACAAATCGCTGATAATATCGCAATTTTGAATGCCATTGCAATAGATAATCGAATGTAGAAAATGAGTACAAAAATAAGCACAACAAAAGCCCAATTTTCAATAATAGGAGCGTTTAGTTTTAAGGTATTTGCAATAATACCGCTAGGAATACTCATTAATAAACCTACGATAGAAAAGTAAATCGCCGGAACACATATATAATGTATTGCCTTATTTTTTGGGTTTTGATGACTTACAGCATATTCTTCAAACCATTGTTCTAATGTTCTCATTGTTTTGGATTTAGGTATACGTAAATCTAATAAAATTTCTTTTTGCTTAGTCAAAGTTGCTCTCTTTTCTTCAAGATCAAAAAAGCGTTTAAAAAGAAATGCGCAAAGTCCGGAAACATTTGCGCATTTTTATAAAAGCATTTTATAAACAAATTCAGTATTAAAAGATATTATTAGTATCAGTTACCAGAATTAGTTTTTGAAATCGGCTTCTGTCAAAATCAATTCTGCTTGCTTTAACGGCAATTGGAAAATGAATTTCGGCATTTGAAACCATTCTTAATTTATTTTGATTGCCAATAGTAAAATCAAGTTTTCCGCTTGCAACTTCGTTTAAACTGGCAATTAGATTATTATCTAAAGTGAAATCAGTTTCAATATCAACAATAAGATTTTTTGCAAAAACAGTTCCTGTTACAATTAAAATATAATTGCGATTTGCATTTTTTAGCAAAGAGGGATTTGGATGCAGGAAATCAGCCGAGAATAAATAATCTTCGATATTGCCAATTGTATATTCTTTTGTTACCGAATTGTCATAACTGATTGTAACTGTTTTTCCGGATTTGATAGTATTCGCAATTTCGAATGTTCCAAGTCCAAGTGTTTTCAGGATTTCTTGTAATAATGTGATACCAATATTAAATCCGTAATCATCTTTTTGAGTAGAATTTATACTCAAAGCCGGATTCTCAATTTCGGTTAATACAATATTACTGATAAAGGCATGTTCAATACTGGCGTAATAAAGCTGCGCTTCGTCAAAAGGTTTTTTTAGCCATAATTGCAAAGGTTTATGGTTTCTAACAGGTCCTTCGATAATATCATAACCTTGTTCGCTTAAAAAATTTGTAAGTTTCATTTTGTTTGTCTTTTAGATTAACATATTGATTTGGGATACTTTGGTATTCTTTCTTTTACAGCTAATTAAGAAATTAAAATCGTAACTCGATCTAAATATTTGTGCTTATTTATTTACAAATCTAAAAAATATATAGCGAAGTAAGGTTATTATTACGTTAGATTTTATTACCATGAAAAAGAGCATTCAAATGCAGAAAATCCTGCGAGATAAATTTACTACGGCATTATTTCTTTCTATCAATATCTCTACGGGATATTCTAACAGTTAACTAATAACAAAAAAAACTTAGCAATACTCCTTTAGGAGTTACATGTTGGTAGAAAAAAAACGTAAACAAAATATTCCGTAGCAAATATTTGCACGTAAATTCGACGTAGATATTATTTGATTTAAAATTATATTATGGAAAACTAAAGTCATAGCCCTGATAGAAGCGGTATCATTTTATGGCGACACTGAAGCTTCGGGGAGCGATAAAAGATACAAGCGGATAGCAGGAAATAGCTCCTAAATATTCTACTTTTTAAATGTTTAAAAAATTCTGAAATTTTACTCTTTTTAAAACAGTACAAAAGCGCAAAAGTTATTTAGATTTAAAAAAGAAAACTTAGATTATATCCTATTTTGATATTTTAAAAACTTATAGTGGTCCTCTGTTATTTGTTCTAAATGTAATTTTGTTCTGATTTAAAATTACTATCAAATACTAAAATTATGTATCCAAAAAATTTAAAAGAATCAGCGCCAATTATGCTCTCTATTATTTTAGAAAATAAAGAGGATAACAGATCAGAAAAAAAATACGATTATTATAATAATTATAATCGTGAAAATAAAAAACAAAACCTGCAATTGATTTTTGGCTCATTAATTATCTTTACTTTAGTTTCTTCGTTTTTGGCATTATTGGTTATGGTAATTTTGCCTTAGTATTAAAATCTATTTTTGATTGTACTCAAAAACATTATCCCATAATTCATCAATTGTAACAAGTGCGTTTTCTAAAGCTATAACTTGCCATTTGCCATTGGTTTCTATGCCAAGTCCAATATTTTTTAATTTAGATAAAGCATCTTTTACGTTAAAATCAAGATCTGTGTTGAGCTTAATTTTGAACCAGTCTTCAATTTCATCATCCAGTTCCTGAGCTGTTAAAGGTTTGTCACTTCTATATAAAAAGGTGTATGCCAGAATGGTTTCCTTAAGAACTTCTTCTTCGGAGGAATTTAATAAGGAGTAAAAAGCACCGCTATTATTTCCTAAATTCTTAAAATAAAGACTATCCGAAAGTATTTTTGAGTATTTGATTTTCTTGTTTACAAAATTACTGTATTGGCGAAATAAGTACAAAGACAAGATTCCCAAAGCAATTAAACCTTGATTTAACGAAGCTTTACTGTTCAGTAAATCAATGGCTTCGCCGGTTTGATAAGCTGCATACATGCCAATTAATGCCGGAATTACGGTGGTACTTAACAATGAAATTCCGCCGCCAATACCGGGAACCCAAAAGAATAATTTATCTTTTGTGGACATTCTAGGAATCGCATTTGGAAAAATTGTTTCGATATCATTTTTAGGAACGCGCTTAAAAATTTTTAAGGCAATTGTTCCCGGATCAATGGGCATTTTTCCTAATTTGACTTTTTTCTCGTTGAGATAATCTTCCTCATTATAATTAAGATAAATCATGACGCGATCATAATATTCGATCTCAATCTCTTTTTTCCAAAAGATATATTTTTTTACTTTTTCTTTCGCTTGATGATGACCGCGAACATATAATTCGTAATCCTTGAAAGCATTAAAATCTATTGAAAGTCGTAATCCTATTAAATCAGAATCTTCAAAAGCTTTGTCTAAAGTTTCCTTATCGATTCTGCGGTAATTACCTTGTTCTAAAACCGTGCACAGAGTTTCTTTAAAAACCCTGAAATCACTTTTTCCTAAAAATCCCTGACGTTCTTTTAAACTCAAATCCGGATCAAATAAAGCATAATGCTGTTTTAAGTTTCGGTTGAGGTTAAAAGCTTCATAATGAAAGTAATGCTCAATGATATCAAATAGTTTTTTGAAATCTTCGACCTTCTTTTGATCCTCGGCGAAATAATTTATTTGTTGTTCGAGTAAAAATTCCTTGTTAAATGGAATGTAGTGTTCTCGTGTCATACAGATTTTGGGCTTTAATTTGCGGTATTTTTAGAAAACAAAAATAGCATCCGAAATTTGATTTTTGGACCCATTTTGTATTAAAGTTTAGTTATTTTATAAAGCATTAAAATGATGTGTAAAATCACATGGATATTACACAACATTTGTGAATAAACTTTACAAAAGCAGTAGTTCAGAATATTGTAAATTTGATGGATTGTTCTTAAGAATAATCTTAATTTTAAAATTGCAAATCAAAAACCTTAAGCAAATTAATTTCAATATGGAAAATGTACCAACATCTAAAACGCAAAATTTCTTCAGAATATTATTGGGAATTTTTATGATACTGGCGGCAATTGGTCATTTTACATATCAAAGAGATGATTTTCAGGCCCAAGTTCCTAATTGGATTCCGCTTGAAAAAGATCTTGTTGTACTACTTTCCGGAATTGTCGAGATTGCATTGGGTCTTAGTATGGTGTTTTTAACGAATTATAAAGTAATAGCAGGAGTTGCACTGGCGTTATTTTATGTTATGGTTTTTCCTGGAAATATTGCCCAATATTTAAACGGAACAAGTGCCTTTGGACTTGATACAGATCAGGCTCGTTTGATTAGATTGTTTTTTCAGCCAGTTTTAATTTTCATGGCTTTATGGTCAAGTGGTGCAATTGCTTATTTTAAAAGAAATTCGAAAATTTCTTAAAAGAGCTTCAAAGAGGCAAAGGCTCAAAGGTTTTAACCTGAAACTTAAAATCCTGAAACAAAAAAACTTTCACCAATGCTTTTCCCAAATCTCGTCACAATAAAGTCTATTTGTGGCTTAAGCTATTTCTATTAGTCTACCTTACCAAAAAAAGGATGACAATAGAAGATAAAGTTCAAAAGGTTGAAGTATTATTTGACCGACTTGAAATTGAAATTTCTGCTTTTAAATCTGCAACACATATCTCTTGCAATGCTGGTTGTGGCAAATGTTGTTCTACTCCTAATATTGAAGCGTCGCCATTAGAATTTTTGCCTTGGGCGTTTCATTTATTTTTGAATGGCAAAGCCGAGGAAACCTTAGTACTTTTAAACAATACAAGTACAAAGAATTGTTTATTATACCGTCCTATTTCTGTTTTAGAATATCATAAAGGAAATTGCAGCGATTATCGTTACCGCGGATTAATTTGTCGACTTTTTGGTTATGCCGCAAATACCGATAAATTCGGAAAGTTAAGATTAGCGACTTGTAAAATCATAAAAGAAGAACAGCAAGAAAACTTCGATGCAGCCGAAAAACTAATCCTGAAAGGGCAATATGTGCCTATTTTTACGGACTATTATATGCAACTTGCGCAAATTGATTTAAGAATGGGCGTTATTCTACTTCCAATAAATGAAGCTTTGAAAATAGCAATTGAGGAAGTTTTACATTATTATGCTTATAGACCATTTCCTGACGGATTAGGAAATATCGCCTAAAATTTCATCTCGATTACTTCATTTTTATATATCTAATTGTAAAATTAAACGTTAATTTAGTAAACGTTTTTTTGCTTACCAATATTTTTGTTTTAAATATAAAATAATCCTTCATTTTGAAGAATCACCGCAAGCCAGCTCAGGTTCGTAGGAGAACGCTGTGCGTGCTTATTGCGGTGCCTCAACTCCTTTTCAGGATTACGTAGGATAGAAATAAAAACGAGAAAAAATAATGGTAAAAATGAGGGAGTCAGTAGCTCCCTCATTAAATACAGCAATAAAATAAAACAATGAAATTTTTAAAACTGCTGTATTGAATTTTGCTTGTTAAGCCATATTAAAAAAATGAACTTTTGTTTAGTAAGTAAATTTTGTATTTGCGATTTTTTAAACGATTTATATTGAATTGTGATTATGGTTTTTGATCTTTTAATTGTTCTGCTTTAATTTCAATTGCTTTTTTTGACTCATTATTTAGCTTATTATATTCCACCTTTATCATATCTGCAATATGCCCTACACGATCGCCACGAATCGATTTGCGAATGTAGTCGTCAGAATATCCGTACTTATTTTTTATAATCTTTAGGATTTCTTGGTTATAACTCGGTTTAGTTTTTATATTTTTGCCCATCGCTTTGTTTGTATTATCAACGAGACAAATATAGTAGGATATTTCTTAAATAACTAATAAATGTAGGATTTTTTCTAAAAAAAAATGTTTTATGGCAGAAAATACAATACAAAGAATTAAACAATACCTTGATTATAAAGGTATTAGAGTCAGTGTTCTGGAGAGAGAAGTTGGAATGTCTAATGGTTCATTTGCCAGTCAATTGAAAAAAAATAAGACAATCGGGATCGATAAATTAGAAAATATCTTAAGCAGGTATAGAGACATCAATATTGAATGGCTAATGACCGGTGACGGAAACATGATAAAATGGGATGTTTTGCATGAAAAAAATGCCAGACTTTATCAAAAAACAGGAAAAGCAATCGATAATCCTGAAATTCCGCTTTATGATATTCAAACCACTGCGGGAATTATTGATTTGTTTGGCGACAACGAAAATCAAAAACCTGTTGACCTTATCAAAATCCCAAAAATCTCTAATTGTGATGGCGCATTATATGTCACCGGCGATAGTATGCATCCGCTTTTAAAAAGTGGTGATATTGTGGTTTATAAAAAGATATTTAATCTGGAGCAGAATATCATCTGGGGCGAAATGTATCTTATATATGTCAACAATGATGATAATGAATACTTTTTTACCCGTTTTCTAAAACAATCAGAGCGCGAATCACATGTGCTGTTTATTGCCCAAAACCCGGAACATCAAACATTAGAGTTTCCTATAAGCAGTATTAAATCACTTGCGCTGGTTAAAGGTTCTATTAGGATTAATTCGCAGTTTTAGTTTAAAGTTGCTAAAGTTCTTAGACTAAGTTGCTAAGGTTATGAGTTGCTGAGATTCTAAGGAAAAAGTAATTAAATAAAAAGTGAGATCTTTAATCGATGGCATCGATTAGAAATCTCACTTTAATTGTTCCAAAAAAAATGACAGCATTTATAAATTTCCTATTCGGGAAAACTACGTATCTTAAGTAAAAATTATTTACCGCAATTTTACTACTTAATATAATTCTGGCAATGCGTATTTATACCTGTTTTTGGCTATTTTTTGTCACAAAAGTAAAAAGTCACAAAGTTTTTATTTCTTAAGAATAAATACTTTACCATTCGCGCCATTCTTCGGTAATATCTTCAGAGATGTGATTGTAGCCTTTTAAGTGTCCGGCAAAAATGATAATATCAGCAATTTTTTCTCTTTGTTCCGTTTCAACGAGTTCGTATTCACAACTTTCATTGAGATGATTAATCGCCAGAACCGCTTTTTTTACACTTAGAATTCCGGATTCTCTTGAATCTGTTATTGCAATTTCTTCAAGGAAATTATCCAGTAACGACATGCATTTTTTAACGTCGGCTCTGGTGTAATCAGCTTCGCCAAGTTCTATAAAATCAATCATGTTTCGCTCTAAACTTTTGTAGGTTTTATTTATGTGCGTGTTCTCCTTTAAATTCATTTTTAGATTTGGGAATTGCGGTGTAAATGAGGCGATTTAAACTTGAAAATATGATTTTTGTAAATTTTTTCAATCAAATGTAAACTTTTCATCATCACGCTAAGTTAATTATTTAAGTCTAAAAAGTTAATTTATTTGTAAGATATTTTTTTAATAAAGAATTAAAAAGCAAAAACCAGATAGCATCATTTAATTGACTTTATCTGGCTTCTGGTTTATAATATGATTTAAATTCAAATTATCCGTTCGGATTGTCTGTATCTAATGGTTTAGATTTTTATTTTTGATTCGATTCAATTCTTTTTAACTCAATTATTTTTTCAATATATAACCTTAGATTTTCCCTTTCTAACGAAAATAACGCATTTTCATCTTCGGTGCTTAAATATAAATTGGCAATACTTTCAGCATCCATTTTGTTGTTTACATGATGATTTTCGACATATTTTATCAGTTCGTCTAAAAAAAGTTCGTGTATTCGTCCTTTCTCTAATGTTTCCTGATCACCTTCTTTTATCTTATCCATTTCTGATTCCGGCAAATCTATAGTGAGATACGTATAATCAACAGGAACTTTTGAAAGGATTTCTTTAGTGACTTTTCCGGTGCCTAAACAATATGCACAAGGAGCGGGCGTCCATTTTAAGATTTTATCTAATCGACGGATATCTTCCCAGTCAACAAATGCTTTCCCTTGACAACGCGGACATTCTAAATCTGAATTTCTAAATAGGAGATTAAAAAGAGTCATTTTTTCTACAATTATTTTAACGATTAGTGGCGGGGCTAATATAATTATTTATGTAAGAAAAATTGGTTTGGAGGCCATTTTTTTTGATGAAAAAATCTATGGTAAACGAAAATGAATGATTTTATAAAGCTAAAAAAGAGGTGACAAAGATTTTTAGTTTGTAATTTTTAATGAAACTTTATAGATTAATAACAGTTAAAATAAAATAGACTTGTTAGAAGCACCAATTGTTTGTTTTAACAAGTTCCTTGCGTTATAAATATGAAACGTATGAGTTTGGCGATATTTACAATTACGCATCGGCAAGTACATATACCAGAGAAAAAGAAGAATTTCATTATTTTGCAGCAGCTTTGAGCGCCACTTATATGTCGTCACTTTTTCATAAACCGGTTATTTATAATGCAACCGCGACCGTCGACGGAAATCAGGATAATATTCAGCGTGTAAAAGGTTTTGTAACGGCAAATATTGTCCTTAAACGAACCGCAAATACTACGATTACCATTGGAGCTTTGGCAATGCTGGATCCATCTGCCATTATACCAATTACACTACTTTTTACTTACAATCACAAATTTCAGGATTCAAAATGGGATATAGATTTTATACTTCCCCAGCGTTTATTGTTCAGAAGACAATTGCTTGAAAACGGAAGAATTTCGCTGGGAACAGAATTAAATTCTGAAAGTTTTTATTTAAATTTAAATACTTCAAATTTAAAAGGAATTTACGAGTTAAATCAGTTAGAATTAAAGTCCGGTATAACCTATGAATACCGCATAACGCCTCAAATAATTGGTTTTTTGAAAGCCGGTGTTAATAATATTTTGAGTACTCGTGTAACAGAAAGAGGTGAACGAACGTCTAACTATATTTATGATCATAAGGAAGATGCTCAGGGCTATTTTAGATTCGGAATCTCATACAATCCTTTTTAAATCAGAATTTGTGTTTTGCCACAGTTCTATAGTTCATTTATTATTTCATTAAGCATCAAAATAAACAATTATGGTTGTTGAAGTTTTTAAAACAAATGTTAAAAAAGAAGCAGAAACCAATTATATTATTGCCGTAATCCTCAATCAATTTCCTGATTATAAAATTAATTTTGATCTTGAAGATTGTGATAAAATATTGCGCGTTGAAGGTGTAGGTTTAGAGCCAGAAAATATTATAGACCATATAAATTGTCTTGGATATACTTGTGTAAAATTAGAATAATTAAAAATGATAAACTTAATAATTACTTGTGTTTTGTTATTATTAAAACAGCTTTAAATTTCCTTTTTTAGATAGAAAGCTTTCTTTACTTTGTGCACATTATTTTTTAAATTTGTGCTCTTATGAAAAAAGCGCTCCATCTCTTTGACTTTACCCAAAAAGTCAATTACAAAAATGAAATTTTAGCAGGTTTAACAGTCGCTATGACAATGATCCCTGAATCGTTGTCATTTGCTATTTTAGCAGGTTTTCCCCCTTTGGTAGGTTTGTATGCCGCTTTTATAGCCGGATTAGTCACCGCTATTTTTGGCGGAAGACCGGGAATGATTTCAGGCGGAGCAGGAGCGACCGTTATTGTTTTAATCGCTTTAATGAAATCCCATGGTATAGAATATGTTTTTGCTGCTGTTGCACTTGGAGGCGTCGTCCAGATTTGTATCGGACTTTTTAAACTCGGAAAATTTATTCGGTTAGTTCCTCAACCCGTTATGTTTGGTTTTGTAAACGGATTGGCGGTGGTTATTTTCATGTCACAACTCGAACAATTTAAAACCGTTATCAACGGACAAACTTCGTGGTTGCAAGGAACACCTTTGTATATTATGCTGGGTTTAGTCGCATTAACAATTGGGATAGTTTTACTTTTTCCGAAGATTACAAAAGCAGTTCCCGCATCATTAGTGGCAATAATGGTAGTATTTGCCATCGTATTAATTTTCAATATCGAAACCAAAACAGTCGAAGATATTGCTTCGGTTCAAGGCGGATTCCCTCCATTTCACATCCCGAATATTCCCATTTCTTTTGAAACTTTCAAAGTCATATTTCCCTATTCTGTAATTGTTGCAGCCGTAGGTTTGACCGAAGGTTTATTGACGTTAAATCTTGTCGACGAAATTACCGGAACCAGAGGAAACAGCAATCGTGAATGTATAGCACAAGGAAGTTCGAATATTTTAAATGGATTCTTTTTCGGGATGGGCGGTTGTCCCATGATTGCACAAACATTAGTTAATCTTTCGGCAGGATCAAGAGCACGACTTTCCGGAATAATTGCCGCATTGACGATATTATTAATCATACTTTTTGGCGCGCCAGTAATTGGAAAATTGCCAATGGCAGCTTTAGTTGGTGTAATGATGATGGTTGCAATTACAACCTTTGAATGGGCAAGTTTTAAAGTGATAAACAAAATGCCGAAGCATGATATTTTTGTTGGAATTTTGGTTGCCGTTATTACTATTTTATTGCATAATCTGGCATTGGCGGTTTTGATTGGTGTTATTATTTCAGCGCTTGTTTTTGCTTGGGAAAGCGCTAAAAGAATCGGTACCAAACATTATATTGATGAATTAGGCATAAAACATTACGAGATTCAAGGACCTTTATTCTTTGGTTCTATCGCCACATTTATGGAGAAGTTTGATATTGCAAACGATCCCAATCATATAGTTCTTGATTTTAAACAAAGTCGCGTTGCGGATATGTCGGCAATTGAAGCGCTGAATAATTTGACTAAAAAATACAATGAAGTCGATAAAATAATTGAACTGGAACATTTAAGTCCTGATTGCATCAAATTACTTAAAAATGCCGAAGCCGTTATTAAAGTAAATGTAATTGAAGATCCTAAATATAAAGTGGTTTCTTAATAATGATGAATTGTAAATTATTAATTAATTTATAAAGGCCAAATTTACGTATGTTTAGTTTGTCAGGCTGAGCGAAGTCGAAGCCCCACGTGCCAATTGGAACGCCCTTCGACTCCGCTCAGGGTGACACTCTATTCATTATCAAATTATCTAATTGTATTTGTTTGATTTTCGTAACTTTGCAAAATGAAACGCACAGAAACCCTCGAAGATTTTTACACGATAAAAATAAAAGGAATGCCCGAGAATCTCCAAAAAGAAATCGGACATTTTAATGTTTTTAAACTGGATGATTATGTTGGTTCTACTTGTAATCCATTGCCTTATACCCGAAAAGACTATTATAAAATAAGTTTAATCGTGGGCAGGAACAAAGTACATTATGCAGATAAAATTGTCGAAATAGAAGATCAGGCTTTATTTTTTGCCAATCCGCAAATTCCCTACAGTTGGGAACATATTGATGAAAACCAAACAGGGTTTTTCTGCATTTTTACTGATGCATTTTTTAGTCAGTTTGGGAATTTAAAAGAATATCCTTTGTTTCAACCTGGGGGAAATCCTATTGTTCCTGTTTCCAAAGAATTAGCGGAATCTTTAAAATCAGTTTATTTAAGAATGTTTGATGAAATAGATTCTGATTACGCTTTTAAATATGATATGCTTCGGAATCTTGTTTTTGAGATTATCCATTTGGCGCTAAAAACACAAACGTTAACTTCTTCATTATATAGTAAATCAAACGCTACGATTAGGGTTTCTTCCTTGTTTTTAGAATTACTGGAACGCCAATTTCCGATTGAATCGATATCTCAGCAAATTAATTTTCGTTCGCCTTCAGAATTTGCTAATCAGTTAAATGTACATGTCAATCATTTGAATAAAGCTTTAAAAGAAACGACAGGAAAGACAACTTCGCAGATTATATGCGAAAGAATTATTCAGGAAGCGATGATTTTACTCAAACAAACCAATTGGAATATTAATGAAATTGCGTGGTGCCTTGGATTTGAAGAATTATCTCATTTTATCAATTTCTTCAAGAAAAACACTCAGCTTTCCCCAAAAGCATATCGTGTAACCGAAATTGTTTGATTTTTGTAACTTCTTGTTTGATTCCTTTAATTTTGGATAACGATTCCGCCTATACCTTTGTACCATAATTAAATCTAAAAATAAAATCATGGAAAATAACAAAGTTTGGTTTATAACAGGAGCGTCAAAAGGTCTTGGATTAGTATTGGCTAAAAAATTATTGGCAGAAGGTAAAAAAGTAGCGGCAACATCACGAAGTGAAGAAGCTTTAATTAAAGCAATTGGAAGTCCATCTGAAAATTTTCTTCCTTTAGAAATGGATTTGACAAATGAAAAAAGCGTTAAAAATGCCATTGAAATAACCGTTAGTCATTTTAAAACAATTGATGTATTGGTAAACAATGCAGGTTACGGTTTATTAGGAACTTTAGAGGAATTAACTGATGCCGAATCAAGAAAAAATTATGAGATAAATGTTTTCGGATTATTAAATGTAGTCAGAAATACAATACCGTATATGCGTGCAAACAAATCAGGGCATATTTTTAATATATCTTCTATTGGCGGATATAACGGAGGTTTTCCGGGTTGGGGAATCTATTGTTCTACAAAATTTGCAGTTGCCGGTTTAACCGAGTCTTTGGCTGCCGAAGTAAAAGAATTTGGCGTAAATGTAACTTTAGTTTATCCGGGTTATTTCAGAACTGATTTCTTAGCAGATAGTTCTTTACTATTACCATCAAACCCAATTGCAGAATACAAATCGGTTAGAGCATCTGAAAGTGCTCATAAAGATGATATTGACGGAAATCAACCCGGAGATCCTGAAAAATTAGCAGTTGCATTAATCAAAATGAGTCAAGAGAAAAATCCTGCGTTGCATTTATTCTTAGGACAAGATGCTTATAATATGGCAAACCTGAAAATTGAAAACGTTCAAAAAGAATTAGAGAACTGGAAAGAAGTTTCTGTTTCAACAGGATTTTAATGAGGTAATTAGAAAATTAGAAAATGTGTCAATTAGATAATTAGATAATGAATGGCTTTATTTTATAATTGATTTTGAAACTAATTGAATTGCCTCCTGCTTTGGCTGGAGGAAAATAATAAATTGAAAAATGGCTTTAGCCGAATTTAAAATTCAGCTAAAGCCATTTTTGTATATAACTTTTTGCAGAGATTCATATTATGTCTTATGCATGCCGGAGACGCACTGCTGTGCGCCTCTACAATTACGGAATTCGAATATTATCGAATTACTGTACGCCTTTGCAATTAACAAGTAAACCCGACAGGTTTTAAAAACCTGTCGGGTTTGTTGCTTATGATTATTGAGTAATTATCTAATTTTCATATTATCTAATTTTTTAGCATCGATTGTACTTCGCTAAACTTGCCATCAACTTCATCAATTTGCAAACCTAATATATGGGCAATCAAAGGATAAACAGAAACATTTTGAAATGACTTTACCTCTTTGTCAACTTTAAATGCAGGACCTTTTGCATAAAAAATAGCTTGCATGTCTTTGGTTTTATTGTCGTAGCCGTGCGTTCCGCCTTTTATATTCTGGGTTTTTTCACTAACTAAACTATATCCTTTTTTAGCTTCAATTACAAAATCCTGCACACGCGGATTAGTTCCGTAATGCAACCTTTTAGGAACCTCGCTGGATTTCCAGAATTTAATATGTGGTACTTTTTTTAATGCGTTTGCAATTGAATCCTGATAACCCGGTTTTGCCTGTAAACTCATAATTGGGTTAATTACGGCTTTGTATCCTAACCATTCGGGTTTTAAATAATCTAAAATGGCTACTTTTTTATCATTACTAATATTCGTCATTCCGTGATCTGAAACAATAATTAAATTGATTTCTTTTCCAATAGATAATTGATTCAATTTAGAAGATAATTGCCCTATAAGTGAATCCATCCTTTTGATTACTTTCTCGTTCTCCGGAGAAAGCGGACCAAAATCATGTCCGGTATGATCCGGTTCATCAAAATATAAAGTGACTAAATGCGGACGTTGTTTTTCAGGAAGCTGCAACCATTTAATAACCGTATCAATTCTGTTTCCGTATGGGATTTTGTCATTATATTCTTTGTAATAACTTGGTCTTTTTTTATCAGTATCAGATCCCGGCCAGAAAAACGAAGCTGTTTTTATACCTTGTTGTTCCGCCACATTCCAGATTGGATTTCCACCATAAAATCTGGAATCATTTTTTGCATCGGTCGATAATGCAAAAGATTCATTTAAACTGGCATCATAAAATACATTGTTAATAATCCCGTGATGATCCGGATAAAGTCCCGTAACTATCGAATAATGGTTAGGGAAAGTTTTACTAGGGTAGGAAGGTCGCATTGATTTAGCATGAACGCCTTCTTTCGCAATTTGGTTTAAATTTTGAAGTTTAAAATGTTTCGCATAATCCCAACGGAATCCATCCATAGAAACTAAAACTACATAAGCGTCTTTGTTGGATTGAGAATATGTAAAAGTGGTAAGAAGTAAGAATGTAAAGGATAATAATTGAGTAGTAAATTTTCTCATTTTGCAATTTTTAATAAAGGTGTAAAGTTACTGATAAACGATTTTTTTATTAGAAAGAGAATGTTAAACTAAAGAAAAGTTTGCTATCAAATAATGAAAAAAGTTTGCCATGAATTCCCCTAATTTCCACTAATTTTTAAGCAAAACTATTAGAAAAATAACTCGTGCTAATTCGTGAAATTCGTGACGAAAAAAAATCTTTTTAATCTATATCGATAGCAAAAAAAAACGCCGGATCAAATCCGGCGTTTATAAATAAGAAGTATAAAATGATTACATCATTCCTGGCATACCGCCACCCATTGGCATTCCGCCTCCGTTTTCTTCTTTAATATCAATTAATGCACATTCTGTAGTAAGGATCATTCCGGCAACCGACGCAGCATTTTCTAACGCTACACGAGTTACTTTTTTAGGATCGATAATTCCAGCTTTAAGCATATCTACATATTCATCAGTTTTAGCATTGTAGCCAAAATCACCAGAACCTTCAGCAACTTTTGCTACAACTACAGAACCTTCAAGACCTGCATTTTCAACAATAGTTCTTAATGGAGATTCAACAGCACGAGAAACAATCTGAATTCCAGTTGCTTCGTCAGCATTATCAGCTTTAATGTCAGCTAATGCCGCTTTTGCTCTTAATAAAGCAACACCACCACCGGCAACAATTCCTTCTTCAACAGCAGCACGAGTTGCGTGTAAAGCATCATCAACTCTGTCTTTTTTCTCTTTCATTTCAACCTCAGATGCAGCACCAACGTAAAGAACAGCAACACCACCAGCTAATTTAGCTAAACGTTCTTGCAATTTTTCTTTGTCATAATCAGAAGTTGTAGCTTCCATTTGACCTTTAATTTGGTTTACACGATTTTTGATCATGTCAGCTTCACCGGCACCACTTACAATTGTAGTGTTATCTTTATCGATAGAAACTCTTTTTGCAGTTCCTAACATTTCAATAGTTGTATTTTCAAGAGTATAACCTCTTTCTTCAGAAATTACAGTTCCACCAGTTAAGATTGCGATATCTTCTAACATTGCCTTTCTTCTGTCTCCAAAACCTGGAGCTTTTACAGCAGCAATTTTAAGAGCACCTCTTAATTTGTTTACTACAAGAGTTGATAGAGCTTCTCCGTCAACATCTTCAGCAATAATTAATAATGGTTTTCCGGATTGAGCAACTGGCTCTAAAACAGGTAGTAATTCTTTTAAAGAAGAAACTTTTTTGTCATATAATAAAATGTATGGAGAGTCTAATTCAACTTCCATTTTCTCAGGATTTGTAACAAAATAAGGAGAAAGATATCCTCTGTCAAACTGCATACCTTCAACAACATCAACATAAGTTTCAGTTCCTTTAGCTTCTTCAACAGTAATAACACCTTCTTTTCCCACTTTTGCAAAAGCAGTAGCGATTAGTTCACCAATTACTTCGTCATTATTTGCAGAGATAGAAGCAATTTGTTTGATTTTATCAGAATCGCTTCCAACCACTTTAGCTTGTTTAGCAAGGTCAGCAACGATAGCTTCAACAGCTTTGTCGATACCACGTTTCAAGTCCATAGGATTTGCACCTGCAGCAACGTTTTTCAAACCTTCTTTTACGATTGCCTGAGCTAAAACTGTAGCAGTTGTAGTTCCGTCACCCGCTAAATCATTAGTTTTAGATGCTACTTCTTTAACCATTTGCGCGCCCATGTTTTCTAATGGGTCTTTTAATTCGATTTCTTTTGCAACCGAAACTCCATCTTTAGTAACTGTTGGTCCACCAAATGATTTACCAATAATTACATTACGACCTTTTGGTCCAAGAGTTACTTTTACAGCATTTGCTAATGCATCAACACCACGTTTTAATCCGTCACGTGCTTCAATATCAAATTTTATATCTTTTGCCATTTTTTTATGTTTTATTTTGTTTCAAGTTTGAAAGTTTCAAGTTTCAAGTTTTTATTACCCCTTCGGGGGTTAGGGGGATTTTAGATAATTGCAAGGATATCATCCTCACGCATAATCAAATAATCAGTTCCTTCAAGTTTTAATTCTGTTCCTGCATATTTACCATAAAGAACAGTGTCGCCAACTTTTACGGTCATAGTGTGATCTTTAGATCCATTTCCTACTGCAACTACAGTTCCTTTTTGTGGTTTTTCTTTGGCAGTATCTGGAATAAAAATCCCTGACGCAGTTTTAGTTTCAGCTGCAACAGGCTCAATAAGTACGCGGTCTGAAAGCGGTTTAATGTTTAAAGTCATGATTTTATATTATTAATAGTTTATATTTTTTTAATGCTAAAATAACTTTCAGAAATTGTGCCATGCTGTGAAAACTGACATTTTTTCTTAAAAAAAATGCCAGCTTTGACAGGCTGGCATTTTATATTTATTTCAAAAAGTATTATTTAGCTGCAGGAGTTGCCGGAGCAGGTGTTTGTTGAACCGGAGCTGCTGGTGTATTAGCAGGAGCTTCTGTTTTTTCAATAAGTTTAGAATCAGTATCGCTTAAAGATCCTGTAAAGCTTAAACTTGAAAGTAAGATTAAAGCAATCAAAATAGTAGCTAATGTCCAAGTACTTTTATCTAAAAAGTCAGTTGTTTTTTGTACTCCACCTAACATTTGAGTTCCGCTAATTGTAGACGACAATCCGCCTCCTTTAGGGTTTTGAACCATGATTACTACGATCAATAGAAAACAAACTATTGTCATTAAAACTAAAAAAATTGAAAATGTGCTCATTGCTTAATTATTATTGTTATTTTGTTGTAAAATCTTTATATCCGAAATACGGTCTGCAAAGAAACTAATTTTTTCTGGATATTTCAAAATTAATATTTCATATGCTTGTATTGCTTTTGTATATTTCTTTTGTTCTAAATATACTCTGGCCAAAGTCTCTGTCATTAAGTACGAATTATCTTCTTTATTAAGGTCAAATTGTACCGCTGGAACTATTGCAGTTTGTTTAATGGGAGAAATTTTTGGGTTTGTTTCAATGAATTTATTGATTATTTCTGCTTTTTTCTTTTTCTCATCAACAATTATTTCAGCTTCAACTTGTGGATCAGCTTTTTTTTTGGCTTCTTCAGGACCTTCAGTTCTGTCAATTGGTTCTGTTCGTGCTAATTGCAGCCATTCCTGAAAAGAGTGTTTTTCATTAACAGAAAAATCCAATGGTTTTCCAATTTCCAGATTTTCTTCGGCAATTTTTACCGCTTCAGGAACTTCAATTTCTTTAGGTGTTTCTGCTATTATTGATTTTTCAAAAGTTAAGGTAGTCGCTTCTTCTATTTTAAGATTTTCTTCAGCAGTTTTCACAACTTCAGGAAGTTCAATTTCTTTAGGTTCTTCTGGCGTTAGTGGTTCTTCAAAAGTTAGGTTTGTTGATTCTTCAATAGAATTTAATATCGATTTTTCGATAGGATCAATCCTGATTTCCGGAATTTCATCGTCTACTATTTCTTCAAAAAAGGTTGGCATAGTTTCTTTAGGAGTTATAATAGGTTCTTCAACAATTGGCTCTGTTTTTTGCTCTTCGATTTTTGTAGTTTCTACAAAAGTTATATTTGTCGCTTCTATAATAGAATTTAAAATAGATTGCTCAATATTTAGATCAATTGGTTTTTCTTCTGTTTTTGCAGGTTCTTCAACATTAGTTGACGTTACTTCCTTAAAAGTATCTAAAATTTCTTGCTCAGAAACAGGTTCAATTATAGTTTCTTCGATTTTTACAGATTCTTCAAAAGTGTTTGGTATTACTTCTTTAAATGAATCTAAAATTAAATCTTCAGTAATAGGTTCAATTTTAAGTTCTTCGATTTTTAAAGGCTCTTCAAAAGAGGCTGGTGGCGCTTGTTCAAAAGAGTTTAAAATAGATTGCTCGTTAAGTGGTACACCAGGTTTGTCTATTGTTTTTACAGGCTCTTCAAAAGTTACGTTTGTTGCTTCTCTTATAGAATTCAGAATAGATTGTTCAATAGGATCAATTCGGGTTTCAGTTGTTTTTTTAATTTCCGAAAATGAAATAACCTCACTGTCGACCACTTTTATTTCTAAAAGATCCCTCAATTTTTGATCATAATATTCACTCTGAATAGATGTAAAATCTTCTGATGTGATGAAATCAAATAAAACCGCACGATCAGATGTATGTGCAGCTGTAACCTTTAGAGCATAATTATACTTAAAGCTATTTTGACTGTAAAGACCTTTTAATCGTAATGCTCGTGCACTTTGAAAATACGGAAATTCATTCAAAACACTTCCTAATGCATCCGCTTGCTTTTCTGTAATAGCATCGGGTTTGTTCATTAAGTAGGTATAATCAGTTACATTCATTTCTTATTGTTTAATCGTTTTTTGTTTAACTGTTTAGTCGTTTAAATGAATCGATTAAGCAATTTAACCGATTTCAACAAATAAACAATTTTTTACCATTTTGCCAATGATTCATTAAAAATATCCTGCGTAATTCTTTCAAAAATAGTTTGAAGCGCCGTATTTAAAATAGCACCGGTTGGTAAACCAGTTCCTGGGAAATCGTAATAGAATTCGAATGATTTTTCGAAATCATCTGTTTCTTTCTTTTTATTCGTAAATCTAACATTTACCCGAATCGTCAAACGGTTTTGAGCTGCCCCGGCTTCACCCCCTGTTGTAACAGCAGTTGCTGTCATAGGAGTGGTTCTGTAATCTGTAATTTCTCCTTCATAAACTAAATCGCCACTTTCGCTAACTAAGTTTAAATTCGTTTGATTTTGAATTAAATCCTGTAATGCCAACGTAAATGTTCTGTCAATTCCAGGTTCAATCAAATCAGCATTGTTTTGAAAAAAGTTAACCTGAAAAGTTTTGGCGTCAATTTTACCAGTTTGTCCGGTAAAGTTGTAAACTCCGCAACCGCTTAACATAAAAAGGCTCATTAAGGCTAATAAAGAATATATTTTTTTCATAAAATCTATGGTAGTAAATTCCAATTTTTTAAATTCCAAATTCCAATGTTTAGTGGAAATTCCAATTTTTTTCAAATATACTAATTTGGAATTTGGAATTTATTTTTTGAAATTTAAATGGTGAGATTTCTTTTTTATTTATAAATCAAATTGTTTAATTTTTCGATACAAAGTACGTTCCGAAATACCTAATTCATCAGCAGCAGCTTTTCGTTTTCCTTTATTTTTTTCTAATGATTTTTTGATCATTTCGATTTCTTTTTGTTCTAAACGTAAAACTTCTTCTTCCTCAATTGTTTCGGCAAATAAATAATTATCGTCCTGTATCTGATAATTATCTTCGCGGGTTGCAGGCGCCATTACAGCAGTTCTTGGTTCTTCTTCAAAATCTATTTCACTTTCATTTTCCTGCGAACCATATATTTTCTGAATCAAATTTGGGTTGATATCCTGAACTTTTGATGATCCGTTTTTCATTAATTCCAAAGTCAGTTTCTTCAAATCATTCAGATCACTTTTCATATCAAAAAGAACTTTGTACAAAATGTCTCTTTCGGTACTAAAATCACTTTCCTTTTTCTTATCATTAATTACCGATGGTAAATTACTTCCCTCAGTTGGTAAATACGAGCGTAAAGTAGCCAAAGTAATATCGCGATTAGTTTCTAAAACTGAGATTTGTTCCGCTACATTTCGCAACTGACGAATATTTCCGTTCCATCTGAATTTTTGCAAAAGCAGAACCGCATCATCATCTAACTTTAACGGAGGCATTTTATATTTATGCGCAAAATCGGCAACAAATTTTCTAAATAACAAATGTATGTCTTCATTTCTTTCGCGCAATGGCGGCAAAGTAATTTCGACAGTAGTCAAACGATAATACAAATCCTCACGGAATTTTCCTTTTTCAATAGCATTGAATAAGTTCACGTTTGTTGCCGCAACAATTCTAACATTTGTTTTTTGAACCTGAGACGAACCTACTTTTATAAATTCACCATTTTCCAGAACACGAAGCAAACGCACCTGAGTTGTTAAAGGTAATTCTCCAACTTCATCCAGGAAAATTGTTCCACCATCGGCAACTTCAAAATAACCTTCACGTGTGCTTGTAGCACCTGTAAAAGCACCCTTTTCATGCCCAAAAAGCTCACTGTCAATTGTTCCTTCCGGAATTGCTCCACAGTTTACAGCAATATATTTTCCATGCTTTCTATGCGAAAGCGAATGAATTATTCTTGGAATATTCTCTTTACCAACACCACTTTCCCCAGTTACCATTACCGAGATATCAGTAGGGGCAACCTGAATGGCTTTCTCAATGGCGCGATTTAATTTCGGATCATTCCCGATAATTTCAAATCGTTGTTTTATTGCTTGAACTGTTTCCATTTATGTTTGTTTCAAGTTTTGTTTGTTTCAGGTTTCAAGTTACGGAATGTATGTGAGTCTTAAAAACCAGAAATAATATTTTTATTTTTTATGCCACTCCCGATAGCTATCGGGATAAAATGATTAGCACGAATTTTTTAAATCAACCACAAATTACACAAATTTGCGCAAATTCATTTTAAGAATTTATTAATCGTTTATGTACTAATGATTTGTTTTGAAAGTTTGCAATTATCCCTACTGGAGTATCCGCAAGTTTCATGTAATTTAACGTTTGGGCAAGATGATCATTGCTAATTTCTTTTACGGATTTTACTTCTAATATTATATCGTCATAAACGATAAAATCCGCATAAAATTTATGAGGCAAAATAATTCCTTTATATTCTATTGCAAACTCCTTTTCTCGACAATAAGGAATTCTATGATTTTTAAATTCAATTTCTAAAGCGTCTTTATATACAATTTCAAGTAGTCCAGATCCTAATAATCTATGTACTTCCATACATATTCCAACAATCTTGTAGTTTTCGTTTTTCTTATAATAATATTCGTTTGAGTCAGGCATGGAGATTAATTTGTGAAAATTTGTGAAATTTGCGGTTAAAAAACTTTAATTCATTTCACTCAATCCAACAGCTTCTCCTTTTAAAGTCCCACTAGTACAACTGATTATTTTTACATTTACAAAGTCCCCAATATTATAATTCTCTTTTGGGAAAACAACCGTAATACTTTGAGAATTTCTTCCAGAGAATTCTTCGGTTGATTTTTTAGACACTTTTTCGACAAGAACTTCAACAACTTGTCCTACGAATTCTTCGCTTCTAAACCAGGCGTGTTTTTGTTGCAAATCAACGATTTCCTGTAATCTTCTAGCTTTCGTTTCATCGGTAACATCATCTTCCATTTTTCTTCCTGCCAGAGTTCCCGGACGCTCAGAATACGAATACATATAACCGAAATTATATTTCACATATTCCATTAAGCTCATGGTGTCTTTGTGATCTTCTTCAGTTTCTGTTGGAAAACCGGCAATCATATCCTGCGAAATCGAAGCATTCGGAATAATCGATCTGATTTTATCAATCAAAGTCATGTATTCTTCGCGAGTATGCAAACGATTCATTTCTTTTAGAATTCTGTTACTTCCGGACTGAACCGGTAAGTGAATGTGTTTGCAAATATTTGGATGTTTCGCAATAACGTGCAACACACTTTCGTGCATATCCTGCGGATTTGAAGTCGAAAAACGAATACGCATTTTAGGGAATCCAACAGCAACCATTTCAAGCAATTGATCAAAATCAACCGCTGTAGCTTTTTGCATATCCGAAGCACTTACAAAATCTTTTTTCAAACCACCGCCGTACCAAAGATAACTGTCAACATTTTGACCTAAAAGCGTAATTTCCTTAAAGCCTTTGTTCCATAAATCCTGAATTTCGCCCATAATACTTTGAGGTTCACGACTACGTTCACGTCCGCGAGTAAAAGGTACAACGCAAAACGTACACATATTATCGCAACCACGAGTGATCGAAACCAACGCTGTAATTCCGTTACTCATCAAGCGAACCGGCGAAATATCTCCGTACGTTTCCTCTTTAGATAAAATTACGTTAATAGCGTCGCGGCCTTCTTCAACTTCTGCCAATAAGTTAGGCAAATCTTTGTAAGCATCGGGACCAACTACAAGGTCAACGATTTTTTCTTCTTCTAAAAACTGACTTTTCAAACGCTCTGCCATACAACCCAAAACGCCTACTTTCATTTTCGGATTAATACGTTTTACTGCATTATATTTTTCCAAACGTTTACGAATAGTTTGTTCGGCCTTATCTCTGATCGAGCAAGTATTTACTAAAACTAAATCTGCTTCTTCAAGAATTTGTGTAGTATTGTATCCGTTTATTGATAAAATGGAAGCTACGATTTCACTATCCGAAAAATTCATCGCACAACCGTAACTTTCTATAAAAAGTTTTTTAGTATTTTCAGGTTTATTTTCTAAAACAAGACTTTCGCCCTGTTTGCTTTCTTCAATAATCTTTTCCATTGTATAATTTCAAAGTGCAAAGATAACGTAAATGCGATCAAAGTGACAAGATGGCAGAAAAGAAATTTTAGATTTTAGTCCCGACGCTTCGGGATTGATTTTAGATTGTTGATTAACGATTGTTGATAGATTAAAATATTTTCGAAACTTTGTGAACTTACCCTGAAATATTTCACCTCAAACTAACTTTGCGTAAATCTTTGTGAACTCTGCGGTTAATTTTTTGCCATAGATTAAAAATTAAAAAGATTCTCAAAGCTTTGTGAACTTATCCTGAAATATTTCAGCTTAAACTAGCTTAGCGAACTTTGCGTAAAAACTTTGTGAATCTTTGCGGTTAAATTTTTGCCACAGATTAAAAAGATTAAAAATATTCTCAAAGCTTTGTGAACTTATCCTGAAATATTTTAGCTCAAACTAACTTCGCGAACTCTACGGTATTTTTTTTTGCCACAGTTAAAAAGTTTTTTGCCACAAATTTCAAGTTTCACAAATTAATTCGTGCTAATGAAATTCGTGGCGGATATTTTTTTGTTCTAAGAAGCAATTTCCAGCTTTCCGTTTCAAGTCCTCATAAAAAACGCAAAGTTTCTAATGTTTTAAAAAGAGCTTCCGTTGGTCGCTTTTTTAAAACAAGAAACTTTTGCATTTTTTACTCCGGGCTTTTCACTACAATCCGGGCTAGAAAATGAGCTTTAAAAAGTATATTTCATTGGCATAATCCCTTAAAAGTTATACCTATATATATAATACGTATGAATACAGATAAATCTGTAATTTTAAGATTCATAATATTAAAATACCTCAAAAATGAAATAGCAAGGTTGATATTTAAAAAAAATAGATACTTTTGTTGCAGAAAAATAGAGCAATGGCAAAGAATTTAGTAATAGTGGAATCACCTGCAAAGGCGAAAACGATAGAGAAATTTTTAGGAAGTGATTTTCAGGTAGAGTCAAGTTACGGACATATAGCAGATTTACCATCAAAGGAAATAGGAGTAGATGTAGAGAATGGTTTCAAACCTAAATACGAAGTTTCTCCAGATAAAAAAGCCTTGGTAAGCAAACTGAAAACATTATCTAAGAATGCCGAAATGGTTTGGCTAGCGAGCGATGAGGACCGTGAGGGTGAAGCTATTTCATGGCATCTTGCGGAAGAACTAAAACTAGATATTAAAAAAACAAAGCGAATTGTTTTTCACGAAATTACAAAGTCTGCGATTCTTAAAGCAATCGAAAACCCAAGAGAAATTGATTATAATTTAGTAAACGCACAACAAGCACGTCGTGTTTTAGACCGTTTAGTAGGTTACGAATTATCTCCGGTTTTGTGGAGAAAAATTAAAGGAGGACTTTCTGCCGGACGTGTACAATCAGTTTCAGTTCGTTTGATTGTAGAGAGAGAACGCGAAATCCAAAACTTTAATGCAGTTGCAAGCTATTCTATCGTAGCCGAATTTGTAAATGAAGCAGGAAAAGCTTTCAAAGCCAAATTGCCAAAAAATTTCAATACTAAAAAAGAAGCCGAAGATTTTTTAAATAAAAACATCGGATCACAATATAAGGTAGCCGATTTAGAAACTAAACCTACCAAAAAATCTCCAACATCACCTTTTACAACTTCTACACTGCAACAAGAAGCAGCAAGAAAATTGTATTTGCCAGTTGGAATCACCATGCAGCTTGCACAGCGTTTATACGAAGCGGGACTTATTACGTATATGAGAACCGATAGTGTGAACCTTTCTAAAGATGCAATGGATGCCGCTGAAGCTGAAATCATAAAATCATACGGAAAAGAGTTCTCAAGACCCAGAACTTTCACTAACAAAAGTAAAGGAGCACAAGAAGCGCACGAAGCAATTCGTCCTACAGATATGTCTCGCCATACAGTAAATATCGATCGTGATCAGGCTCGTTTGTATGATTTGATCTGGAAAAGAACATTGGCGTCTCAAATGAGCGATGCACAATTAGAAAGAACAAACGTAAAAATTGAAGCGAATAATCACAGTGAAATTTTTACAGCTTCAGGAGAAGTTTTACTTTTTGAAGGTTTCCTAAAAGTTTATTTAGAAGGACACGATGATGATGAGGAAGAACAAGAAGGAATGTTGCCTGCATTAAAAGTAAACGAAAAACTGGTTAACAATTATATTACAGCTACAGAAAGATACTCAAGACCTCCGGCAAGATATACAGAAGCTTCTTTGGTAAAAAAATTAGAAGAATTAGGAATTGGACGTCCGTCGACGTATGCGCCAACTATTTCGACTATTATCAACAGAAATTATGTTGAAAAAGGGACACTTGAAGGTCAGGAACGTAATTATACACAACTTACTTTGCAAGCCAGTAAAGTAGGTGAGAAGTTGCTGAAAGAAAATACAGGTTCGGATAAAGGTAAATTAGTTCCAACAGATATCGGAACTATTGTTACAGATTTCCTGGTTAAGAACTTCGGAAATATATTAGATTATAACTTTACTGCAAAAGTAGAACAGGATTTTGATGAAATTGCCGAAGGAAATATTGACTGGGCAGTTATGATGAAAGAATTCTATGATAAGTTTCACCCAAATGTAAAAGAGGTTGAAGCAAATGCAGAACGTGAAAGCGGAGAAAGAATTTTAGGAAAAGATGCTGACGGAAGACAAGTTTCTGTTCGTTTAGGAAAATTTGGACCAATGGCTCAAATTGGAGAAGCAGATGATGAAGATAAAAAATTCGCAAGCTTAATGTCTGATCAAAATATTGGAAACATTACCCTTGAAGAAGCTTTGAATTTGTTTTTATTACCTAAAAACTTAGGAGAATATAAAGGAGAAGAAGTAGAAGTAAGTAATGGTCGTTATGGTCCCTATGTTCGTCACGGAAGTGTATTTATTTCATTGCCAAAAGGAGAAGATCCGTTAAGCCTTTCAAAAGAAAGAGCGCAGGAATTAATTGACGAAAAAGCAATTGCCGATGCTCCAATCGCAGTTTACAAAGGCGAAGGCGTTCAGAAAGGTGTGGGACGTTTTGGTCCGTTCATCAAATGGAACGGTATTTTTATTAATGTAAGTAAAAAATACAATTTTGATAATTTGTCACAACAAGAAGTTGAAGAACTAATTGAAGATAAATTACAGAAAAACATAGATAAAGTGCTCCATAATTGGGAAGACGAAGGAATTTTGGTTGAAAAAGCACGTTGGGGGCGCTCTGTTATTACAAAAGGCAAAATCAAAATTGAATTAAGTAAAGATGTTGATGCAACAAAATTAACATTGGCTCAGGTTCAGGAAATGATTGCGGCTAAAACACCGGCAAAAAAGACTCCAGCAAAAAAAGCAACAACCGCTAAAAAAGCTCCAGCTAAAAAAACAGCTGCTAAAAAGAAATAATAAATGGAATTTGATTTTCTAGAACCAGTTAATGACGGAATTTTAAAATTCATTAGTTCATTGTCTTCACAAGAATTGGGTAGTAAAATAGTTTTGCATACCCAAGATCAGTTTCCTGATATAAATAAAATTACCTTTGCGATAATTGGTGTGCTAGAAGACCGCCGCAATAGCAACGGAATTAATGATGTTAATTTAAATGTCGTTCGCAAAAAATTATACGGCATGTTTCCGGGTAATTGGGATGCATCAATTGCTGATTTAGGAAATATTCTTGCGGGTGACTCTGTAGAGGATACCTACTTTGCTCTAAAAAAAGTAACATCTACTTTAATTAAGAATAAAGTGATTCCTATAGTTATAGGAGGTTCGCAGGATTTGACCTATGCATTGTATCGCGCATATGATGATTTAGAGCAAATGGTAAATATGGTTGCTGTAGATAATAAGTTTGATTTTGGTAAGGAAAATGAAACGGTTTCGGCTAATTCTTATCTAACTAAAATTATTATTGATGAGCCTAATAACCTTTTTAATTACTGTAATATAGGATATCAGACCTATTATAATTCGCAGGAAGAAATTGATTTGATCGAGAAATTATTCTTTGATGCTTATCGTTTGGGAGAAATTTCGAATAAAATTGCACTTGCTGAACCGGTTTTTAGAGATGCTGATTTGGTAAGTATAGATTTAAATTCGGTAAAATCATCAGTGTCAGGTAATATGATTACTTTTGAACCAAATGGTTTCAATGGAAAAGAAATATGTTCATTAGCAAGATATGCTGGAATTAGTGATAAAGTTTCCTGTTTTGGAATCTTTAATCATAATAGTACAGCGCCGGAAGCAGTTATTATTGCGCAGATAATTTGGTATTTTATTGAAGGATATCATTATCGATCAAAAGAATATCCGTTTGGTAGTCGGGCAACGTATTTAAAGTATATTGTTCCTCTTGAAGATGAAGAATTAATTTTCTATAAAAGTGACAAAACAGATCGTTGGTGGATCGAAATTCCATCTGAGTCAAATGGTCACAATAAATTGAAAAGAAATACGTTATTACCGTGTTCATATGACGAATATTTGAGCGCTTGTAACCAAGAACTGCCGGAAAGATGGTGGAAAGCACAACGAAAAAATGCTCTGTAGAGCAAAATTTTAGATAAAATTATAATTTCAAAAAAATAATTAAGAAAAATTAGTAAGAAAATAATTCTAAACAACGAAGTTTAACGTTTTACGTCGATTTTTTCTGTTAGTTTATCGATGAAATATTTTTTTTTTATTTTTTTTAACATTATTTTTGAGCGGTAAAATAAATTTCGCAACTAGTATTGTTTTTTAGATAAATAATAAATACGTTTACGGACTTATAATAATGAATAGATAATCCCAAATTTATATGAAGAAGTTTATTGCATTTGCAGCAATGTTAACACTGGTAATTGGCTGTGGTAAGTCAGGAGACAAAGGTGAGTTAGTTGGTGTTACAGGAGGCAAATGGCATCCTGAAAAGCCTTATGGAATGACATTAGTTCCAGGTGGATCTTTTATTATGGGTAAATCAGATGCTGATTTAGCTAATGTTGAAGATGCTCCAACTAAAACTGTAACGGTTCGTTCATTTTATATGGACGAAACAGAGATTACAAATAGTGAGTACCGTCAATTTGTAGAATGGGTAAAAGATTCTACAATGAGAGTACGTTTGGCTATTTTAGCTGACGAAACAGGGCAAAAACCTGCTGGTGATGCTAAAGGTAAAAAAGGTGGAAGCATCTCAGATTATGCATTTAATGATTCAGAGCCGGATAAAATGACGGCATATGATAAATACATGTATGATAACTACTATAGTGTAGGAACAAAAGATGATCCGTATGCTGGTAGAAAACTAAACAAAAAAGTTAAGTTAATTAAAGATACTAAAGCATACCCGGATGAGTATTATGCTGAAGTAATGGACTCTATGTATTTACCAATAGAAGAATCATATAATGGTTTGAGAACAATTGACGTAAATAAATTGAAATTCCGTTATTCTTGGATGGACATTCAGGCTGCTGCAAAAGCTAAAGTTGGAAAAAGAAAAGATTTCGTTAAAACTGAACAAGTTAGTGTGTATCCTGATACAACAGTTTGGATTAAAGATTTCGCTTACTCATATAATGAGCCAATGCATAATGATTATTTCTGGCACAAAGCTTACGGTGATTATCCTGTAGTTGGTGTGACTTGGAAACAAGCTAAAGCATTTTGTGCTTGGAGAACATTAAATAAAAACAGCTATATCAAATCTAAGAAAAAAGGACGTGATTTAGTAAATGCCTTCAGATTGCCAACAGAGGCAGAATGGGAGTATGCTGCAAGAGGTGGTCTGGAATCAGCTACATATCCTTGGGGTGGTCCTTATACTAAAAGTGACAGAGGTTGTTTCTTAGCAAACTTTAAACCAAGCAGAGGAGATTATGCTGCTGATGAAGCTTTGTATACTGTTGAAGCTAAATCATATGAAGTAAACGGTTACGGATTATACAACATGGCAGGAAACGTTTCAGAGTGGACAGATTCAGCTTATAATCCAAATGCTTACGAATATGTTTCAACAATGAATCCAAACGTAATCGACGGAAACAATCAAAGAAAAGTTGTTCGTGGAGGTTCTTGGAAAGATGTTGCTTACTTCCTACAAGTAAGTACTCGTGACCACGAATATGCAGATTCAGCAAGAAGTTATATTGGTTTCAGAACTGTACAAGATTACATGGGAACTCAAACAACAGGAAGCGGAAAAAAGAAAAGTAAATTATAATTAAATTCAAATAACCAAATCAAATCTATTTTAAATTAAAACCTAAACAAAAAGTATTATGGCATTATTAAGTAAAAAAGCAATGAATTTCGCTTATGGTATGGGAGCGGCAGTAGTAATCGTTGGAGCTCTATTCAAAATTACTCACTTTGAAATTGGACCATTAACAGGAACTGTGATGTTGTCAGTTGGTTTATTAACTGAGGCGTTAATCTTTGCTCTTTCTGCTTTCGAACCAGTTGAGGATGAATTAGACTGGACTCTTGTTTACCCGGAATTAGCTAACGGTCAGGCTAGAAAAAAAGCGGATAAAGTTGAAGCGCCATCTGATGCTCAAGGATTATTATCTCAAAAATTAGATGTAATGTTGAAAGAAGCTAAAATTGACGGAGAGTTAATGTCAAGCTTAGGAAACAGCATCAAAAATTTCGAAGGAGCTGCAAAAGCAATTTCTCCAACAGTAGATTCTATTGCAGGACAAAAGAAATATGCTGAAGAAATGTCATTAGCTGCTGCACAAATGGAATCATTAAACAGCTTATACAAAGTACAATTAGAAAGTGCTTCAAGAAACGCACAGGCAAATAGCGAAATCGCTGAAAATGCTTCTAAATTAAAAGAGCAAATGCAATCAATGACTGCAAACATTGCTTCTTTAAACAGTGTTTATGGTGGTATGCTTTCTGCAATGAGTAACAAAGGATAATTAGTTTTTGACTATTATATTAAATTTATTAATAAAGAACTAATTAGAAAAAATGGCAGGAGGAAAATTAACCCCTAGACAGAAGATGATTAACCTGATGTATCTGGTTTTCATCGCAATGTTAGCAATGAATGTATCAAAAGAAGTTATATCTGCTTTTGGTTTGATGAATGAAAAATTTGAAAGTGCAAATACTAGCTCATCAGAAACAAATACAAGTTTATTAACATCGTTAGATCAAAAAGCTGCTGAAGCAAAAGGAGAATTCGCAATTGCTGCAGTTACAGCTCATAAGATCGAAACAATTTCAAAAGAATTTTACGACTATATTGGGACTTTAAAAACTCAATCTATCAAAGGATTTGAAGTTGAAAAAGAAACTGGAAAACTTCCTTACGAGTCTATGGACAGAGGTGATAATATCGATGACTGGTTTACAGGAGACGGTTACACTAAAAAAGGAAAAGAAATTATTTCAAGAATTGAGAAATACAAATCAGATATTAAAGCTGCTTTAGGTACAGATAAAAAATATGCTGTTATTATTTCTGAGGTTGAGAAAAAATTTGATGTTTCTGACGTAAAAAACAAAGAAGGTATAAAAGAAAAATACTTAGAATATCACTTTAAAGGTTTTCCTGCAATTGCATCAGCTGCTAAACTTTCAGCTTGGCAAAATGACGTTAAGAAAACTGAAACAGATGTTTATAATAGTGCTTTAGGAAAAGCGGCTGTTGCTGCTGCTTCTTACAGTAATTATCAGGCAATTGTTGTTTTAGATAAAAATGCTTACTTCCAAGGAGAAAAAGTAACTGGTAAAGTAGTTTTAGGTCGTTATGACGAAAACACAAAACCAACTTCATTCCAAGGTCCTGGGCAAATCGTTAACGGACAAGCTGTTATCTCTTTAACTGCTGGAGGAGTAGGTGAACAAAATATTAATGGTCAATTTACATTCTTAGAAGACGGTAAAAACATTCCATTAAAATTTAAAGGAACTTACGTTGTAGTACCAAGACCAAACTCAGCTACTATTTCTGCTGATAAAATGAATGTTGTTTATAGAGGAGTTGTTAACCCAATCTCTGTATCATTCGCTGGTGTTGATGCAAACAAAATTAATGCAAGTGCTCCTGGATTATCTTCTGCTGGGAAACCAGGGAAATATAACATGAGCCCGGGTTCAGGTACAGAAGCTACAATTGCTGTTACAGGAACTTTACCAAACGGAGATAAAGTTACAGATAAGAAAACCTTCAGAATTAAAGGTATTCCTGGACCAACAGGTACAATTAGAGGAGAAATGGGTGTTGTTAAAGGACCTAAATCTAACTTAGAAATTGCTACTATTGGTGCTAAATTACTTGATTTTGATTTTGAAGTTGGTTTAGATGTTGTTGGATTTAATATGAAAATTGCCGGACAACCTACAGTTGTAGTTTCTGGTAACAGATTAAATGCACAATGTAAAACAGTTCTTGCAAGAGCTGGAAAAGGAGACCAGGTTACTATTTCTGAAATTAAAACTAAACTTGTTGGAGCTGGTAGTTATTTATTACCAAGAACTGCTCCGGTAATTTACGAAATACAATAATAAAGTAGGTAAAACTACAATTCAATATCTTATAATGATATCATGATGAAAGTAAGAAATTTTTTAATAGCTATTGTTTCTATCGCTGGAGGTCTTTCTTCTTATGCGCAATCTAATTTGCTAAATGCGAAAACACCTGCTCAGATAGGACTTAAAACTCCTGCGCAACTTATCTCAGATAATGATAAGCCTTTAGCTTATGGTTATGTGGATGATAGAGATATCTTGATGGGAAAAACTACTTGGGAGATCATTGATTTAAATGAAAAAATCAACTTTCCATTATACTTTCCTGTAGATACGGCTAATATTGGTTCTGACAGACGTTCATTATACGACGTTTTGACGAAAGCTGTTAAAAACGGCAAAATAACTGAAGTTTATAGCGACAGTTATTTCAATACTAAAAAATCTTTGAAAGATATTCAAGGTGCATTATCTCGTATTGATACTACTGACGCAGGTAGAGAATTGATCAACCAATACCCGGATGACTATAAAACACGTGTTGTGAAGAAAAAAGTTGTTACCGGTACTGGAAAAAAGAAAGTTGTTACTTATGTTGATGAAACAATTGGAGCAACAAGAACAGTTCCTGCAGAATATATCTTAAAACAAGATTTAACAGCTGCTGATGTTACACAATATAAAATAAAAGGATACTGGTATTTTGACAAACGTCAAAGTGAACTGAAATATCGTTTACTTGGAATTTGTCCTGTAACTCCGGATGTTTACACAATGAACAGTGACGAAAAAGATTATATTGAGTTATTCTGGGTTTTCTTCCCTAATTCTAGAGAGGCTTTGCATGACGCAAAAGCTTTTAACGATAGTAACTCAGCACTTCCTATCTCATTTGATCAGATATTAAATTCAAGACGTTTTAATGCGGTAGTCTATAAAGAAGAAAACTTGTACGGAGATCGTGAGATCAAAGATTACATGAAAGATAATGCACAAAACCAATTGTTAGAGTCTGAAAGAGTAAAAGAGAAGATTCGTAACTTCGAACAAGATATGTGGAACTACTAAGTATCTAAATTATATCAATATAGAAAACTCTTACTACATTTGTAGTAAGAGTTTTTTTATTTTTACACTATCTATTGTTAGAAATTCTGTATCTTAGATGATTCATTATGAGTATGATAGTGAATTATATTATAAGCCTAAAAAAATTTGTTAGCCACTATCTTTTAAAACAGGTTTGACAAATATTGTATCACTAGCTGTTTAATAAATGATAAATTAAACATTTAGAAATTCTTCACCACTATAGTAATTATTAATTAATTTAAATGAGAAGCTAGAAAATTAGTATAGACCTCATTTAGCATCTAGATTAAAATAACTTATTTTATGTAAGAAAAATAATAATAAACTAAATAAAGCTGCGTTATCTTTATTATAAAAACTATTTAAGATGAAAGGGAATTTTTTTTTAATGGTCATTGCACTTATTATTGTTGGAGGTTTTACTTCTAAAGCACAATCTAATTTGCTAAATGCAAAAACGGCAGATCAAATTGGTTTAAAGAGTGAAGCGCAGAAAATTTCTGATAATGATAAACCTCTAGCGTATGGTTATATTGATGATCGCGATGTTTTGATGGGGAAAACGGTATGGGAAATTATTGATTTAAATGAAAAAATTAATTTTCCATTATATTTTCCGGTAGATACGGCTAATATAGGTTCTGACAGACGTTCACTTTATGATGTTTTAACAAAGGGTATCAGAACAGGCAGAATAACTGAAGTATACAGTGATAGTTATTTTAATACAAAGAAATCATTGAAAGATATTCAGGGGGCATTATCTCGTGTTGATACAACAGATGCTGGTAGAGAATTGATCAACCAATATCCTGACGATTACAAAACCCGTGTAGTAAAGAAAAAAGTAATCACTGGTACCGGTAAAAAGAAAGTAGTTACTTATGTAGATGAAACCGTTGGGCCAACAAGAACGGTTCCAGCAGAATATATCCTGAAACAAGATTTAACTGCGGCAGATGTTACACAATACAAAATTAAAGGATACTGGTATTTTGACAAACGACAGAGCGATCTGAGATATCGTTTATTGGGAATTTGCCCTGTAACTCCGGATGTTTACACAATGAATAGCGACGAAAAAGATTATATTGAGTTGTTCTGGGTTTTTTTTCCAAATGCCCGAGAGGTATTACATGAAGGAAAAGCTTTTAACGATAAAAATTCGGCAACTCCAATTTCATTTGATCAAATCTTCAATTCAAGATATTTTAATTCAGTTATCTATAAAGAAGAAAATATGTATGGAGATCGTGAAATAAAAGATTACATAAAAGATAATGCGCAAAACCAGTTGTTAGAATCTGAAAGAGTAAAAGAGAAGATTCGGAATTTCGAGGAAGATATGTGGAACTACTAAGCGTCTAAATTACATTATAATAAAAAACTCTCACTACCTTTGTAGTAAGAGTTTTTTTTACTTTATTTTTTACACATGTTAGATTATTTAATTGTTGGATCTGGATTAGCCGGAATTTCTTTTGCAGAAGTTGCCCTTAAAAACAATAAAACTATTTTGGTTATTGATAATAAATCTCAAAATTCGTCCAGAGTTGCCGGAGGTTTATACAATCCTGTTATTTTAAAGCGTTTTAGCGAAGTTTGGAAAGCGCAGGAACAATTGCTTTTAATGAATGATTTCTACAATGAGATTGAAAATAAATTACAGACAAAGTTCAATTTTCAACTTCCTATTCTAAGAAAGTTCTTTTCAATTGAAGAACAGAATAATTGGTTCGCTGCTTCGGATAAAAAAAACTTGGCTCCATTTTTGTCGACTAAATTAATCACAAAAAAATATAATAGTATAGATTCTCCACACGATTATGGAGAAGTTTTGCATACAGGATATGTTGATACAGCTTTATTACTTGACAGTTATAAAGAATATCTACAGGATAATAACTTATTATTAGAAGAGTTTTTTGATAGCATTTATATTGAATTTTTCGATTTCGGAATTCAGTATAAAAATATCAAGGCGCGTCATATTATTTTTGCCGAAGGCTTTGGATTACATAAAAACCCTTTTTTCAATTATTTGCCATTAGATGGAACAAAAGGCGAATTGTTTATAATAAAGGCCCCTGATTTAAACTTAGATGTAATTGTCAATACAAGCGTTTTTATATTACCATTGGGCAATGATTTATTCAAAGTTGGCGCTACATATAACTGGCAGGACAAAACTGATTTACCTACTGAAGAAGGAAAACAGGAATTAATTGACAGAATTAAAGAAATTATTACGTGCGATTTTGAAATCGTGAAACATTTTGGCGGAGTTCGACCAACGGTTAAAGACAGAAGACCTTTGATTGGTACACATCATGAACGCAAATCAATTCATATCCTTAACGGATTAGGAACCCGTGGTGTTATGTTAGGTCCCGCAATGGCAAAAGCATTGTTTGATACTATTGAAAATGAGATTCCGCTCGATCGTGAAATTGACATTCAAAGATTTCATAAGAAATATCTAAAAACCCTTACTTTTGACCGGCCTTAGGATCATAAGAAACGAACATATTAATGTATAGATTTCTTGATAGTCGTAAAACAAATGGAAACAATAGGATTAATGAGATAACTATTGCCAAAAATGATTGTTCGATTGAAGCTTTAAAAAATACAAATGACACAATAAAAGCCGCAATTCCTACAGCTACATTTAATCCATAACTTACATACATTGCGCCATAAAAAAACGAAGGTTCGATTTGATATTTAAATCCGCAATGGCTGCAATGATCGTTCATTTTTAGAACTTTAGTCAAATGAAGAGGATTTTTGTCCGAATACATGCTTTCATTTTGACATTTTGGACAACTTCCTGTTAAAATACTATTTAGTTTCGATCCTTTTTTTAACATTTGCAAAAAATTAAATTACCCATTGATTTGGAAGTGTAAATTTACACAATCAATTAGTTATAAAATAACAATACATGCTTAATATACATAATTTATCGGTTTCTTTTGGAGGTTCATATTTATTCGAAGAAGTAACTTTTCGTTTAGGTGCAGGAGATCGGGTTGGACTTGTCGGGAAAAATGGTGCTGGAAAATCAACTATGCTTAAAATTCTGGCTGGAGATTTTAAACCGGACTCAGGACAAATTGCCACTGAGAAAGAAGTTCGAATGGGATTCTTGCGTCAGGATATCGATTTTGAGCAAGGAAGGACCGTTCTTGAAGAAGCTTATGAAGCGTTTACGGATATTAAGATTGTTGAGAAAAAATTAGCGCAAATTAATCATCAATTGGTTACCAGAACCGATTATGAGAGTGAAGAATACAGCCAAATCATCGAGGATTTATCTGATTATACACATCGTTTTGAACTTTTAGGAGGTTATAATTATGTAGGTGATACAGAGAAAATTCTTTTAGGATTAGGTTTTAAAAGAGAAGTTTTTGATAATCAGACTGAAACATTTTCAGGAGGTTGGAGAATGCGTATCGAATTAGCTAAATTATTATTGCAGGCAAATGATATTTTGCTTCTGGATGAGCCTACAAATCACCTTGATATCGAAAGTATTATTTGGTTAGAAAATTTCCTTCGTAATTATCCTGGCGTTGTGGTCATTGTATCGCACGATAAAATGTTTCTTGATAATGTTACCAATCGTACAATTGAAATTTCATTAGGAAAAGCCTACGATTTTAATAAGCCGTATTCTCAATATTTAGAATTGCGTCATGAAATTCGTGAGAAGCAATTGGCAACGCAAAAAAATCAGGCGAAGAAAATTGAAGAAACAGAAAAATTAATCGAAAAGTTCCGTGCAAAAGCTTCTAAAGCTTCAATGGCACAATCATTAATTAAAAAATTAGATAAAGTAGAACGAATTGAAGTTGATGAAGATGACAATTCGGTAATGAATATTTCTTTTCCAGTTTCAAAAGAACCGGGAAGAGTAGTTGTTGAAGCTGATCATGTTACTAAATCATACGGCGATAAAACGATTCTAAAAGACATTAACTTACTGGTAGAACGTGGAAGCAAGATTGCTTTTGTGGGGCAGAATGGGCAAGGAAAATCGACTTTTATAAAAGCGATTGTTGACGAATTTGAATATGAAGGAAGCATCAAACTTGGACACAATGTACAATTAGGATATTTTGCTCAAAATCAGGCCGAATATCTTGATGGTGAAATTACTTTGTTGCAAACGATGGAAGATGCCGCAATGGACACCAACCGCTCAAAAGTTCGTGACATGTTAGGTTCATTTTTATTTCGTGGCGATGATGTTGAGAAAAAAGTAAAAGTTCTTTCTGGAGGAGAGCGTAATCGTTTAGCGCTTTGTAAATTGCTTTTACAGCCCATAAATGTATTATTGATGGATGAGCCTACAAATCACTTAGATATTAAATCTAAGAACGTTTTAAAGGCCGCTCTTCAAAAATTTGGAGGAACTTTATTATTGGTATCTCACGATAGAGATTTTCTTCAGGGAATGTCGAATATTGTTTACGAATTTAAAGATCAAAAAATAAAAGAATATTTAGGAGATATCAACTATTTCCTAGAACAACGCAATCTTGAAAACATGCGTGAAGTCGAGAAAAAAGACGTTGCAAAAGCCGCTGCTCCTAAAGAAAGCAATAAAACTTCTTACGAAGATCAGAAAAAAGGAAAAGCATTACAAAATAAATTGAGCAAAGTTGAAAGTCAAATCAAACAATTAGAAAGAGACATTCAGCACGATGACAAATTGTTGGCTTCAAGTTATGACAAACATATTGAAGACGCTTCTTTTTTTACTGCATACAAAAAAAAGAAAAAAGATTTAGACCAATTGCTTCTGGACTGGGAAATTGTTCAGGAAGAGATTGATAATTTTACAGTTTAATATTTGAATTAGGAGCTATTCCAGCTTTCCGTTTCAAGTCCTCACAAAAAAAATGCATTTCTAATGTTGCAAAAAGTGCTTCTTTCAGTCGCTTTTTTTCAACAGGAAATGCATTTTTCGTTTCTCCGAAACTCTTAAAAATTCCGAAGGAATAATTTATTTTGTAGCGAGGGATTTTAATCCCTTGAACACAGAGTAACCCCAATATTTGTAATCCCCAATTAGAACTTTACGAAGTAACTCCGTAAAGTTCGACGGCAAACAAAAGACCACTTTGCCAATTTTGATTGCGTAAGATGGATTAAAATCCATCCCTACAATATCTTCGTTTCTCCGAAACTCTTAAAAATTCCGAAGGAATAATTTATTTTGTAGCGAGGGATTTTAATCCCTTGAACACAAAGTCATCCCCAATATTATTAATCCCGAACGAGTTTTTCCGCAAGTAAAGTTGGACGGCAAAGAAAAGACCGCTTTGCCAATTTTGATTGCGTAAGATGGATTAAAATCCATCCCTACAATATCTTTCGTTTCTCTGAAACTCTTAAAAATTCCGAAGGAATAATTTATTTTGTAGCGAGGGATTTTAATCCCTTGACACAGAGTCATCCCGAACGAGGATTTGGACGGCAAAGAAAAGACCGCTTTGCCAATTGTGATTGCGTAAGATGGATTAAAATCCATCCCTACAATATCTTCGTTTCTCCGAAACTTTAAAAAAATTCCGTAGGAATAATTTATTTTGTAGCGAGGGATTTTAATCCCTTGAACACAAAGTAACCCCAATATTTATCATCCCGGTTTCTCCCTTCGGTCGAAATGAACAAAAACAAGCACAAACAAATACAAACAGAAACAAAGCAAAAACAAAACCAGCGTAAATCCGTTAAACCCGTATAATCCGTGCGCCATTTAAACCCATTCCAAAAAAAACTACATAATAATCCCAATAGATTTTGAATGCATAATAGCTTCGCTGCTATTTTTATAATAGCAAACCGAAACATCTAGATTTTCCAGGTTTTTCATGATAGTTTTGGTAGCTTCTTTTTGGTGTTTTCCAGTTTGCCTGATATAAACCGCTATTACCGTCACTGGAAATATTTTGCAGATTCGTTCATATAAAATAGGATCGTGTTGTGAATCATCGCCTAATAAAACATACTTAAGATTTGGATAAAATTCTAAAACGTGCTTTATTTTATCAAATTTATGATCGTGATTTCCGCGTCCGCTCATGAAAAAATCAGTGATTCCTCTTTTGATATCCTTCAGTAAAATTACCGCTCTTGGGAGATTATGGATTTTAGTAAATTTTACAATAAATCGGTATAAATTCCATTCGCTGCTGGAAACATAAAAAAATGCATTTTCCTCTTCCTTATTGTTTCGTCCTGCTGAACTCAAAGCCTGATAATGAGGAACAACATCTGTAAATACCTTACGATCATTTACATTTTTAAACAAAAGAATATATATTTTTTTAAAGAAATTTTGAGTGTGGGAAATCAAAAAAGTATCATCGATATCAGATATAATTCCCAGTTTTCCTTTGTGAGGTCTAATAAAACTACCTTTTTCGGTAATGGTTTCTGTGCCATCTTTAAGACTGACTTCATACGGCATCCATCCAAAAGAAGTTTCTTCGTCAAGCGGAATACAAAATTTAAAATATCCATCATCCAGAGTTTTAGTTCGGATTTCCTGATTGCCGCATTTTAGGTAAATCTCATAATTTTTAATAGTTTTTATCCTGTACTGATTAATAATCGAAGTAGCATTTTTAAAGTTTTTCTTCTGAAAATCATAATCATACGTTCTTTTAAAAACATGTCCCATCACAATTAATTCTTCTTGATTGGCGTAACCTCGATATAATTGTAAAATTGGTTTCATTAATTGCGTATATTTATATATAGATGCTGTAAATTAATTATTTTAATTGACTTTAAAAATAAAATCGTGAAAAAGAATATCATATTTGTTGTAAACCCTATTTCCGGAGACCTTGATAAATCAGATTTGATTGAGGCAGTGGAAGAGTTTGCAACTACAAATCATTTTGATCTGAAAGTTTTTGAAACTACGGGAAAAAGTGATCAAAAAGAAATACAATCACTTTACAATCAATATTTACCGGAACGTATTGTTGTTGCGGGTGGTGACGGAACCATTAAAATGGTTGCCGAAGCCGTTGAACAATTTGATGTGATAATTGGCATTTTGCCCGCTGGATCAGCAAATGGTTTATCCGTCGATTTGAACTTGCCCAATACAATTGAAGAAAATTTAAAAATTGCTTTTTTACATCATTATATCGATATGGATATGATTTGTATCAACGGTAAAAAAAGTATTCATTTAAGCGATATTGGCATTAATGCAGACTTGGTTAAAAATTATGAAGAAAGTAATCTAAGAGGTTTTTGGGGTTATGCTTTACAGGCATATACAACTTTAGTTGATGCTACAGAACCATTTGTGGCGACAATTAAAACAAAAAAAGAAACCGTTGAACATACTGCAAGAATGATTGTTATTGCTAATTCTCAAAAATACGGAACCGGCGTTACCATCAATCCGCATGGAGCGATGAATGACGGAAGATTTGAGTTGGTGATTCTAAAAAGCCTCGATATATTATTGCTTGGAAAAATTATTACCGGAAATATGCCAATTGATTCTGATGATATCGTGATTATTTCGACAGATAAAGCCGAGATTACAACCAATTATCCAGTGAATTTTCAAATTGACGGAGAATATTGCGGCGCTCAAAGTTCGTTAGAAATTCATATTCTGCACAAACAAATGAAGATTGCGATTCCTTAAATAGGAAGTTTGACAAAAAATTACGTTCAAAGTTGGTTCGCATTTTTGTCATCCCGAGGAACGAGGGATCTGGGTAAGTAGCTCAACAATTTATAAAAATTACTTTGTGTTAGTTTCTTGCGGAGATCCCTCGTTCCTCGGGATGACAATATTGGGTTACGATTGCGAATGATGGATTAAAATCCATCCCTACAATATATCTTGTTCCTATGGAACTTCTTGAAAAAAATTTCAGAGGAAGATTTATATTTCAACGGATTTTAATCCGTTGAAACGAATAAAAATTAGTGTTTTTTATAGAAATCGGGATGACAATGATTGTGGTATTTGTGTGGTATAATTTTTAAATAATTATGGGGGTGCTATTTAATTATTTAAAAGGATTTCGTTCCTGCCAATCGGTTTTGGGTTCGAGATAATTGAATAGTTTGGCAATATTATGATTAATTAAAGCATTGCTGTGCGTAATTAATCCGTACATTTTTACTGGTTTTGCACCAACGGAACTTTTGATTTCGAGTGCAGTTCTGGCAAAAACAATTTCTGTAAAACCTTGATTGATAGAATACGCAATCATGTCGTACAACATATTTAAGTATAGCATTTTTTCACGCTGAATGGTTTCGTCATAACCTAAAAAGTACGTATCCATTACAGTTCCGTTTTTGATTAAAGTGTTGAAACCTATTAGTTTTTCTTCTAAAAAATAACCGTAGAATAAAAAATCATCTTTCATGATTTCCTTAAAAAAACTAAAATGATTTCGGGCTAAGAAAAAAGTATTGAAGGGCGCATTTTTAGCCACATGAAAATACAAATCATAAATAACATCTTCGTATTTTTTTATGTCAGATAAAGACATTTTTTTCTTCTCGATTCCGTCTGCTTTTTTACGGGCGCGTTTGTATTGATCCCGATATTTTTTTGATAAAGCATCAATATAATCCTGCTCGGTTTTCCAATTTGTATTGATTTCAAAAATCATATTGGGCTGCGTCGAAAACGTATAATTATTTTTGAATTCAGCTTTTAATGGTTCAATTTCGCTTTCGGTAAAATCTTTTATACTAGTTATATGAACTTTTCTACCGCTGTCTTTCAAATCCTTTTTAAGCTGTTTTATTGCTTTATGAAGTGTTTTGATTGCTTTGGATTCTTTTGCATCTTCATGAAAAATAAAAGCATTTTGTCCCGTAAGCATATTATTGCCAACGAATAATACATGCGAAGCAAAATTTTTGAAAGCAAAATTACGTACCGAAGTTTTTAAACACTGATCGCGATCTCCAAAAGATTCCAGTTTTTCGGCAAATAAAAATTGCGTTAAAACAATCCCGATAAGCTTTTCTTCATTGAAAATTGCAATAAAATTACAAATCATATTTACCGGACAAGAGTTTTCCAGCACTTCGAGATATTCTTTCGTCAAAAAAATATTATTTACAGCCAGCGAATTCCATTCCTGAGGTAATAATGACGCGCTATTGTAAATTTGAAAAGAGTAAGTTGTATTCAAAAGAGTCAGCTAATTTTTTCAAAATTAGGTAATATTTATAATAACTCAGTTTGTTTAAGTTATTATTAAGAAAAACCCATTTAAATTTTGAATTCAAATGGGTTTCTGTTTTTGTGTTTATACATATGCGCAGATGATTCCGCCCATTAAAGTAAGCGTCACAATCCAATATCCGGCATGAATAAAGATGTATCTCCATGATTTTCTTTCGAATAAACCATTCACTCCAATAATAGGAAAAGCAAAGAATAATCCGGACATAAAACCATGTAATGCGCCGTGTTTAAAGGTTCTGTAAGCTTGTCCATAATCTGTCATAAATGCTTTAAATGACGGTTTTGCGCTATCTATTAACGGCGGTCCGCCAACCATGCCAATTGCACCAGATTGATGTACGGTTAACGACATCAGCGTAAGCGTGATCATTAAGGAGAAAATATACGTAAGCCCAAATATTTTAAGCATACTTCCGGTTTTAAACTGTTCTTGTGTGAGATTGCTTTCCCGCATCCAGATTGTTCCAAACACTTTTGGGTTGTACCAAAACCAACAAATAGTGTAACAAATGCTGATAAAACTAAAGCAAGAGGGTTCATGTTCATAATATTAGGTTTTTATGATTAGTTGATCAAATTTAAGTAAAAAATTACAAGTTTGATAGTTTGAGAAATGGGAATGTAAAACATAAATTCTTTCGGTTTTTAAGCTTTGAAATTATTGATATTTTGTTAGATAAAAATTATATATAATTTTTGATAGTATTTTTTAGCAATTTGCTTTTTTTTCATAACTTTAATTCTTCAATTTGCATTCGAAATAAAATAAAATATATTCTAACCTTTTTAATTATAAAATTATGGTAGTACAATATCAAGGTGAACAACACGGAAAATCTAAAACATTTACAATTCGAGTAATAGGTAATAATTTGTCTAAAAGCAGTTCAAATTACCAAATTGATTTATTAGAAGATGATAAGCAATTGCCATTATTTACAACGGCAATTCATCAGAGTTTATCAAATTGCCTGAAAGAAATTTATTTGTTCAGAAAACATAACGGAATACAATTCAACGCATCTTCAGAGAAAATTGCGCCGCTTTTAGTACCTTATGATTTGGTTTTATTCAATTATAATAAAGGAGCTTTATTTTTGGCTTAAGCCAAAATTTACTATCACGATATATAAGACTGTTCCTTTTGGAGTGGTCTTTTTTGTTTTTATTAATGTGGATTTTCTGCATTTTAAATTTATGACAAAGGATTTTAAATACATTAGATATGAATATAGAGATAAAAAATATCACGACCAGAAGCGCCACAAATAATGATTTGCCACAACTTACTCAATTTTTAGAGGAATTAGTTGAAGCAGAACGACCTTTTGATCCCACATTAATTGATGGAAAAATAGTGTATTATGACATTCAGGAACTTATTTTAGATAAGAAAACAGAAGTTCTGGTTGCCGAATATGATAATAAAGTTATTGGTTGTGGATATGGGCAAATCCGGGCGGGAAAGGTTTACGAAAAGCATAAATTCTTTGGATATCTGGGTTTTATTTTTGTGAAACCGGAATTTAGAGGAAACGGAATTAGCCATTTGTTAATTAAAGATCTAAAAAACTGGGTTTTATCTAAAGGAATTACCGAAGTTAGGCTTGAAGTTTACCACGAACACGAAGCGGCAATAAAAGCATATGAAAAGGAGGGTTTCAAAAAATTGCTTACCACACTGCGTTGCGATATTGGTTAAATTCTTTCTTCTGATTAATCTATTTTTTCTATAATATCAGAATTATATTTTTCTAAATAATTCTGATATTTCTACATTCAAAGCCTTACTGATTCGGATAAGCTTGTCGATTCCCATAATTTGTTTGCCAGACATATATCGTCAACGCTTCAACATCTAAATCTGAATCGTGAGCTATATATCTTACTTTTAGATTTTTTTCTTTTATAATTTCCTTTTTATAATTTCCAATTATCTTAACAGATTCCGATATTTCAGTTTTTCTCATTCTTACTTATTACAGAGTTGAAAATTATAATTAAGTAATCAAGAAAACAGGAACGTATATGTCCAGTCATATATGTTCCTGTTTTGTGGTAAAAATTTTCTGAACTATGCAGAAAAAAATAAATCTTACATTATGGAAACGAATGAAACTAAAAAATTAGAGAATCTTAAAAAAATAATAGAAAAGTATTTCAACACTTTAAACTCGGATAATAATACATCAGAATTTTATACGGCTCAAATTAAAATCAATTATTATGAGCTTGGTTGTGTGATTACAAATATGCTAAAAATGTGCATTTTAACATTAGAGAATGAAGGTCATATAAAGTCAAGCACAAACAAAAATCCTGTAAATGTTTCGCTAATTTTAGAAATGGTCCTTGAAATGTTTCCTTTAAATGAATTTGAATTTTTAGGTGAAATTAATGAAATGGTTGTTGGGGATTTTGAAGGTTGTTTTAGAAAAAGATTTTTTGTAAAAAACTCTGGATTTCTTTAAAGCTTGTCTTAGTAGAGGAAAACATTCAAATATCTAATTAGTTTTTGAAGATTTAATATTTATAGGAAAGATGCTTTTGACTTTTTTAAATATAACCTTCAAACTTTTTTCCTAAATTTTTTCAATCTTATGGATTCGTTTAATTTTGATTTCCAGAAAACTTCCTGCTTGAATTCAAATTTTTTATAATCTTAACATTCTTCATAAAAACAAGGACCTGTTATTCCAAGTTCGTGATAAATGGAAAAAATTATCTCTATTATACCTCCAAATTAAACAATATTTTCTTTGAAGATGTTACATATGATTCCGACTGTCTTTATGTATTAAAGTTATATTAGTTTTTTAGTAGAACTTCTTGCTAATTTATCATATTTTAATGATTATCAAAATAACAAAACGTAATATGAATTTTAAAAGATATGCCTTAGATGTTAGTTTTCTATAAATCATAATCACAGTTCAAAAAAACAATCTAAATTTTTGTCAGAAAGATAAGTGGTAAATATTTGTTAATTAAATATTATTGTTATAATCTTGTGTGATGTTTCCTCATCGATATATAAAATTTCATTACATAGTTATGTCAGTAAAAGATTATCTGCAATTTTATTCTTTCTATATTTTATTAGTTTTTCTAAAATATCTTTTAAAGTTCTCAAACTTTTGAATACACCGTTATATGATCAAATTCCTATTGGTCATTATTGGAATACCAAATATTTCAATAGTACTATATACTTTGAAATCTATTAAGAGATACACTAACTTCACGATTTACTGTAATGCTATAAGATTATTTGAAGCAATCTGTGAGAAAAAATAAAAAACAAAAAATAAAAATGAAGCAAAATAGTTCTTTTGATGCATATTTATGCAAGTATTAAAAATTAGCTTTTAGTTTATGGGAGATTAGATATAAACGGGAGTACATGATTTCCGAGAATATTAGTTATGCATAATTTAGGCATTAGCCTATAGAAGATTTGCATTATCGAAAGTAATTTTAAAAAAAAGGTTAAACAAAATGAAAAAAATAAAAATATTAATATCTTTTGTATTATTTAGTACTATTGTACATGGCCAAAACAGTAATGCATATTTACCAAAAATAAATCCTTCTTCTCCAGAAACATATAAATTTAATCAATTTGTAGATACTCCTGTAGGATATAATACTGGAATGCCTAATATTGACATTAATTTAGGAGAAATCAATATTGATGGTGTTTCTGTCCCTATTTCATTAAGTTATCATTCAGATGGTATAAAAGTTGATGAAAAAGCAACATGGGTAGGACTAGGTTGGAGTTTAAATGCAGGATACAAAGTATCTCGAAAAGAAAATGGTATTCCTGATGAGAGCCGTTTGTTTTTTCAACTTGATTCAAACTCACTAACTTCAATACAAGGAATTAAAAATTTTTCTGACAATAATGCTGGAAAGCCATCAAGTTTAGAAACCTTATCTTATGAATTAAAAAAAGAGGACACTAACTCTGATTACCGTCCTGATGAATTTAATTATTCAACGGCTAATTCAAGTGCTAAATTTTTGTTTTCGCAAGTAAAACAAAAATTTATTAGTTTTCCTTCAAATATGGATAAAATTCAAGTGGACTATCAATCAAATAAAATTAATAATATTAAAATTACAGATGATAGTGGCATTAAATATTTTTATGGAATGGATTCAAATGCAAAAGAAAGAACAAATCCACTAATTCATAATTTTTATAATTCTTGGAATATAAGCAAAATTGAAAACATTAAAAACCAATTAATTTCTTTTTCATATAACTTATATAGCTTAAAGAACTACGAAAGACCAGTAGTTTACATGGAAAACTTTTCAACGACAACAAGCAATGATCAATTAATCAATTTAGAATCAAGTTATATTTCTGAGATAACGTATTCAGAAGGTAAAATAGAATTTATTGCTGAGACAAATAGACAGGATTTAAAACAATTTCCTAAATTGCATTCTATTATTTTTAGAAATAGCGCTAACCAAGTTCTTAAAACGATAATCTTTAATTATTCTTATTTTGTAAATAATTTGGCAAATATTTCAAGTGATAATTTTACTGAAAACAGTGGGAAAAGGTTAAAATTGGATAGTATTGATATATTTAACAATATAAATACAGAAAAGCAGTCATATTCTTTTTCTTATTATGATGCTAATATTCCAGATCGATTAAATGGCGGTAGTGATTTTTGGGGTTACTACAATGGGACTATTCAAAGTGGTGGTGTCCCTTCTCGTGTAAAATATTCTACCAATATCACGACTGGTCAAGAAAACCCTAATATTATGGACGGCTATTATTTGGGAGCTAATAAAAATACTAATACTCAAACTTTTAATACTTTTTTATTAAAAAGCATTACCTATCCAACTGGTGGAAAACAAGAATATGTATATGAAAACAATTTTGGAAAACTTTCTAACAATACCGATCAAACATTTTTTTGTTTAGCAAACAAATATTTACCTGTAAATCAAACGTTGCAAAATTATAATAGTAATATTTATGGACTTTTTAGTCAAAGTTATACTGATGGCATTTACTTTGGATACCCTCAGCCTTCAGAAATAGTTACTCTAAATCAATACGAGAAAAAGTATATTTTTAGAACTAGCTTTCCAATTAATAGCACAAATGTAAAGAGTATAGGTTTGTTATATACAAATAGTCAGTCTCATAATTTTGATAAAACAGCACTTGGAATAACAAATGCTAGCCAATTAAACATGGGTGTTGAACAAAAAAAATATTTAATTAAAAATGGGGTAAAAACTCTCTTGCCTGGCTCTGGGGCTATGAGTACAAGTATACTTAATAATGAAAAATATATTTCGTATTATGCTTCAAACTTATTGAATGATAATTATGATACTTTTGAAATTGAAATTTCATTTACTTATAATAAATTATTGACTCCGCAGCTTAATAATAGACCTTTTAATTTTAACTATAATGTAGATGATGTTAAAAGAGACTTTAATCAGTTATATAATAATAATGTTTATTTAATAGGTGGAGCAAGAATTAAAGAAATAGATATAAGTGACAAAAATTCTATAGTCAAAAAAAGAGTTTATAAATATTCAGATGATTTTTCAGAAAGTGGTTTAGCGTATTTTGTACCATCTTTTTCACAAAGAAGAGTGAAATTTGATCGTTATGTTGATAATCAATGTGGGATACCATGTGGAATGAATAATAGAATCTACTGGTCCTATAGTTCAGATGGCGTCTATAATACATCCAATGGGAGTAATGTTGCTTATCAATATATAGAGGAGCAGATTTATGGTAATACTAATTCTTATTTGGGGAAAACGGTTTATGAATATTATTCCTCCATACTATCAAGTGATAGTAATTACACTTCATTTAATGCAAATCCTTATTCGTTTATAAATACTTTCGACTGGGTTAATAAATCATTAAAGTTAAAGAAAATTTATAATTCATCAGATTCCATAAATCCTTTAATCAAAGAGGAATATGAATACTTTTTTAATAGGCCCAATATAACAGAAAGCGTAGATGAAGTAAGAAATGATTTGGCAATTAATGATATTTATATTTCCCTTGGCGATGATTGCCTATATTCTATATTTTATACTTATAATTATGGTCTTAAAAAATTGCCATTTTTTAGGCACTTTTTAGGATTTAGTTTACCTAAAACAAAAAAAATAACAGAATTCTTTAATGGGTCTGCAATAATAAATACTACTACTTTTAATTATAATTTTAATGGAGATTTATTATTATTATTAAATGAATCGACATCTAATTCTAAAAATGAAAATATAGAAAAAAAGTATTATTATTCAGTTGACTCTACAGATCCTGTAAATTCCAATTTAGTTACTGCTAATAGGATTTCAAAACCAATAGATATTGAAACTTATAGAAATGGATCAAAGTTAACTGAGAGTAAGACAATTTATGTTAATGATGCCACAACGGGAGGGCTAGTATTGCCTAAGTATGAGTATATAGCTAAATTTCCTAATAATTTACCGAATATTGCTAATATTGGAACTTTAGAAAATAAAATAACATACAATCAATATGACACCTCTGGTAATATTTTGCAATATACGCCTGAAAACGGTACACCTGTAACGATTATCTGGGGATATAATAAAGCCTTACCGATAGCCAAGATAGAAAATGCAACAAATGGGCAGGTAGCAGTTGCCTTA
>NZ_JAYSPC010000001.1:0-1535 GCF_043722275.1 Flavobacterium sp. | reverse complement strand
AATTTTGTTTATTTTTTGAAATTCCGAGTGTGTTACTATATTAGTCTTTGTTGATTCTAAACGCATTCCAAATTTTCCATAAATTGCATTCATAATATTTTTCAAGCTTTTTCCAAGCGCACTAGATTTTCCACATGCGACTCTTAACGCATATAAATCGGTAACGAAGCGTTCAAATATTTTAGCTTTTTCGAATCGATAACCTCCTTTTAACTCAAATTGATAGCCAAGTTTTTTCGCGTATAGAATCTCCTCCGAGTGGTATACGCCACTCCAAGAACCTACCCCGGCAACTAATCCTCGCTTATCCCTCATCACCAAAAAAGGTTTATTATTATATGGTGAAAAGACATCAACCTCAACAAATCCATAAAAATTATCAAGATTTATTTCTGAACCGCGGACAAATTTTCCTTCTCCTATTGGAAATTCGTTGTCTTTCATTATTGAGGGATAAAGCGCGTTTAGATCATAGTGAAATCCTGCGCCCATCTTTGGTTTGTAAAGTTCTACGACGCCTCCGTAATAGGATTTCCGAATAAAAGCATCCTTATTTTCGCCTGCTGAAAAAATTGGTGTTTTCTTTGAGTCGTAATAGCAAGTACGAAAAATTCTTAAGGCAAGTGAGGATGCTGTAAGACAGTTAAAACTATCGATTTTAAAGTGTTTTTTTATGTCTCCTCTAAATCTAAGAAATCCTTCAGATAAACATTTTGAATCTGAAATGCAGTACATTTCGAGTTGTTTAATAAAAGCTGGTTCAGAATAATCGGAGTAGCTATTTATATGATCAAACATTTTTTTTTTGTTGACTACACAGTACACGTCTGATAAATTTTGCAGCGACATCGATATCATCAGCATTGAGTCTCTAAAGCTTATTTCTTCTTTTGTTTTATATTTTATGGAAACTGAGTAAAAGATTTTATCTCTTGATAATATTTCAATTTGCATTTCGGGGTTCCTTGTGATTCCATTCAGCAGAAAGAACATATCATATTTTATAAAATTATGAAAATAAAATATGTTGTTTTTTGATGGAATTGCGAAGCATATTTCGACGAATCTTTCTATCAATTTTAAGGATTGCTCTATCAATTCATCATCAACATAGTCAATTGAACCTGAAGCGACTAAAATTTGTTTTGCATCTACTATCGAGAAGGATGTTATATAATGAACATCGTTTTGTTGAACTGTTTCAAAATCTGCAAAGTAAAATGTTCCTGCGTGTGCTTTTTCCTTTAGTTCTGTCATTAATCCGTGTTTATTTATTTTTTTCTTTAAGACCATATTGAAAACGCTAAATCTAATGTTTCATCGCTTGGCAGGATGTTTTGTATCTCTTGTTTTGTTATTATTTCGTTAAGTGGTTTCATGCATTTATCAATATTATCAAGGATTTTTATAAGACAGTAATCCCCGCTTATTTCAATTATGACATCGAGTCCTGAAGATTTTTCTACAAATTGCATTGTTGTCTGAGGAGGGCAAATAAAGTCAATTGTATTTGCTAATCCTTTATCAACAATCTT